>NZ_CDBY01000100.1 GCF_000820125.1 Aeromonas simiae | reverse complement strand
CCCTCTGCCCACCCCCTACTGATAAATTTGTTGAACTCGCTCAGAAAATGACGATCTCCTGCTTCCCTCCCCCCGCCCGCTCGCTAACATAGCCGTTTGGCAACCACCTCATTGGTGTCACCCATGAGCCCAGCCAGCACGACATCGCCGGTCAAGCGCAGCAGAGTGAAGGCTGAAATTCAGGGGCGGTAGCGTGGATGCGACTTGGGAAGGTGCGATCACGTTAAAGCGCCGCTTATCCCAATGGGCTGATAACGCCGGCAAAGCCTTGGCCCAGTATGTATGAAGATGATTTTTACTTGGCGGTGATAAAAATGTGGCGGAGCAATATGGACAACTCTGTTAACAAATTAGTACCGCTTTCCATTTAATCACTCTTATATTTGCCAAAGGAGATTGGTACGCGTGAGCCAAGACAATATCAAGCTAGAGAGGCCTTTGTTCTATAACAATCCATTTGGATTAAGATTTGAGATTGGCCCAGCTGACATTGGCATCTGGGCCAACCAAGAAGAACGTCAACTGAATGAAGAATATTTCAACATTGCCCTAGAAAGGGCACGAGGAATATTTAACGCTGCCTTTACACCTTCAGATAATATATCAATTGCCTATCAAATATTTTCTGACGGAAGAAGGAAAATCAAGAAAAATTGCTATCTTCTTCGTCAAATAAGAAAACCAAAAGAAATTTTATTCTCTAAACACAGAGAAATATATTCTGAAAATTTCAATTACAAATGTGAATACTGGCACCGAGCCACGATACACAGACTAACAACTGAAGATATAAACATCAATAAAATCTTGTTAGCTTTAATAAATATTGACTTTAAATCAAGAAAACCATCGATGTTAGGTGAATGTTATTTCATAAACCACACCAAAGGTCTTGTGCTGTATCTATACGACGACCGAGGTATGGATGTAGTGGCGCTAAAAAGAGAAACACTATTGTCTTTATATAAAAGTCATAACGAGTGGATACTGAACTACGATAGGGAGAAAATTAATCAGATGTTCTCAAAAATATAATAACTGGTTCAAGGCAGCTCTTTAACAAAACGTTATGGAAAAGGATGTTCAGACTGTGAAACGCCAATTAAAACAAATAACAAATCTGCGAACCTACATTGCATCTGCAATTATTTTCATTGTAGGAGCATTATGTTTAATAGCAGGAGAGATAATTACTTTCCTCGAAGGATACTTGTGGTCTAAATATGTCATATCAAATTTCGGAGCACTATTAATAGCATCCGTTTCTATTGCAATGCTCTGGGAGCTTTTTTCAAAGCGAGCGTTCCTTGATGAGCTTTTAGCCAAAACAGGCTTGGCAGAAGATCTTCGTACTGTCGGTGTTATCGGCGTTTCTCTAAACCCTGTACGAGGTCCTGATTTTGCAAAAATTATCCGTTCTTCCGAACGGCTTGATATTTTCGTTTGCTATGCAAATACCTGGAGAGCCACATTTGAGGAAGATTTGAGAATTTTAGCATCAAAGAAGAACAGTAGAATTAGGCTAATAGTACCTGATCCAGACAACAAAGAAATAATGAAAGACCTTGCAAAGCGTTTTAATGCAAATGATGCAGCTACTATGGAAGGAAGAATCAGGCAAGCCATCACAGAATATAAATCTCTATTTACATCCATAACAAATAAAAAAATTGACTTCAGTATATGGATTCACGATGAAACTCCTGTTTCTAGTTTCTATCGATTTGATCGTTGCGCTGTAATTACTCTGTACAAGCATGCTAAAGGAAGAGGTAATGCACCTACAATCGTAGCTGAACGTGGAGGCACTCTTTACACATACATTGAGAGCGAGATCGACTCTATGGTGAAGGGAATTGATCCTTACAAACAGCTTGCCCGTAAAATTTATCCATAACAAATGGTTCAAGTCGTTCGCTTCACTCACTTGGAAGCGGCTAAAGTAGGCCATTAACTTAATAGTTAAGTATTGAAACTCTCTTGCTTTCCCCAACTTCTGCAACTCAAGTCATCTAACTACAGAAGGTAAATAATGCGTAGCAACGACAAGTACTCACATAGTACCACATAATGAAAGGGAGATTGCGATATTAAATAAAATAACAATCAGCATTTACCTGAACATTTTAACAATGAATAAAATGCAGTAGAACGAACAGGATAAATTAGCAGAATCAAGAAACAAAACTTGTTATCAACAATTGAGAAGGGAAAATATAGACAAAGACAATCATTAAAAGACCAAGATCCTCATAAACATTAATCTTTTAAAAGGAGTAAAAATGACATTACCTAATGATGATTGGAAAAATAAAGTAGGCACAGCTGAAAGAGTGTGCAAATGCGGCTCATGGAAAAACCATTGGGTGAATTTTTGCCAATAAACAATGGCCAACTTCTTGCTCAGTGTCAGGATGTTCAAATACTGCCACACTTGGTGCGCATGTGATTAACCCTAATGTCATCGGTGAACGTATTGTTCCTATGTGTGATTCATGTAATAAACTCGGTGGTAGTTTCTCTCTGAAGGGTTCAATTATCTGTCCGAGCGCCAACAGATCTGAAACATGCGAAAAGCATAACTAGTCGTTGCACCTGATGCTCCAAAACGCCCGCGCCTAGCTGTGTCGGGCGTTTCATGTCGCAGGTGAACTTTACGTTAGATCAAGGAGGTACCATGAGTATACTTAATCTATTGATATCGTAAATTATGATTATCCTACTGATTGGTTTATTTCCATTATTTATAGCAGTTAAGTTAAATCCCAATTAAAATATTATACAAGGTCGTTCAGCACTTAACCCAAGTGATTGCATATTTGTCTATTTTTTACTTTCACTTATTATATTTATTCATTTTCAACATCAAAAACACGTTTAAAAACCAAAGAACAAATATCCTGTTTCTATAATGCTGCACATAGGCTTTTACATGAATTTGGTTTCGTAATACACAGTATTTACAGAGCAATTGCAGGTGCTATACCTACAGCCATTGGCTTAATCATATATTATCATGCTTTGATGGCACTGCTTTCATTGTAAGCATTACCTGTAGTTTTCTGGTTTTTGGTTCTCTTTGTATGTGTTGTGTACTTACGAGGTAAAAAGAAAAGACGGAGCCACAAAAAATGGCTCTAACAAACGGCTAAACACCAAATTGGGACACCCACTATTTTGAGTGCCGCGTAACGGTCAACAGAGCCCAATCTGCCACCCCAGTCACAGGCGGGCACGGTATTGCAGCCCCCAACAAGATGCCGAGGTGAGTTGAGGGAATACACGCAGTAGACAACTTGCCGGGGATAACCGCTCGATTGGTGACTTTTCTTTGGCCACGCACAGAAAAGTTGTTCGCCACAGCTCGAAGGGTGGGCGAAACCCTATCGAAGGCGAAAGCCTTCGAGTCTTATGCGGCAGCGCCATATTAAGAGAAGAGCCATGGCCGAGCGCCCACAAAAAAGCCCGTCATACGACGGGCTTTTTTTCAGCCTGATGCCAGCGCTTACTTGCTGCCGCCCGAGTTGCGGGTCGAGGGGCGGCGGCGCGAGGCCGGGGTGCGGGCACGGCCGCCGGCCGATTGCAGCTCCTTGTGGCGCTTGACGGCGCGGCGGATCTGGGCGGCCTGCTTGTGGCGGCTGCCCTTGCTGTCGGCGTGCACGTCAACCTTGGACTCGGTCTCGGGCTGCATGCCGACCAGGGAGCGCAGGTAGTTCACCTCGGTCAGTTTCAGCTCCTGCCAGCCGCCACGCGGCACACCGCGATCGAGCTTCACGTCGCCATAGCGCACGCGCATCAGGCGGCTCACCTGCACCTCCTGGGACTCCCACAGGCGGCGCACCTCGCGGTTACGGCCCTCGGTCAGGGTGACGTTGAACCACTGGTTCAACCCCTCGCCGCCGGCCGGCTTGATCTTGTTGAACTTGGCCATGCCATCTTCGAGCTGCACCCCTTTGCGCAGGCGCTGCAACATGGCTTCGTTCACCTCGCCAAATACCCGCACCGCGTACTCGCGCTCCACTTCGTGGCTCGGGTGCATCAGGCGGTTGGCCAGCTCACCGTCGGTGGTGAAGAGCAGCAGGCCGGAGGTGTTGACGTCGAGGCGGCCGACGGCAATCCAGCGCCCCTCGGAGAGGATCGGCAGGCGATCGAACACGGTCGGGCGCCCCTCCGGATCGTGGCGGGTACACATCTCCCCTTCCGGCTTGTGGTAGGCGAGCACGCGGCAGATCAGTTCGTCAGCAGGCTTGGTCTTGACCACATGGCCATCGATCCGGATCACGGCGTTGGATTCGACGCGATCTCCTAGTGTGGCGGCCTTGCCATCCACACTCACCCGACCCTCGGTGATCAGGGCCTCCATCTCACGACGGGAGCCGTGACCCGCACGGGCCAGCACTTTTTGCAGTTTTTCACTCATCGGGTTTACCTGATTGTTGAACGCTCTCGGCCAGTGATGCCGACAACGGGGTTCCTACCTCGTCCAGCTCGGGGAGCTGATCCAGGCTCTTCAAATTGAAATAGTCGAGAAACTCGCGGGTGGTGGCAAGCAGCTCGGGGCGGCCGGGCACCTCTTTGTGACCGATGCCGCGCACCCAGCCACGCTCTTTTAAGGTGGTCACGATCTGGGTCGAGACCGCCACACCGCGGATGGCTTCAATTTCGGCGCGGGTGATCGGCTGACGATAGGCGATCAGGGTCAGCGTCTCCATCACGGCGCGCGAGTAGCGTGGAGCCCGCTCGCTCCACAGCCGGGCCAGCTCCTCGGCATACTCCTGACGGGCCTGAAAGCGCCAGCCAGAGGCGACCTCTTTCAGCTCGACGCCGCGCCCCTCATAGTCGGCCTTCAATTCGGCCAGCAGCAGCTGCACGTAGCGCGGCGTGACCGGGTAGTCGGCCAGCACGCTGCCCTTGAGTTCGCTCACGCCAAGGGGCCGGCCGGCCACCAGCAGGGCCGCCTCGATGAGGTGCTTGAGCCGCTCAGTGGGCAGGGCCATGGTCATGCTCCGCGTCGTGCTGGCCGGCGGCCAGGGCAAAGTGGACGGGGCCAAGCGGCTCGGCTTGCAGCAGCCAGATCATCGACTCCTTGCACAGCTCAAGCAGGGCGAGGAAGGTGACCAGCACCCCCATGCGCCCCTCATCGGCCCGCAGCACCCGATCAAAGCGCAGCGTCACGCCAGGGGCCAGCATGGCGAGGATCTCGGCCATGCGCACCCGGGTCGGGATCTGTTCGCGCCTTATCTGGTGATGTTCAAAATGAACCGCGCATTTTACCACACTTTGCATGGTCAAGGCGAGTTCAATCAGGCCGACGTCGGGGGCAAGCGGCTTGAGATCGCCAAAATCCGGTGGCAGGGCGCTGGCGACAAAAATCTCCCGCTCCAGGCGTGGCAAGGCGTCCACCGCCTCGGCCGCCACCTTGTAGCGTTCATACTCCTGCAACCGGCGCACCAGCGCCACTCGCGGATCCTCCCCTTCTTCCTCTTCCAGCTCGGGTGCCCGTGGCAGCAGCAGACGCGACTTGATCTCGGCCAGCCAGGCCGCCATCAGCAGGTACTCGGCCGCCAGCTCCAGGTTGAGGCCGCGCATCAGCTCCACGTACTCCATGTACTGGGCGGTGATCTCGACGATCGGCAGGTTGAGGATGTCGAGCTGCTGGCGCCGGATGAGGTAGAGCAGCAGATCGAGGGGCCCCTCGAAGGTATCGAGAAACACCTCGAGCGCATCGGGCGGGATGAAGAGATCCTGCGGCAGCTCGGTATAGGGCCGGCCCTCGACCAGGGCGATCGGTGCACTCATCACTCGAAGGGGGTCGGGTCCCCTGCGCCGCGGCGACGGATCACCGCCTCGTCGTCGGAGAAATCGATGACGGTGGTGGGCTGCTCACCGAGGTAACCGCCGTCGATCACCAGATCGAGCAGCTTGCCGAGCTTGTCGTTGATCTCTTGCGGATCGTACTCGGCCATCTCGGAGCCGGGCAGGATCAGGGTGGTGGAGAGCAGCGGCTCGCCGAGCGCCTCGAGCAGGGCTAGCGAGATGTTGTTGGCCGGCACCCGGATGCCGATGGTCTTCTTCTTCTCGTTCATCAGGCGGCGCGGCACTTCCTTGGTCGCCTTGAAGATGAAGGTATAGGCCCCCGGCGTGTTGTTCTTGATGAGACGAAACGCGCCATTGTCGACCCGAGCGTAGGTGGCAAGCTCGGAGAGATCGCGGCACACCAGGGTGAAGTCGTGATCCGCCTCGATGCGGCGGATGCGGCAGATGCGCTCGAGCGCCCCCTTGTCCCCCATCTGGCAGCCGAGGGCGTAGCCCGAGTCGGTCGGGTAGACGATGACGCCGCCACTTTTGAGGATCTGCACCGCCTGGGTGATGAGACGCACCTGCGGGTTTTCGGGATGAATGTAGAAATACTGGCTCATGAATACCTCCCGGGATAACCCCGGCGATTGCTCACGCAATGGGGCAGCCAGAGGCTGCCAACGAAGGATCCGGCCGCTCGCCGCGAGCGGATCCACGAATCGCTATTGTGCTCCCCTTTTCAAGGGGTTGCATCCGCCACAGCGAAATCGGCGGCGGTCAGCCCGAACAGCTCGGGATAGGCCAGCCACAGCGGCCGGCCCCGCTTGGGCAGCCACAGGCCACGACCCAGCTCCAGCCAGGGCTGGGAAAAGTGGAAATCCGACCCGACCGAGATCAGTAGCTCATGCTCCTCGGCCCACTGGCCGAGGTTGGCCCGCTCGCTTGGGCTCTGCTGGGGCAGGCAAGCCTCCATGGCATCGCCGCCGGCTCCCTTGAAGGCGACCAGCAACCGCTTGAGCCACTTGGTCGAGAGATCGTAGCGGGTCGGGTGGGCCAGCACGGCGCGCCCGCCCGCAGCGTGAATGGCGGCAATCGCTGCCGCCATCTCGGGCCACTGGGCCGGCACATAGCCCTTGTTGCCACGGCTCAAATACTTCTTGAACACCTTCTGCATCGAGTCGGCCACTCCGACCTCCACCAGGTAGCGGGCGAAGTGGGCACGGGTCACCTCACCACTGCCGGCCAGCCGTTTGGCCCCCTCGTAGGCGCCAGGGATGCCGCACTTCTCCAGGCGAATCCCCATCTCTTCGGCTCGCTCGCGGCGCCGGCGCCCTTGCTCGGCCAAAAAGGCGACCAGCGTGGCGTTATCCACGGCGACCCCGATCCCCACCACGTGGATCTCGTGGTGCTCCCAGCCGGTCGAGATTTCGACGCCGCTCACCAGACGCAGCGGCAGCGACTCGGCCGCGATGGTAGCGGCAGCTTCGTCAAGCCCGGCAAGGGTGTCGTGGTCAGTGATGGCTAACACCTCGACCCCTTTTTCGGCGGCGCGGCGCACCAGTTCACAAGGGGAGAGGTGACCATCCGAGGCGGTGGTATGGGAGTGAAGATCGAATCGCAAGGGGGCAACGGCTCCGTGTGGTGAACGCAGGTAACGAAAAATCGGCTTGACTTGATTGCCGGAATATCGTTTTACTGTAAGCACTTCTGCAACAATGAAACGGGTTATCGCATCATGACAACGACTTACACCCCGAACCTGATCTGGTGGTGGCACACTCCCTCCTAGCGGGCGTGTGGTCGTTGCTGTACCTGAAAACCTGACAGCAGATAAAGAACCCAAAAAAGCCCGCTGACACCAGCGGGCTTTTTTATTATCCGGCAAATGGACTGACGATGAAACCGATGAAACTGACCTGGCGATGGCGCCACCCCGACAAATAAGTATCAACACACTGATTTAGTTAATTTTTTAAGAGTCAATTTCAAGGAATCACGTCATGATCATCGTTCTCAAGCCGCACGCCAGCGAAAGCGACGCCAAGACCCTGCTGGCCCATATCGAACAAACCGGCCTCAAACCGCTCTATTTGCCGGGGGCCGAGCGCATCGTCCTCGGTGCCCTCGGTGACGAACGCGTGCTCGAGCGCCTCAACCTCGAGGCCGACCCCATGGTCGAGTCGGTCAAGCCGATCCTCTCTAAATACAAGCTGGTGAGCCGCGAGCTGCACCCCCACGACAGCCAGGTTCGCATCGGCAACCTCACCGTCGGTGGCGACAGTTTCGCCCTCATCGCCGGCCCCTGCTCGGTGGAGTCCCGCGAGCAGCTGCGTGCGGTGGCGGCCATGGTCAAGGAGTGTGGCGCCCAGGCCCTGCGCGGCGGCGCCTTCAAGCCGCGCACCAGCCCCTACGGCTTTCAGGGGCTAGGGGAAGAGGGGCTGAAGCTGCTGGCCGAGGCCAACCGCGAGTTTGGCCTGCCCACCGTCTCCGAGGTGATGGATGCCAGCGACGTGGCACTGATGTGCCAATACGTCGACTGCCTGCAAATCGGCGCACGCAACATGCAAAACTTCCGCCTGCTCACCGCCGTCGGCCAGTGCGGCAAGCCGGTGCTGCTCAAGCGCGGCCTGTCGGCCACCATCGAAGAGCTGCTGCTGGCCGCCGAATACATCTACGCCGCCGGCAACCCCCGCATCATCTTGTGCGAACGTGGCATCCGCACCTTCGAGACCGCCACCCGCAACACCCTAGATCTCAACGCCGTGGCCCTGCTCAAGCAAAAGAGCCACCTGCCGGTGCTGGTCGACCCGAGCCACGGCACCGGTATCCGCGAGCTGGTGATCCCGCTGTCGCGCGCCGCCGCCGCCGTGGGAGCCGACGGCATCATAGTCGAGGCCCACCTCAACCCGGCCGAGGCCCTCTCCGATGGCCATCAGGCGCTGACCGAGCCCCTGTTTCGCCGGCTGGTGGCCGAACTGACCCCCTTTGTGCAGGCCGCCGGCCGCCATCTGTGATTGAAAGGACGCAAACCATGACCACACTGCCCCTCGGCAAGTTTGAAACCCTGCGGCTCGCGGCCCCCTATGTGGCCGACCCGCTCGCCCTCTACCGCACCCTGTGCGGTGAGCGCCCCAACACCCTGATGCTCGAATCGGCCGAGATCGACAGCAAGACCGGCACCCAGAGCCTGCTGCTGGTCGATGCCTGCCTGCGCCTCGAGTGCCGCGACCAGACCGTCACGGTGCGCGCCCTGACCCCCAACGGCGAGCCGTTGCAGCAGCTGCTCGACGAGCAGTTGCCCGCCGCCGTGATCCGCAGCCGAACCGGCGCCAATGATCTGACCCTCACCTTCCCGCGCGCCGAGCGCGAGCAGGACGAAGACAGCCGCCTCAAGGCGGTGGGGGTGCTCGATGCCCTGCGCCAGCTGGTCACCAGCCTTGAGACCGAGCAGGAGCCGCGCAGCCTGTTTCTCGGCGGCACCTTCGCCTATGACCTGATCGCCGCCTACGAGGATCTGCCCACCGTGCCGCAGGGGAACAACAGCTGCCCCGATTTCTGCTTCTATGTGGCCGAGAGCCTCATCACCATCGATCACCAGGTGCAGAGCACCAAGATCCAGGCCTGCGTGTTCGGGGGCGAGAGCGTCGCCACCAGCTACCGCCGTCTGTCGGCCCGCATCGGTGAACTCAAGGCCGCCTGCGCCAGTGCCCCAGCCCCCGAGCTGGCCGCCCCGGTTATCACAGGCCCCGTGCAGGTCGACAAGGAAGATAACCACTTCTGCGCCGAGGTGGAGCGCCTCAAGGGCTTCATCCGCCAGGGCGACATCTTCCAGGTGGTGCCTTCACGCAGCTTCTCCCTGCCCTGCCCCTCCCCGCTGGCCGCCTATCGCCGCCTCAAGCAGACCAACCCCAGCCCTTACATGTTCTATGTGCAGGATGAGGCCTTCACCCTGTTTGGCGCCTCCCCCGAGAGCGCGGTGAAATTCAGCGCCCGCAGCCGCCAGGTGGAGATGTACCCCATCGCCGGCACCCGCCGCCGTGGCCTCAACCCAGATGACAGCATCAACCTCGACATGGACGGTCGCCTCGAGCTGGAGCTGCGCCAGGACGAGAAAGAGGTGGCCGAGCACCTGATGCTGGTCGACCTTGGCCGTAACGACATCGCCCGCATCAGCGAGCCGGGCAGCCGCTACGTTAAAGATCTGCTCAAGGTGGATCGCTACAGCCATGTGATGCACCTGGTCTCCCGCGTGGTGGGCACACTGCGCGCCGATCTCGACGCCCTGCACGCCTACCAGGCCTGCATGAACATGGGCACCCTAACCGGCGCCCCCAAGATCCGCGCCAGCGAGCTGATCCGCCTAGTGGAGGGGAAACGGCGTGGCAGCTACGGCGGCGCCGTGGGTTATCTCACCGGGGACGGCGAGATGGACACCTGCATCGTCATCCGCTCGGCCTTCGTCAAGGACGGGATCGCCCATGTTCAGGCCGGCGCCGGCGTGGTGTTTGACTCCAAGCCGCAGGCCGAAGCCGACGAGACCCGGGTGAAAGCCGCCGCTGTGCTGGCGGCCATCGCTGCCAGCCACGGCACCTCACTGCAAGCGCTCAGCGCCACCGACCGATAAGGAGCCGTCTCATGACCAATATCTTCCTGCTCGATAACTTCGACTCCTTTACCTACAACCTGGTGGATCAGTTCCGCACCCTCGGCTATCCGGTGCGCATCTATCGCAACAGCCTGCCGGCCGAGCGCATCATGGCCGAGATTGACGCCTGCGAAGGCAGCGCCGTGCTGGTGCTCTCGCCGGGGCCGGGCGCTCCGACCGAGGCCGGCTGCCTCATCGAGCTGATCCAGCTGGCCCGCGGCAAGCTGCCGATCCTCGGCATCTGCCTCGGTCATCAGGCCCTGTGTCAGGCCTATGGCGGCACGGTCGGCGCCGCCAACGAGATTGTCCACGGCAAGCGCTCCCTCATCGAGCACAGTGGCCACGGCCCGTTTGCCGGCCTGCCCAGCCCGCTGCCGGTGGCGCGCTACCACTCGCTGGTCGCCACCTATGTGCCGGCCGAGCTGACGGTCATCGCCCACTTCCAGGGCATGCCGATGGCCATCGAGCACTCCGATGATCGGGTGCTCGGCTTCCAGTTTCATCCCGAATCCATCCTGACCAGTGAAGGGGCCCGTCTGCTGACCCAGGCGCTCGCCCACATCACTCGTCCCGAGAGCAGTGTGCGGTAAGGAGACCCCATGCATCATCATCTCAACACCCTCTATCAGGGACAGTCACTCACCCGCGAGGCGGCCCGCGAGGCCTTCGGTCAGGTGGTGCGTGGCGAGGTCGACCCGATTGTGCTGGCCAGCCTGCTCACCGCCCTCAAGATCAAGGGCGAGACGCCGGAGGAGATCACCGGCGCCGCCGAGGCCCTGCTGGCCGAGTCGCGCCCCTTCCCGCGCCCGGATTACGACTTCTGCGACATCGTCGGCACCGGCGGTGATGGCCTCAACACCATCAACGTCTCCACCACCTCGGCGCTGGTGGCGGCCGCCTGCGGGCTCAAGGTCGCCAAGCACGGCAACCGCTCGGTATCGAGCAAGTCCGGCTCGAGCGATCTGCTCGATCAGATGGGCATTCGTCTCGACATGAGCCCCGAGCTGTCGCGCCGCTGTTTAGACGAGGTCGGGGTCTGCTTTCTGTTCGCCCCCCAGTATCATGCCGGGGTGCGCCACGCCATGCCGGTGCGCCAGGCGCTCAAGACCCGCACCCTGTTCAACGTGCTGGGGCCGCTCATCAATCCGGCCCGCCCCACCTTCCAGCTGATGGGGGTCTACGCCCCTGAATTGGTGCGCCCGCTGGCAGAAACCTTGCTGGCCTTGGGGCTGAAAACAGGTATGGTGGTACATGGTGCCGGCCTCGACGAAGTGGCCATCCATGGCCCGACTCAAGTGGCCCAGATCCGTGACGGCGAAATTCGTGAATTTATGCTCACCCCGGCGGACTTCGGCCTCGAAACCTATCCGGTCAGCGCCATCCGTGGCGGCGAGCCGGCCGAGAACCGCGCCATCACCGCCGCCATCTTGGAAGGTCACGGCGCGCCGGCCCACAACGCCGCCATCGCCGCCAACGTAGCCCCGCTGCTGCTGATGGCCGGCAAGGCCAAGGATCTCAAGGAGGCAGCCGCCCAGGTGCTGGCCGTGCTGGCCTCGGGCAAGGCCGCCACTATCGTCACCCATCTCGCTGCCCTGAGCCGGCAGGAAGCACAGTAATGGAATCAATGGAGAAGGAAGACCGCATGCTCAATCACCCCTCCCTCAGTCAGACCATCCTCGGCAAGATTGTCGCGGCCAAGCAGCAGTGGCTGGAGGAGCGCAAGGCCCGTGAGCCATTGGAGGGCTTTAAGGCCGGCCTCACCCGCAGCGATCGCGATTTCGAAGGGGCGCTACGCCAGGGGGGTACCCGCTTCATCATGGAGTGCAAGCGCGCCTCCCCCTCCAAGGGGTTGATCCGCGCCGACTTCAGCCCGGAGGCGATCGCCGACACCTACGCCCCTTATGCCGCGGCCATCTCGGCGCTGACCGACGAGCCCTATTTTCAGGGGGATTTTGCCTTCCTGCCGCGGGTTCGCAGCCGGGTCAACCAGCCAGTCCTGTGCAAGGACTTCATGATCGACCCCTACCAGGTCTATCTGGCGCGCCACTATCAGGCCGACGCCATCTTGCTGATGCTCTCGGTGCTGACCGACGAGGGGTATCGCACCCTCTACGCCGTCGCCCGCGAGCTGGGGCTCGGGGTGCTGACCGAGGTGAGCAACGAGGAGGAGGCCGAGCGCGCCATCGCCCTCGGGGCCCCCATCATCGGCATCAACAACCGGGACTTGCGCGACTTGAGCGTCGATCTCGACCGCACCCGCCAGCTGGCCGAGCGCATCCCGGCCGATCGGCTGGTGGTGAGCGAGTCCGGCATCCACCACCGTGCCCAGGTGGCCAGCCTGCGGCCCCACGCCAAGGCATTCCTGGTCGGCTCCTCCCTGATGTCTGAGCCCGATCTGGGCAAGGCGGTCAGGAAGCTGGTGCTCGGTCAGAACAAGGTGTGCGGCCTGACCCGCCCCGAGGATGCCGCCGCCGCCCACCGGGCTGGCGCCATCTATGGCGGGCTGATTTTCGTGGCCAAGAGCCCGCGTTACGTCGACATTCCAGCCGCCCGAGACGTGATGGCAGGCGCCCCGCTCGATTACGTGGGGGTGTTTCGCGGTGCCAAGCCAGAGACCATCGCCAAGACGGTCGAGGCGCTGGGGCTGCACGCCGTACAGCTGCACGGGGACGAGGACGCCTTCTTCATCGCCCGCCTGCGTCCGCTGCTGCCGGAAGGGTGCCAGATCTGGAAGGCGGTGCCGGTCACTGCCGGTGAGCCGCTGCCCTCGCTCGACTACCCCTGCGACCGCCTGCTGCTCGACAGCCAGGTGGCGGGCCAGAGCGGCGGCACCGGCGTGACCTTTGACTGGCACCTGCTCGATGGGCTCGACAAGTCGCGCCTGATGCTGGCCGGAGGCCTTAACCCCGACAACGCCCTGCAGGCGGCCCGGGTGGGCTGCCTCGGTCTCGATTTCAACTCCGGGGTCGAAAGCGCCCCCGGCGTGAAGGATGCAGCCAAGCTCGCCGCCGCCTTCGCTCAGTTGCAACAACTTTGATTGTGATAAGGAAAACAACAATGACACTGCTCAACCCGTTTTTCGGCGAGTTCGGCGGCATGTATGTGCCGCAGATCCTCATCCCGGCCCTGCTCCAGCTGGAGAAGGCCTTCGTTGAGTCCAAGGATGACCCGGACTTCCAGGCCGAATTTAGCGAACTGCTGACCGAGTACGCCGGCCGTCCGACCCCGCTTACCCTGACCCGCAACCTGACCCGCGGCACCAAGACCCGCCTCTATCTCAAGCGCGAGGATCTGCTGCACGGTGGTGCCCACAAGACCAACCAGGTGCTGGGTCAAGCCCTGCTGGCCAAGCGCATGGGCAAGAGCGAGATCATCGCCGAGACCGGCGCCGGCCAGCACGGCGTGGCCACAGCGCTGGCCTGCGCCCTGCTCGGGCTCAAGTGCCGCGTCTACATGGGTGCCAAGGATTGTGAGCGGCAGAAACCCAACGTGTTTCGCATGCGTCTGATGGGGGCCGAGGTGATCCCGGTGCACTCCGGCTCCTCCACCCTCAAGGATGCCTGCAACGAGGCGATGCGCGATTGGGCCGCCAACTACGAGACCTCCCACTACCTGCTCGGCACCGCCGCCGGGCCGCATCCCTTCCCGACTATCGTGCGCGAATTCCAGAAGATGATCGGTGAAGAGGCCAGAGCCCAATGCTTCGAGAAAGAAGAGCGACTGCCCGACGCCGTCATCGCCTGCGTCGGCGGCGGCTCGAACGCCATCGGCATGTTTGCCGACTTCATCGATAAGCCCTCGGTACGCCTGATCGGCGTCGAGCCGGGCGGCCACGGTATCGAGAGCGGCGAACACGGCGCGCCGCTCGGCTACGGCACCCAGGGGGTCTTCTTCGGCATGCACTCCTACCTGATGCAAGATGATCAGGGGCAGATCCAGGAGTCCTACTCCATCTCTGCCGGCCTTGATTTCCCCTCGGTTGGCCCGCAGCACGCCCATCTGGCTGCCACCGGCCGCGCCGAGTACGTGCCCATCACCGATCAGGAGGCGCTCGACGCCTTCCAAGAGCTGGCCAAGCACGAAGGGATCATCCCGGCGCTGGAGTCTTCCCACGCCCTGGCCCAGGCCCTCAAGATGGCTCGCAGTGAGCCCGAAAAGGAGCAGGTGCTGATCGTCAACCTCTCCGGCCGTGGCGACAAGGATATCTTCACCGTCGCCGACATTTTCGAGAAACAAGGAGTCCTGTGATGAACCGTTATGCGGATATGTTTTACCGTCTCGATGCCGCCAAGCAGGGCGCCTTCGTTCCTTTCGTGATGCTGGGAGACCCGACCCCCGAGCTGTCGCTGGCCATCATCGATGCCCTGGTCGAGGGGGGCGCCGATGGCCTCGAGCTCGGCATCCCCTTCTCCGATCCGGTGGCTGACGGCCCGACCATCCAGGGGGCGACCCTGCGCGCCTTCACCGGCGGTACCACCCCGGATCGCTGCTTCGAGCTGATCGGTCGCATCCGGGCCAAGTACCCGACGCTCCCGATCGGGCTGCTGGTCTACGCCAACCTGGTCTATGTGCGCAAGATCGATGGCTTCTATGAGAAGTGCCAGCAGGCAGGAGTCGACTCGGTGCTGGTGGCCGACGTGCCGGTGGAGATGTGCGAGCCCTACAAGGCCGCCGCCGATCGCTTCAACATCGACAGCATCTTCATCGCCCCGCCCAACGCGGATCAAGAGACCCTCAAGCAGGTGGCCGCGCTGGGTCGTGGTTACACCTACCTGGTGAGCCGTGCCGGCGTCACCGGTGCCGAGACCAAGGCCGGCATGCCGGTCGAGGGGCTCATCAACACACTGCGCGAGTTCAATGCGCCGCGCGCCCTGCTCGGCTTTGGCATCAGCGAACCGAGCCAGGTGCGTGATGCCATCAAGGCCGGCGCCGCCGGGGTCATCTCGGGCTCGGCCGTGGTCAAGATCATCGAGACCCACTACCAAGACCCGGCCCACATGCTGATCCGCCTCAAGGAGTTTGTGCAGGGGATGAAGGCGGCGACCAACCGCTAAGACTGGCATTGAGCTGATACCGTTGGTCATGATCAACGGTTTGCACCGAGGGAGCCTGATGGGCTCCCTTTGCTTTTCCTGATGCGGCCCCAGCTCGGTGAGACAGACCAAGCCCTGCACCTCTTCCTACGGCGATACCGGTATGACGGTTGCGGCTGCGGCGTCATCCCTGATGGCGATCCTGGCTTTGTTTCCTCGATGTTGTTTCCCAGAGCAGCCGGCTTGAGATGAACGTGGCGTCGTTGCCCAAATCGATGCGGCTTGAATGGAACTAATTGAGGACTTGGTGATCTAACCACCACCATCTTCTTCAAGTCTGCATCATGGGCACATCGCTTCACCCCATCACCAACTGGCCTAAATACAACAAGTCATTGATTAACCGTGGTTCACTCACCTTCTGGGTTGATGCCGCTACCATGAACAACTAGTTTCACCACGACCGTCATGGGCGGCGGGGACGCAGCCCGTTTTACACCGACCAAACCATCGCTACCTTTCTGATGCTCAAGGGGGTGTTCAACCTCACCTTGAGAGCAACACAAGGCTTACTTGACTCCCTGTTCGAGTTGATGAATGTGCGCGCCTGACTATAGCTGCGTCAACAAGCGCGTCCGCACGGTGGCGGTGGCCTATCGGCAACCCAGCAAGGGGCGCATCACCGACCAGATTATCGACTCGACTGGCCTGAAGGAGTTTGGTTAAGGCGAGTGGAAGGTAAGAAAACACGGCGCTGAGAAGCGGCGAGTCTGGCGCAAGTTGCATCTGGCGGTAGACCCGGTGACCCACGATATCGAGGCGGCGGAAGTCTCGCTGGAAAATGTCCATGATGCTGAGGTGTTGCCCACCTTACTCAACCCTCTGCGGCGTCAGCTGGGACATGTTTATGCGGATGGCGCCTATGACAGCAAAGCCAGTCATCAGCTTATCTCGCGCAAAGGGGCGACAGCCTGTATCCCGCCTCGCCAGAGCGCGGGGTTCTGGAAAAAGGGGCATCCAAGACATGACGCGGTGCTGATGATGCACAAGGAAGGGCTGGCGCACTGGAAGAAGATATCGGGGTATCACCGTCGCTCGCTGGCAGAGACGGCGATGTATCGGTTCAAGCTGTTGCTGACGGGGAAAATCAGTCTGCGTAACTATAACGGCCAAGTGAGAGAAGTCATGGCGTATGTGAAGGCAATAAACAAGCTGAATAGCCTTGGGCTACCTGTCAGAAAGCCCCAATGGTAGCAGTCACCAGGGGCTGGTGCTTTCGAATCCTGGTGGCTGATTTAGGCAACAACGCCCCCCTTTGGTATACGATGAAATATCACAAGCTAATACATATTTGATACTGTTTCCTCTTACATCAATGTTTTATGTATATCTTGTGGTTGATAGCCCACTAAAAATATCACTTGAAGTTAGTAGATGGTTTTGGATTTTTCTATCGCTACCTATTTACTACTTTGAGGTCCGATGGCTTATTGCATCTGATAGGCGGAAAGAGTTACTGAAGGTTATTAGGCGGGAAAATAAATCAGTAAGGTCAGTGATGTAAAAATAGTGATAAGCACACTCAATAGCTCGTCAACATCAAGTAAAGTATATAGCCAACTTGTTCATGGTTGGCTATATACTTAAACTAGTCGTTATTTTAATTTATACCTTTGCCTTGATGTATAAAATGCCAACAACTAAAATAACGAAAACCTCAATTAAAACCGATACACAAACCCATAATTTCAACCCCATAGGCACAGGCTTCAATGTCGGTTTATTGAGTAGTGTCTGAATTCCATAGAAATGAAATCGGTGTAGTTTTCGATATGGATTGGCGCTCTCCAATTCAGGGTTTAATGACCAATATTTATCTAAACAATGCATGAAGAACATAGCACACAATGAGTTAATAATTAGCACTAACAATAGAGCTGTCATACAAAGACGAACTATCATTGCTATGCTCATAGGGTCTGTCATTTCAGTTCACCCACCATACGTATGATTTCTTTAGTTGATGTTTCAAAAATATCGCCAGCGAAGTCACCAACAACCGAACCACCATAGAACCCACCAACTATTGCGCCGCTCACTGAAGCAACTGCAATTACAGGCGCGCTTACTGTCACGCCTAAAACTAAAGCCACAACGGAGACCCCTGAAACAAGAATTGAACTCCCAGCTGTTGCCCCCCATGAACCACCAACGTAGCTACCGTATACTTTTGCCGTTTCTCTCAGAGAAATAACAGTACATTCTTCTGATATACCCTCTGAACAAGCTGGAACTATCGATTTCAATCCAGTTACAGCATCTAGGCCAACACCAATATAGCCTATCTTTTCAGCACCTTTGACATACTTGGACATGGAGTTTAAACGTTGTCCTAAAGCGGATACTTCCCCATGTCTACTAACGGTTCGCCAGTTATGAGTTAGAGACTTTGTACTCAACCCTAAGCGATGCTTTAACTGGTTATACTCCGGTATCCTCATACTCCTTAGGGTGAGTTTCTCTAGGCTGTTATCTAGTTTGCTAAAGAGAATTTTCCGTTGTTCATAGAATGCTGGGGATAGCCTTCCACCTTTGGCATCTTTTATATGTTGCACATATAACGTGTCTATCTGCTTGATTGTATCATGCAGGTCTTTGAACCTCTGAGATACAGCACTACTAACACCACCAAATGCTGCGGAGGGCATAGTTAGATCTTGTGTGCTTATGAAATCAAGAATTTCAAAATTCCGATATAACGTAGTAGCCTCAGCAGGAGTTAGTTTCTGGATTCCTTCACTAGCCTCCTTGGCTTGGGTTTTTAGCAGGATCAACCGATCCTTCTCCGCCAAGGTCTTTGGCTCATTAGCCAAAATAACAAGCTCGCCAGGCAAAACCATATCCTGAAGATGTTCATTATTGCGCTCAAACATAGACTGTTGCTGGAAGTTGGCTTCTGGCCCGTACAGCTTTTTGTAGATAGCGTCTTTGCTCTGGTGCTGTTCATTCCAGTAGTAGCCAACGTCAAACTCTTCAATGACTGGTTCTTGAGTCTTAGGCATCAACTTACTGAGTGTCGGCTCGGGTTCTGGTTTCGGTTCTGGGCGGTAAGGTGCAGAACCAAAGCCACTTGAGGGAGTCTTCTTAGCTTCATAGGCTGCCTCAACTGCACGACGGAACTCGTCACTTCCATTTACCTGTAACTTTCCATCGACCACATTTACACAACTATCTCTGGTCGAGCGCCCAACAACAACACGGCTGCCGTCCCTAGAACTCCCGTGGTCAGGGCCTAGTATCCTCAAAAATTCATCCTGAGTCAGCTCACCAATACTCTTGGTCGCCATGCAAACAACTCCCTTTAAACACTAAGATGTTTATGAGCGGGCAGTTTGTCATACTTTGGGCTTCATTCAAAACACGAGGTACCCAAAGGAGACACTTCTTATAGCGTTTGTAGTTTGAACGGGCATTGTTGGGCGTTGTTTCCCAAATCAGCCAGCTTGAGATAACCGTGTATCCAATATTTTACTGGTTGAATTGAATTAGCCTATGACATAGCTAGGCATTTCTTAAATAAGACTAAGAATGTTCTTGGTTTTATTTACAAACCGTCTTAATTAAGAGCCAACCATTCCTAATAAGGAATATATGCCACACCAGACCAATTTGGTGAAGAGTTGGTATGATTTAATCATGCGCGAAAGTCACTGTGATGGTACAGCAATAATAAGTATTACATACCTGAGAAGCCAAGGATGCAGCATAACTTAGGTTTACCCCCATTACCGTTAAAACATTAAGGGCTTGTCATGTCACACATTAAAAGGGTGTTATTTTTATTTTCTTACTTAATCATCACATTACTGTGTGGATGTGAGAACAGTTCATCTTTACCCACTACCGAAACAAAACTAGAACAGATAGCCATAGTCCCCTCCCCCATAGTCACAAAGGGCACAAGCTCGCTGACTATCGCAAAAGGCAACATCCAACCTTTTATTGCAACCGGATATTACTCGGATGGTGCTTCACGAGATATCTCGATGTTAGTTTCTTGGCAAAGTAGTGAGCCCTCGGTTGGCACCATGGATACTGCCGGTCTGCTAACGGGTATTAACATGGGCACAACCACAGTAACGGCCAGCATGGAGGGGGTAAATAGTAATACGGTGGCGATCAATGTCACCGCAGCAACCATCACGGAGCTCCAGATAATGCCCGCCAACGTCTCACTGGCCAAAGGGCAAACGCAACCACTGACCGCAGTCGCCACCTACAGCGACAACACCATAGTGGACGTAACGAACAGTGTTATCTGGTCATCGGATGATACCGCCACGGCGACCATCACCCCTGCGGGTCTGCTGACAACCATGACACCGGGCAGCACGACGGTGACAGCAAAGAAAGAGGGAATAAGCAGCAACACAGCCGCCATTAATGTCACCGCAGCCGTCATCTCAGCCCTCCATATCACCCCAAAAAGCGTGTCAATCGCCAATGGGCAAACACAACAGTTAGCTGCAACCGCCACGTACAGCGATGGCTCCATGGCAGACGTAAGCGGTGATGTCACTTGGTTACTCGGTGATACCACCTAGATTGGCCCCTTGAAGA
>NZ_CDBY01000099.1:37718-38068 GCF_000820125.1 Aeromonas simiae | reverse complement strand
GGCAGAAATGGGGAGTGGGGCACAGAAGTGAGCACAGGGGGGTTGGCAGTGCGGCATCATGACGTTAAGGTGCTAAAAAATACCTATAAGGAGATAAGTATTATGATGGAACTGTCCTCTCTGTTCTCCCGCCTTGGCGATGTGGTCGAGCGTATGCCCGAGCAGTTCACCACCTACGATCTGGTGCAGCGTTTCGCCCACCTCTATCCGGCCGACTACTTTGCCGCCGGCCACGAGCTGGCACAGCAGACCCCGCAGGAGGCGCTCAAGGTGCTTCATCAGGGGATAGGGCAGTGGCTGAGCAGCAGCGACAGGGTGATCGAGGGGGCGCATCTGCCCTGTGTCACCCC
>NZ_CDBY01000099.1:0-37555 GCF_000820125.1 Aeromonas simiae | reverse complement strand
ATCAGGCCCCGCATGCGGGGCCTGATAGTGAGTGGCGGTTTACGCCTGGTTGGCGGGGGCGGCTTTACACCCCTCGACCGCCGCGCGGATGAGATCCAGCGCACTCGCCTCGCAGGGCGGCAGCTCGTCATCACAGCTGGCCAGCGGAGTGACCCGCTCGCCCCACTTGATGAGGCCCGCACCCCAAGTGAGGCCGGCGCCGAAGGCGGCGGTCAGCAGGTAGCTGCCGGGCTTGACGCGGCCCTGCTCGAGCGCTTCGCACAGGGCGATGGGCACGGTGGCGGCCGAGGTGTTGCCGTACTGCTCGATGTTGACCATCACCTTGTCCATGTCGGCGTTCATGCGCTTGGCAAGGAACTCGATGATGCGCACGTTGGCCTGGTGGGGCACCAGCAGATCGATCTGCTCGGGAGCGATGCCGGCCTGGGCCAGCACGGTGGCGGTGGCCTCGCCCATGCCACGCACGGCCCGCTTGAAGATCTCCTGCCCTTCGAAGTTGAAGATGTAGTGACCGTCGGTGTCGTTGAAGCGCTCGCGATCCGAGCCAAAGTTCGGTACGTGCAGGATCTCGCGTGCCTCGCTGTCGCTGCCGAGCTTGCTGGCAATCAGCCCCGACTCGACGTCGCTCGCCTCGACCACCACGGCGCCGGCTCCGTCACCAAACAGCACCGCGGTGTCGCGGCGCGCCCAGTCGAGCAGATAGGTGAGGCGCTCGGCGCCGATCACCAGGATCTTCTTCATCATGCCGCTTTGGATCAGCGAAGTGGCGACCGTCAGCGAGTAGACGAAGCCGGTGCAGGCGGCGTTGAGATCGAACACGGCGGCGCGGTGGGCACCCAGCGCCTGCTGCACGGCAGAGGCGCTGTTCGGCACCAGGGTGCCCGGGGTGGCGGTGGCCAGAATGATGGCGTCAAGTTCGCTGGCCTCGAGGCCGGCGCAGGCCAGGGCGCGGCGAGCTGCCAGGGTGGCTAGCTCGCTCTGGCTGACGTGGGAGACCCGGCGCGCCTTGATGCCAGTGCGCGGATAGATCCACTCGTCGGACGTTTCCATGATGGTGCTGAGATCGTCGTTGGTCAGCACGGCGGGCGGGAGACACTTGCCCCAGCCGGTAATAGTGGCGTAAGTCATCGAAATACCGCTTGTGATGGGTGGGCCCAGGGATGAGGGGGTCTTCCGTGGGCGGAAAATCGCCCGATTATGCCAAAAGGCGGGCCGGCTGACTACTTCATGGCCCGATGCTGAGCTGATAGTCTGTGACGCGCCATTTCTCGCCGGAGTTGCCATGCCCAATCTCAACCTGCTGCCGACCCTCAAGGTGTTGCTGGAAACGCGCAACGTCAGCCGCGCCGCCGAGCTGCTGCACCTGAGCCAACCCTCCATCAGCAAGCAGCTGGCCCAG
Source organism: Aeromonas simiae (assembly GCF_000820125.1). Lineage (GTDB taxonomy): Bacteria > Pseudomonadota > Gammaproteobacteria > Enterobacterales > Aeromonadaceae > Aeromonas > Aeromonas simiae. Next base: position 36,156 of record NZ_CDBY01000099.1, on the reverse strand, counting down.
CTGAGGCGCGAGTTCGGTGATGAGTTGCTGGTGCGCGAAGGGCAGCGCTGGCTGCTCACCGCCCGTGCCGAGCAGTTGGCCGGCCAGCTGGGCGGCTCCCTGTCGGCCCTCGAGCGGCTCTACGCCCCGCCCGCCTTCGCCCCGGCCGAGTGTCGCAGGGTGTTTCGCTTTGCCTCCTCCGATTACGTGGCCCAGCACATACTGCCGGATATCTGCAAGGCGCTGGCCGAGCAGGCGCCGCAGGCGGCCATCGATTATCAGTTGTGGGACAAGCACCAGTTGCCGAGGCTATGGGAGCTCGATCTCGATCTGGTCTCCACCATCACCGATGAGGTGCCGGCGCTGATCCACGGGCGCCAGCAGGGCAGCGATCACCTGGTGGTGCTGATGGGGGCGCATCATCCGCTGGCGGGGCAGCCGCTCACCCTGGAGGGGTATCTGGCCTGGCCGCACCTGCAAGTGAGCGGCGGCGGTGACAAGGACAGCCCGGTTGAGCAGGTGCTCGCCCCCCTCGGCCGCCAGCGGCGCTGGTTTGCCCATGTGCCTTTCTTTCAGGCGGCGCTGGAGATCTTGCTGCGCACCGACTGCCTGCTCACCACCCCGGCCCACATCGCCTGGCTGCTGGCCGAGCGCCATCCCCTCCATTTTGCGGCCTTGCCGTTTGCCACCCGCGAACAGCACTACCACCTGCTGTGGCACCAGCGTCACCATCAGGACCCGGCCCACCGCTGGTTGCGCGATCTCGCCTGGCCGATCCTCAGCGGGCACCTGCAACAGGGGGTCGCCGCCAGTCGGCAGCGGCTTGGAATACCGCTATAGCGAATCGGCATGATGTATATTCATTGCTTTCATTTTTAGAATACTCTGGTGCGATCTAGGCTATGGCCCACACCAGATAGGAACGATAGCGGAGAGCAAGCGCATGGAGTGGAGTAGTTGGTTGGCCCTGGCCGCCATTTGTATCATGGGGGCGGTCAGCCCAGGGCCGAGCCTGGCGCTCATCATCCGCAACACGGTCGGTGGCGGACGCGGCAACGGGGTGGCCACGGCGCTTGGCCACGGGGCCGGGGTCGGTCTTTATGCCCTCATCACCGCCATGGGGCTGGCCATCCTGATCACCAAAACGCCGCTGCTGTTTGACGTGATCCGTTATGGCGGGGCGGCGTTTCTCGCCTGGCTCGGGGTCAAGGCGCTGCTGGCCAACGCCGGCCCCGCCGAGGCACAGGAGCACAGGGGCGGCTCCCGGCGTGGTGCGCTGGAGGGCTTCATGGTGGCGTTTCTCAATCCCCAGCTCGCCATCTTCTTCGTGGCGCTCTTTAGCCAGTTTGTGCATCAGAACACCGGCTGGCGCGAGGGGGGGATCATGATGCTCACCGCCGGCGGTATCGATGCCTTGTGGTACGTGCTGGTGGCCCTTGGCCTCTCCCATGGCCCCGTGCTGGCCTGGCTGCACCGCAGGGCGAGCCTCATCAACAAGGCGAGCGGTCTGGTGCTGCTCGGGTTGGCGGTCAAGGTGGTGATGTAAGGTGTCTTTGTAAGGCATCTTTGGCGCCTGAACTTAAGCAGGATCAAGGCAAGCGGGGGCGGCAGGGGCTAGACTGCCAGCCCCGTTTTTTTATGGTTACCCCATCCATGCACAGCCAGCGACTCGAGTTGCTTGCTCCGGCCAAGACGCTGGAGTACGGCATTGAAGCCATCAATCACGGCGCCGATGCCGTCTATATCGGCGGGCCCGCCTTCGGCGCCCGCAGCGCCGCCGGCAACTCGGTGGCCGATATCGAGGCGCTCGCCCGCCACGCCCACCGCTTCGGCGCCCAGGTGTTCGTCGCCTGCAACACCTTGCTCTATGACCACGAGCTGGAAGGGGCGAGCCGCATGGCCCATCAAATCTACGAGGCGGGAGCCGATGCGCTGATCGTGCAGGATCTCGGGCTGCTGCGCTGCGATCTGCCGCCGATCGCCCTGCACGCCAGCACCCAGATCGATAACCGCACGCCGGAGAAGGTGAAGTTCCTCGAAGAGGTCGGCTTTTCTCAGGTAGTGCTGGCGCGCGAGCTGTCGCTCGAGCAGATCCGCGCCATCTGCGCCACCACCAGCGTGCAGATCGAGTGCTTCATCCACGGCGCCCTGTGTGTCTCCTACAGCGGCCAGTGCAACATCAGCTATGCCCGCACCGGCCGCAGTGCCAACCGGGGCGAGTGTGCCCAGCTCTGCCGCCTGCCCTGCACCCTGCAAAAGCCGGGTGGCGAGGTCTTGGTGGCCGACAAGCACCTGTTGTCCCTGAAAGACATGGATCAGAGCGACAACCTGGAGGCGCTGATCGATGCCGGGGTGCGCTCGTTCAAGATAGAGGGGCGCCTCAAGGATCTTGGTTATGTGAAGAACGTCACCGCCTGGTATCGCCAGCAGCTCGACGCCATTATGGCGCGGCGCCCCGAGTTGGCGCGTGCCTCGGCCGGGCGCTGCACCCACGCCTTCACGCCAAACCCGAAAAAGAGCTTCAACCGCGGCAGCACCGACTACTTCCTGCACGATCGTCACGCCGATATCGGCTCGCCCGACAGCCCGAAATCCCTCGGTGAGCCGCTTGGTCAGGTCAAGCGGGTGACCCGCAGTGGCATCGAGCTTGGCAACGGCATCACGGTCAACAACGGCGACGGGGTGGCTTTTTTCAACCCCAGAGGGGAGCTGGTGGGGGCGCGGGTGAACGAGGTGAGTGGGGGCGAGCTGCGCTTTAATGAGCCAGTGCGTGGCCTCAAGGCCGGCAGCCTGCTCTATCGCAACCATGATCAGGCCTTCAACCGGTTGCTCGAGAAAAAGAGCAGTGAGCGGCGCATCGATCTCGATCTGCATCTGAGCGTGACGCCGGACACGCTCAGCTTGCGGGTGACCGACGAGCAGGGCTTTTGCGTGACCTGTGAGGCGGCCGGGCAGTTTGCCGCCGCCGACAATCCGGAGCGGGCGCAGCAGCAGGTGCGCGATCAGCTCGCCAAGCTGGGGAGCACCATCTTCGTCGCCCGCGCCGTCGAGATTGAGTGGGATCTGCCGCGGTTTGTGCCGGCAGGGCTGCTCAACGGCCTGCGCCGGGAGGCGGCAGAGCGGCTCGATGCGGCGCGCATAGCGGGTTGGAAGCGTCCGGCGCGGCGGGTGGCGCTCAAAGAGGCGGTCTATCCTGCCAAGCGACTCAACTACCTCGGCAATGCGCTCAATCAGGCGGCGGTGGCCTTCTTTCAGGAGCATGGGGTGGGGCGCGTGGCGCCCGCCTTCGAGGCCGGCCAGGAGCAGGGGGAGGCGGTCTTGATGATCACCAAGCACTGCATCCGCTACAGCCAGAACCTGTGTCACAAGCAGCATCCCGAGATAAAACCCGAGCCGCTTGAACTCAAGATGGGCAAGGACACCTTCCGCCTGCGCTTTGACTGCGTACGCTGCGAGATGCAGGTGCTGGGAAGTTTGAAGCGCTGAGATAGGGTGAGATGAAAAGGGCCTTCGGGCCCTTTTTCATTGGCTGGGCCGGCGCGATGAATGGGCCTGTGATGGCCCATATCGACGCTGGGGGGGCTGGCCGGCATGGGGCATGGCGTGGTGGCATGCAGAAGGTGCGCGGCGTGGCTTGGGCGGCGCACCTTATGGCGCCTGTGGTAGCGATTACCACCATTCTTAGCCAAGGTGGCGGGAAATATCCCAAAACGGCACAGAGGGTGGCAACGAGCGTGACAAGTCCGTGTCTTGATGGGAAATAAAGGGTAATATCGCCCCATTTAACGCGCCATCGGCGGCGCCGTATCCCGGGGATCAGTATTTATGGCCACCATCAAAGATGTAGCCCGTATGGCCGGTGTATCTGTTGCCACCGTCTCTCGTGTCATCAACAACTCCCCCAAGGCAAGCCAGACCTCCCGTGAGCTGGTGCTAAAAGCCATGGGCGAGCTCAACTATCACCCCAACGCTAATGCCCGCGCCCTGGCTCACCAGAGCACAGAGACGCTGGGACTGGTGGTGGCCGACGTCTCCGATCCCTTTTTTGGCACCATGGTCAAGGCGGTGGAGCAGGTGGCGCAGGCGTCCGGCAAATTCCTGTTAATTGGTAACGGTTACCACGATGCCAACAAGGAGAAGCTGGTGATTGAGCAGCTGATCCGCCATCGCTGCTCCGGATTGGTGGTGCATGCCAAGATGCTGCCCGATGCCGAGCTGATTCAGATGATGGAGTATGTGCCGGGCATGGTGCTCATCAACCGGATCCTGCCGGGTTATGAGTCCCGCTGTGTGGCGCTCGACGATCGTTACGGCGCCTGGCTGGCGACCCGCCATCTGATCCACGAAGGGCACCGCAAGATCGGTTTTCTCTGCTCCAACCACCTCATTTCAGACTCCCACGATCGCCAGCAGGGTTATCTCGATGCCTTGACCGAACATGGGATCACCCCGGACGAGCGGCTCATTGCCCGTGCCAGCCCGGATGAAGAGGGGGGCGAGGCCGCCATGACCGAGCTGCTCAGTCGTGGCAGCCAGATGACGGCCGTGGTCTGTTACAACGATCCAATGGCTGCCGGCGCGCTCTCCGTGCTGAGTGACAATGGGATCGAGGTGCCTCAGGAGCTCTCCCTTATCGGCTTTGATGATGTGCTCATCTCCCGTTACCTGCGGCCTCGCCTGACCACGGTGCGCTATCCGGTGGTGGCGATGGCGACCCAGGCGGCCGAGCTTGCCATTGCCCTCTCGACCGGGGCTGAGCTGCCGCCGACCACCCACATGTTCAGCCCGACCCTGGTGCGTCGTCACTCGGTTCGCTCCCTGCCTTAATCTCTTCTCCCCTTCCCCCCACACAGAGAGGGCTGCCGTCGGGCAGCCCTCTCTGTTTTTGTGATATCGATTACAATCCAGTGATGCGATATAACATAATGAATAATAAAAGTATTTTTATTTGCTGTGATTTTTTAGTGTAATGACAACGCACTAATTAGTGTAATTTTCACTGTTTTGTGAGTTTCATCATGTCAGTTGTTGTCATCCTCTCTCTATAATCGCCTCGGCTAGTGATAACGTTTTCCCAATGGACTGGCCCGTGTGACCTGACAACTACAACGCAACAGTGGAGTAAAGGAATAATGATGAAACAGAAACTGCTGACCACGTCCATCGCCATGGCCCTTGCCATGACGGCCGCCTCTGCCCATGCGGTTGATTTCACTGGCTATTTCCGTTCCGGCGTCGGCGTGTCCCAAGATGGCGACACCCAGAGCTGGAAGATCTCCCGTCTCGGTCGTCTCGGCAACGAGGCCGACACCTACACCGAGATCGGTGTCGGCCAAGAGGTTTACAACAAGGATGGCAAGAGCTTCTACGTCGACAGCATGTTCAGCATGAACAGCGATGGCTCCAACGACTGGGAGAGCACCCAGGCGGCCTGTAACTTCGACAGCAAGAGCTGTTCGGAAGACGCCACCTTCGCCCTGCGTCAGTTCAACGTGAAGGCCAAGGGGCTCATCTCCTCCAACCCGGATGCGGTGCTGTGGGCCGGCAAGCGTTACTACCAGCGCCATGACTTGCACATCATCGACACCAAGTACTGGAACATCTCCGGGGCTGGTGCCGGCCTCGAGAACCTCAAGGCGGGCCCCGGCACTATCTCCGCCGCCTGGATCCGCAACGATGGCGACGAGCTCAACGTCAACTACCTGGATCTGCGCTACGCCGGCTGGAGCCCGTGGCAGGGGGCCTGGACCGAGTTCGGTGCCGACTATGCCCTGGCCAACGAGACCGATGCCCAGAAGGCCTCCGGCACTTACGACAAGTTTGAAAACAGCCTGATGCTGACCGCCGAGCTGAGCCACTTCTTCGCCGACAGCAAGATCTCCCAGAAGATAGTGGGCCAGTACGCCAACAAGGGGCTGGCCAAGAACATGGTCGATCAGGGGGGCGGCTGGTATGACGTGTGGAGCGGGGACAACAGCGATGCCAAGGGCTATCGCTTCATCAACACCGCCGACCTGCCGTTTGGCGATCGCGTCATGCTCAACTATGTGCTGACCTATGGCCGCGCCGATGACTACGCCCCGAACAGCGACATCGACAACACCAAGCTCTTCTCCGCCGTGGCTCGCGGCCATTACGCCTGGACCGACTACACCAAGACCATAGTGGAGGCCGGCGCCTTCAAGGAGAAGCACTCCTACACCTCGGGCAGCACCTACAAGGAGTCGGGTCAGAAGTACACCCTGGCACAGGCCTGGTCGGCCGGTGCCAGCTTCTGGGCCCGCCCCGAGATCCGTGTCTACGCCTCCTACCTGAAGAACGACGGTGACTATGACACCACCTTTAACGGCAACACCGACAACAGCACCTGGAACTTCGGTGTGCAGGCCGAAGCCTGGTGGTAAACCCCCTCGCCGAGTGACCTCGAAGGGAGCCCACACGGGCTCCCTTTTTCATGGGCAACTGATGATAAGGGAATGAAAAGGCGCGGCCCAGGCCGCGCCTGTGTAACGTTACACGCTTATTGCAACAAGAAGGCATCCAGCGCATAAGTGGGCTTGCCGCTGTTGTCCATCAGACCCAGGCTGTAGCCCTGCCAGCTCTTGTGGCTCTGCGGCTCCCAATAGAGCACGCCAAGCCCCTTGCCATTGGGGAGCCACTTCATCTTGTTGAGCAGGTCGGCAATGGTGTCGTAGCTGTTTTTCGGATCATCCCACGGCATGCCCACCTCGACGATCATCACCTCCTTGCCGTAGCGATTGACCATGTCGGCGAGGTTGTCGTAGCAGAGGTTATCGAGGGTGAACCAGTCGCCGTTGCCGCTCTGGCTCGGGTAGATGGAGGCGCCGATCACGTCCCACTTGGCCCCGTTGTTCTTAAGGCCGTCAAACATCCAGCGATAGAGGCTGTTGTTCTCGCAGTTGGCCAGGTGGACGATCACCTTGATGCTGCCGTCGACTGCCTTGACCGCGTCATAGCCACTGTTGATGAGCCAGGCAAAGTTCTTCATGTTGGCCGAGGCGCGCCCCTCTTCCCACAACATGCCGTTGTTGGTCTCGTTGCCGACCTGCACCCACTTGGGGGTGATGCCGGCATTTTTCAGGGCGATGAGGGAGTTATAGGTGTGCCACCAGACGTTCGACATCAGCTGCTCGAAGGTGTAGCTCTGCCAGGCCGCCGGCTTGGTCTGTTTGCCCGGATCGGCCCAGCTGTCGCTGTAGTGAAAGTCGATCAGCAGATCGAAACCGGCCGCCTTGGCCCGCTTGGCCTTGGCGATGACGTCATTGATGTTGTTCCAGCCATCGGCTGGGTTGACCCAGACCCGCAGCCGGATGGTATTCATGCCGTGCTCTTTCAGGGTCTTGAACAGATCCTGCTGCTGGCCGGCGTCGTTATAGAACTTGTAGCCGGCCTGCTCCATCTGGGTCAGCCAGCTGACGTCCGCGCCCTTGACCATGGCCTCTCCCTGGCCGTGAAAGAGCAGGGCGCTGCCAAGCAGCAGGGTGGTAAGCAGATTCTTCTTCATCCTTGTTATCTCCTGTCTGGATGTGTGTAGGGTGGCGACAGGGAGGCAGTCCCGCGCCTGGATGACGTCGCGTGGCGGCGCCATCCAGGCTGAGGCTGGGGCCGCCTGACGGCGGCCTTGGGATCAACCGGCGGGGGAGACGGTGACCAGGGTGTGCTGGGGATTGCGGCGATCCAGGGTGATGCGGTACTGGCCGTCGCTGGGTGGGGTGAATTTCATGTCGCTCCACTGCCAGCCGGCTTTGACCGCGACCGGCTGGCCCGCCTCGACCTTGGCGCTGGGATCGAACTGGCCATAGGTGGTGTCGGCCTTCCACTTCTCGTCGGCGATCTTGAACTTGTAGGCGCCGTGGCTCGCTTGTAGCGCCACCTGTACCGTCAGCAGCTCGCCCTGTTGAGCCAGTTGCTGGGCGGCCGGCGCCTCCCAGTTGTTCATCTCGCCGCGCAGGAACAGCGGGCGGGCCATGGGGTCCTCATCCTTGGCCAGCGCCGGCTGGAGGCAGGCGATGAGGGTAGTCAGCAGCAGTGTCTTCTTGAGCATGGTGTCTCCTCTTTGTGGTGTGATCAGGCGCTCTGCCGGGGACGGCGGGCCAGCGCCAACTGCCGTGGTGAACGCGGCGGCGGTCACGGGGCTGTGCCTGTCCGGTCAGGGCATCCTGTTTGTCATCGCGAATACGGGCCGAGCCGTGGTTGCCGCGCCGCGCAGACGATACGGCGGCAGCCGTGACCCCCAGGCCGGGTGGTTCCACCTCGCCGCCGGCAAAGCCTGTTGCCAGCGGCGGGAGCCTAAGCAAGTGATATCGATTACACTCCTGTTTGAGCTAGTCATGGCTGACAGCAAAAGCAATAACTTAATTAATATCAGTTTGTTATGTTTTTTTTGATGCTCGGCGTTGATAGGGATAATTACCTGAGTGGATATTTTAGTGTAATGTTTCACTTTTCGGTGAATCTTTTACACTCCTTTGCGCCCCCCTTGTACAGGATTTGTGCAAGGTTGCGAGCCCGCTCTCACTTTGCGCCGCCGGCACCCGGATAAAAAAAGCCCCCGACGGGGCGGGGGCAAGGTGGATCAGGGCATGTAAATGGCCGCGTTCAGCGGCTGATCCTGATCCCTTCGGCGTTGAAAACCAGGCAGTTTTGTGGGGCGAAGAAGACATCCATCCTCTGGTAGGGGTGAAACTCACCATCCCCTGCCAGCAGCAGCTTGAAGCCGTCGGTGCCGCAGCATTGACCGAACAGGTAGGTGCTGTTGCCCAGCCGCTCCACCACCTCGCAGGTGAAGGCGAGGTGGACTCCATCCCCCCCCGGTACCACGTGCTCCGGGCGCAGGCCGAGGCTGATCTCGCTGCCCGGCTCGAGCCGCTCGGTGGTGATGGGCAGGCTTAGCTCCTGCTGGCCGGCGACCTTGACCCTGATCTGCTCCGGGCTCCACGCCAGCACGCTGGCCGGCAGGAAGTTCATCTTGGGCGAGCCGATAAAGCCGGCCACGAAGCGGTTGCACGGCTTGTAGTAGAGATCCATCGGCGAGCCGACCTGCTCCACCTTGCCGTAGTTCATCACCACTATCTTGTCGGCCAGGGTCATGGCCTCCACCTGATCGTGGGTCACGTAGATCATGGTGGTCTTGAGCTCCTGGTGCAGCTTGGCGATGTGCAGGCGCATCTCGACGCGCAGCTCGGCATCGAGGTTGGAGAGCGGCTCGTCAAACAGAAACACCTTGGGATTGCGCACGATGGCGCGGCCGATGGCCACCCGCTGGCGCTGACCGCCGGAGAGCTGCTTGGGCTTGCGATCGAGCAGGTGGGAGAGTTGCAGCGTCTTGGCCACCATGCTGACTTGGTGGGCTATCTCCTCTTTCGGTACACCGTTGACCCGCAGGCCGTAGCCCATGTTCTCGGCCACCGTCATGTGGGGGTAGAGGGCATAGGACTGGAACACCATGGCCACACCGCGATGGGCCGGCGCCACGTCGTTGACCACCTGCTCGTCGATGGCGATGTGGCCATCCGAGATCTCCTCAAGACCGGCGATCATGCGCAGCAGGGTGGATTTGCCGCAACCGGAAGGGCCGACGAAGACGGTGAACTCGCCGTCTTCCACGTCTAGGTTGACGTTGTGCAGGGTCACGTTGCTGCCAAAACGCTTGACCACATTGTTCAATCTGATACTCGCCATGAGCTGTAACTCCTTGATAGTAAATGCATTAGCTGCAAGCGTGCGAGGTGGCCATGCCCCCTGCTGCGGCTGCGTTGCCCTGGGAGGAAGAGGGCGTCACACACCGTTTCACCCTGTGGCTGTGCGGCGACTATATCAGTCATGTGTAACCGGTTGCACAAAGTGCGGTTTCTTTTGTGCATGAGATCACAGCCTTGGCACGTGCTACTGGCAGGCTGTGCAAGCACCGCTTACCGTGGAGCCACTCGGTGTAATCGTTACCTTTTTCTCTGCTCTGTAACGCTTTCAAGGGCGTGACTGGTGAAAAAGCAAAACGCGAGCCGACAGCCTCGGATGTGACGTATAGGATTTAACCAGTTATTTATCAGTGTGTTAGATAACGAGCGGTGAGCGGCTGTGTTTTCTGGTCGGCTCGGCGGTAACGAGAGCGGTGAGCTTGGTTACACCTGAACCGGTAAAAAGCGCCGTGAGTTACACCGGCTTGATGAGATCGCAATACCAGACTGGCCACCGTCGCCGCGACGACCTGTTTTCACCTGAATTAGGGACAAGGAAATCATATGAAAATCAATAAATTGACCGCTGCAATGTTGTTTTCTCTGGGCGTGATGGGGGCAGGCCAGGTGGCCCGCGCCGCCGACGGCGAACTGCTGGTGTGGGAAGACATCAAGAAGTCGAACGGCATCGAGGAGGCGGTCAAGGCATTCGAGGCCAAGTACCAGGTCAAGGTGAAGATCCTCGAGACCCCCTATGCCCAGCAGATCGAGAAGCTGCGCCTGGACGGCCCGGCCGGCATCGGCCCGGATGTGCTGGTGCTGCCGCACGATCAGGTCGGCACCGCCGTGGTGCAGGGGCTCATCAGCGAGATCAAGCCGGGTGCCGACTATCTGGCCGGCTTCACCAAGCCGGCGGTGGATGCCCAGACCTATGAGGGCAAGCTCTACGGCCTGCCCAAGGCGGTCGAGACCATCGTCATGGTCTACAACAAGGATCTGCTGCCCAAGGCGCCGGAGAGCTTCGACGAGCTGATCAAGGCCTCCCAGACCCTGCGCGGCGAGAACAAGTACGGCCTGCTCGCCAAGTTTGACGAGATCTACTACGCCTACGGCGTGGTGGCGGCCATGGGCGGCTATGTCTTCGGCCAGAACCCCAACGGCTCGCTCAACGTCAAGGACGTGGGGCTGGCCAATCAGGGGGCGATCGACGCGGTCAGCTTCCTCAAGCGCTTCTATGCCGAGGGGCTGTTCCCGGCCGGGATCGTCGGTGAGACCGGTGCCAACGCCATCGACTCCCTGTTCACCGAGAAGAAGGCCGCCGCCGTCATCACCGGCCCCTGGTCGTTCCAGCCTTACAAGGATGCCGGCGTGAACTACGGCGTGGCCCCGCTGCCGACCCTGCCCAACGGGGAGCACATGCGCTCCTTCCTCGGGGTGAAGGGCTACAGCATCTCCACCTACTCCAAGCACAAAGAGCTGGCGCAGCAGTTTATCGAGTTCATCAACCAGCCCGAGTACGCCAAGATCCGCTTCCAGAAGACCGGCGAGATCCCGCCGCTCAAGGCCCTGATCGACGATCCGCTCATCAAGGATGACGAGAAGTCCCGCGCCGTGGCCATCCAGGCCGGCTTTGCCACCCCGATGCCGAGCGTGCCCGAGATGCAGGAGGTGTGGACCCCGGCCAACAGCGCACTGCAACTCGGTGTCACCGGCAAGCAGGAGGTGAAGGCGGCGCTGGAAGGGGCGGTCAAGAACATCAACATGCAGATCGAAGTCAATCACGCACAGCAATAACGAACGGCGGGCGCAGGCCCGATCCGGGCCGGGCGGCGATGGTTGCCGCCCGGGCTCTTCATGGAAAGGAGGTACATTGTGGTTGTCGATTCCGGCACGCTCGCCCAGATCGGTACAAGAACCCATCACGCCAAGGTCGCCGCCCTGCTCTCGCTGATCCCGGGGCTCGGCCAGTGGTATAACCGGCAGTGGGTCAAGGGCACCCTGTTTTTCATCGTCATGGCCTGCTTCTTCGGCGTGTTCCGTGACTTCCTGTCCCAGGGCTTTTGGGGCCTGTTCACCCTCGGCACCGAGCTGCCGCGGGATAACTCGGTCTTCCTGTTGGCCAAGGGGGCCATCAGCGTGCTGGTGGCCGGGTTTGGCGGCGCTTTTTACTACTGGAGCCTGCGCGATGCCTACGTCAACGGCGAGCGCCGCGATCGCGGCGTGGCGTTGACCAGCGTGCGCAAGCAGTACCAGCTGCTGCTGAGCGAAGGGTTCCCCTACCTGATGATCACCCCAGGCTTCATCCTGCTGGTGTTCGTGGTGGTGTTCCCCATCATCTTCGGCTTCTCCATCGCCTTCACCAACTACGACCTCTATCACACCCCGCCGGCCAAGCTGGTGGACTGGGTGGGGATGAAGAACTTCATCAACATCTTCAAGCTCGATCTGTGGCGCTCGACCCTGCTCGACGTGTTGCAGTGGACCGTGATCTGGACCCTGATCGCCACCACGCTGCAATGCGCGGTTGGGGTGCTGCTGGCGATCCTGGTCAACCAGAAGGATCTGCGCTGCAAGGCGCTGATCCGCACCATTTTGATCCTGCCGTGGGCGGTGCCCGGCTTTGTCACCATCCTGGTGTTTGCCGGCATGTTCAACGAGACCTTCGGCGTCATCAACAACGGCATCCTGGCGGCGCTCGGCATCGAGCCCAAGGCGTGGATGACCGATCCGTTCTGGACCAAGACGGCCCTCATCCTGATGCAGACCTGGCTCGGCTTCCCGTTCGTCTTCGCCATGACCACCGGGGTGTTGCAGGCCATTCCGGACGATCTCTACGAGGCAGCCACCATCGACGGGGCCAGCACCTGGCACAAGCTGACCACCATCACGCTGCCCCTGGTGCTCTACTCGATCGCGCCGATCCTGATCACCCAGTACACCTTCAACTTCAACAACTTCAACATCATCTACCTGTTTAACAACGGCGGCCCTGCGGTGGCGGGCTCCAACGCCGGCGGCACCGACATCCTGGTCTCTTGGATCTACAAGCTGACCATGTCGTCGTCCCAGTACGCGATCGCGGCGAGCATCACCATCCTGCTCTCTATCTTCGTGGTCGGCATCGCCCTGTGGCAGTTCCGCGCCACCAACTCCTTCAAGCAAGACGACATGGTGTAAGGAGAGCCAGCCATGAGTGTCAAACACAGCCTGAAAAAGCGTAATGCCATCCGCCTGACCCTGAGCTACCTGCTGCTGGCCATGGTCGCGGCGATCATCATCTACCCCTTGATCTGGACGGTGGGGGCGTCGCTCAATCCGGGCAGCAGCCTGCTCAACACCTCGATCATCCCTGACAACTTCTCCTTCATTCACTATCAGGAGCTGTTTGACGGGCGCATCGACTACGCCGCCTGGTACTGGAATTCGATGAAGATCAGCTTCCTGACCATGGTGCTGACCCTCATCAGCGTCAGCTTCACCGCCTACGCCTTCTCGCGCTTTCGCTTTCGCGGGCGGCAGAACGGCCTGATGCTGTTCCTGCTGCTACAGATGGTGCCCCAGTTCTCGGCCCTCATCGCCATCTTCGTGCTGGCCCAGATGCTTGGTCTGGTCAACAGCCACCTAGCGCTGGTGCTGGTCTACGTGGGCGGCATGATCCCGATGAACACCTACCTGATGAAGGGCTACCTCGACGCCATCCCCAAGGATCTCGACGAGTCGGCGCGCATGGACGGGGCGGGCAACTTTCGCATCTTCATCGAGATCATCATGCCGCTCTCCAAGCCCATCATCGCGGTGGTGGCCCTGTTCTCCTTCACCGGCCCGCTCGGCGACTTCATCCTGGCCAGCACCATATTGCGCACCCCGGATCAGTTCACCCTGCCCATCGGCCTTTACAACCTGGTGGCCCAGAAGATGGGGGCCAGTTACACCACCTACGCGGCGGGGGCCGTGCTCATCGCGGTGCCGGTGGCCATTCTCTACCTCTCGCTACAGAAGTACTTCGTTTCCGGTCTTACCGCGGGTGGGACCAAGGGTTAATCAGCCAAACAGGACGTTCGACATGACAATCAAGAAGACGCTGGTGATGGCGGCGCTGCTCGCCACCGGCTTGCTGGGCATGCAGGCTCAGGGCGTGGCCGCTGAGAGTGCCGTGGTGCAGCCGGTGGCGGTGCCGCAGGATTTCATCAAGGGGGCCGATGTTTCCATGCTGGCCGAGGTGGAGAAGTTTGGCGGCAAGTTCTTCGATGCCAGCGGCAAGCAGCAGGACGCCATGGCCATCCTCAAGCAAAACGGCTTTAACTACATCCGCCTGCGCCTGTGGGTCGACCCCAAGGATGCCGACGGCAAGCCCTACGGCGGCGGCAACAACGATCTGGCCACCACGGTGGCGCTGGCCAAGCGCGCCAAGGCGCTCGGCATGAAGTTCCTGCTCGATTTCCACTACAGCGATTTTTGGACCGATCCGGGCCGCCAGAACAAGCCCAAGGCGTGGCGCACCCTGTCGGTCGAGCAGCTGGCGGAGGCGGTCTATGCCCACACCAAGCAGAGCATGGACGCCCTGGCCAAGGCCGGCGTGCTGCCTGACATGGTGCAGGTTGGCAACGAGATCAACGGCGGCATGCTGTGGCCCGAGGGCAAGAGCTGGGGCCAGAACGGCGGCGAGTTTGACCGCCTGGCCACCCTGCTCAAGGCTGGCGTGCGTGCGGTGAAAGAGCACGGCAAGGAGATCAAGGTGATGCTGCACCTGGCCGAGGGCACCAAGAATGACACCTTCGTCTGGTGGTTCGACGAGATAACCAAGCGCGAGGTGCCCTTCGATATCATCGGCCTCTCCTTCTACACCTACTGGAACGGCCCCATCAGCGCCCTCAAGGCCAACATGGATGACATCAGTCAGCGCTATGGCAAGGACGTGATCGTGGTCGAGGCCGCCTACGGCTACACCACCGACAACTGCGACAACGCCGAGAACAACTTCACCGCCAAGGAGGCGAGCGACGGCGGTTACCCGGCCAACGTGCAGGGGCAGGCCGACTTCCTGCGCGATCTGCTCAAGAGCGTGGTGATGGTGCCAAACGGTCACGGCAAGGGGCTCTTCTACTGGGAGCCGGCCTGGCTGCCGACCCCCGGCGCGACCTGGGCCACCAAGGCCGGCATGCGGTACAACAACGACGACTGGAAGGAGGGCAATGCCCGAGAGAACCAGGCGCTGTTTGACTGTACCGGCCACGTGCTCCCCTCGATCAAGGTGTTCAACTGACCCGCTTTCAACCGACAGGGTAGCCGGCCATGGCCGGCGCCCCTTCGTTTTAGGAGATGTGTGATGCTCAAGTTTCCCCCGCTCAGTGAACGGGTGCCGGCCCTGCTGCATGGCGCCGACTACAACCCGGATCAGTGGCTGGACGACCCCCAGGTGTTCGAGCGCGATCTCGAGATGATGCGCCAGACCCGCTGCAACGTGATGTCGGTCGGCATCTTCAGCTGGTCGTCGCTGGAGCCGCAGGAGGGGCGTTATGAGTTCGGCTGGCTCGATACTGTGATCGACCGCCTGCACGCCAGCGGCGTGTCGGTCTTTCTCGCCACCCCGAGCGGCGCCCGTCCGGCCTGGCTCTCCCAGCGCTATCCCGAGGTGCTGCGAGTCAGCAAGGAGCGGGTCAAGGCGTTGCACGGCGGTCGCCACAACCACTGCATGAGCTCGCCGGTCTACCGCGACAAGGTGCGCGCCATCAACGGTGCCCTGGCCGAGCGCTACGGCCGCCACCCCGGCGTCATCGCCTGGCACATCTCCAACGAGTACGGCGGCGAGTGCCACTGCGAGCTGTGTCAGGAGCGCTTTCGTGACTGGCTCAAGGGGCGCTACGGCAGCATAGAAGCGCTCAACCACGCCTGGTGGACCAGCTTCTGGAGCCACACCTACAGCGACTGGTCACAGATCGAATCCCCGTCCCCCATCGGCGAGAGCTCGATCCACGGCCTCAACCTCGACTGGAAACGCTTCAACACCGCCCAAGTGAGCGACTTCTGCGCCGAGGAGATCAAGCCATTGAAGGCGGTCAACCCGAGCCTGCCGGCCACCACCAACTTCATGGAGTACTTCTACGACTACGACTACTGGCAGCTCGCCAAGGTGATCGACTTCATCTCCTGGGACAGCTACCCCCTGTGGCACAACAGCGGCGACGACACGACCCTGGCGGCCTACACCGCCATGTACCACGACCTGATGCGCACCCTCAAAGGGGGCAAGCCCTTCTTCCTGATGGAGTCGACCCCGAGCCTGACCAACTGGCAGCCCATCAGCAAGCTCAAGAAGCCGGGGATGCACATCCTCTCCTCCTTGCAGGCGGTGGCCCACGGCTCCGACTCGGTGCAGTACTTCCAGTGGCGCAAGAGCCGCGGCTCGGTCGAGAAGTTCCACGGCGCCGTGGTCGATCACGTCGGTCACATCGACACCCGGGTCGGCCGCGAGGTGCAGGCGCTCGGCGAGATCCTGGCCGCCCTGCCCGAGGTGGTGGGCAGTCGCGTCGAGGCCAAGGTGGCCATCATCTTCGATTGGGAGAGCCGCTGGGCCATGGACAACGCCCAGGGTCCGCGCAATGCCGGCCTCTTCTATGAGAAGACGGTGACCGAGCACTATCGCCCCTTCTGGGAGGCGGGGGTGGCGGTGGACGTCATCAATGCCGACAGCGCGCTGGACGGTTATGACCTGGTCATCGCCCCCATGCTCTACATGGTGCGCGACGGCGTTGCCGAGCGGGTCGACGCCTTCGTCAAACGGGGCGGCCAGTTTGTCACCACTTACTGGAGCGGCATCGTCAACGAGACCGATCTCTGCCATCTGGGGGGCTTTCCGGGGCCGCTGCGCCCGATCCTCGGGATCTGGGCCGAGGAGATCGACGGCCTCTACGACGAGGAGCGCAACGCCATCTCGGGGCTGGATGGCAACGAGGCAGGGCTGCGCGGCCCATACGAGGTGAGCCAGCTGTGCGATCTCATCCACCTGGAGGGGGCGCGCGCCCTGGCCAGCTATGACGGCGACTTCTATGCCGGGCGCCCGGCGGTGACGGTCAACGAGCACGGGGCCGGGCGCGCCTACTATGTTGCCTCGCGCAACGATCTGGCGTTCCAGCGCGACTTCTTCGGCCACCTCATCGACAGCCTGGCCCTGCCGCGCGCCCTGCCAGCCTTGCCGGAGGAGGTCACCGCCCAGTGCCGCAGCGATGGGGAGCAGGCGTTCGTATTCGTGCAGAACTTTGCCAACGCCGAGCGACAGGTCACTCTGCCGGCGGGCCACCGCGACATGGTGAGCGGCGAGGCGCTGGGCGACTCACTGCTGCTGCCGCCGTTCGGCTGCCGGGTGCTGCGCCGCGCCCGTTGATAGCGGGGCGGAGTCACAGGCTCCGCCCTCTTTTTTCATCATGAGGAGGTTCCCATGGTCAAGATGCAGGACTTCAAGCGGCTGTTTGCCGCCGCCCTCGGCCACAAGGGGGAGAAACCAGCGGCGGCGCCGCTCAGTGAGTTGGACGAGGCGGCCATCACCGCCCTCATCGCCGCCTTTGGCGGGCGCGACAACATAGCGGGCTTTGACGCCTGCCTGACCCGGCTGCGGGTCAGGGTCAAGGCCCTGCAACCGGTCGACAGCGAGGCGTTGCAGCGTCTCGGCGCCATCGGCGTCATCATCATCGGTGACGAGGTGCAGGCCATCTTCGGCAAGCGCTCGGACAACCTGCGCCGCGAGCTTAGTCAGTGGCTCGAGCTGCACGAGCCGGCGCCGCGCTAGGAGAGGCCGCCATCTCATCACCGCTGCGGCCCGGCTCTCCCGGTTCAAGGGGAGGGGGGCGGTGGCTGCATCGCGGCCAAGCAGGGGCTCTGAGCCTGCTGCTGGCAATAAAAAAAGCCCGGCATCTGCCGGGCTTTTTCATCGGGTTACTGCGCCGTCTCGGCCAGCGCCCCCTCATCTTGCTGGCGGCCGGCGAAGCGGTCGACCCACAGGGCGATGGCGCCGTCGCCGGTGACGTTGCAGGCGGTGCCAAAGCTGTCCTGGGCGAGGTAGAGAGCGATCATCAGCGCAATCGACGCATCACCGAAGCCGAGCATGGAGGTGAGCAGGCCGAGGGCCGACATCACGCCGCCACCCGGCGCGCCTGGGGCGGCGATCATCACCACCCCCAGCATCATGATGAAGGGGAGCATCTCGGGCAGGCTCGGGATGGCCAGGTGCTCGGAGAGGAACATGACGGCGGTGGCACAGGTGACCAGGGTGATGGTCGAGCCACACAGGTGAATGGTGGCGCACAGGGGCACGGTGAAGTTGGCGATGCCATCGCTCACCCCGTTGTTCTTGCTCGCCTGCAGGGCTACCGGGATGGTGGCGGCACTCGACATGGTGCCGACGGCGGTGAAGTAGGCCGGCAGCATGTTCTTGATCAGCTGGAGCGGGGAGCGGCCGAGGGCGAGGCCGGTGCCGACAAACAGGGCGGTGAGCCACAGCCAGTGCATCACGATGGCCATCACCAGCACCACGCCGAAGGTCTTGAGGGTGGTAAAGACTGTGCCCTCAACCGTCATCTCGACGAAGACGCCGGCGATGTAGATAGGCAGCAGGGGGATCAGCACCTTGGCCAGCAGGCGGTCGATGATGTCGCGCCCCTGATCGGCCACGCTGCGCAGATCGCGCGCCTCGGTGGCAGAGATGCCGATGCCAAACACGAAGGCGGTGGCCAGCGCGGTCATGACGCCAAACAGGGGCGGCACTTCCAGATTGAGGTAGGAGGCCAGCTTGACCCCCTCCTGGCTGTTCATGGCCACGCTGCTGGCAAACTGCGGGATGAAGTGGCTGGCGACCAGGAAGGCCAGGGTGCCGGCCAAGAGGGTCGAGCCATAGGAGAGGCCCACGGTCTGACCGAGCAGGCGACCCGAATTCTTCGGCAGGCTGGCGATACCGCTGGTGATAAAGAACAGGATGATAAGCGGAATGGTGAAGGTAATGAGCTGACCGATCAGCACCTTGGCGGTGAAGACCAGGCGCGCCAGCCACTCGGGGGCGTAGAAGCCTATCAACAGGCCGACCAGGATGCCGGCCAGCAGTTTTGCGATCAGTTTCATGATGAAGTTCCGCTTATATATGAAGTCGTCGAGTATTTTGTCGGGGCGTTTTTTAACACAAAAGCAGCAAAATTTCCCGAAAAAACAGAATAAATAGCGGAAACATTCAGCAAAATTGCATTTAACGAGCGTCTTCGCCAGTCATCCGGCAGACCGGATTGGGCAGGGCGGCCGGGTCAGGCCGTGGACCCGCTGGCGCGTCATGCCAGCTGTCCCGCCAGTTGCCAGGTGAGCTGGGTCGCCAGTGCCAGCATGATGGCGCCGACCAGCAGGTCGATGCCGCGCTTGACCCTGGGCTGGCTCAGCACGGGGGCGAAGCGGGCGGCGCCAAGTGAGAGAGCATTGAACCAGATGAAGGAGGCGAGCAGGCAGCCCACCGCGAACCAGAGCCGCTCATGGGCGGCCAGCTGGCTGCCGATGGAGCCGAGGATCACCATGGTGTCGAGGTAGACGTGGGGGTTGAGCAGGGTCACCGCCAGGGTGCCCAGCAGCACGGCGCCCCGGCCACCGAGGCGGGCCGTCTTGCGAGCCTCATCGGCGGCGGCCGGTCGCATGGCGCTGCGCAGGGCCATGGCGCCGTAGGTGGTGAGAAACAGGATGCCGGCCCCGGTGATGAGGGTGAGCAGCAAGGGTTGGCTGCTCATCAGGGCGCCGGCGCCGAAGACCCCGAGGCTGATGAGGAAGACATCGCAGCAGATGCAGATGGCCGCCACCATCAGGTGGTGGTGGCGGCGGATCCCCTGATTGAGCACGAAGGCATTCTGGGCACCGATGGGAACAATCATGGCCAGGCCCAGCGTGAGCCCCTGCCAGAGGGGAGAGGTGACGAACATGATGAGACTCCTTGAGGTAATGAACGCAGCATAAGGAGTGGCGTAGGTTTAGAAAAACTAATAATCTTAATTCATTATCAGTTTTGCTAATGGTGAAGGATGCGCGGACTCGACTATCTCTGGCTGGAGGCGCTCGACGCCGTGGTGGCCTACGGCGGGTTTGACAAAGGAGCGCAGGCGCTGTTTGTCACCCAGTCGGCCGTCTCACAGCGGATCAAGCAGCTCGAGAAGTGGCTGGCACAGCCGGTGCTGGTGCGCGGCAGCCCGCCCAGGCTGACCGCCATCGGCCGCCGCCTGCTCGGTTTTTATCGCCGGGTGAAGACCCTGGAGCTGGATCTGCTGCCCTCCCTCTCGCCGGACGGGGTGGATGCGCCCCTGCCGGTGGCCATCGCCACCAATGCCGACAGCCTCGCCACCTGGCTGCTGCCGGCCCTTG
The DNA here is from genome assembly GCF_000820125.1 of Aeromonas simiae. Taxonomy (GTDB): domain Bacteria; phylum Pseudomonadota; class Gammaproteobacteria; order Enterobacterales; family Aeromonadaceae; genus Aeromonas; species Aeromonas simiae. The sequence goes on along the minus strand of NZ_CDBY01000099.1, from coordinate 16,102 downwards.
CCCCCCTGATGAGCGAGGGGAGGCTAGTGCTCAACCTGATGGTGGAAGATGAGAGCCGCACCCTCAACCGGCTGCGCTCGGGGGAGGCGGTGGCGGCCATCAGCAGCGAGCCGACCCCGATGGCGGGCTGTGTCAGCGATCGGTTGGGGCGTCTTGAATACCTCTGCGTGGCGAGCCCGGCCTTCATCGCGCGCTACTTTCCGCACGGGGTCAATGGCGAGGCGATGACCCGCGCCCCCGCCGTGGTGTATGACCAGCACGATGACATGCACTCTGCGTTTCTCGCCGAGCGTTTTGCCCTCTCCTCGGTGAGCTGGCCCACCCATGTGGTGCGCTCCTCCGAGGCCTTCGTCAAGCTGGCCAACCAGGGGGTGGCCTACTGCCTGATCCCGAGCCTGATGATAGAGCGCGAGCTGGCGCAGGGGACGCTGGTCGATCTACTGCCGGGGCAGGGGGTGATCCGCACCCTCTACTGGCACCGCTGGGCGCTGGAGAGCGGGCTGCTGGCCTCTCTTTCAGCCACCTGCATCCGTCATGCGCGGGAGGCGCTGGCGCCTTGAAGGTAAAACAGGAATAAAAAAACGGCGCCGAAAGGCGCCGTTTTTGCGGGCAGTGCCGATTAGAGCACGTGCACGGAAGCGGTGTTGGTGGTGCCGCTCGGTACCAGAGCACCGGAGACCATGACCACGATGTCACCCTTCACGCCCATGCCAGTTTGCAGCGCGATATCCATACCGATGCGGTAGAAGTCATCGGTGGAGGCGATAGCGTCGACCACGTGGGTTACCACGCCCTTGGACAGGGAGAGCTGGGAAGCGGTCTTGGCGTTGGTGGTGATGGCCAGGATCCACGCCTTCGGGAAGTACTTGCGGATAGCCTTGGCAGACTTGCCGCCTTCGGTAGCCACGACGATCAGCGGGGCGTCCAGCTTCTCGGAGGTCTCGACCGCACCTTTACACACGGCTTCGGTGATACGCAGCTTGTTGCTGTCGTTGGCCGCGGAGAGGTTGGAAGGCATGACGGCGTCGGTGCGCTCGCAGATGGTGGCCATGATGCTCACGGCTTCCAGCGGGTACTTACCCTTGGCGGACTCACCGGACAGCATGACGGCGTCGGTACCATCCAGGATGGCGTTGGCCACGTCGCCGGCTTCGGCGCGGGTCGGACGCGGGTTCTTGATCATGGAGTCAAGCATCTGGGTGGCGGTGATGACCAGCTTACGTGCCTTGTTGCACTTCTGGATCATCATCTTCTGGGCGAAGATAACCTCTTCAACCGGGATTTCCACACCCAGGTCACCACGGGCGACCATGATGCCGTCGGACACAGCCAGGATCTCGTCGAAGTTGTCCAGGCCTTCCTGGTTTTCGATCTTGGAGATGATCTGGATGGCGTCACCGCCGTGGGCCTTGAGGTGCTCACGGATTTCCAGTACGTCTTCCTTCTTACGGATGAAGGAGGCGGCAACGAAGTCGACACCCTGCTCGCAACCGAATACCAGGTCACGCTTGTCCTTCTCGGCCAGGGCCGGCAGCTTGATGGAGACGCCCGGCAGGTTAACGCCCTTGTTCTCACCCAGATCGCCGTTGTTGAGGACCTTACAGATCACTTCACGCTCGGAGATCTCGACCACGTCCATACCGATGAGGCCGTCGTCAACCAGGATGCGGTTGCCAACGCGCAGATCGCTGGCGAAGCCCGGGTAGGTCACGGCGACCTTGTCAGCGTTGCCGATGACGGTCTGGTCGGTGGTGAAGGTGAAGGTTTGGCCGGCGACCAGGGCGACGTCGTTGCCCCCTTCCAGCTTCATGGTACGGATTTCCGGACCCTTGGTATCGAGCAGGATGGCGGCCTTACGACCGGTCTCGGCCATCACTTCACGCAGGTTGCGGATGCGGGTGCCGTGCTCTTCGTAGTCACCGTGGGAGAAGTTGAGACGCATAACGTTCATGCCGGCATCCAGCAGTTTGGTCAGCATTTCTTTGGATTCGGTCTTAGGACCGATAGTGCAGACGATCTTGGTCTTTTTCATGTCAGTCTTCATGGTTAAAGGAATTTTCACTACGCAATATACACCAATTTCGTAAGACTTTTTATGATCCAGAAACAACGTTTTTGCCGTGGAGCTCGTTTTTTTGAGCGGTAACGTTTTCTTTTCGATACCGTAGCTTACGGCGCGAACAGCGCTATCAGCGGGGTGAAAAAAACAAGCTTCAATAGACGCTTTTCAGGCCTTAGTTCGATTTGTAGTAATAAATTGACAAAAAGGTCATGGAGTTGTCATGGGGAGAGGCGAGGCTTGCTCTGGTTTCAGAAAGGAGGATAGCCCATGGCCGGTTTCCCGTTGCCGCCCATTTGGGTTTGGCTGCTCTGGCTGACATTGGGCGCCGTGCTCAGCCTGTCAGGGGACCCCCAGTCCAGGCTGGCGACCATGGAGTGGCTTGCCTGGCTGGGGGCACATCGTCTCTGATTTTTTCCGGTCTCTTTTTTCCGATCTCGGTGCGCAGCGCCGCGCGCTGCGTCACATTCAGACGGCGCCAGCCAGCTGCCCCAAGCGCTGGGCGGCCTCTTCGTCCCCGTTCACCACGTGGTGTGCCCCGCGCTCCAGTAAGTGCCGGGCGATCTCCTCCTGCGCGCCGCAGGCTGCGATCGGCAGCGCGGGATAGTGGCTATGCGCGGCGGCCACCACTTCACCGGCCAGCAGGCCATCATCCAGAGTGACCAGCAGATAGCTGGCATGGGGCAGGGCGTGCAGCAGCATGTCCGGTTGCAGCGGATGGCCGACCAGGCAGGGGATGTTCTGCTTACGCCACGGCTCGAGCAGATGCTCATCTTCATCAAGCAGCACCAGCGCCTTGCCCTGGCTAAGTAGCAGGGGGATGAGGTGGCTGCCGACCGGGCCTGCCCCGACCACGACCACATGGCCTTGCTGCACCTCGAGCGGCGCCTGCGGCTGCTCTGGCTCGGGATGGCGGGCCAACCAACGCTCCAGCCGGGTAAAGAGCAGAGGGTTGAGCATGATGGAGAAGCAGGCCCCGACGAGCACCAGATCGCGTGCCACGCCGGGCACCAGATTGAGTGCGACCGCAAGCCCCATCAGGATGAAGGAGAACTCACCCACCTGAGCCAGGCTGGCCGAGATGGTCAGCGCGGTACGCTGGCGGTGGCCAAACAGGCGCACGATGGCAAAGGCCGCGACCGATTTGCCGAAGATGATGATGAAGATGGTGGCCAGCACGGCGAGTGGTTCGCGCAGCAGGATGGCCGGATCGAACAGCATCCCCACCGAGACGAAGAACAGCACGGCGAAGGCGTCTTGCAGCGGCAGGGTGTCGCTGGCCGCCTTGTGGCTCAGGTGTGAGCTGTTCATCACGACACCGGCGAAGAAGGCGCCAAGGGCAAACGAGACGCCAAACAGCTCGACTGCACCAAAAGCGATGCCAAGGGAGCAAGAGAGCACGGCCAGCGTAAACAGCTCGCGTGAGCCGGTGGCGGCCGTGTGGGCCAGCAGCCAGGGGATGAGGCGGCGGCCACCGACGATCATCAGGGCGATGAAGGCCGCCACCTTGGCCAGGGTGAGGCCCACATCCTTCAGTGCGCTGGTGAGCATGACCTCACCGCCGCCCTGTTGCAGGTTGGCGAGAATGGGCAGCATCACCAGCGCCAGCACCATCACCAGATCCTCCACGATGAGCCAGCCGATGGCGATGCGCCCTTCGCGGCTCTCGACCAGACCAAGGCTCTCGAGCGCTCGCAGCAGCACCACAGTGCTGGCGGTGGAGAGCGCCAGACCAAACACGACCCCTGCCGTTACGCTCCAGCCGAGCAGCTGTGAGAGTCCCAGCCCGAGCAGGGTTGCAATGGCGATCTGGACAATGGCGCCGGGGATGGCGATGTGCTTGACCGAGAGCAGATCCTTGACCGAGAAGTGCAGGCCGACACCGAACATCAGCAGGATCACACCGATCTCGGCCAGCTCGGGAGCCAGTTGCAGATCGGCGACATAGCCGGGGGTAAAGGGGCCGGAGAACACCCCGGCCGCCAGATACCCCACCATGGGGGAGATCTTCAGGCGTTGGGCCAGCATGCCCAGCAGGTAGGCCAGCACGAAGCCGCCGACCAAGGTCGTGATCAGGGGGATAGAGTGGTCCATATCGTCACCTCGCTAATGGCTGTTAAAAGCTGCGGACAGTGAGGTGACCGGCAGCCGTCAATAAGCAGGTTGGCGAAAGGAAAATTGCTTGGCATGCCACAGGGGGAGGCATGATGCGTCAATCGTCATTTCACGGGAAATATAATGGCGGGAAGATGTGCGGGCAATGATTGTTTTAATAAAATGTTTTATAAAATCAATCACTGTTTCTTCAGCATTTATTAATGTTTTATTGCTACAGAATACCGTTCGTTGTGAAGTGATTGCCAGATGAGAATCATTGACAAAGAGGCCGCCCGCAGGCGGCCTCCCATAGGGCAGAGGGGATCAGAGTGACTGCTCTTCACCACCCAATGCGGCCAGCAGGGCGGGAATGAACTGAGAGAGCTCGGCAGTCACCAAGGCAAAGTCGGCATCGAGGCGGGCGGCCGGATCTTCGCTGGTGATGTCATCGTTCTGTTCGCGCAGCTCCTCGCTGAACTTGAGGCGCTTGATGGAGAGATCATCCCCCAGCACGAAGCTCAACGTCTCGCTCCAGTTCAGGGCCAGCTTGGTGACCAGCTTGTCGTTGGCCAGGTGGTTCTTGATTTCGTCGGTCATCAGATCCTGCTGCTTGCAGCGGATGATGCCGCCATGCTCCATGGCGCTACGCAGCTCGGCCTCGTCCTCGAGGGTGAAGGAGGTCGGCAGGTTGCCCTCGTTCAGCCATTCGGTCATGGTGATCTCGGGCGGATTTTTCAGGGCCACCGGCACCACCGGCAGGGTGCCGATGGATTTACGCAGCAGGGCGAGCAGATCGTCGGCCTTCTTGGCGGAGCCGGCATCGACCACCATCAGGTTGTCGGCGGGGTTGATCCAGGCGAAGGTCTGGCTGGTGCGGCTGAAGGCGCGTGGCAGCAAGGTGTGCAGGATCTCTTCTTTGAGCGCTTCCTTCTCTTTTTTCTTCAGGGCGCGCCCCTGCTCATGCTCCATCTCTTCGACCTTCTCGGCCAACATGTCTTTGACCACGGAGCCCGGCAGCATCTTCTCCTCTTTGCGGGCACAGACGAGGATCTGGCCGGAGGCGGAGTGGGTCAGGGTGGCGCCGAACTTGCCGAGCGGTTTGACCCAGCCGAACTTGGAGAGATCCTGGCTACCACAGGGGGTGAAGATGCAGCTCTCAAGCTGGGTCTCCAACTGATCCACGGTCAGCTCGAAGGGGCGGGTAAAGCGATAGATCTGCAGGTTCTTGAACCACATGGCGTCGTCGGTCTCCTAGGTTGTCTGGCCGGCATTGTACTGCAAAAGTGGGGCCTGTGATCAGCACCTTACTTTGGTGAAAAAAAGTGGAGCCAGCTCACAGGAGAGATTTTTCATCCGAAATTAATCGTAAATCCTCCCTAGACTGCTCACTGTGCGATGACTCAGGAGCGGTCTCATGATCAGACTTGGCGTGGAAAAGGACATGGATGCCGTGCTGGAGATCTGGCTGCTGGCCTCCTTGCAGTCCCATGATTTCGTCAATGCCTCGAGCTGGTGGCAGGTGCAAGAAGATCTGCGGGTGCGTTACCTGGAACAGTCCACTATCTGGGTGTGCGAAGAGCGCGGTGAGCTGCTCGGCTTCATGGCGCTGGCGGATGACTATCTGGCGGCCCTGTTCGTACGGCCCGATCGCCAGGGGCGTGGTGTTGGCCACGCCTTGTTGACCAAGGCCAAGGGATTGTTGTCTGAGCTGCGTGCCAAGGTCTATGTGGAGAACGACGAGGCGGTGCGCTTCTATCGCCATCATGGCTTCGTCATTGAGGGCGAAGAGCTGGACCCCATGACCGGCCACAGCCTCTACCTTATCCGTTACGCCGGACAGACCCCGGCAGCCCAATCTGCTTGATAAGCGCCGTCCGCGCCCCCATCTTCAACTTATCTTCTGCCTTTTGCCTTCTCATCCGGATCCGCGCATGAAACTCCTGCACACCGCCGACTGGCATCTGGGGCATCAGCTCCATGGCCATGATCGCCACGCCGAGCACCAGGCCTTTCTCGACTGGCTGGCTGCCACCATCGCAGAGCGCCGCCCCGACGCCCTGCTGGTGGCCGGTGATCTGTTCGATACCGCCAATCCCCCCGCCAGTGCCTGGCAACAGCTCTATCGCTTTCTGGCTCGTCTGCGGGCCGATCACCCCGCCCTTAACATCGTGCTCATCGGCGGTAACCATGACTCCCCCTCCAAGCTCGATGCCCCGCACGAACTGCTGCGCGCCTTCGATCTGCATCTGGTGGGCAGCGTCAGCCGCGATAGTGCGGGACGGCTCGACATCGAGCGCCTGCTGGTGCCATTGAGGGGGAGCGATGGGGCTGTGCTGGCCTGGTGTGCGGCGGTGCCGTTTCTGCGCAGCAGCGATCTGCGCCCGGCCGAGCTGGCCGAAGGGGCGGATCGGCTGGTGGAAGGGGTTCGCGACATCTATCGCCAGGTGCTGGAAGAGGGGCGCCGGCGGGCCGGCGATCTGCCGCTCATCGCCATGGGTCACGCCTATCTGGCGCGCGGCCAGCTCTCCGAGCTCTCCGAGCGCAAGGTGCTTGGCGGTAACCAGCACGCCCTGCCAGGGGATCTGTTTACCGGAGCCGATTACACGGCCCTTGGCCACCTTCACCTGGCCCAGCAGATGGGGGACAAGGTGCACTACAGCGGCTCCCCGCTGCCCCTTTCACTGGCCGAAGCGGAGTATCGCCACCAGGTGCTGGAGGTGGAATTTCACGGCCGTGAGGCCAGCGTGTCGCGTCTGATGGTGCCGCGCGCCGTCGAGATGATCCGCCTGCCCGAGCAGACGCTCGATGAGGCGCTGGCCGCCATTGCCGCGCTGGATCTGCCCGAGTGTGCGCTGGCGGCGCGCCCCTTTCTCGAGGTGCGTCTGCTGCTGCCCAAGCCGGAGGCACGGATCCGCGAGCGCGTGCTGGCGGCGCTGGAGGGCAAGCCGGTGCGGCTGGCGCGCATCGCGCCCCGCTACAGCGGCAGTGGGCGGGAGCTGGCGGCCGGTGCCCGGGTTCGGCTCGACGAGATGAGCCCGGAGGCGGTGTTTCGCCTTTGCTATCAGCGTCAGTTTGAAGGGGAACCGGATGATGCCCTGCTGGCCTCGTTCAACGAGATGGTTCAGCAGGTTAAGGAGCACGAACAATGAAGATCCTCTCCCTGCGTGGCGAGCACCTCGCCAGCCTCACCACCTCGTTTGAGATTGACTTTGCCGGCGGCCCGCTCGGGACGAGCGGCCTGTTCGCCATCACCGGCAATACCGGGGCGGGCAAGAGCACCCTGCTCGACGCCATCTGCCTGGCCCTCTACGACGAGATGCCGCGCTTTATCGCCAATCGTAAGAACGTGGCCGAGGTGGGACGCCTCGACGATGAAGAGAAACTCAAGGCCAACGACGTGCGCGGCATTCTCAGCCGCGGCCGCGCCAGCGGCTTTGCCGAGGTGACCTTTCGTGGCTGCGACGGGCGCCTCTATCGTGCCCACTGGTCGGTGCGCCGGGCGCGCAATCGGGTCGAAGGGCGCTTCCAGCCTCAGGAGCGCAGCCTCACCGATGTGGCGAGCGGTCAGGTCTTTTCTGGCAACAAGCGTGAGCTGCAAGAGCGCATCGACGAGCTGGTCGGCCTCTCCTGGGAGCAGTTTCGCCGCGCGGTGATCCTGCCCCAGGGGGAGTTTGCCGCGTTTCTCAAATCGAGCGTAAATGAGCGCTCGGCCCTGCTAGAGCGCATGACCGGCACCGAGCTCTATTCGGCCATCTCGATGCAGATCCACGAGCGCCACCGGGCCGAGCAGGCGGTGTTGAGTGAGCTGACGGCTCGTCTGGGCGACGTGGTGCTGATGGACGATGACGAGAAGGCGGCGCTGGCCAGCGAGCAGGTGCAGCACGCGGCGCAGCTGCGTGAGCTGGGGGAGGAGCGCCAGCAACTGCGGGAGCTGGCGGCACTGGAAGAGCGCTTGGCGGCGGCCGAGCAGGCCATGCAGCAGGCCGACGCCGAGCAGGCCGAGGCGCTGGCCGAGCAGGCGCAGGGTGAGGAGGAGAGCCGCCGTCTCGCCCTGCTTGAACGGGTTCAAGGTGAGCGGCCGCTGCACGATGAACTGGCCCGGCTGACCGTGCAGCTCGCTCAGCTGGAGGCACAGCGCGAGCGCTTGATGCCGGCGCTGGCCGAACTCGAGCCCCGCGAGGCGGCGGCGCGGGCCCGTGAAGAGCAGGCCCGTGGCGCGCGTCAGCAGGGGGAGCAGGCGCGCGCCGCCTTGCAAGGGGAGCTGGACGAGGCGCTGCGCCTCGATGAAAAGCTGGCCGAGAAGGCGCGCCAGCAGGGGCAGCTACAGCACCATTGCCGCGCGTTGCACGATGAGGCGCTGCGCCGTGAACAGGCGCGCGCCGCGCTGGTTGACGAGCTGGCCGGCTGGCAGCGGGCCGCCTCCGAGGGGGCAGACTGGCTGGCGCAGCACGCCCGTTTTGCGCCACTGGCCCAGAGCGGCGTGCTGGATGCTCTGCACGACATGGCAGCGGGGCGGCATGCCTTTGATGAGGGGCGCCGCGCCCTGGCCGAGCGGGAGCAGCAACGCGCCCGGCTGAGCGATGAGCTGGCCGCCGTGGCGCAGAGCCGCAGCGACGGTCAGGCCGAACAGGAGCGGCTCGAGCAGGCGCTGCGCGAGGTGGAGGCCGGTGAAGACAGCGAGCGACTGGCGACGCTGGAGGCGGAGCTCTTCGCAGGGAAAGCCCGTCTGGCGCTCCTTGGCCAGCAGCGGGAGCTGATCGAGGCGGGCGCCCAGATCGGTGCTCACGAGACGGAGCGCACGCAGCTGCGCGAGGCGCTCTTGGCGCGTTTGGGCGAGCTGGAGGGGCTGCTCGGCGCGCTGGCGCCAGAGCTGATGGCCGTGCAGAGCCGCGTCGATGAGGCGCGCCACACCTTGCAGCAGTCGCATCTGGTGCAGGGCCTCGAGGAGCTGCGCCATCAGCTGGTGGCGGGGGAGCCCTGTCCGCTGTGCGGTGCCAGCGAGCACCCCTGGGCCAGTGAGGCGCCCGTGGTGGCCGGACTGCTTGGCCAGATGGAGGCCAGGGTGCGGGAGCTGGAGCAGGAGCTGGCTCTGGGGCGGCGCCAGCAGGCGCAGTGGCAGGGAGAGGCGCAGCAGCTGGTACGCCAGCAAGCCCAGCTGGATGAGGAGCTGCGACGTCTGGCCTCGCACCGCCACGGCTGGCTGGAGCGTTGGCAGAGCCTGACCGGCGAGGTCGGTGAGTGGCCGACCAGCGGGGCGGCCTGGCAGGCACTGCTTGCGGCGGTGGTGGCCGAGGGCCAGGCGCTGAGCGAGCAGGTGGGTCACAGTGAACTGGCCTACCGCCAGCTGGCGGCGGCCCGCCAGCAGATCCTGGCCCTGCGCGGTGAGTACGCCCGTTTTAGTCAGCAGCGGCAACAGCAGGAGCGGCAGTGGCAGTTATGGGAGCAGCAGCGCTTCACGCTGGAGGCGGAGATCCGCGCGCAACATGAGCGGCTGGCCGAGCTGGAAGGGCGGCTGGTGCAGGGGGCCGAGCGGCTCGATGCCCAGTGGCCGGATGGGGAGTGGCGGCGCTGGCTCACTGATCTGGGGCAGCTGGCCGAGCTCAAGCGGGATTATCAGGGGGTGCTTGCTCGTCAGGAGCAGGCCAAAGAGGCCATCGCCACCTTGTCGCCACAGGTGGCCACGCTGGAGGCCGAGAGCCGCAACGTCGTCGAGCAATTGGCCAAGGGTGAGCAGGATCTGGCCCATCAGACGCAGCTGCATGCCGGGTTGCTGGCCCAGCGTCAGCAACTGCTGGGCGGGCAGGAGGTGGCCGAGGTGCAGGCGTCCTGGCAGGGGCAATTGCAGGGGCTGACCGATGAGCTGGAGCGCGCCAGCCGCGCCGCGCGGGGCTTGGCCGAAGAGTTGCAAGTGGCCCGCGAGCGGCTCGAGGCTTGCCGGCAGCAGCATGAAGAGACGGCGGCGGCGCGCCGTGCGGCGCTGCAACAGTGGGCTGCGCGCGTGCATGAACTCGGGCTCGATGAGTATCAGTTGCGCGCTCTGCTGGCGGTGACCCCTGAGGAGCGCGAGGCGCTGCGCGAGCGGCACGCCGCCCGGACTCGCCGGGTGCAGGAGGCCGGCGTCAGGCTCGCCGAGCGGCAACGGACGCTGGCCGAGGAGCGTGAGCGACGTGAGCTGCGTCTGGCCGCGCGGCCTGGATTGGTGCAGTGGCAGGGGGAGGCAGGGCGCGCCCGCCTGCTGGCGCTGGAGAGCATGTGCCATGAGACCGAGCAGGCACTCTTTGCGTGCCGCGCCAAGCTGGCGCGGGCCGAGGAGGATGTGCTGCGCGCCGGGGCACTGCGCGATGAGCTCGCGCTGGCCCAGGCGCGGGCTGACCACTGGCAGCGTTTGTGGGATCTGGCGGGCTCGGCCGATGGCGCCAAGTTGCGCACCTTCGCCCAGAGTCTGACCCTGGAGCGGCTGCTGCTTGAGGCCAACGCCCAGCTGGCCGAGCTCTCGCCGCGTTACCGGCTGGAGCGAGTGCCCGGCTCCGATCTCGCCTTGCAGGTGGTCGATGGTGACATGGGGGATGAGGTGCGCTCGGTGGACTCGCTCTCCGGTGGCGAGAGCTTCCTGGTGTCGCTGGCGCTGGCGCTGGCCCTCTCCAGCCTCTCTTCCAAGCAAACCCAGGTGGAGTCGCTGTTTATCGACGAGGGGTTTGGAACCTTGGACCCCGACAGCCTGGATCTGGCGCTCTCTTGCCTCGACTCCTTGCAGGCCAGCGGCCGCCAGATCGGGGTCATCTCCCACGTGCAGACCCTGGTCGAGCGCATCGGCGTGCAGATCAAGGTAGAGGCCATGGGGGGAGGGGAGAGCCGCGTGGTACTGCCTTAAGGGGCGCTGTGGTTCTCACGGTTGCAACGAGCCCCGCACTGGCGGGGCTCTTTGTTATCGGCTCATGCCTGGGCCAGGATGGCCGGGATGCGCCCCGCCTGCTCACCGATGTGGCTGGCGACCCGGTGCGCCTGCTCGGTGATCTGGTGCGACTGGGTGCGGATCTGCTCCATCAGCTCGGCGAAACGTGACAGCCGGTCGGCCTGACTGCGGGCATGGTCGGCGCCCTGCTGGGCCACCACGGCGGTGCTGCGCACCGTGTCTTGCACCGTGCGGGTGGTGTGGCGCAGGGTATTGGCCTGCTCATGCTGGCGTTTGGCCTCTTCGTCGATGCGTTGCATGGTCGCCGAGAGGCGATCGCCCGCCCCCTGCAAGCGGGTCAGAATATCGACGATCTGCTCGAGAGAGCGCTGGGTGTCGGCCGAGAGATGGCGTACCTCGTCGGCAACCACGGCAAAGCCCCGGCCTTGCTCACCGGCGCGGGCCGCCTCGATGGCGGCATTGAGGGCCAGCAGGTTGGTCTGCTGGGCGATGTGGCCAATCACATCGACAATGGCGGTGACCTCACCCAGGGAGTGGCCCAGCTCGCCGATGGCCTGCTGGCACTCATCGATGGCGCGGGTGGTCTGGCCCGTGGTCTCGAGCAGGGTATCGACCATGGTTTCGCTCGAGCGCATGTGCTGCTCGTTGTGGCTGGCATGCGCCGCGATGTCCGCCGCGACCCCGCTGACCTCGGCCGCCAGCCTCTTGAGCTCCTCCATCATGGCCCCCCCTTCGCTGACGGCGCTCTGGGCGTGAGCGGTGCTCTGCTGAATCGGCTCGACCAGGCTGACCATCTCCTGCAACGAGGCCGAGACGGCGGACAACTGCTGGGCCTTGTGCTCCTGATCCTGATGCTGACGGGCGATCAGCCGGTTGTAATTGCGCCCGATCTCGGCGAGTTCGTTACGCTGGCGCAGCTCGGGCAGGGGCTCTGCATCCCCGGTATCGGCCAGACGGGCGAAGGCTTGTTGCAGATGCCGCAATGGGCGCAGCACCCAGCGCTGCTGGCACTGCCAGCCAAGCAGGGCAAACAGCACCAGGGTCAGCGCCATGCTGCCGAGGAGGAGATTGAGCCGGCTCTGGGTCTGTTGGCGCAGCATGGTTTGGGCGTGGCTCAACTCGCTGCCGGTGCGCAGCAAGGCCGCGATATCCCGGTTGACCTGGGCCCTTGCCGCCTGCTGCTGCGTGAGTTGACGCGTGGTGGCGGCCAGTTCACCCGGATAGCGGCGCAGCAGACTGGCCATCTCGTTGCGGGCCGTTTCTCCTATCTCTTCCGGCTCAGTGGGGGTCAGCACCAGCAGATCCGTGCTGCGTTCGGCGTATTGGCCCAGCAGGGGCAGGGCGAGCAGGGCCTCGCTCTGCTGCTGCATATCGGCCAGGGTCTGCTGCATGGCGGCATTTAACGCCGGATTAGCCTGCTCCAGATAGCTCTCCCTCTGGTGGGCCAGGGTCGGTAACGCGGCCAGCATGGCACCGCTATGGCGGATGAAGGCCAGCCCTTGTGCATTGCTGGCCTGCTCCCCGTAACGCTGCAACTGGCGCAGCTGGGCCACCAGTTCGTTCTCGGCGTTTTGCAGCAGCAGTTGCTGGTTGCCAGAGAGTTTACCGGCCGCGAGGTACTCCCGTTGCAGGCGTTGGGTCATGTCGGCCAGCTGCTTGTTAAGGGGCGCCGCGAGCGAGGCAGGCAGCGTGGCCGCCTGCTGGCTGATCCGTAGCAGAGTCTGCTCTGCCCCTTTGAGGTGGGTCTGATCGCCACTGCCGAGATAGTGGTTCAGGTTCTCTTGTAGGGGCTGGCTGATGAGGTATTGCAGCAGTTGAATGCGCTCGGTTTGCGAGGTGTCCAGGCGCAGTTGCTGGCTACCCCACCAGAGCGCGGCCGTCAGCAGCGTGGCCAACGAGAGTAAAAGCAGGGAGGAGAGACGAGAAAAGAGAGAGATTCGCACGCAAGTACCTTAAGTCCGATCCGGTGACTGTGGATTAGCGCTGCGTATGGTGGCGAGTGTTGATGACAGGCTGATGACACCGTGCGGTCAGCATGGCGTGCGGCTATTTGGGCCCTGACTCCTGCTGCCATTTTGTCTCGTATTTTTTGATCAGGGCATCGATATAGCCATTGGCCTTGTAGGCGATGATCTTCTGGCTAAACGCCGCCTTGTAGGATCTGAAGGCCGATTTTTTGGCAAAGGCCAGGTACATGCCGTGTTTGGGCAGGCCGGCGGAGATGTAGTCAATCTTATCCCTCACCCCTTCGCGCTGGGCGTAGGCAAGGCCGGCGTGCAGGCCGTAGATGATGTAGTCGTTGCGGCCATATTCGAGCTTTTTGAATAACTGCTCGACCGTCGCCACATGCTCGATTTGAAACTTCTGATCAGGGAACTGCGAGCGCACCTTCTGCTCGAAGGCGGTGATGCTGGCATCCCCGAGCAGACCACCACCGACTTTGCTCGCCGCGTCGTGCCAATTTTTGAGCGGCACGGCATGCCCCTTGAGCGTGAAGATGACGGACTCATCCATCATGAAGGGCGGATAGACGTAGTCGAGATAGGCTTCCCGCTCCTTGGTCACGAACAGGCCGGCAATCATGTCCACTTCACCGTTTTCGGCGGTGTTCTGCACTCGTTTCCATGGGCCGGCATAGTGGTTTTCAACCGATATGCCCAGCTCGTTGCTGATGGTCTCGGCCAGCTCAATGCCGATCCCGGTCACCTGCTGCGGGTTACTGTGGCTTTGCCAACTGAACGGTGGGTAGACGGGGCTGCCGGTGAGGATAAGGCTGGGCTCTGAAGCCGCTGCGGTGAACGTGAAGAGGAGAGGTAACAACAGCATCAAGTGCCAGGCCGCTCTTTGACAAATGGTATTGGCAAAGCCCATGCAACTCCCCTTCATGGTGTGTAAGTTCGATAACACTGTAGCTTCTTCCCTGGGTACCGACAGGGCCCCCTTCGGTTGGCGTGAGGCGGTCAGGGCGGCCCTGGCTGAATCATACAGAGCGTACCGCATGGTAAAAGCACAAAAAAATGAAAGTTGGTCTCCGATCAAACATTGGCGTTGTGGCGGCCCATGGGGGAGGGTCAGATGGCGATGCCTTCCAGATGCAGCAGGGTTCGCTTGATGGGCAGGCCACCGGCATAACCGGTGAGTGAGCCGTCTTTACCGATCACCCGATGGCAAGGGACGATGATCGAAAGCGGATTGCGCCCATTGGCGGCCCCGACGGCGCGGCTTGCCCCCGGCTTGCCGAGCTGGGCGGCGAGTTCGCCATAGCTGCGGGTCTGACCGAAGGGAATGGTGCGCAGCTGCGCCCATACCTCATGTTGAAAGGTGGTGCCGGTTGGGGCACATGGCAGCGTGAAGGTGCGCAGCGCACCGTTGAAGTAGTCATGAAACTCACGCATAAACGGCGCGAGTGCGCGGCTATCGCGCCGCCATTCATGCCTTAGCGGCAGCGGGCGCAGGCCGTCGACGAAATCGACGTGGGCAAGCCCCGCCCGGTTGATGGCGACCAGCAATGGGCCGCAGGGGGTATCCATCAAGTCAAAGCAGATCATGGGGAGCTCCTTTCTGTGAGGGGGTGGCGGGCACGCCGCTGGCGGCGCCATGCCATAGCCAGCTGGCGGCATAGGCGCGCCACGGTCGCCATGGCTCGGCCAGCTCAGTGAGCGCCGCGGCGCTTAATCGCGTGCCGGGGATCAGCGCTTTTTGCAACACCAGATCGCTGGCCGGGAAGGCGTCGGGATCGACCCCGCAGCGCAGGCGCCAGTAAGCCACCGTCCAGGGGCCGATGCCGGGCAGGGCAAGCAGCTCGGCGTCGCTGGCGGTCTCAAGGTGGAGCCCGCCTGCCATGGCCTCGGCCAGCGCCTTGAGCGTACGCACCCGACTGCCGGGCAGGCCAAGGCCATCGAGGTTCATGGCCAGCAGCTCGGGGCCACTTGGCAATGCCGGGGCGCCCCACTGTGTGGCGCGCCGCGCCACCAGGCGCCCAAGAATCGTGATCGCCCCCTTCACCGAGATCTGCTGGCCTATGATGGCGCGCAGCATCACCTCGAGCGGGTCCCAGCCGCCGGGCAGTCGTAATCCCGGAGCGGCCGCCACCAGGGGGGCCAGCAGGCCTGTGCCTAGGCGGTCGATAATCGGGGACGGATCGGCATCGAGATCCCACTGGCGCCGCACCTTATGCAGCAGCAGCGGCAGCTCGTGCGGGTGGATGCCATAAAACGTGACCACCAGTTGGTTACCTTCGCCTTGGCGCACGGCAAGACGTGCCGGGTTGCCACGTTTGCCCATGGGCAGGTGCCGCACGTAGCAGTGACTACTCACCTCCTCGATGCCTGCAATGGCGCGCAGGCGGAAAAACGCGAGCAAGGCCGCAAAGTCATACGGGGGGCGGTATGCAAGGTGCAGCGTCAGGCCATCGCTCGGGGTGGCGGGGGCCAGGGTGCGGCGCACCGCGCTCGGGCTCAAGTGGTAGGCGTGCAACCACGCATCGTTAAAGCGGCGCAAGCTTTGAAAACCGGCGGTGAACGCCACATCCGTGATGGAAAGCTGCGTGTCGGTGAGCAGTTGCTTCGCCAGCAGCAAGCGCCTTGTCTGCTCTAGCTTGAGCGGGGTGAGTCCAAGGTGCTGCTCGCACTGGCGGCGCACCGTGCGCGCCGTCGTGCCATAGCGCGCCGCAAGTTCATCGAGCGTCATGTCAGCAAGATCGCCGCGCGCGATCGCGTGCAGCACATAAGACAGTGCGCCAGGCAAGGAGTGGCGCTCCCCCGGTGCAAGCTCTGGCCGGCAACGCAAGCACGGGCGCAGTCCGGCACGCTCCGCCGCCGCCGCGCTGAAGAAATAACGCACGTTGTGCTCCAGTGGCGGCCGTGCGGGGCAGACAGGGCGGCAATAGATCCCCGTGGTCAGCACGCCGGTGAAGAAGCGGCCATCGAAACGGGCATCGCGGGCGAGTCGGGCACTGCGGCACTGGGCTGGGGTGAGGGGGAGCATAGGGCCTCCTTGGATCTTGCCCTCAGAGTAGGGGGGAGGCGGGGCGG
>NZ_CDBY01000098.1 GCF_000820125.1 Aeromonas simiae | reverse complement strand
GCCAGGTCAATGAGGCGCCGCGCGGCGGGCTGGGGGGAAGGGCCCGGCTGGCGGCGCTGGCCGATGCGTACGAGCAACACCGGGTGGACGGCACCCTGCTGGCCACCTATCAGGTCTGCCTCGCCGTGGTGCGTCGCCCTTAGGAGAAGAAGATGAGTCACACCTATTTTTTAACCGGCACCGACACCGACGTGGGCAAGACCCTGGTGGCCTGTAGCCTGCTGCACGCCTGGCAGGCCAGCGGTCTTGCCGCCGTGGGCTACAAGCCGATCGCGGCGGGCTGCGAGCAAAGCGCACAGGGGCTGCGCAACCGCGATGCATTGCAGTTGCAGGCGGCGGGAAGCGTCCAGATGCCCTATGAGGCGATCAATCCCATCGCTTATGCGCCGCCGATCGCCCCCCACATCGCCGCCGAGCAGAGCGGCATCCCCATCGACACGGCCCTGCTCGATGCGGGGCTGGCCCGCTTGCAGGCGAGCGGGGCCGAGCGGGTGCTGGTGGAGGGGGCGGGG
>NZ_CDBY01000097.1 GCF_000820125.1 Aeromonas simiae | reverse complement strand
CCCCCAACCCGCCCCCCAGAGCCTGCACGCCCTGCTGCGCCAGAAGAAGAAGGAGTCCTGAGATGACCAGCAAAGAGGCCATATTAAGCCGCCTGCGCGGCGCCGCGACCCCCATATCTCACGCTCCCCATGGTTGGCAGCCCTGGCGCGGGGCAGACGACGGCGCGCGGCGCGAGCGCTTTCTTGGCATGATCTGCGCCAGCCACGCCGAGATCCTCACCGTCACGGAGGCGACCCTGGCCCGAGATCTGGCTGCCTGGCTGGATGGGGAACAGATTCAGACGTTGGCCTGCGGCCAGGGGGGCCGCTGGCAGGAGGCCGCCCTGGCCGCTTGCGCCGGGCGCTCTATGTTGACTCCCTCTGGCGAGTTCGCCAGCTGGAAGGAAGCGCTGTTTGATCAGATGCAGGCCGGCATCACTCACTGCGCGGGGGCCATCGCCGATACCGGGACGCTGGTGCTGCTACCCGATGGCGGCGAGCCGCGCACCCTCTCCTTGGTGCCCCCCTGCCATATCGCCCTGCTGGCGGCCTCCACCATCGCCGACAACCTGGCGGGGCTGGTGAATGCCGGGCGCTGGCAGCAGGCCATGCCCACCAATTTGCTGCTGGTCTCCGGCCCCTCCAAGACCGCCGATATCCAGCAGACCCTGGCCTACGGCGCCCATGGCCCGAGCCGCCTGCTGGTAGTGCTGGTGGAGGATTGCTGATGAGCTGGAGCCAATTTGACGCCGCCGTGCTTGAGCGCATTCCGCCGGAGCGCTTGGTGACTGACCCGGATCTTCGGCTCGCCCACGGCACGGACGCCAGCTTCTACCGCTTGGTGCCCGAGCGCATCGTGCGCCTCGACTCCCTCGATGAGGTGCGTTTCGTGCTCGGGGTGTGCCGCGAATTGAATTTGCCGTGCACCTTTCGCGCCGCCGGCACCAGCCTCTCGGGTCAGGCCCTGAGCGATTCGGTGCTCATCACCCTGACCGACAGCTGGCGCGGCCACCGCATTTTGGACGATGGCGCGCGCATTGCCCTGCAACCCAGGGTGATCGGCGCCGATGCCAACCGCTATCTGGCGCCTCTGGGGCGCAAGATTGGGCCGGATCCGGCCTCCATCAACGCCTGCAAGCTCGGCGGCATCGCCGCCAACAACGCGAGCGGCATGTGCTGCGGCACCGCCCACAACAGCTATCACACCTTGCACGCCATGACCTTGCTGCTGGCCGATGGCACCGTGCTGGATAGCGGCGATCCGCAAAGCCGCGCCGCCTTTGCGGCCAAGCGCCCAGAGCTGCTCTCCGGGCTCGCCGCCCTGCGCGCCGAGGTGCTGGCCAATACCGAGCTTGCCGCCAAGATCCGCCACAAGTACCGGCTCAAGAACACCACCGGCTACGCCATCAATGCCCTGCTCGACCATGCAGATCCCATCGATATCCTCACCCATCTGATGATTGGCTCGGAGGGAACCCTCGGCTTTATCGCCGAGGTGGTGCTCGACACCGTGCCCGAATACCCCCACAAGGCCTCGGCCCTGCTGGTGTTTCGGGACGCCGAGCAGGCCTGTCTGGCCACCTCGCGCCTGAAAAGTGCCCCGGTGGCGGCGGTGGAGCTGATGGATGGGCGCTCCCTTCGCTCGGTGGCGGGCAAGCCCGGCCTGCCTGACTTTATCAAAGAGCTGGACTTGGCCGCCTGCGCCTTGCTGGTCGAGGTGCATGGGGAATCGAAAGAGGAGCTGGTCGATCGCTGCGAGCAAGTGACGGCCATGGCCGCCGAGTTCGCTCAGGTCGCCTCTGTGCCCTTTACTACCGACAGCGCCGGGCTCTGGGCCATTCGTAAGGGGCTCTTCCCGGCGGTGGGGGCGGTGCGCACCACCGGTACCACCGTCATCATCGAGGATGTCGCCTTTCCCATCGAGCGTCTGGCCGAGGGTGTGGCGGGGCTGCAAGCCCTGTTCGATCGCTTCGAATACGGTGAAGCCATCATCTTCGGCCATGCGCTGGAGGGGAACCTGCACTTCGTCTTTACCCAGGGCTTTGACGATCCGACGCAGGTGGCCCGCTACGGCGCCTTTATGGATGCGGTGGCCGAGCTGGTCGCCGTGCGCTTTGGCGGGTCGCTGAAAGCCGAGCACGGCACCGGCCGCAACATGGCCCCCTATGTGGAGCTGGAATGGGGGTCGGAGGGGATGGCGCTGATGCGCCGCATCAAGGCGCTGCTGGACCCAGCTGGCCTGCTCAATCCCGGCGTCATCATCAACGACGACCCCAACGCCCACCTGGCCCACCTCAAACCCATGCCGGCGAGCGATGCCATCGTCGATCCGTGCATCGAGTGCGGCTTTTGCGAGGCGGTCTGCCCCTCGCGCACCCTGTCGCTCTCGCCGCGCCAGCGTATCGTGCTCTATCGCGAGTTGTCGCGCCGAGGCCGCGCCAATGAGCCCTCCCGCGAGCTGGCCCGGCTGTTTGACTATCAAGGGATGGAGACCTGCGCCGCGACGGGGCTGTGCGCCGATCGCTGCCCGGTGGGCATCAACACCGGCAGTCTTATCAAGAAGCTGCGCACAGACAAATATCAGCGCTTCGTGCCCATCGCCCGCTGGAGCGCCGATCACTTCGCCGGCGTTACCCGCACGGCCCGTGGGGCCCTCGGCCTTAAAGCCATTGCCGGCAAGCTGTTGGGGGAGAAAGCGCTGGCAGGATTGATGGGGAGCGTGCGCAAGCTCAGCGGCCAGCGCACGCCCGCCTGGCTGCCCACCCTGCCGGGGCCGAGCCGCTATCACTGGCCGCCAGGGGAGGGGAGCCATGGCGGATCCAGCGAGCGGGCTGTGGTCTATCTGCCGTCGTGCGCCAGCCGGGTATTCGGCCAGCAGGAGGGAGCCCCGTCACTGCCGGACGTGGTGTTATCCCTGCTCAATAAAGCGGGTTGCCGGGTCATAGTGCCGACGGGGGTTGAGGGGCTCTGCTGCGGCATGCCCTATGACAGCAAGGGGATGAGTGAGGTGGCACAGGCCAAGCGTAATGAGCTGGCCGAGGCCCTGTGGCAGGCAAGCGAAGCCGGCCGCTGGCCCGTGCTGCTCGACACCAGCCCCTGCGTGCAGCGGCTGCTCTCGGGGGCGCTCGGCAAGGGGCTTCGGGTGTTTGAGCCCTCCGCCTTTGTGCTCGAACACCTGCTGCCCCATCTCGACCTTGTTCCGATTGATGAGACCGTGATGCTCCATATCACTTGTAGCAGCCGGCGCATGGGACTGGGGGAGAAGATGCTGGCGGTGGCCCGCGCCTGTGCCCGCGAGGTGATCGTCCCTGAGCATATCCAGTGCTGCGGCTTTGCCGGCGACAAGGGGTTGATGACCCCGGAGCTTAACGCCGTCGCCTTGGCCTGCCTGCCCGCTCAGGTGCCTAAGGATTGCCGGCAGGGATTCAGCAACAGCCGCACCTGCGAGATGGGGCTCAGCCAGCACGCCGGCATTCCCTATCACAGCATCCTCTATCTGGTGGATCAGGCGGCGAGATAAATAACCCCTGGCAGAATATATTCTGTCAGGGGGCTTATTTTAAAACTAAAACAGTTATGCAAGGTAGCTTTTTATATGGGAGTTGCACATCAATACTGAATTCATCAGAACTAAGAGCTCGCTCTATCTTTTGCTCTGGCAATATAATTCATTCCTGTTAATTCTGACTTCAAAAACTCATCATCTAATAACTGTAGAAAATAAGAGCAGCGCTGTATGCTATTTAAGTCAAACTGATTCCCATCTGCCGTTAGCTTGAGCTTATTTTCATAGAAAGATTTACTCATAGCGAATGAGATAATTTCTTCGTTAGATAATTCTTGCTCGATAACAGCTGAGTTTTTGAAAACCTTGACAAATTTCCTTGCAAAGTGAGTCTCATTCTTTAGCCGTTTATTAAATTTTTCTAAATTATGGACAAGGCCACGTGATTCAATACTTGAAGAGTATTGCTCTGCCTTAGTATGTATTATTTTGTCAAACCCTAACTCTTTCTCAAATGCATTAATGTTGTTTATTAAATAGCTTTGCCCTATTTTAGCAAAGATAAAATTGTTGTTTAGTCTCAAAACATCATCTGTCATTTTTACAACTCGGGTTTTATGGGTGGTAAAAAAAACGCCTTTCCCCGACCTGATTACCCATGATTAG
>NZ_CDBY01000096.1 GCF_000820125.1 Aeromonas simiae | reverse complement strand
TCCCACCCCCTCCCACCAGTTGCAGTTGGTGTCACCCGAGCCAGAGGCCACGATCCGCGACAACCAGGGGCAGGTGCGAATTGCCGCCCGCCTCACCCCGGCTATCACTCCCCCCTTCACCCTCAAGGTCTGGCTGGATGGCAGCCTGGTCGCCAGCCTGGAGAACGCCCTGGCACTGCAACTGCAAAACGTCGACAGGGGCGCTCACCGCCTGCATCTCGACGTCGTTAGCCCAGACGGTACGATCCTTGCTAAAACCATAGAATCCAGGTTCTACCTACACCGGGCCCGGATCGGTTCCCAGCCCAAGGCGACGCCCAGGCAATAGGGAGTGATCCGACGCACCAGAGCGGGTAGACTTCAAGCACCACTTTGGTGCAATGCACCGTTTTAGGGAGAAGACCGTGCCAGACCGCTCCTCTGATCATGCCAGGGTCGTTCTCGACAATCTGCTCACTGCCGTCATCCTCATCGACGAACAGCTGTGCATTCACTACGTCAACCCGGCGGCCGAACAACTGCTCTCGTTGAGCCAGCGTCGTCTCATCGGCCTCGAACTGCCGCAACTGCTCGAGCACATCTCCCTCGATCTGCAACGGCTGCGCCAGGGGCTTGGCTCCGGACAGGGGTTTACCGACAGCGAGGTAACCCTGGTGGTCGAGGGCGAACCCCGTCTGGTCGAGATCAGCGCCACGCCGCTGGCCGACCATGAGCAGCGCCTGATGCTGGTCGAGCTGCGCAAGATCGACCAGCAGAAGAAGATCAGCCAGGAGTTGCAGCAGCACGCCCAGCAGCAGGCAGCCAAGGAGCTGGTGCGCGGCCTGGCCCACGAGATCAAGAACCCGCTCGGCGGACTGCGCGGGGCGGCCCAGTTGCTGCAAAAAGAGCTGCCCGACCCCGCCTTGCGCGAATATACCGGCATCATCATCGAGCAGGCCGACCGGCTGCGGCTCTTGGTCGATCGCCTGCTCGGCCCGCAGCGCCCAGGGCGCCACCAGGTGCACAACGTCCACTCGGTGCTGGAGCAGGTGCGCCGCCTGGTGGAGCTGGAGCTGCCGGCCGGGATCCGCATCGAGCGCGACTATGACCCCAGCATCCCCGACTTCGAGATGGAGGCCGACCAGTTGCAGCAGGCCTTCCTCAACATAGTGCGCAACGCCGCCGAGGCCCTCGGCGAGCAGGGGGTGATCCGGCTGCGCACCCGCACCGCCTTTCAGGTGACCATCCACGGCCAGCGTTACCGGCTGGCGGCCGAGATCAAGATCATCGACAACGGCCCCGGCATCCCGGAGGGGATCCGCGACACCCTCTTCTACCCCATGGTGACCGGCAAGGAGGGAGGGACAGGGCTCGGCCTCTCCATCGCCCAGAACCTCATCGACCAGCACAAGGGGCGTATCGAGTGCATCAGCTGGCCGGGCCACACCGAATTCTGCATCTATCTTCCGCTTCGCAAATGAGGACACACCATGACAGCTAAGGTATGGATCGTCGATGACGACAGCTCGATTCGCTGGGTACTGGAGCGAGCCCTCAGCAGCGAAGGCATGATCTGCGAGTCCTTCGAGGCCGGCGAGGCCCTGCTCGATGCCCTGCAACACAGGGCACCGGACGTGATCCTCTCCGACATCCGCATGCCGGGGCTGGACGGCCTCAGCCTGCTCGACCAGATCCATCTGCTGCAACCGGATCTGCCGGTCATCATCATGACCGCCCACTCGGATCTCGACAGCGCGGTCAACGCCTACCAGCGCGGCGCCTTCGAATACCTGCCCAAGCCGTTCGATATCGATGAGGCGGTGGCCCTGGTGCGGCGCGCCGAAAACCACCTCAAGGAGCAGCGCAGCAAGCGCCGCATCACCCAGCCCGAGCAGGACAGCACCCCCGAGATCATCGGTGAGGCGCCGGCCATGCAGGAGGTGTTCCGCGCCATCGGTCGCCTGTCGCGCTCGAGCATCTCGGTGCTCATCAACGGCCAGAGCGGCACCGGCAAGGAGCTGGTTGCCCATGCGCTGCACCGCCACAGCCCGCGTTCCCACAAGCCCTTCATCGCCCTCAACATGGCGGCCATCCCCAAGGATCTCATCGAATCTGAGCTGTTCGGCCATGAGAAGGGGGCCTTCACCGGCGCCAACAACATCCGTCACGGCCGCTTCGAGCAGGCCAACGGCGGCACCCTGTTTCTCGACGAGATAGGCGACATGCCGCTCGACGTGCAGACCCGCTTGCTGCGGGTGCTGGCCGACGGCCAGTTCTATCGGGTGGGGGGACACCAGCCGGTGCAGGTAGACGTGCGGATCATCGCCGCCACTCACCAGAACCTGGAGAAGCGGGTCGCCGAAGGGGACTTTCGCGAGGATCTCTTCCACCGCCTCAATGTCATCCGCATCCACATCCCTGCACTCAAGGAGCGACGCGAAGACATTCCGCAGCTGGCGCGCCACTTCCTGCTGCGCGCCGCCCGCGAGCTGGGGGTCGAGCCCAAGAGCCTGCATCCGGATAGCGAGGTGTACATGAGCCGCCTGCCCTGGCCGGGCAACGTGCGTCAACTGGAGAACGTCTGCCGCTGGCTCACCGTGATGGCGTCAGGGCAGGAGGTGCTGGTGTCGGATCTCCCCTCCGAACTGCTTCATCCGGGCGAGAGCCCGCAAGAGAGCCGCGAGGGGGGCGCTCCGCTCAACTGGCAGGAGATGTTGCAGAGCTGGGTGGCCACCCGGCTGGCGCGCGGCGAGGTGGACATCCTCTCCGATGCCCTGCCCCAGTTCGAGAAGATCATGCTGGAGACGGCGCTGGAGCACACCCATGGCCACAAGCAGGAGGCCGCTCGCCTGCTCGGCTGGGGCCGCAACACCCTGACCCGCAAGCTCAAAGAGCTCGACCTCTAGTCAGAGCAGCAGCGGGCCCAGCTCGGCCAGCCGGCTCAGCTCCACATCGGGCAGTTGGGCCGGACGGGCCAGCCCCCGCTCGTTGAGCCAGGCGCAGCGCAAACCATGGCGGCGGGCACCGAGCAGATCGGTGATCGGGTGATCCCCCACGTGCAGCACCTGCTGGGGCGGTAGGTTCAGATCCGCCAGCGCCAGAGCAAACAGATCCGCTTCCGGCTTCATCCTTCGCCCCTCACCGGCCCGATGCACATGGCGAAAATAACCGGCCAACCCCGCCCACTCCAGATCCAGGTTGCCGTTGGTGATGGCCACCAGCGGGTAACGCTCGGCCAGCTGGCCGAGCAGTTGGTGTGTCTGCGGCGCCACCTCCACCTCCGAACGCTGCGCCATGAACAGGGTAAAGACCCGCTCGGCCTCGGCCTGCGCCTGGGTTGGCGCCATGCCACCGAGTTCGAGACCGGCCTGCAACTGACGGCGGCGGGAGAGGCTCACGTCGTGGGCCAGCTCGGGTTCGGCCAGCAGCAGGGCTCGCTTGATGTCGGCCCAGCGCGCGGCATCAAGCATGGCTGTTTCTAGGTACTCCCCTCGCATGTGCGCCACCAGCCAGGCTTCCGCCCGCACCATGGTGGGGCGGTTGTCATAGAGAGTGTCGTCGAGATCGAAGGTGATGGCGCTCACCGGCTGCCATCGGCGGTAAAAACGCATGGAGGCTCCTTGTTACTCGTCCTCGTCCTGGCTGCGTTTGGCGCGGGGATGCGCCTGGTCATAAACCTTGGCCAGGTGCTGGAAATCGAGGTGGGTATAGATCTGGGTCGTGGCCAGGTTGGCGTGGCCGAGCAGCTCCTGCACCGCCCGCAGATCGCCGGAGGACTCCAGCATGTGGGTGGCGAAGCTGTGGCGCAGCTTGTGCGGGTGCACATGGGCATCCAGCGCCTGGCGGTTGCCCCACTGGTCGAGGCGCAGCTGCACCGAGCGAGCGCTGATGCGCCGCTTCTGCTTGGAGAGGAACAGGGCCGGCTCGTCCGCCTGGGCGAAAGCCGGACGCATGGCCAGCCACTTGCCGAGCCACTCCACCGCCATGCGCCCCACCGGCAGCAGCCGCTGCTTGTTGCCCTTACCGGTGACCCGGATCTGGCGCTCGTCGAGCTTGAGATCCACCAGATCCAGCCCCACCAGTTCGGAAAGGCGCAGTCCGCTCGAGTAGAACAGCTCCATCATGGCGCGATCACGCACCGCCAGCGGGTCCTGCTCGTCGATGGCGAGCAGCTGATAGACCTGATCCACATCGAGATTCTTGGGCAGCGGGCGCCCCTGCTTGGGCGCCTGCACCCCACGCGCCGGATTGGCCGTTAAGCGGCCATGGCGCACCAGCCAGTCACACAGGCTGCGCAGGGCCGATAACTTGGCCGCCAGGGTGCGGGGCACCAGCCCCTCCTTGTGCAACCGGGTCAGCAGGCTGCGCACCTGACTCCCCTCCAGCAGCGACCAATCCTCGACGCCGAGGGCGCTGACCCGCTCCGCCATCTGCTCGAGGTGGCGGCGATAGCTGTCACGGGTATGGGCACTCAGCTGCCGCTCGACCCGTAGAAATTCGATGAAGGCCTCGATATCGGCCAGCAGGGCGGGGGCCGGCTCAGCCACGGAGCAGCTCGGGCAGGCGCAGTTGCAGCAGGCGGCCAAGCTGGCCGAGCAGCAGGGTATCGTTGTGAGGTGAGAAGTGGCCCGGATCCGAGCTGGCAAAGGCCAGCAGGCCGAGATCGCCGAGGCGCAGCAGGGCCACCGAGTTGACCAGCACATCCTGGCCGAACAGCATCTGCCGCTCCCCCAGACTGAGCCGCCCCTGGTAGCTCTCCTGCCCCGGCAGGCGGGTGGTGAGCAGGGTATCAAGCTGGCGCTGATCGGCCAGAAACAGCCCCTCCCCCTCGGCCACCTTGACCTGATTCGGGTTGAGCCAGATCCGCACCGCGGTCAGGCGCAGCTGTTGTACGAAGGCGCGCGCCAGCAAGCGGCTGAGATCGAACAGGTTATGGCATTCGAACAGATCGGCATAGACACCGGCATAGACCCGGAACAGCCGCTCGTTCTGGCTGGCCACCTGCATCAGCTCGGTGATCTCCAGCTCAAGCTGTTCGATGCGCTCACGCTGACGCACCATCTGCAACTCGACCAGAGAGACAGCCCCCCGCTGATCGTGCGGGATGCGGAGGCGATCCAGCAGCGGGGGGTGACGCAGAAAGAAATCAGGATGACGGGCCAGGTACTCCAGCACCTGCCCCTCGTCAGTCGCACTTTCCTGCAAAGATACTTCACTCATAGCTCGATCTGTCCGTCAAACACATGCTCGGCCGGCCCGGTCATGAAGACGGGCGTACCCGGCCCCTTCCAGGCAATGGTCAGATCGCCGCCCGGCAAAGAGACCTTGACCCGCTCCTTGAGCTTGCCGAGGCTCATGCCGACCACGGCCGCGGCGCAGGCGCCGGTACCGCAGGCCAGCGTCTCGCCGGCACCGCGTTCGAACACCCGCAGCGTCACCTCACCGGCGTTGACCACCTCCATGAATCCCACGTTGACCCGCTCCGGGAAGCGCTCATGGCGCTCCAGCAGGGGGCCGAGGGTCTCCACCGGCGCCTCAGCCACCGAGGGCACCTCGATGACGCAGTGGGGGTTGCCCATGGAGACGGCACCGCACATGACGGTGTGCTCACCGGCGCGCAGCAAGTAGGTCTTCTCGGCCTTCTGGGCACGGAAAGGGATGCGGCCCGGCTCAAACTGGGGCACCCCCATGTTGACCGTCACCTGATTGCCCTGCTCCAGTTGCAACACAATCTTGCCACGCGCCGTGCTGACCGCGATGCGATCCTTATTGGTGAGCCCCTTGAGGCGCACGAAACGGGCGAAGCAGCGAGCCCCGTTGCCGCACTGCTCCACTTCAGAGCCGTCGGCATTGAAGATGCGGTAGTGAAAGTCCTGCTCCGGATCGTAGGGCGGTTCGACCAGCAGCAGCTGGTCAAAGCCGATGCCGAAGTGGCGATCCGCCAGGCGCTTAATCACATCGTTGCTGAAGAACACCTTCTGGGTGACACCATCGACCACCATGAAGTCGTTCCCGAGCCCGTGCATCTTTGAAAATTCAATCAACATCAAGGGCTTCCGTTTTATTGAGGCAGCAGATTCTCACCCTGCCAGAGTTGCTCCAGGCGCTCGCGCTCGCGCACCAGGTAGGCCTGCTCACCATCGACCATCACCTCGGCAGCACGCGGCCGGGTGTTGTAGTTGGAGGACATCACGAAGCCGTAAGCACCGGCAGAGCGCACCGCCAGCAGGGAGCCGGCCGCAATAGCAAGCTCGCGCTCCTTACCGAGGAAGTCACCGGTTTCGCACACCGGGCCCACCACGTCGTAGAGGGCGCGCGGGTATTCCGCCCGGCTGTCCACCTCGATGATGTTCATCCAGGCGCCATAGAGAGAGGGGCGCAGCAGATCGTTCATGCCGGCATCGATGAGCGCGAAGTTGCGGCTCTCACCCGGCTTGAGGTACTCGACCCGGGTCAGCAGCACGCCGGCGTTGGCGGCGATGGCGCGGCCCGGCTCAAACAGGATGGTCAGCTCACGGCCAGCCAGCTTCTGCTTGAGGGCGCTGGCATAGTCGCTCGGATGCGGGGGCTGCTCGGCGCCATAGTTGACCCCGAGGCCGCCACCCACGTCCAGGTGATGAATGTGGATCCCTTCGGCCGCCAACCCATCGATGAGGCGCAGCAGCTTGTCGGTGGCCTCCATGAAGGGGGCCAGCTCGGTCAGCTGCGAGCCGATGTGGCAATCCACCCCCTTGATCTCGATGTGGGCCATGGCCGCCGCCTTGCGGTAGATGGCCGGCGCCAGCTCGATCGGGATACCGAACTTGTTCTGCTTGAGACCGGTAGAGATATAGGGGTGGGTGCCGGCATCGATGTCGGGGTTAACCCGCACCGAGATCGGCGCCTTGCGGCCCATCTCACCCGCCACCCGATTCAGGCGCTCCAGCTCGGCCTCGGATTCGAGGTTGAAGCAGAAGATCTCCTTTTCGAGCGCGAAACGCATCTCCTCTTCGCTCTTGGCGACCCCGGAGAAGACCACTTTTTTGGGGTCCCCCCCGGCCGCCAGTACCCGCGCCAGTTCACCGGCGGAGACGATGTCAAAACCGGAGCCCAAACGCGCCAGCACGTTCAGCACCCCCAAATTGGAGTTGGCCTTCACGGCGTAGCAGATAAGATGGGGAACATCACCGGCGGCCTGATCGAAGGCGTGCCAGTGGCGCTCAAGGGTGGCGCGTGAGTATACGTAAAGCGGGGTGCCATGAGTGGCGGCCAGCTCGGCAAGCCGGCACTGCTCGGCTCTCAGCTGACCGTCGGCGTCATAGTTGAAGTGATCCAAGGGGGAGGTTCCTTCCTAAATTAGTGCTGCTCGGTCCCCGGGGCAGTCTGCTCAGTGGTGGCCGGCGGCTCCTGTGGAGCGCTCGGCTGTTCTGCCTTGGGTTGTTCGACGGGAGGCATGTAGAGCGGTCCCTTGAGCCCGCAGGCGGTCAGACCCAGACAGAGGAGTGCGGCCACGAGGCCCTTGGCGAGCTGGATTGTCATAAAGGTTCGCTGTGAAAATAATTCCGGCTCTCTATAATCGCACTCACATTGTTAAAAGCAACAGGATAAACCGATGAAGGATCACGAGTATCACGCCCTGGTGGACGCCTTTTTCCAATATGTTGAAGACACGGTGGACGAGCAGTATCCCGACATCGACTGTGAACGAGCAGGCGGCATTCTGACCCTGGTCTTTGAGAACAAGAGCAAGGTGATCCTCAACAAGCAGGAGCCGTTGCACCAGATCTGGGTCGCCACCCGGGAAAATGGCTACCACTTCGATCTTAAGGGTGACAGCTGGATCGACAACCGCTTCGGCAACGAACTGAAGGCCCTGCTTGGCAAGGCATGCAGCGATCAGTCGGGCGAGCCGGTTCGTTTCCCATGATAGACCTGCATCCCAGCGGCGCCCGCCACGCCGTCATCTGGCTACACGGGCTCGGCGACTCAGGCGCCGGGCTGGCTCCCCTGATCGACGCCCTGGCGCTGCCAGAGAGCCTGCCGGTGCGCCATCTGCTGCCGGATGCCCCGGAGCGCCCGGTGACCATCAACATGGGTTACCGGATGCGCGCCTGGTATGACATTGAGAGTTTCGACGACATAGAGCGTCGTGCCATCATCCCCCATGTCCGGGAGAGCGCCGCCCGTATCGAGGCCCTCATCGACCAGTTAATCGGCGAAGGCTTTGCTCCCGAGCGTATCGTGCTGGCAGGCTTCTCTCAGGGAGGCGTCATTGCCTCCTTCACCGCCCTGCGCCTGCCGGTGGCATTGGCCGGATTGCTCTGCCTCTCCACCTACCTGGCTCAGCCCGACACCCTGCTGGGTGAACTGACCGAGGCGGCCCGGGCCACCCCCATCTGCTACATGCACGGCCTCTATGACGATGTGGTGCCCCTTTCGCTCGGCTGGGAGGCCAAGGGCCGGTTAGAGCAGGCCGGGCTCGCCCCCGAGTGGCACGAATACCCCATGCGCCACGAGATCTGCATGCCGCAACTCGGCGATCTGCGCACCTGGCTGCTGGCACGCTTAAGCGCCTGATCTCCTCATGCAAAAGGGCCTGCAACTGCAGGCCCTTTTTGTTTCCAACGAGGGATCACCCCACTTCACGGCTCGGCCCCTGGCTGCGATAGGGGATCACCTGGGGTTCACCCCCCTGATTGATGATCTCGTAGAACTGGGGCAGGTTGAAGTTGATGAAGGCGCCTTCGTGGCTGATCCGCTCGTGGTTCGAGGTATAGAAGCGGTTGACCCCCTGCACCAGATCGTCCTTGTTACCGGAGAAGTGCTGGTAGACCTCGACCCGGTTCGCCTCGTCGAGGATGTAGATGTTGTAACCGCTGCCCTGGGTCTCGAAGAAGAACTGCACCAGCCCCTCGCTGGCGTAAGCATCGACGATGGCCGGCAGGTGCCGGCTGTGAGTCTTGTCGAGACGCAGCGGCAGGTGGTCGAGCTTGTTGTGGGAGATGTGGCGATAAAAATCGACCGCGTTCTCCAGCTTTTTCACCGACACGCCGCGGCGCTCGAAGAAGATGCCGTACTTCTCATGCCCGAGGGCCAGCGTCTTGACCAACCGCGGCTTGTCGCGGGCCAGACGCAGGTCGATACACTCGGCCAGCAGTTGTTGGAAACGGGCCCGCACCAAGGAGCGGAAGTGCTGGCTATAGCAGAACACCTCGATGCGCTCAGGGGCGTCGGCATCCTGGTGCATCTTGCCAAGGATGGTGGTGAGGGCATCGACCACCGCCTCGTCACCACGAAAATGGAGGGTGCGGATCTCGCTCCAGGAGTTGCGGTAGACCAGATCGACGGTGCCCACCAGACACTCCTGGTTACGCCCGAACGAGAAGACGTCGGCAGCGTTGGCGTCAAATTCGATCACCTGACCGACCCAGTGGCTGGTCGGATCGACCTCCAGGTTGAGGAAGATGGCCAGCTGGCGGATCTCGCAGGGGCGGCTCAGGGCCAGGTTGCTAGCGGCCGGGTACTTGACCGGGAAGGTGGTGGAGAGATCGCGACAGAACTGGTGCAGGTTGTCGATGTGCAGATCCGAGCCCTGGTTAAACAGGTGTACCCGGCTCTGCTGGGTCAGCAACCCGTTGAAATAGCACCAGGCGGCCAGCTTGCTGATGTAGCTGTTGAACTCAAGCGGAGCACGCCCGATGATGTCGATGGGCTCGAGTGAGTGCTTGTAGAGGTACCAGCCGGCGCGGTTGAGGCGGCCATGGGGCACCTGGATAAAGCTGAGATCCGGCTCGCTCAGGTTAGGCGCGATCTTCAGGTTGATGCGTTGCACCTTGCCCGGCAGGCTCTCGAACGCGGCGTAGAGCTTGCGTGAGAGGATCCCGATGTCTTCGGGGTTGATCGACTCGCTGATGCGGTTGCGGCGAGCAAACTGGATCAGGTTGCGGTAGCTCTGCATCAAGGCATCGAGCAGCTCGGCATAGGCCTCTTTCACCTCTTCCACCTTCCAGTGGCGGCGGCGATCCAGATGGTGCAGCTTCTCCTCGCTCCAACCCCAGTAACTGACCAGCTGGCCCAGTTGCTCGCGGCGCCAGGCCGGCGCGTGATCGCTCAAACCGTCGCACACCTTGAGGTAGAAGCAGCGGCGCACCAGATCGAGGCGCTGCATGTCGCCGATCGACTTAAGGTAGTTGGTCACCTTGTCGAGCATCAGACAATAGGTATCGAGGCGATAGCTCATCACCTCATTGTTCTGGAACCAGCATTTGCTCGCGATCGACAGCAACCGGGTTTCGGGATACTCGTGGGAGTAAGCCTCCATCAGCACCGTCTTGAGCACGGCCTTGTAGGGGGAGTCGATCCCCTTGTAGAGCTGCCACAGCGCCGAACCGAAGTACTCCTCGGCCGGAATGCGGTTGAACGACCCCAGGTCGAGCCATTCATCGCGCTGCAACTCGCCACGCGCGAACAACCCCTGCACATACTGCTCGTAGTTCTCTTCATATTGCAGCGGCACCAGATACCAGAGCAGGCGCTTACCGGCCAGGCGCATGGCGCTACGGTAGAACTCGTCGAGCAGCAGCAGGTGTTGGGCGCTGCCGCAGCTCTCCCCTTCCATCTCTGCGCTGTTGGACTGGCGGAACTTGTTCTCGGGAATGAGGAAGAAGTTGAGCTCGACACCACGTTGCTCGGCCCAACGAGAAAGCAGCAGGCACTTGTGATCGAGCAGCTCCAGGCGCTCTTCACTCAACCCGGTCGCATGGCAGATCCAGATGTCGAGATCCGAGTGGCAGCACTGGCCGATGGAGGAGGTGCTGCCCATGGTATAGAGGCCGAGGATGGAGCGATCGGAGGTAGAGAGCCCGCCACTGCAATTGGCAGTCAGGCAGATATCATCGATGAAGGCCTGCTGCTCCTCATCCGGAATAAAGCTCCAGATACCATGAGGCACCTCGCCCGACACATAGCCGGGCAATAGCGGATGGTTGAAGTGCAGCAGTACAGGCAGCAGACGAAAGACCTGCTGACCGTAGCGACTCATAATACCCAACGCCCGTTCGGTCTTGAGCTGGTTCAGCTCATCATAACGACGAACGAGTGTCTCCAGATTTGCGAGCAAGGGCCTGCCTTTTATCAGATGAGAGACACCGCCAGGGGAAGGGGGGGTGTCGACAAACTGTGATCATGTTAACAATGCAATTCATGGTGGTAAACATGGACACAGATAAACCAGGGATTATTTCTTGTCCGACCAGATCCGGTTTCATTGGTAATGGTTTTATTCATTAATAATCAATATGTTGAATTACCTCTCACTAAAATAGAAATAAATTGCATTTACACCTTTTCGGCCCCGATCGCGCTTTTCCCGGCTCGCTCATGAAAGCCTGTTCAAAGGGTGGTAAGATCGTTTTCCTTGTAAAAAAGATGCAACAGATTGATATGGCAGCCAGAACCCTGAGAATCGCCACCCGAAAGAGCCCGCTGGCCATGTGGCAGGCCAACTACGTCAAGGCCCGCCTGGAGGCCCTCCACCCGGAGCTGCGGGTAGAGCTGGTCCCGATGAGTACTCAGGGGGACAAGATCCTCGACACGCCGCTGGCCAAGGTGGGCGGCAAGGGGCTGTTCGTCAAAGAGCTTGAGGCCGCCATGCTGGAGGGGCGCGCCGATATCGCCGTGCACTCCATGAAGGATGTACCGGTCGACTTCCCCGCAGGGCTCGGTCTGCACACCATCTGTGAGCGCGAAGATCCGCGCGATGCCTTTGTGTCCAATCACTTCTCCACCCTTGATGCCCTGCCCCACGGCGCCGTGGTCGGCACCTCCAGCCTGCGCCGGCAGTGCCAGCTGCGGGCTGCCCGCCCGGATCTGGTGATCCGCGACCTGCGCGGCAACGTCAACACCCGCCTCGCCAAGCTCGATGCCGGTGAGTACGACGCCATCATCCTGGCTGCCGCCGGCCTCAAGCGACTGGAGATGGCGTATCGCATCACCGCCTTTATCGAACCCGAGCAGAGCCTGCCGGCCAATGGCCAAGGGGCTGTCGGCATCGAGTGCCGCCTCGATGACGAGGAGATCAAAGCGCTGCTGGCACCGCTCGAGCACCCGGAAACCCGGGCGCGCGTCCTGACCGAGCGGGCCATGAACCGGGCTCTGCAAGGGGGCTGCCAGGTGCCTATCGGTGCGTATGCCCTGGTTGAAGGAGAACAGATCTGGCTGCGCGGTCTGGTCGGCAGTCCCGATGGACATCAGGTGCTGCGCGACGAGATCCGCGGCTCGTTAGCCGAGGGAGAGCAGCTGGGGGCAACACTGGCCCAACGCTTGCTTGCTGCCGGTGCCGATCGCATTCTGGCTGAGGTATACGGCGCATGACGCCGCTGGTGGTGCGCCCCCAACCCCAGGCTGATGCCCTGGCGCAGCGGCTGCGTACCGCCGGGCACCACCCCATCGTCTGCCCCTTATTGGAACTGACCCCGGGCGACGAGCTGCCAGCGCTGCCGGAACAACTATCCCAGGCCGATCTGGTGGTGGTAGTCAGCCGTCACGCCGTTCTTTTTGCCCATGATTTTCTATTGCATACTGGTCTGACCTGGCCAGCTATCGAGTACTTTGCCGTCGGCGAAGCCAGTGCCATGGCCCTGCACGACGTGGGCTTGCAGGGCGCCTGGCCCGAAGATCCACGCAGCGAGGGTCTGCTGGCCCTGCCCGCCCTGCAACAGGTGGCGGGCAAGCGGGTGCTGATCCTGCGCGGTAACGGCGGGCGCGAACTCATCAGTAGCACCCTGCGCCAACGCGGGGCCGAGGTGACCTGCCTCTGCGTCTATGCACGACACTACCCGGCGCAAGATGGCGAAACACTCTGCCATCAGTGGCATCATAAGGGGCTCGACAGCCTGCTGGTGACCAGCGGTGAACTACTGGATGCCCTGCTGGCGGTCACGCCGGCGCAGCACAGGGAGTGGCTGCAACGACTCCCGCTCATCGTACCCAGCCCGCGTGTCGCCGAGCAGGCCGCGGGGGCCGGTTTTCTCGATATAACGACAGCCCGGGGGGCCGACCACGATGCCCTGCTGGCGGCTCTGGAACTGAGGAAGATGGAATGACACAAGAAGAGAAGCAGGCCAGCGTGGCCGGTGAGACCGCTCCCGGACATGCCCAACCGGTGCAGCACAAAAAAGCGAGCGGCCGTGGTGGCGTCGTGCTAGGTGGTATCGCCATCGCCCTCACCCTGGGGCTGACCGGCTGGATCTACCTGCACGGCCACCAGCAGGGCAATGCCCAGCAGGCCGAGATCGCCGCCCTCAAGAGCCAGTTGGCCGGCGCCATCGACAGCATAGGGGCGCTCAAGCAGACACAAAGCCAGGATCTGACCGGCTGGCAAACCGGTCAGAAGCAGTTGCAAGAAGAGATGCAGAGCCTGCAAGGCCGGGTGCTCGACCTGAATGAAAAACGCCCGAACGACTGGCTACTGGCCGAATCCGAGTACCTGGTACGCATGGCGGGCCGCAAGTTGTGGCTGGAGCACGATCTGGTCTCCGCGGTCACCCTGCTGGCCAACGCCGACGAACGGATCAAGGCGCTCAACGACCCCAGCCTGCTGCCGCTGCGCAAGG
Source organism: Aeromonas simiae (assembly GCF_000820125.1). Taxonomy (GTDB): domain Bacteria; phylum Pseudomonadota; class Gammaproteobacteria; order Enterobacterales; family Aeromonadaceae; genus Aeromonas; species Aeromonas simiae. The sequence goes on along the minus strand of NZ_CDBY01000096.1, from coordinate 23,420 downwards.
CGTTGGCCGAAGACATCGCCAAGCTCAAGGCCCTGCCGACCCTGGATCGGGAAGGTCTGACCCTCAAGCTGGCAGCCCTCTCGGATCAGATCGACCTGTTGCCGATGAACGCCGTCGCCATGCCCGAAGCCATCACGCCGGCCGATCAGCAGGTCAGCGGCCAGCTTGATGACTGGCAAAACAACCTGAAGAAGAACTGGGTCAATTTCACCGAAAACTTCATCACCATCCGCCGCCGCGATGGTGCCGTCGAAGCCCTGCTCTCTCCGCAGCAGGAGATCTACCTGCGCGAGAACCTCAAGACCAAGCTGCTGCAAGCGCAGCTGGCGGTCTACCGCGAACAGCAGGATCTCTATGCCGACAGCCTCGACAAGGCGCAGCGCTGGGTGAAGCAGTACTTCAACCAGGACGACAGCGCCACCCGCTATGTGCTGGGCGAACTGGCCAAGCTGAAGGATGAACAGGTGAAGTTCGACTATCCCGAGCGCTTCCAGACTCAGGCCATCCTCGAGCAGGTGCTCAATGATCGCCTGCAACGCATTCTGGCCGGTCATTGAGAGGAAGCAGCATGATTCGCATCATCTTACTGGTTGCCGTGCTTATCGCCGGTCTGGTATTCGGGCCGGAAGCCGCAGGCAACAAGGGTTACGTACTGATCGCACTGGGCGACTATACGGTGGAGAGCTCTGTCACCAGTCTGGTCATCCTCGCCATCCTGCTCTATGGCGTGCTGCTGGCCGTCGAGTGGCTGCTGACCCGGGTACTGCGCCTGCGTCGCAACACCCTCGGCTGGTTTGGCAAACGCCGGCGCAATAAGGCCAACCAGCAGACGGTGGCCGCCACCCTGGCCATGGCTGAGGGGCACTATCGTCAAGCCGAAAAACTGCTGGTCAAGAGCGCCCGCAATAGCGACACCCCCCTGCTCAACTACCTTGGCGCCGCCAAAGCGGCCCAGGCCCGTGGAGATGAATCGCGCCGCGACGAGTATCTGCAACTGGCCCAGCAGGAGAGTCCCAAGGCCGAGCTGGCACTGACCCTCACCCAGACCCAGTTGCAGATCGAGCAGGAGCAGTACGAGCAGGCACTGGCGGCGCTGGAGCCCATCTATGCCCTCCATCCGCGCCATCCCATGGTGATCGAGCAGTTGACCCGCATCCATCGCGCCCGCCACGACTGGCCGGCACTGATCGAGCTGCTGCCGGTGCTGCGCAAGGTGGGCCGCATCAACGCCGAGCGGGAGGAAGCGTTGCTGGAAGAGGCGTGGAATGCCCGTCTCGAGGCCGCAGGCAGCGAGCTTGAACCGCTGCGAGCCCTGTGGCAGGAGATGCCACGCAAACTGCGCCAGCAACCGATCATGCTGCTGGCCTATGGCAACCGCCTGCGCGCCCTCGGCGCCGAGAGCGAGGCGGCCGATCTGTGGCTCGATGCCCTGCGCAAGGAGAACTCCCCCCTGCTGCTGACCGAATTGCCGCGCCTCAAGCTCGACAACTATCAGACCATGTTAAGTCAGTTGCGCAAGATGCAGGATCAACCGGGAGCCCGCGCCGCTCTCGGCCAGGTCGCCCTGCTCGCCGGTGAGCTGGAGGAGGCACAACGCTTACTGGAGGCCGAATTGGCCGAGCAGCCGAGCGCCCCGGTCTACTACGCGCTGGCCCGCGTCATGGAGCAGCGCCGTCTGACCAGCAAAGCCAACGAGTACTATCGTCTGGCGCTCGAGCTGGCCATCGGCTGATCCTGCCCCGCTTGCATATGTTTGAGGCCACCCCCTGGGTGGCCTCGTCGTATGGTCTTGTGATCGACCGCTTGGTCTCAGATTGTGCATTCCGTCTGGTGTTGGCTTGCTATGCTGCCCTCCTTGCGCTTCCAGGCGCTAGAAATGCCAGTGTCTGTGCTGCATTGCCTTGAAGCCCTGAAGCGGCTTGGTACAGGCACAGCGCGGATATTCCTCCATGAAGCGCGACAACCCCTCCAAGAGTTGCAGACGCAGTGAGGAGAGCGGCTCGTGCCAGGCATGCAGGCAGAAGTGGCCGGGGATCAACACGTCCTGGTAGGCGTGCAATAGCTCGTCTGGCCAGGGCTCCAGCTCGGGGCCGTGCTGACAGAGGTAGTAGGCGGCGGGTTCTCTTGCATAGATGAACTGGACCTGCGCCAAATCACGTTGGCTAAGCGCCTGACTGCCGATGTGGCAAGTCAGCTGTTTGCCTGTGGCCAGTTCGATGAAGTGACCCCGCTGGCGGCAGGGCACGATGCGATACCACGGCAGGGGCGAGGTCGCTGAATAGCCCTCAAGCTCCTGTTCCAGCCAGTGCCGGCACTCAGGGGTCTGTACCTGATGTTGCATGGATCTGAGTTGATCCAGAATGACACCGTACGATGGCTTGGTGGCCACACTCGCACTCATTGCCGCTCCCTCCCTAGTGCACGACATCCCAATGGAAGTATGGGTCGGGATCACGACAAAGAGCCAGCTCATGGATTGACCAAAATCAAATCAGATGGCGATTATTTATGCAAAAGGGCAATAACAACTAGCCCACCAGATAGGTGCCTGTGCCGAAGGCGATGTGGATGCCCTCTTCGTTATGCAGCTCCATACGAGCCACCGCCACCTTGCTGCCGGCGCGGATGATGTGGGCGGTGGCGATAAATGCCTGACCGCGTCCTGGCCGCAGGTAATCGACCCGCAGATCGATGGTGCCAAGGCGCGAGAAGCGTTCCTTGAGATAGCTTGGCGAGAACTCCTCCAGCTCGTCGATGCAGGAGGCCGCCACTATCATGCCGCCGGCCACATCGAGCAGGCTGGCGGTCACGCCACCGTGCAAAATGTTGTGGAAGGGGTTGCCAACCAGCTTGTCATCCATGCGAATGCGCAGCTCGACCCGCTCAAAGTCGTAGTGAGTCACCTCCATGCCGAGCAGCCGGTTGAACGGCATCTTCTCGGTAAACAAGTTGGCTATGCCGCTTAGGGCCATCTTCTTGAGCATCTGTTTCATTCCCTGATCCCTGGGAGTGGAGTAAAGACTCCAGCCAGTCTGCAACAGACCATTAACATAAGCAATCGCGGTTTATTGTGAGCGCCCCCTGCTTTAGAATGACGCCCCCGGAGGAGAGAACATGACCGCCATCGCCGAGACCCTGCCCGATACCCCGCTTGCCCTGCTCCAGACCGTGTTTGGTTATCAGCAGTTCCGGGAAGGGCAGCAGGAGATCATTGAACAGGTACTGGCTGGGCGCGACGTGCTGGTGCTCAAACCCACCGGCGGCGGCAAGTCTATCTGCTACCAGATCCCGGCCCTACTGCGTCCCGGCCTCGGGGTGGTCGTCTCCCCTCTCATCTCGCTGATGAAGGATCAGGTCGACACCCTGCGCGCCAACGGGGTGGCGGCGGCCTACCTCAACTCGGCCCTGAGCCGCGAGGAGATGGTGCAGGTCATCTCGGCCATGCGCCACGGCGAGATCAAGTTGCTCTACGTCGCCCCCGAGCGGTTGTTGCAGCACGATTTTCTGGATCGACTGGCAGAGATCCCGCTCGCCCTGTTTGCCATCGACGAGGCCCACTGCGTCTCCCAGTGGGGTCACGATTTTCGCCCCGAATACGCGGCCCTCGGCCGGCTCAAGCAGTGGTTTCCGAATGTGCCGGTGATCGCCCTAACCGCCACCGCCGACGAGGCCACCCGGCAGGACATGCTGACCCGCCTCGCCCTGCACGATCCTCTCATCCACATCGCCAGCTTCGATCGCCCCAACATCCGCTACAACCTGGTGGAGAAGTTCAAGGGGGCGGAGCAACTGCTGCGCTATGTGCAGAGCCAGAAGGGCAACTGCGGCATCGTCTATTGCTCGAGCCGCAACCGGGTGGAAGAGGTGGCCGGGCGACTGGTGCGCCACGGCTGTAAGGCGGCGCCCTATCACGCCGGCCTGCCGCTGGAGCAGCGCCAGCAGACCCAGGATGCATTCTTGCGCGACGACGTGGAAATCGTGGTCGCCACCGTCGCCTTCGGCATGGGGATCGACAAACCCAACGTGCGCTTCGTGGTGCACTACGACATCCCTAAGAATATCGAGTCCTACTATCAGGAGACCGGCCGCGCCGGCCGTGATGGCTCCCCCTCCGAAGCGGTGCTGCTCTACGATCCGGCCGACATTGGCCGGGTGCGCCTGCTGCTTGAGAACATCGAGAACCCGCAGCAGCTACAGGTGGAGCAGCACAAGCTCAACGTGATGGCGGCCTTTGCCGAGGCCCAGACCTGCCGCCGTCAGGTGCTGCTCAACTATTTTGGTGAATACCTCGACCAGCCGTGCGGCAACTGCGACGTCTGCCTCGACCCCCCCAAGACCTATGACGGTACCGAGGATGCCCAAAAGGCCCTCTCCTGCGTCTGGCGGGTCGGCCAGAGCTTCGGCATGGGCTATGTGGTGGAGGTGCTGCGCGGCTCGCTCAACCAGCGCATCCGCGATCACGGCCACGACAAGCTCTCCACCTACGGCATCGGCAAGGATCACAGCGCCGAGCACTGGCAGAGCGTGCTGCGCCAGCTCATCCACAAGGGGCTGCTGACCCAGAACATCACCCGCAACATGGTGCTGCAACTGACCGAGGCGGCCCGCCCCGTGCTGCGCGGCGAGATGGCGCTGGAGCTGGCGGTGCCGCGGGTACAACCGGTCTCGAGCCGCAAGGAAAAACGCATCCGGCTCGACATCGGCAACTACGACCGCAAGCTGTTCAAGGAACTCAAGGGGCTGCGCAAACAGATTGCCGAAGAGGAAGAAGTCCCGCCCTACGTGGTGTTCAACGACGCCACCCTGATGGAGATGGCCGAGGCGATGCCGATGACCGCGCGCGACCTGCTGGCGATCAACGGTGTCGGCCAGCGCAAGCTGGAGCGCTTCGGCGACGCCTTCATGGACAGGATCATCGATTACTGCCGGCGCTGAGCCGGTTACGGTTTGAGCGAGGCGTACCAGGCCGCCAGGACGTCGATGTCGGCGTCCGAAAGTAGCTTGGCCATGGGGGCCATCACCGGATCGACCCGCGTGCCGTCACGAAATGCCTTAAGCTGCTTGGCCGTGTACTGGGCGTTCTGCCCCGCCAGATGGGGATAACCCGGGATCACCGCCTTACCCTCTCCCCCGTGACAGGCGATACACACCACCGCTCTCTCCTTGCCGGCAGCCGCATCGGCGGCATGCAGCAATGGGGTGCCAAGCGCCAGCAGGATGGCGGCAAACGGGAAATACTTCATAGACACACTTCCGCAGGGATAAAAGAAGGCGGCAGTATACGCAAGCACCGCCTCACTCGGGCAGGTGTGCAAGGAGCAAATGTGAAGCTGCACAACACTTTTTCCACCGAACTGCCCTGGGCCTGCGAGCCGGTCACCCCCACACCACTTAGCGGCGCACGCCTGCTGCACCTCAACCGATCGCTGCTCACCGAACTGGGGCTGGCCGACGTGAGCGACGCCGATTGGCTCGCCTGCTGCGGTCAGGGGCGTCCACTGCCCGGCATGGCGCCGGTGGCCCAGGTCTACGCCGGCCACCAGTTCGGCAGCTATGTGCCACGCCTCGGCGATGGCCGCGCCCTGCTGCTCGGTCAGCAGGAGGCCCCCGACGGCCAACTGTGGGATCTTCACCTCAAGGGGGCCGGCAAGACCCCCTTCTCCCGCTTCGGTGACGGTCGCGCCGTGCTGCGCTCGTCGATCCGCGAATACCTAGCGAGCGAGGCGCTGCACGCCCTCGGTATCCCCACCACCCGCGCCCTGGTGCTGGTCGGCAGCAACGAGGCGGTGCAGCGCGAGACCCTGGAGCCGGGCGCCACCGTGCTGCGCGCGGCCCCCAGCCACCTGCGCTTCGGCCACATCGAGTACTTCGCCTGGAGCGGCCAGGGGGAGCGCATTCCGGCTTTGCTCGACTACCTGCGCGTCCACCACTTTGACGGACTGGACGACGCCGGCCTGTTTGCCGAGGTGGTGCGCCGCACGGCCCTGCTGATCGCCCGCTGGCAGGCGGCCGGCTTCACCCACGGGGTGCTCAACACCGACAACATGTCCCTGCTCGGGCTCACCCTCGACTACGGCCCCTATGGCTTTATCGATCGCTACGTGCCCGATTTTGTCTGTAACCATACCGATAGCATCGGCCGTTATGCCCTCGATCAGCAGCCAGCGGTGGGTTACTGGAACCTGCAAAAGCTGGCCCAGGCCCTGGCCGGTCACCTGCCCGACGCGGCACTGCAACAGGCACTGGATGGCTATCAGCAGACCCTGATGCTGGAGTATTCGACCCTGATGCGCGAGCGCCTCGGCTTGCAGTGCTGGGAAGAGGATGACCCGGCCCTGTTTCGCCGCCTGTTCCAGCTGCTGGCCGCAGGGGGAGTGGACTACCACCTGTTCCTGCGCCGCCTCGCCCGCCTCAACTTGCGCGGTGAGCTGTCACCAGGCCTGCTCGCCCTGTTGCCGGAGGGCGAGGCGTGGCCACGCTGGCTTGATGACTACCGTGCGCGCCTCGCTCGCGAGGGGAGCCAGGACGATGAGCGGGCACGCCGCATGGAGGCGGTCAACCCCAAATATGTGCTGCGCAACGCGCTGGCCCAGCGGGCCATCGACGCCGCCGAGGCTGGAGACATGGCCCCCTTCATCCGGCTGTTCGAGGCGCTGCGCCACCCCTTCGACGAGCAGCCCGAGGCAGAGGATCTCGCCACCCCCTCCCCCGACTGGTATCAGTGCACCACCCTTTCCTGCAGCAGCTGAGGAGCGCCCCATGTGGCAACTGGACAAACAAGACCCGGTGAGCGGCAGCCTGCTGCTCACCCATCCCGGTCTCGACGAAACGAGTTTCCCGGCCCTGGCCCCCACCCTGCTGGCAGCTTGGGAGCTGCGCCTGGTCGAGCGTGAGCTGGGGGCCGATCGCCACTGCTGGGTGGTCGACTTTGAGGGGAGCAAGCTGCTGCTCCAATACGAGCACTATGGTGAGGTGTGCTGGATCGAGGCCTGTCATCCGGACGATCGAGTGCTACTCGACTGGCTGGCGCGGCAACATGCCGGGCAACGATTGCACTCCAAAGATGAAGGGGTATAATCGCGCCCCTTGATTGCCGTCATCGTGGCGGCATGGGTTCCCTAACCCCATTAACCAAAAAGGTCACAACGTGAATCTGACGTCCTATCAGTACCAGACGGCCCTGATCCGTCTCTCTCTCTTTCATATCCTGATCATCGCAAGCAGCAACTACTTGGTGCAGCTGCCGATCACCATTTTCGGCTTTCACACCACCTGGGGCGCCTTCAGCTTTCCCTTCATCTTCCTGGCCACCGATCTCACGGTGCGGATCTTCGGGGCCCCGCTGGCGCGCAAGATCATCCAGCTGGTGATGCTGCCGGCGCTGGCCGTCTCTTATGTGCTCTCGGTGCTTTTCTTCGAGGGGCAATATCAGGGGATGAACCAGCTCAGCGTGTTCAACCTGTTTGTGGCGCGCATCGCCCTGGCCAGCTTCATGGCCTACGCCATCGGCCAGTTCATGGATGTGGTGGTGTTCAACCGGTTACGCCAGCTCAAGGCATGGTGGGTGGCACCGACCGTCTCGACCCTATTTGGCAACCTCATCGACACGGTCAGCTTCTTCTCGGTGGCATTTTGGAAGAGCAGCGATCCCTTCATGGCCGAGCACTGGGTCGAGATCGCCATGGTCGATTACACCTTCAAGCTGATCATCAGCCTGGGGTTGTTCGTTCCGCTCTATGGCGTACTGCTGCGCTATCTGGCCCGCAAGCTGGTCGGCGAACCGGCGCTGGCCCTGCATCCCGTGAATCAGTGAGCACATCGGCCACCTCAGGGTGGCCGATTTTTTTCTCATGGCGTAGCAAGGTGCTTGCTTTTACAAATGAGAATCATTATCTTTATCTGGCGTTCCGGATTTGACCACCATGGCATCACCCCCGGGTGAGTGTGGACTCCTCTGTGAAGGCACGACATTGCTCACATTGCTTCCAGATTCGGCCAGCTGCATGCTGGCCCTTTTTTTATCTGCCGCACATGAAAAACCCCGGCTCTTGCGAGCCGGGGTTGTGGGTTAACCCTGTCTATACCGATTACAGCATGACACCAGCGATAACGGCCGAGAGCAGGCTCACCAGGGTCGAGCCGTACACCAGCTTGAGACCGAAGCGGGAAACCATGTTGCCCTTCTCCTCATTCAGAGCCTTGACCGCACCGGCGATGATGCCGATGGAGCTGAAGTTAGCGAACGACACCATGAAGATCGACAGCATGCCGATGGTGCGGGGCGAGAGCTGGGCGGCAATCTTGCCCAAATCCATCATGGCCACGAACTCGTTGGTCACCAGCTTGGTGGCCATCACACTGCCCGCCTGCAACGCTTCACCGGACGGGATACCGATGATCCAGGCCACAGGATAGAAGATGTAGCCCATCACGTGTTGGAAATTGACGCCGAAAGCCAGCTCGAACAGGTAGTTGATCATGGCGATCAAGGCGATGAAGCCGACCAGCATGGCCGCCACGATCACCGCCACCGAGAAGCCCGCCATGATGTACTCGCCCAGCATCTCGAAGAAGTTCTCCTGCTTCGGGGTGTGGTGCTCATCCCCCTCGGCCAGCGACTTGGCATCGGTCACCGTGTTGTCCGGCTCATAGGGGTTGATCAGCGACAGCACGACGAAGGTGCTGAACATGTTGAGGATCAGGGCCGCCACCACGTAACGCGGCTCGATCATCTGCATGTAGGCGCCGACGATGGACATGGAGACGGTCGACATGGCGGTCGCAGCCAGGGTGTACATCTGCTTCTCGTTCATGTGCGGCAGTATGTTCTTGAGCGCGATGAAGTTCTCCGACTGGCCGACGATCATCGAGCTGATGGCGTTGAACGATTCCAGCTTACCCATGCCGTTGATCTTGGCCAGCACGGTACCGATGCCGCGGATAATCAGCGGCAGCAGACGAATGTACTGCAGGATGCCGATCAGCACCGAGATGAAGACGATGGGCATCAGCACCATCAGGAAGAAGCTGAAAGCCCCCTCATTGAGCAGGCCGCCAAACACGAAGTCGGTTCCCTGCTTGGCAAACTCCAGCAGCTTGGTGAAACCGGCCGCGAACCCGCTGATGATGGCCAGCCCCACCGAGGAGTTCAGCATGAACCAAGCCAGCGCCAGTTCCGCCACCAGCAGTTGGATGATGTAACGCACTTTTATATTGCGCCAACCGCGGCGATTGCCGAGCAGCGCCAGTACCAGCACCAGGGCCAGTCCGAGCACGAAGTGAAGATATTGCATAACCTGAATAGCCTATGAGTTGTAATTTTGACCGGCGCATCATATCTGCCCAACCAATAAAAAAGCGGATTGGCGTCACAATCTGACAGAAAAAGATAGCCCTTAAATAATACAAACGTTTGTTGAGTTCCAAACAGAAATCAAGCTATAAAACGCTATTAATTCATATAGTTATAAATACGATAAAGAAATCGGTTTTATAAACAGAACGCCATATCGAACGACAGAATGAAAAACGATTGCATCTTATATAAATAAGATAAAATCACCCACATCCAATAATTAATGAAAAACGTTTTTCAATTTAATTATTTGGACATAGTAAAAATAATCCCGGCCAAACCGGGATTATTTATCACAGGGCAAGATGGAAAGCCTGTTTAAGGCGGGTGATGAATTCGGCATCACGACAGAGTGTCTTGCCGGCGCTGTCGGAAATCTTGGCCACCGGCCCCCCGTTACACTCCACCAGCTTGAACACTATGTTCATGGGCGAGGCGCCCGGCAGATCGCAGGTGAGATGGGTGCCGATACCAAAGCTGAGCCTGACCCGACCACGGAAATGGCGTAGCAGCCCGACGGCCCGCTCCAGATCCAAGCCATCGGAGAAGACCAGGGTCTTGCTGCGCGGGTCAATGCCAAGACGCTGATAGTGGGCGATGGCCTTCTCGCCCCACACCACGGGATCACCCGAGTCGTGGCGCAGCCCCTGATAGCGGCTGGCCAGCTCAAAGTCGAAGTCGCGCAGGAAGGCATCCATGGTGATGCAGTCGGTCAGGGCGATGCCGAGGTGATCGGCAAACTCGTCGAGCCAAGTGAGCAGGGCGGCACGCTGGCTCTGGGCCAGCGGAAAGCCGAGCTGCTGATGGGCCTGGAACCACTCGTGGGCCTGGGTGCCCACCGCCGGTAGATCGTACTTGTGCGCCAGCTGGTAGTTGCTGGTGCCGCGAAACGCCGGCAGGCGCTCGCACAGGCGCCCGACCACGGCATCCTGCACCGCATGGGAGAAACGGCGGCGGGTGCCGAAATCCACCAGATTGAACTCCGCCATCTCCTCGGCGCTGAGCTCGCGGGTCAGCCAGTCGATCTTCCGGTCGAGCTGGGCGATCGCCTCACTCACCCCGAGCTGGGGATAGCGGAAGCGGTTACGCATCTCGCTGATGATGGCGAGGATCGGGATCTCCCACAGGATCACATCCTGCCACAGGCCGCTGACCCGCACCGCTAGGCGCCCTTCCCGCTCGTGCACCTCCAGCAAAGAGGCATCGAGTGGTTTGTGACTCAGGTGGTCGAGGTAGTCCTGATGGAGGAAGGGGCGCCGGGCGAGAAAACGCGCCTCGTCATGAGAGAGGCGCAGGCGACCAGCCTGACGCAGCTGATCCTCGATCTGCCCCATCAGAGGCAACAGATCCTCATCGTTGCGGCTGTGAAACTCGGCCACCACCTCGGCATCCGGGTAGTGGTGGAACACCGCCTGCTGCATGTGCAGCTTGTAGGCATCGGTGTCGAGCAGGCTGGTTAGAATGGGCGGCATATCAACACCCCAGAAGACGTTGAACTTCATGCAAATCGGCGGCCAGCTCGGCCCCAGCTTCGCGCATGGCAAGCAGGGCGCTCGACACCGTGTCGGGAGCAATACCGCGACAGGCCGCCAGGTGGACGATGACACGCAGGCCGGCGCGGCGCAGCTGCAGCACGCTGGTCTTGACGCAGTAGTCGGTGGCCAGCCCGCCCACCAGCACGGTATCGACACCGCGCGCCTGCAAAAACTCCAGCAGGCCGGTAGAGCGGCGCTCTGCCAAGTCGTGGTAGCAGGCCCCATAGGGGTGCAGATCCGGCTCTACCCCCTTCCAGACGAAGAAGTCGTAATCGATGGGGGCCGGCAGGCCGTCGAGCAGCTCAAACCCCCGCGTGCCGGGCACACAGTGGGCCGGCCAGGTGAGATCGGCGTTGGGCAGTGGCAACGGCTGGAGCGGCGAGTCAGCGACCCAGACGGCAGAGGCCGGGTGGGCATCTTTGCTGCCGATACGCAGGGACGCCAGCGTGGCCTGGGCATTGAGGGCCGCCGCGATGCCATCCCCCTCGGGGACGGGCAACTCCTGCGGGCAGAGCGGAGTGAACCCCTTCTGCGCATCGATATCGAGACTGGCGATAAGGCTCATGTTCGCTCCTGCACTACATATTATTCCTGTGATATTATCTACCAAACATTTAACGAACGCGAGCGGAGCGAGCGACATGCTGAGAATGAGTCTGGATGTGGTGGTGCTGCGACTGCGCGACGAACGTCTTGAACTGCTGCTCGAGCGGCGCGACCGCCCGCCGTTCGAAGATGCCCTGCAACTCCCGGCCCTGCGCATTGACGAGGAGCGCGACCCGGATCTCGAGGCGGCCCTCGACCGGCTGTTGCAGGAGTGGGCGCTGGGGGAGTGTTACCGCGAGCAGGTGTGCAGCCTGGGTAGCCGGGCGCGCGATCCGCGCGGCTGGTCGACCACCCTGGTCTATCTCTGCCTGGTCAGCCCTGATTGCCCCCTCTCTCGCGGCCAGTGGCTGCCACTACAAAGCCTGCCCGGCAGCCCGTTCGCCTTCGACCATGCCCAACTGATCGCCAAGGCGCTTGAGCGACTGCGGGTCAAGAGCCGCTACAGCACCCTGCCGGTGCATCTGCTGGGGGAGGAGTTCACCCTCTCCGAGCTGCAACGGGCCTATGAGATCATCTTGCAGACCCCCATGAACACGGCAGCCTTTCGCAAGCGCATCCACCGCGCCGAGATCTTGTGCGACACCGGCCGCAAGCGCACCGGTAACCAGCGCCCGGCGATCCTCTATCGCATCGAAGACCCCTCCTGCGTCATGTTCGATCAGGTGATGAACGGAGCCGAAGGATGAAGCCAATATTGATCAGCGCCTGCCTGCTCGGCATGCCGGTACGCTACGACGGCCGCAGCAAGGGGATCCTCAGCGACTGGCTGCACCAGCTCGGGGCGAAGGGTTATCTACTCCCCTTCTGCCCCGAAGTCGCCGGCGGCCTGGCCACTCCGCGCCCGCCGGCCGAACGCCGGGGGGAGCAGGTAGTGACCGAAGCCGGCGAGGACGTAACAGCCGAGTTCGAGCGGGGCGCCGCGCTGGCCCTGGCCCTGTGTCAGCGCGAGGGCATCACGATAGCCCTGCTCAAGGAGGGGAGCCCCTCCTGTGGCAGCGGCCGCATCTATAGCGGCCGCTTCGATGGGATCAACGTGCCCGGTGAAGGCAAGACGGCGCAACTGCTGCGCCGCCACGGCATCACGGTCTTTTCCGAAGATCAGCTCGGCGAGCTGGCCTCCCTGCTTGGCACCTCTACCTGATCTGGTTGCGCTTCCCAACTGGCGAGGCGCGCATCCTTTTCGGCCCACAGGGCGTTGAGCCACTGCTGGAAGCCGCGCTTGAATGGCTTGTCGTTGAAGTAATCCCCCACCATGGCCCCCTCGACGGGCAACTCCTCGATATGCACCCGGATGCGGGTCATGCGTCCCATCAGGAAATCCCGAAACGGGGCCTCCTGGTTATCCGGATAGCTCAGGGTAACGTTGATCAGCTTGTCGAACTGATCCCCCATGGCCGCCAGGGTGAACGCCAGTCCCGCCGCCTTGGGGGCCATCAGATGGCGGTAGGGGGAGCGGGTCTGATCCCGTTTCTGCTCGGTGAAGCGGGTCCCCTCCACGAAGTTGATGACGGTCGTCGGGATGTGGCGAAACTGCTCGCAGGCATTGCGGGTGGTCTCGATATCCTTGCCGCGCAGATGCGGGTTACGCAGCAGGAACTCTCTTGAATAGCGGCGCATGAAGGGCATGTCGAGCCCCCAGCAGGCCAGCCCCAGCAGCGGGATATAGATAAGTTCGTGCTTCATGAAGAACTTGGGTACCGGGATGCGCTGGCGCAGCAGATGACCCAGCACCACGATGTCGGTCCAGCTCAGGTGATTACACACCACCAGATACCACCCCTCCTTGCGCAGGTCTGTGCTGTCTTCGATTTCCCACTCCACCCGGTTGGTGAGGTGAATGAGCAGGGTATTGCTCTCGAGCCAGCCGCGCATCAACAGGTTGTTGATGCGGCTGCACAAATGAGCCAGCACCGGGATCGGCAGCAGTTTCACCAGTGAGACGCAGAGGATCAGGGTCGCCCAGAAGGCGGTCTGGGCGATGCTCAGCAGGGCGCTAAGCAGAAACAGGATCGGTCCGGGCAGAAAACTAAGCATGATTCTCTTACTGTCCAGCAGCGTGCAGGCGAGCCAGGGTCTGTTCCTTCTCCGACCACAGGCCATTGAGCCACTGCTGGAACTTCTGTTGAAATTCGGGGTTATTGAAGTAATCGCCGATCAACGTCCTGTCGATGGGCAGCACCCGCACCTTGACGCGCACCTCCTTGAGGCGGCCACACATGTAGTCCCAAAAGGTCGGGATACCGTGCGGGTAGCAGATGGTCACATCCACCAGCTTGTGCAACTGATCGCCCATGGCAGCCAGGGTAAAGGCAACACCGCCGGCGCGCGGCTGCAACAGATGGCGATAGGGCGAGCCCTGTTTCGAGTGTTTGGCCGAGGTAAAACGCGTGCCCTCGACAAAGTTCATCACGCTCACCGGCATGTCGCGGAAACGGGCGCACGCCTTGCGCGTCGTTTCGATATCTTTTCCCCTGAGCTGAGGGTGTTTTTCCAAAAACTTACGGGAATAGCGCCGCATGAAGGGAAAATCGAGTGCCCACCATGCAAGACCCAGAAAAGGGACCCAAATCAGCTCTTTCTTCAGGAAAAATTTCAGAAAGGGGATTTTTCGATTAAAAATCCGCTGAAGCACCAGAATGTCGACCCAAGACTGGTGATTAGCGACCACCATATACCACTCGTTATGGGTCAGGTTGTCCACTCCGACCACGTCCATTCGTGTACCGGAAAAGGCGTTTTGCACCAGATTGTTGAAGCCGATCCAACAGGTGGCGCAGCCATCGAGCAGCCAGTTGCACCCGGTGCGCCATCCGCGCAGCGGCAACAGCAGTTTGGCCAAGCCAAGAAAGAGTACGGGAATAAACCACAGCAGGGTATTGGCGAAGATCAGCAGGGTCGAGGCGCTGCCGCGCAGGAGCTCGAACAATTTTTGCGGCATAGGCCGGCTTCCTTGTCAATTCTGGTCAGACCTCACATATTATCATGCCGCCAGTGACACAGACTATGTGCCACGAAGCCGTAACAACAGGCGATCCATGGCCCGATAACCGAGCGCCTCCACCAGATGACGGCGCTCTATCGTCCCCTCGCCCGCCAGATCGGCGATGGTGCGCGCCACCCTCAGAATCCGATGCCAGGCTCGAATGCTGAGGCCAAGCCGCTGGATGGCCCCCTCAAGAAAGTCCGCGTCTTGCGGCGATAAGCGACAAATTTCTTCGATTTCCCGACTATCCAGACGCTGATTGAGCTTGCCACTGCGGGCAAGCATACGCTGGCGCGCCGCCACGACCCGCTCTCGCACCACGGCGCTGCACTCCCCCCGCTCCGGCGTACCGCTTAAGCTCCCCTTGGGCAGCAGCGGGACCTCCACCGTCAGATCGAAGCGATCGAGAAAGGGGCCCGACAGGCGGCCGAGATACCGCAGCACTTGCTCCGGCGTGGAGCGGGTCTGGCCATCGCCATAGTGACCGCAGGGGCTGGGGTTCATGGCCGCCACCAGCTGGAAAGAGGCAGGAAAATCCACCTGCCTGGCCGCCCTGCTGATGGTGATGTGGCCGCTCTCGAGCGGCTCACGCAGATTGTCGAGCACCTTGCGTTCGAACTCGGGCAATTCGTCTAAAAACAGCACGCCATTGTGAGCAAGCGAGATCTCCCCTGGCCTTGGCTGGCTGCCGCCCCCGACCAGCGCCACCGCCGAGGCACTGTGGTGCGGGCAGCGATAGGGACGCCGACCCCAACCATAGAGTCCGTGCCCACCGATGGAGTGAATGGCGGCGCTCTCTTGCGCCTCCGCCTCACTCAGGGGAGGCAGGATGCCAGACAGCCGGCTCGCCAGCATGCTCTTGCCGGTGCCGGGCGGCCCGATGAGCAGCAGGTGGTGGCAGCCGGCGGCGGCGATCTCCAGTGCCCGCTTGGCCTGGGACTGACCAATGACATCGAGTAAATCGGGCACTTCGTGGCCATCGCTTTCCGGCGTAGCCGGCTCGGGAAAGGGCAGCGCCAGCTGCCCCGAGATCCAGGCGGTCACCGCCAGTAACTGATGCGCGCAGCGCACCTGCGCATCGCGGATCAAGGCAGCCTCGGCGCCATTGTCACGCGCGACCACCAGAGTGCGTCCGGCGGCGCGGCTGGCCAATACCGCCGGCAGCACACCGAAAACCGGGCGCAGCTCCCCCGTCAGGGCCAGCTCCCCCAAGAATTCATGATCTGGCAGGCTGTTCGCCGGTATCTGCTGTGAGGCCGCCAGAATGCCGAGCGCGATGGCCAGATCGAAGCGGCCTCCCTCCTTGGGCAGATCGGCTGGCGCTAGGTTGACCGTGATGCGGCGGGCAGGAAACTCGAAGTTACCGTTGAGCAGGGCACTGCGCACCCGATCGCGCGACTCCTTCACCGAGGTCTCGGGCAAACCGACGATATTGAAGGCCGGCAGGCCATTGGAGAGATGAACCTCCACCGTAACCAGCGGTGCCTCGACACCCAGGCTGGCCCGGCTGTAAACCACAGCTAATGACATGATTTACACCCCGCTCTTTATATTGTTCTACCCATGAATCACGAGCCAGATAAATCAACTGACGCAGTGAAAGCGTTATCTCGAAAAACAGAAACTTGTCACGAAAAAAAGTCTTGCTCACGAAAAGCCCCCATGCTAGTTCTAATAGTCATTCGCGGCGGTGGCGCCGTTTAAAATTGGATTTAGTCATGAGCCTGGTCTCCCGTTTCGTCAGCATTATTGTGGTCCTAGTGGTGGTGATTATTACACCGCTCGGGGCTCGTTTGGCTGCACGGAACAAGGGATAGACCCAGACCGGCAAACCGACAAGACGACCCCCGAGCCCAAAAAGCTCGGGGGTTTTTCTTTACCTGGTTGGCCCTCAGGAATAGCAAGGACAGGATGTATGCAGATGAATGGTGCTCAGTTCGTGGTCGCGGCCCTCAAACAACAGGGGGTCACCCAGGTATTCGGTTATCCCGGGGGGGCCATCATGCCGGTCTACGACGCCCTCTATGACGGCGGACTCGCCCACCAGCTGTGCCGCCATGAGCAGGGGGCCGCCATGGCGGCGGTCGGTTACGCCAGAGCCAGCGGCCGGGTCGGGGTCTGCATCGCCACCTCGGGCCCCGGAGCCACCAACCTGGTGACCGGTCTGGCCGAGGCGCTGCTCGACTCCATCCCCCTGGTGGCCATCTCCGGCCAGGTGCCCTGCTCCGCTATCGGCACCGACGCCTTCCAAGAGGTCGACGTACTCGGCATGTCCCTCTCCTGCACCAAGCACTCCTTCATGGTCACCGATGTGGAAGATCTGCCCGAAGTGATCGCCGAAGCCTTCGCCATCGCCAGCGAAGGACGACCCGGGCCGGTGCTCATCGACCTCCCCAAGGATGTGCAGCTGGCCACCTTCTCGCCGCGCACTCCGCTCGCCGCCATCAACCAGAGCGAGAGCCTGCCGATGGGCGAACTGGAACAGGCCCGCGCCCTGCTGGCCGCCGCCGAGCGCCCCCTGCTCTACGTGGGTGGCGGCGTCGGCATGGCCAATGCTGAGGCCGCGCTGCGCGACTTTGCCGCCGCCACCGGCATGCCGGGCGTGACCACACTCAAGGGGATCGGCACCCTGGACCCCGACAGCCCGGTTTTTCTCGGCATGCTCGGCATGCACGGCACCAAGGCCGCCAACTATGCGGTACAGATGTGTGACCTGTTGGTCGTAGTCGGTGCCCGCTTCGATGACCGGGTCACCGGCAAGCTGGAGGCCTTCGCCCCCCACGCCAGGGTGATCCATCTGGATGTGGATGCGGCCGAACTCGGCAAACGCCGCGCCGCCGATGTGGGCATCACCACCCACCTCAATCTGGTGCTGCCGGCACTGGCTCGCCCACTCTCCATCGGCCCCTGGCGCGCCCACTGCGCCGCCCTGGCCCATGACCACGCCTTCGACTACGCCCATCCCGGTGACGCCATCTATGCCCCGGCCCTGCTGCGCCGCCTGAGCGAGCGCCTGCCCAGCAATGCCGTGGTCGCCTGCGACGTGGGCCAGCACCAGATGTGGGTGGCCCAGCACATGCGTTTTGACAATCCGCGCAACCATCTCTCCAGCGCCGGCCTCGGCACCATGGGCTTCGGCCTGCCGGCCGCCATCGGGGCCAAGATGGCCCGTCCCGAGGATGAGGTGGTGCTGGTGAGTGGCGACGGCTCCTTCATGATGAACGTGCAGGAGCTCGGCACCATCCGCCGTGCCGGTCTCAAGGTGAAGATGGTGCTGCTCGACAACCAGCGTCTCGGCATGGTGCGCCAGTGGCAGGAGCTGTTCTTCGACGGCCGCTACAGCGAGACCAACCTCTCCGACAACCCCGATTTTGTGACCCTCGCCGCCGCCTTCGGCATCCGCGGTGAGACCATCACATGCAAGGCCGAGATCGAGCCCGCCCTCGATCGGCTGCTGGCGCACGATGGCGCCTACCTGCTGCATGTGGCTATTTCAGAGGAAGAAAACGTGTGGCCCCTGGTTCCGCCGGGAGTCGCCAATCACAAGATGATGGAGCAACGCCTATGAGCCAACATACCCTGCAGATCCATGCCCAAGCGAAACCGGAAGTCATGGAGCGCGTCCTGCGCGTGGTTCGTCACCGCGGCTTCAATCTCTGCGCCCTCAACATGGAGCAGGATTGCCAACAGCTGCGGATCACGGTTACTGTCGAGTCATGCCGTCCGATCCAGCAGCTGTGGAGCCAGCTGGACAAACTGGTGGACGTCTCCCGCGTCGACAGCTGCCATGCCGCTGCCCCCCAGCAGCGCTCGAGCCTCAGAGCATAAGGAACTTGCCCATGTCACAGCCCCAATACATCTGGTTCAACGGCCAACTGGTTCCCTGGGAGAGCGCCCAGGTGCACGTCATGACCCATGCGCTGCACTACGGCTCTTCGGTGTTCGAGGGGGTGCGCGCCTACGACACCCCCAAGGGCACCTGCATCTTCCGCCTGCAAGAGCACACCCGCCGCCTGTTCGACTCCGCCAAGATCTACTGGATGGACGTTCCCTACAACGAGGAGCAGGTCAACGAAGCCTGCCGCGCCGTGGTGCGCGAGAATGGCCTCAAGAGTGGCTACCTGCGTCCGCTGGCCTTCATCGGTAACGTGGGCCTTGGCCTGCATCCTCCCAAGGATGCCAAGGCCGACGTGATCGTCGCGGCCGTGCCCTGGGGCGCCTATCTCGGCGAAGAGGGGCTGAAAAACGGGGTGGATGTCTGCGTCACCTCCTGGAACCGGCTCGCCCCCAACACCATCCCCACCGGGGCCAAGGCCGGCGGCAACTACCTCTCCTCCCAGCTCATCAGCCGCGAGGCCAAGCGCAACGGTTTCGCCGAAGGGCTGGCGCTGGATGTGAACGGCTACTTGAGCGAAGGGGCCGGAGAGAACCTGTTCCTGGTGAAGAACGGCGTGCTGTTCACCCCGCCCACCACCGCTGCCATCCTGCCCGGCATCACCCGCGACACCATCATGACGCTCGCCCGTGACCTGGGGTATGAAGTGCGCGAGCAGGCGTTGCCGCGCGAGGCGCTCTATGTGGCCGACGAGATCTTCATGACCGGCACGGCTGCCGAGGTGACCCCGGTGCGCTCGGTCGATCGCATGCAGGTGGGCGCCGGCTGTCGCGGCCCGGTGACCGAGCGACTGCAAACTGCCTTCTTCGGCCTGTTCAACGGCCAGACCGAAGATAAATGGGGTTGGCTGACCCCGGTCAACGACTGACACAGCGGGGAGGTGGCGACACCTCCCCGAGTCGCTCCGGGTGAGGGACCACCCTGACCCGGACCGATTCCACCTTACACATTCGAGTGCCCGACAGGGCCAGGTATTCAGGGAGTAGAAATAATGCCGAAGCTGAGATCCGCCACCACCACCCACGGCCGCAACATGGCCGGAGCCCGCGCCCTGTGGCGTGCCACCGGCATGAAAGAGGACGACTTCGGCAAACCCATCATCGCCGTGGTCAACTCCTTCACCCAGTTCGTGCCGGGTCACGTTCACCTCAAGGATCTGGGCCAACTGGTCGCCCGTGAGATCGAGGCCGCCGGCGGGGTGGCCAAAGAGTTCAACACCATCGCCGTCGATGACGGCATCGCCATGGGCCACGGCGGCATGCTCTACTCCTTGCCGTCGCGCGAGCTTATCGCCGACTCGGTCGAGTACATGGTCAATGCCCACTGCGCCGATGCGATGGTGTGCATCTCCAACTGCGACAAGATCACCCCGGGGATGCTGATGGCGGCCCTGCGCATCAATATCCCGGTGATCTTCGTCTCCGGCGGCCCGATGGAGGCCGGCAAGACCAAGCTCTCCGATCAGATCATCAAGCTGGATCTGGTGGATGCCATGATCCAGGGCGCCGACCCCAAGGTCTCCGACGCCCAGAGCGAGCAGGTTGAGCGCAGCGCCTGCCCCACCTGCGGCTCCTGCTCCGGCATGTTCACCGCCAACTCCATGAACTGCCTGACCGAGGCGCTCGGCCTCTCCCAGCCGGGCAACGGCTCGCTGCTGGCCACCCACAGCGACCGCGAGCAGCTGTTCAAGCTGGCCGGCCAGCGCATCGTGGCCCTAACCAAGCGCTGGTATGAGCAGGACGATGCCTCGGCGTTGCCGCGCAATATCGCCAACAAGGCAGCCTTTGAGAACGCCATGGCCCTCGACATCGCCATGGGCGGCTCCACCAACACAGTGCTGCACCTGCTGGCGGCAGCCCAGGAAGCCGGTGTCGACTTCACCATGGCCGATATCGACCGCCTGTCGCGCAAGGTGCCCCAGCTGTGCAAGGTGGCCCCTTCGACCCAGAAATACCACATGGAAGACGTGCACCGCGCCGGCGGTGTGGTGGCTATCCTCGGCCAGCTGGAGCGTGCCGGCCTGGTGCACGGCGACACCCGCAACGTGCTCGGCATGTCGCTCCGTGAACTGCTGGAAGAGTATGACGTGAGCCGCCAGCCGACCGACGAGGTGGCCTGCTTCTACCGCGCCGGCCCGGCCGGCATTCGCACCACCCGTGCCTTCAGCCAGGATTGCCGCTGGGATGAGCTGGACTTGGACAGAGCCGAAGGCTGCATCCGCTCGCTGGATCACGCCTACAGCCAGGAGGGGGGCCTTGCGGTGCTGACCGGTAACGTCGCCCTCAAGGGTGCCATCGTCAAGACCGCGGGTGTGGATGAAGAGAACCTCACCTTCCGCGGCCCGGCCCGGGTATTCGAGAGCCAGGAAGAGGCCGTGGCCGGCATCCTCGACGGCACGGTTAAGGCCGGCGAAGTCGTGGTGATCCGCTACGAAGGGCCCAAGGGTGGCCCCGGCATGCAGGAGATGCTCTACCCCACCTCCTACCTCAAGTCCATGGGGTTGGGTAAGGCGTGCGCCCTGATCACCGATGGTCGCTTCTCCGGTGGCACATCGGGCCTCTCCATCGGCCACGTCTCGCCGGAGGCCGCGGCTGGCGGCACCATAGGCCTGGTCGAGAACGGCGACACCATTCGCATCAACATCCCGACCCGGGAACTGGTGCTGGAAGTGGCCGACGAGGTGCTCGCCACGCGCCGCTCCGCCATGGAGGCGCGCGGCGCCAAGGCTTGGAAGCCGGTCAGCCGCGAGCGCGCCGTGTCGTTTGCCCTGCGCGCCTACGCCATGCTGGCCACCAGCGCCGACCAGGGTGCAGTGCGCGATCGCAGCAAGCTGGAGGAGTAAACCATGGTTTCTGCTGCCGAATATCTACGCAAGATCCTGCTCTCGCCCGTCTACGAGGCGGCGCGGGTCACCCCGTTGCAGACCCTGAAGAAGCTCTCGGAGCGCCTCGGCAACCACGTGGCGCTCAAGCGCGAGGATCTGCAACCGGTACACTCTTTCAAGCTGCGCGGCGCCTACCACAAGATCGCCACCCTGAGCGCCGAGCAGAAGGCGCGCGGCGTCATAGCCGCCTCGGCCGGCAACCATGCCCAAGGGGTGGCCCTGTCGGCCGCCAAGCTCGGCATCAAGGCGACCATCGTCATGCCGACCACCACACCGGACATCAAGGTCGACGCGGTGCGCCGCCACGGCGGCCAGGTGGTGCTGCACGGTAACAACTTCGACGAGGCCTATGCCGAGAGCCGGCGTCTGGCCGAGCTTGAGGGCTACACCCCGATCCCGCCGTTTGACGATATCGAAGTGATCGCCGGCCAAGGCACCATCGGCAAGGAGCTGCTGGAGCAAGACACCCACCTGACCCACGTCTTCGTGCCGGTGGGTGGCGGTGGTCTGGCGGCCGGGGTAGCGGTCTATCTCAAGCAACTGCTGCCCGACATCAAGGTGATCGGCGTCGAGTCCGACGGTTCGGCCTGCCTCAAGGCGGCTATGACCGCCGGCAAGCCGGTGTCGCTGGATCGGGTCTCCCTGTTTGCCGACGGGGTGGCAGTGCGCCGCATCGGCGAGGAGACCTTCCGCCTGTGCGATCAGTATCTGGATGACGTGGTGACCGTCTCCAACGACCAGATCTGCGCCGCCCTCAAGGACATCTTCGATGACTGCCGAGCCATCGCCGAGCCCTCTGGCGCCCTTTCCCTGGCCGGCCTCAAGGCCTATTGCGAACGCGAGCAGGTCAAGGGGGGGCGGATGGCCGCCGTGCTGTCCGGGGCCAACGTCAACTTCCACAGCCTGCGCTATGTCTCCGAGCGCTGCGAGATCGGTGAGAAACGCGAAGGGATGCTGGCCGTCACCATCCCCGAGCGCAAGGGAGCCTTCCTCGACTTCTGCCGCAATCTGGGGCCGCGCATGGTCACCGAGTTCAACTATCGCTATTCCGACCCGGAGCAGGCCGCCCTGTTTGTCTCGGTGCGCCTGACCGGTGGTGAGGAGGAGCTCGGCCAGATCCAGCGCCAACTGGAAGAGGGGGGCTACCCGGTCGTCAACATGACCGAAAGCGAGCTGGCCAAGAATCACGTGCGCTACATGATTGGTGGCCGGCCGGCGCGCGCCCTGTGCGAACGTCTCTACAGCTTCAAGTTCCCGGAGCAGCCGGGGGCCTTGATCCGCTTCCTTGAGACCCTCGGTTGCCGCTGGAACATCAGCTTGTTCCACTATCGTAACCACGGCGCCGACTACGGGCGGGTGCTGTGCGCCTTCGAACTGCCGGACGAAGACGTGAGCGCCTTCCACGACTACCTGCACGAGATTGGCTACGACTGGAACGAGATGAGCGACGATCCCGCCTATCGCAGCTTCCTGGCAAGCAACCCACGGCGCTGAACAAACCGAGAGTGAAAAAGAGGGAGGCCTAGGCCTCCCTCTCTGTTTTGCGCTCTGCAACCAGCGGCAAGACGCTAGCGCCAAGGTAGGGTGGCCTCCCATCAGCCACCATCACGGAGAAATGCAGGCCCGCTCACAGTGCATTCATCAGGAACATTTGAGACTGAAGTCGTTTGCGTTAGGCTAGCCTGGGGGGAAGGAACCACCCCGGACTCACTTTCACAAGGACGACCCATGACTCAGCTCAGAAACGGCATTCTCTTCACCACAACCCTGCTGCTTGGCGGCACCGCCTGCGCGGCGGGTAACGATAACAGCTGGTATCTTGGCGCCAAGGCGGGGTGGTCGCACTTCTATGACATCGATACCCAGCGCCTCGTCGAGCAACTGCAAGACGGCTTACAGCAGCGCGATGACAACAAGAATGCGTTCGGACTTGGGGTATTTGCCGGCTATCAGCTAAATCGCAACGTCGGCGTCGAGCTGGGTTATGACTGGCTGGGTAAATATGAGACCCGCGGGGAGCTGGCGGGGATCAAACTGGAGGGGGAGGCCAAGAGCCAGATGCTGCAAGCCAGCCTCAAGCTAGGGGGGCCGATCAGCGAGCAGCTTGACCTCTATACCCGGCTGGGAGGCGCCTATGCCTGGACTGTTGATCAGCGCGCAAA
>NZ_CDBY01000095.1 GCF_000820125.1 Aeromonas simiae | reverse complement strand
TAATCATGGGTAATCAGGTATCCTAATCATCCAGTCACGAATGTAATCGTTCGGTGTGGATAATGGTGATGATAACTTAAATGCATCTCTGGTGAGGTCTGAGCCTCGGCATGATATGACGATTGAATCGGGTTGTTCCTCAGTTATGACACCAAAAATTCTTTTTATTAATGCTGACTTTCCTACACCTTTTCGAGCTGTAGTTATAAGTACTCGTTTATTACAGTTTAATTGGTTCTTAAATCCATTTTGCTCAACAAAATATGATGCCAGCTCTTTCTGTGTTGCATCATCACCCGCTTCGTTTCCGAAGTCAAAATCTTTTAATGGCATAAACATTTCCTTTAATAATTTATGAATGATATGGTGATATAATTATCTTTGGTTATTTAGAGTCTGGTTGTAGAATTTTTGGTGGTGTCATAGCTATATTGGTAGGTATTTTATCGGTACTATGTTGCTCGCTGAATTAACTGTTCCCTTAACAAGTTTCGTTGATTTTAAAATAATATAGTTTTCATTGTTTATTAGAATCGACGAAATGAGAAATATTTTCAACTATATACAGAATAAATAACTATAGTAGTAATTTTATTAGAAAAAGAAGCAGGTTAGCCCAATCTGCACGCTCATTAGCAAATAGTCGACAAGAAGGGTATATATATCGAATTGACAGGAATAAAGGTGGGCGCGATCAATATCGTTAATCGCTGCTTGGAATCTACTCTTGATATATGTAACCCTCATTCCGAGGAGAGAGCTATCTATCGTGATTGGAGGTGATTTGGAAAAGCGACGCTACCGCCCCTGAATTACCGCTTCCAGAGTGCGCCAATCACCAACCGGGGCAGGGCCCCAGTCCAGTCCTTTGGGCACCAGATGGCTATCCTATTGGGCCAGGGTTCAGGCTGTCGAGCAGTTTTACTACGTGATCTGTCACTTGTGCGCAATATTTGAGGCAGTTCAAAAAGTGAGGGGTGACAAGTGGCGAAGAAATCGCCGTTTTACGGGGGCTGCGTCGCTCTGGTGGCTCAAGGGCGCAGAGGATTGAGGGGCGGGGACTCTGACCGGGGAGGGCCAGAGGGCGGCAGGGCTTACGGTTGGGTGGCGATATAAAGTGGCGGTGTAAAAGCAGACCGAGGGCGCCTTAAGGGGCGCCCATCTTTGATGGC
>NZ_CDBY01000094.1 GCF_000820125.1 Aeromonas simiae | reverse complement strand
CCCTGATGCTGGTGGCCGAAGGGGCGCGCTTGGTGCTGATCGACATCAATCGCAACGATCTCGAGGTGACCCAGGCCGAGGTCGAGAGCCGCGGAGGTGAGTGCCTGCTGCTGCCCTGTAACGTGGCTGACGAGGGGGAGGTCGAGGCGGCGTTTGCCCGCATTCGCCAGCATTATGGTCAACTACACGGCCTGGTGAGCTGCGCCGGCATACTGCGCGACGGTCTGCTCATCAAGCGCCGCGACGGCCAGCTTATCGACAAGCTGTCGCTCGCCCAGTGGCAGGCGGTGATCGATGTCAATCTCACCGGTACCTTCCTGTGCGGGCGCGAGGCGGCTGCCCTGATGAGCGAGACGGGGGAGGGGGTGATCATCAACGTCTCCTCCATCGCTCGCGCTGGCAACATGGGCCAGAGCAACTACGCCGCCAGCAAGGCCGGGGTGGCGGCGCTGGTGGTGACCTGGGCGCGGGAGCTGTCACGCTACAGTATTCGGGTGATGGGGATCGCCCCCGGCGTGTTTGCCACCGACATGACGGCGGCGATGAAGCCCGAGGCGATGGAGCGGATGCGCCAGGCCATCCCGGTCGGTCAGCTCGGTGAGGCGGCGCAGCTGGCCGAGACGGTGCGTTTTATCTTCCACAACGACTACCTCTCGGGGCGGATGATCGAGATAGACGGCGGCCTGCGCCTGTGAATGGCGGCCACAGCTCCGCTGCATTCCCATGCAGCGGAGCTGTCTTTGTATGGGATGAATGAATGCCAAGATGGTGAAAAATCACGGGATCTTTTTGAATTTGACCCCTGTCACAGGACTCCCTCTTCACTCCTGTAAAATTGCGCCCGGTCAAGGCAACCGATATTTGTGTGAGCGGCCATTGCGGTAGGAATAATCATGCAATATAGTTGCCGCCTTTTTCAGGGCCCCCGGAGCGGGGCTTGTGTCACGGGTGCGAGTGGATTGAATAGGGAAGATCAGTCGCTGCCGCTTCACGCAACAGGACAGAGATGGACAATAAGTTAGGGCTCGGCGCCCTCATCTCGCTCGTTATCGGCTCCATGGTCGGTGCGGGGGTCTTCAGTCTGCCGCAAAATATCGCCTCCCATGCCGGGGTCGGTGCCATCGCCATCGGTTGGCTCATCACCGGGCTGGGTATGATCTGCCTGGCGCTGGTCTATCAGTCGCTCTCGATGCGCCGCCCGGATCTCGATGGCGGCATCTTCAGTTACGCCAAGGCGGGATTTGGTGACTTCATCGGTTTTAACGCCGCCTGGGGTTACTGGATCTGTCAGCTGCTGGCCAACGTCTCCTATGCCGTGGTGGTGTTCAGCGCACTGAGCTACTTCTTCGATACCCCGGAGCGGGTGCTGTTTGGCGATGGCAACACGCCGCTGGCCATTACGCTCGCCTCCTTGTTGATCTGGTCGGTCAATGCCTTGGTACTCAAGGGGATCAAGATGGCGGCCATGGTCAACGTGGTGACCACCATCGCCAAGATGGTGCCGCTCATCGTGTTCTGCGTGGCCATCCTGCTTGCCTTCCACCTGGAGACCTTCACGCTGGATATCTGGGGCCAGCAGACCCCTGCACTCGGCTCTGTGCTCGAGCAGGTCAAATCGACCATGAAGGTGACCCTGTGGGTCTTCATCGGGATCGAGGGGGCCGTGGTGGTCTCGGCCCGTGCGCGTCATCGTCGTGACGTGGGGCGCGCCACCGTGCTGGCGCTGCTCGGCGCCCTGGCCCTCTACGTCATGGTGACCCTGTTCACCCTCGGTGTGATGAGCCAGCCGGAAGTGGCTGCGCTCAAGAACCCCTCCACGGCCCTGATCCTTGAGAAGGTTGTCGGCCCCTGGGGCGCTTGGCTCATCAATATCGGCCTGGTGATCTCCGTGATGGGGGCCCTGCTGAGCTGGACCGTGCTGGCGGCGGAAGTGCCCTATATTGCGGGCAAGACCGGCGTGTTCCCGGCCTGGTTCTCCAAGGAGAATAAGAATGGCTCACCCCAGGTGTCGTTGTGGTGCTCGGCAGCCCTGGTGCAGGCGTTTCTCATCATCATCTATTTCCAGAGTTCGACCTATCTGGCGCTGGTGAACATCGCCACCGCCGCTGCCCTGGTGCCTTATGTCTTCTCCGGTGCCTATGGCCTCAAGCTGGCGCTGTCGGGCCAGACCTATGAGGCGCAGCCCCATCAGCGCAAGCGCGACATCCTGCTCTCGCTCATCGCCACCGGCTATGGCTGCTGGCTGGTCTATGCGGCCGGGATCGAGTACCTGCTGCTGGTGGCGCTGCTCTACAGCCCGGGGGTCTTCATCTACTGGAAGGCGCGTCAGCATCATGGCCTGCGTGGCATGAACCGCCTCGAGCAGGGAATGACGGTGGCCCTGCTCGGCTTTGCCGTGCTGGCGCTCTACAAGGTGCTTGACGGTACCATTCCCCTGCATTAACAGGCACAATGACGGGATGGCTCAGGCCATCCCGTTTGCTTTCTGTCGCAAGGATTTCACATGCTCTTTCTGGGATACCTGCTGCTCGGTGCCTGTGCCGGTCTGCTGGCGGGTCTCTTTGGCATCGGTGGGGGGCTCATCATAGTGCCGGTGCTGGTGGCCTCGTTCCATGCCCAGGGGGTCGCCCCCGACATCGTCACCCACTTGGCGCTTGGCACCTCCATGATCACCATGATCTTCACCGGCATCAGCTCCCTGCGGGTACACCAACAAAGAGGGGTGGTCGACTGGCCGCTGATCCGCCAGCTCGCCGTCGGCATGCTGGTGGGGGGCTGGCTGGGGGGCATGACGGCCAGCCAGCTCTCGGCCAGCACCCTCAATATCATCATCGGCTCGTTTGCCTGGGCCATGGCGCTCCAGATGGGGCTCTCGCTGCAACCCAAGGCGGGAAGGCACCTGCCGGGGCCGGCCGGTAACGGCATTGCCGGTGTGGTGATAGGCTGGATGTCGGCCCTGTTTGGCATTGGTGGCGGCTCGCTGACCGTGCCCTATCTCTCTTGGTGCAGCGTGCCGATGAACCGGGCCGTGGCGGTCTCGGCCGCTTGTAGCCTGCCGATTGCCCTAGCGGGTAGCCTCTCCTATCTCTATGCCGGTTGGGGACACGCCGATCTGCCCGAGTGGTCGCTGGGATTTGTCTATCTGCCGGCGCTGCTGGGGATCGTGCTCACCAGTACCCAGTTCGCCCGTTACGGTGCCCGGCTGGCGCACCACCTGCCCCCTAAGCGACTCAAGCAGGCGTTTGCCTGCCTGCTCCTGGTGGTGGGTACCAAGTTCATGCTTTTTAGCTGACAACGTGTTGAAAAAGCAGGCAAACACGCCGTGCTAGGGCAGAAAGCCGTTGCATTGGAAGCCTGCTCTGTTAGACTGCACAGCGTTCGATGGTGGCCCCATTGGTCCTCTCGCATCGATAACTCGTCTACCTGGTCAGGTCCGGAAGGAAGCAGCCAAGGCGGGGGACTCGAGTGCCGGGATGTGGCTGGTGGGGCCGCCTCCATTTCTGGAATATCAATCTTTTATATCTCCCCTGTGCTTTTCGCTCACCACTCTTCCTGTGGACGAGCAGGCGCCCCTGATAACCCTTTGGCTCACTCCCCACGACATCTGGTACTACCGGTGCGTCACTACGCCCCCCTGTAATAGTCGTACTGCGTTTCGCACATCCCTTCAGACCCAAGACAAGCGGGTGGCGAGAGCCGCTGCCGCGCGGCGGCATGCCTGTGTACGCGGCGTCAATGATGCGCGGGGAGGCTGGCCTATATTGCTGGGAAAGAACGCCATCTTTTCTGCGCCATATGAGCGAGGGATGGTCATTCATGTTGATCAGCGCGCAAAAA
>NZ_CDBY01000093.1:17888-55877 GCF_000820125.1 Aeromonas simiae | reverse complement strand
TTTCGATGCTGATTGACAGCACCGCCGCTACATCAACACCACGCTGTGCTTCGTCGGCTGTTCCTGGCGTGAACCGGATGAGGTCAACCTGCGTCCGTTGTTGCGTAAGTGGCGGGATCACTTCATCTCCAGAGGGGTGCTGGCTGAGTATGAAGCCGCAATGGATCTTTGACGGAAGGAGAGTCCAGTAGAGGGCCCTGACTGTCCATATCCAGCCCGCGCGCGGTGCCTAATTGCAGCGGGTCATGCAGGCTTTCCAGTGAGACGGGGAAGACCACTTTTATCTTTTGTTTGCCCTCCCTCTGCACTGAGGGGGCATTGCTATACAGGATGGGGCAGGGAGGGGAAGGCACTCTTCCTTGACTGCTGCGCCATGCCGGGTTGAGGGTGAGCAGGGCATCGCTATCAAGGTGCATCTCTTCCCCCCAGCGCTGCAAAGAGCAGTGTTTGGGATTGGCCACTCTCAGCTCTTCTCCCCCCCCTAAATCAGGGGGGGCGATGCCGTACCGTTCCGGATGGCTCAGTAATTCTCCCAGCGCTTCAATGCGCGCCACGTAGTGGCGTGTCTCTTGCGGAAGTGGAAGTCGGTAGACCTGACGGTGTCCACTGCGTTGAATCGCCTTCATGACCCTTCCCTCCCCGGCGTTGTACGCCGCCAATGCCAATGGCCACTCCGAAAAATAGCCGTGCAACCAGTGGAAATAGTTGAGCGCGGCGCCGGTTGCCAGAGGCAGTGAATAGCGTCCATCGAAATGGGGAGTGACAGGTACCCCGAAGCGATCCGCCGTCATGGGCATCAGTTGCCAGGGGCCTGCCGCCCCGGCATGGGAAATCACATCCAACCGATAACTGCTCTCCACCAGGGGGACTAACAGCAACCACTCCGGTAGCTGACGTTGTCGCAGCTCGGTGCGGATGAGCCGGATCATGGGGCGAGCGCGGGCCAGTGTTCGCTCTATGTGTGCTTTCTGGCGCAGCAGGTATTGCAGCTCGGCGGTCACTTCCGGTGGAAGTGGAGCTGCCGCTCTGGGCATCCGCCAGGCCACCTCGGCCAAGGCTGAGCAGCTAAGCGGTAGCAGAACGAAGAGAAGGAGCAATAGGCGTGGCAAGTAGAACATTCTCCGGCTATGGCGGGGCAACAGTTTTGTCGCGTAGTTGTCGCTGTACTTAAGTGAGATGCCCCGGAGTAGGTCTGTATGACGCACAGCAAGCCCACCAGGAAGAAGCCTCCCTATCTGCAGAAATTTCTGCTGTACCTGATCTTGGCTAACTTTGGCTTGCTCTGGCTTTACTATCACTATGTCCCTACCTTGCCGCTGCTACGCAGCATGGTGGTGACGGCCCTCCTGATTGGCTACAACCTGTTGCTATGCAGGCTGGTGTTGCGGCGGGCGCGCTGCTCGAGTGATAGCTACATCGTTTATCCCGTGGTCATGGTCAGCATGCTGCTATGCGGTTCGGTGCTGTATGTCTATCTGATCTGCTGACCCATCCCGTTTTATTAGCAATTCTCCTGCCAAAAAACCGTGAACGGAAGGTGAATATTTTTCTCAGCTCTGTTTCAGGGGCATAGTGGGAAGATGGCTCCATTGACATGTGGTGTGCTCCCTTGCGTGTCGATCTTCCTCACTCCTGTTGTTGCGGCGCCTTTTATGGCGCCGTCTTTTTATCTGCTGTTGGCGTGAAGCCGGAGTCGGGGCGCAGACCTTCGCATCGGGCTCGTGATAGTATGCGCCCAGGCCATGGCCCTCTCTTTTGGATTCAAGGATGAAGCTCACTACCCAACTCGTCTCTTTCATCACCCTGTGCGTCATCACCGCCATGGCCATGGTGTTGCTCGGTGGCGTCTTTAGTTTCCGCCAGCTCGGGTTCGAGCTGCAGGAGAAAAAGGTACAGGCGCTGGTTGAGGTGCTCGACCGACAGCTCTCGGTGCAGCATGACACCCAGGAGATGGCGCAGTGGATGCCGACCTTGCTGCGCTCGGCCCATGTGGTCAGCCTGGAGGTGACGCAAGGGGAGGCGAGCCTCTATCGTTTCCAGGATCTGGTGGCGCGCGAGCTCGACGATCCGCTCATCGATTACCGTTATGCGCTGCCCCAGCATCCCGGCATGGAGGCCAGACTCAGGCTGGAGCGTCCCTTCAAGGAGTTTGAATACTCCATCGAGGCGATGTCGGGCATTTCGCTCGGGATCTTCATCGTGGTGTTCGGCCTGTGGTTCTCTATTCGCTGGTTACGTTTGCAGCTGCGCGGGGCCGAGTTGCTCAACCACAGGGCCGAGCTGATCCTCGCCGGCCGCTTGAACAAGCTCAATCACGACACGAGCGAGGAGTGGCCGGCCAGTGCCAGCCAGGCATTCGATCAACTGCTGGCCGAATTGGCCGATGCGCGTAAGGAGCGCAGCCGCTTCGATAACTTCATCCGCAGCAACGCCTTCGTCGACAAGGTCACCGGCACCGGCAACCGCATCTTCTTTGACAACCGGCTGGAGAGCGCCATCCGCGATGCCTCGGCCATGGCCGGTGGTTTGCTGCTGGTTGAGCTGAGCGGCCTCGAGGCGCTGGAATCGGATGATCCGCAGATCGATGAGGTGCTGCAGGAGGCGAGCATCGCCCTTGCCCCCTTCGTGCGCAAGTTTGCCGGCGCGCTACAGGCTCGCTATGCGGCCCATGTGCTGGCCATTTTGCTGCCGAACATGGCCGAGGCCGAGTTGGTGGACGGGGCGGATCAGATCCTCAAAAACCTGCACCGGCTGCACTGGCCCGCTGGGGTGTCCGGGGAGAACGCCATCCACATCGGTGCGGTCTGCTACCGGCCGGATGATACCCTGGCCCAGGTGCAGGAGGAGGGGGAGCTCGCCCTCAAGAGCGCCCGGCTGCAAGGGGACAGCGGCTGGTTCCTGTTCGAGAAGGCGATCGCCGACGAGGAGGAGACCAGCAAGGGGACAGTGCGCTGGCGCACCCTGCTGACCCGACGCATCGATGAGCGGGCCATTCATCTTTACTGCCAGCCGGTGATGCAGGAGCCGGGTCAGCTGATCTTGCAAGAGGAGTTGCAGACTCGCATCGACGACGAGCAGGGGCGCGAGCTGCTGGCCGGCGTCTTTATGCCGATGGCGGAGAAGGCGGGCATGCTGCTGCCGCTCGATCGTCTGCTCGCCACCCGGGTGCTGGCCCTGCTGCAATCCCGCCCTGCTGACGCGCCGCCGATCAGCGTCAACCTCTGCGCTCAGAGCCTGCTGCACCGCGATTTCCAGCGCTGGCTCTTCTTCTCTCTGTTCCAGCTGCCGCGCAGCAAGAACGAACACCTCATCATCGAGCTCTCCGAGGCACACATCACCCGCTATTTCGAGGCGCTGAGAAAACCGCTGCGCTCTCTGCGCATGCTGGGGTGCCGGCTGACGGTGACCCATGCCGGGCAGGATGTGGTGAGTACCCAGTACATCAAGGAGTTCGACATCAGCTTCCTCAAGCTGCACACCAGCCTGGTGCGCGATATCCACCTGCGTCAGGTGAATCAGATGGCGGTACGCAGCCTGATCGGTGGCTGTGCCAACACCCAG
This sequence comes from Aeromonas simiae, assembly GCF_000820125.1. GTDB lineage: Bacteria > Pseudomonadota > Gammaproteobacteria > Enterobacterales > Aeromonadaceae > Aeromonas > Aeromonas simiae. Next base: position 52,316 of record NZ_CDBY01000093.1, on the reverse strand, counting down.
GCCAGGGTCATCGCCGTCGGCGTCGAGAGTGGTGAGGAGTGGCACTGCCTGCGTCACCTTGGCGTGCATGCGGGTCAAGGTCAGTGGTTTGCCGAGCCGGCGCCACTGCGAAGCGCGCTCCCCGATCTCTGATGCCCCCTCATCCTACGAGATGATTGCCCCATGAGAGCGGGCCGGCCGCCGGCGCCGCCTCTTTCATATCGCCTCGCCGCTGTGCTTGGTGTCAAATGGGCTTTTTTGGCCACCGCTGAATGGCGTAGCCCTGGCTCCTTACTGGGCTAAAAAACCGGCCTGGTCGTTACCACGCGGCTTTGCTGCGAGCCGCTAACAGAACTTTCCCAGCCTGTGGGCTGCATCGCACGGCCTCTTCTTGTCGCACCCCCTCCCTTCCTCGAGCGCAATCTGCTCCCCTTTCTCGCCTGTCGGGCCGGTCAATCTGGTGTCGATGGATTTGACGCTCGACAAACCCGAGCTGTGTTCCCCATCTGAGGCGTTGACTCCGGGTGGGGCTCGCCGCTGATCGGCTCTCGGTGCATACAATGGCGTAGCTGATCACATCACAGTTGAAATCGGCTGCCGCCAAGGTGGGCCGGGGGTTGGCTGGGATAGCAATGAACACAGGGTGGTGTGGCTCGGTGTCTACTCCAGGTATCGATGGCGTCTGAGTGTGTTTTGATGGGGTAGGCCATCTTGTTGAGATCTGATTTTAACGTTGCCGTGGTTAAAACAGAGGGTAAAAGTGGTTTTGGTCGTGAGAAGGTAAGAAAAGGTTGCGCTAGGCCGTAGGAATAGGCCTGTAGGTTTTGTTACACTTTTTAATGCCATTAAAATATATAAAAAATTCATCATCTCAGATTTTTATGGTATAAAACTCGCCCATTTTTTGGTGATGATAATATCAATAGGTAGTCGAGCCCGCGATACGCACACTTTTTCACCGAAAAGCCCTCTCTGGCAGAGTGGGTGTTTTGTTCGGTCAGGACCATATCTGGCTGACCAGTAATGACACTACTCCCTGCTTTGCTTCCCGGCCGGTTAACGGACCGCAAGGGTGGCGAGGTGCGCTGGACGAACTGTTCACTCTGCATCATTTAGAGCGACGTCGGGTGTGCGTTGCTCTGGCCAGTGGGCTTTATCAACAGATTCAGATCGATAAACCGCAGGTTCCTGCCAGTGAGCTGGCCGGCGCTCTGCCGTGGGCGATCAAAGATTTTGTCAGCGAGCCGCTGGGACAACTGGTGATGGATTACGTCGATCTGCCGACTCCGCCCTCCAGCCAGGCCCGTATCAATGTGGTCACCGCCCCTCGGGCGCGTATCCAGTCCATTGTCGATGCCGTCAATGCAGTGGCTGAGCTTGAGAGCATCACCACCGAAGAGCTGGCATTGGCCCAGTTATTCCCGGTCGATGACACCCCCCGTTTGCTGCTGTGGCAGCCTGCCGGTCATGAGCTGCATTTATTGGTGTTCCGTCAGGGGGCGCTCTGTTTTTCACGTGCCCTGCGCGGTTTCAAACACCTTGCCACCGCCGGCTCTGTCAATGAGGACATCGACTCGCTGGCCCTCGAGATCCAGCGTTCCCTCGACTACTTGCAGGGGCAACTGAAGTTACCCGAGTGCGGTAGCTTGCAGCTGGCACTGATCTCACCGGCGTTGGGTGAGCTGGTGCAGCGCCTCGATCAGACCTTTGGTTTTAACGTCTCGGCCATGGCCAACAAGGCCATTCTCAATGGCATGGACTATCTCTCTCCCTTCGCACTGCTACAGGGGGAGCCGTCATGAAGAGCCGTCTTAACCTCTATACCCAGGAGTTCCGGCCGCGCCGGCAGTGGGGATCGCTGTCCCAGATCCTGCTGGCATGGGGGCTGGTCAGCCTGCTGCTGCTCAGCTATGGGCTCTACAGCCATTGGCAGCACCAGCGTCAGAGCCGGCAACTGGCTCAGTTGCAAGGGCAGTTGACCGTGGTGAAAGCCGAGGCGAGCCGTCTTGAAGCTCAACTGGCCAAGCACCAACCCTCGCCAGCCTTGGTGGCCTCGTTAAAAGAGAAGCAGCTGCGGGCGGATGGCATGCAGCTGATGCTGCAACGCCTCGATCAGCTGACCCCTGAGCGGGTGCAAAGCTATGCGGATCTCCTCGCCGATTTGGCGCAGATCATGAGCCCCCAGCTATCGCTGGAGCGGATCCAGGTTGAACAGGAGCGGATCAGTCTGGCAGGGGAGACCCAGAGCAGCCAGGAGGTTCCGGCCTGGGTCGATCGCTTTAAACAGACCCACACCCTCTCCGGCAAGCAGTTCTCCGAGCTGGCGCTCAGCCGCAATAAAGAGGGGCGATTGCTTTTTGAATTGAGAGGCACCCCGCAGGAGAAGGCGCAATGAACCAACTGCAAGCACGCTGGAACCAGTTGAGTGAACGGGTCATCCAGCTCTCCATGCGTGAGCGCATGTTGTTGCTGGGGGTTGGCCTGCTGATCATCGGCTGGTTGTTTGGCCATTTCTGGCTGCAACCGCTACAGCAACGTCTCCAGGGCGATCAACAGCGACTGGCCAGCGTACAGCGCGACATCGATATCGCGCACTTAGAGGTGGAAGGGCGGCAGCAGCGGCTCTTGCGTGACCCTGACAGTGATGTGCGTGATCAGCTTAAGGCTGTTGAGGCGCAGTTACAGCGCTTTGACAGCCGCTTGAAGGCGCAGACCGTCGATCTGATCGCGGCTGAAGAGATGCCCAACGCATTGCATGCGCTGCTGGCCCAAGGCAAGCGCCTGACCATGGTGGACATGAAGAGTGTGGCGCCGGTCGCCCTGTTACCTGGGGAGCAAGGGGTCAATCTCTACCGCCATGAAATCCGGATGCAGCTGATTGGTGGCTATAGCGATGTCTACCAGTACCTGCGCGGTCTGGAGCAGCTTCCGCGCCATTTCTATTGGCACCAGTTTGACTATCAGGTGGAGGAGTGGCCGCACGCCAAGGTGTCGCTGTCGGTCTACACCCTGAGCAGCAGCAAGGAGTTTATCCGTGGCTAACATGCTGACTTTACTGGGAATGCTGGCTGTGATGACGCCACTAAAAGACCCGACAACACCGCTTGCGGGCGGCCAGCTGCAAGGTGACACGCAGCAAGTTGCCGTGGCCGGCATGCCGAAGCTGCAGAGCATCATTCTGGGCAATGGCCCCGCCATCGCTGTGCTCAGTGGCAAAGGCTACCGCCATGGCGAGCAGGTCGCCGGCTGGCGCGTCGCAGGCATCAGCAGCGATCGCGTGGTGCTGGACAAGGGGCAGGAGAGGGTCACGCTCACCCTCTTTGCGGACAAAATTCTTCGCTGACGGGCCATGTTGGCCCGTCCGAAACAACGGTTTGTGGATGGACAATCGATGAAATCATTTCAATACGGTCTTCTTTTTCTAGCCATGGCGTCGGCCGGTTGTACCAGCTATCGCCATCCCGAACCGAAAGAGGCCAAAGAGGTGCTGCGGGAGGCCCAGCAGGCGACCCCGGCACCGCTGAACTTGCCGAGCGCGGTACACAGTGAGCTGCTGGCCATGCCAAAGCCCGAGTTTACCCCGTCGGCGATGCCGGAGCGGCGGATCCGTATCGCGGCCCAAGAGGTGGAGGCCGGTGACTTCTTTGGCTCCCTGTTCAAAGGCTCGCGCTACAGCGTGGCGGTGCACCCTGGGGTCAGCGGTCTGGTGACCCTGGATCTCAAGGATGTCACCCTGCCCGAGGTGCTCAACACGGTGGCGGATATGTACGGCTTTGATATCCAGCGCCGTGGCAATGTCTTCCACGTCTATCCGGCCGGATTGCGCACCGAGACCCTGCCCGTCAACTACCTGATGCTCTCCCGGCGCGGCCTTTCGCGCACCACGGTGTCAACCGGGGGCGTGACCAACTCCGACAACAACAATGGCAACAGTGGTTTTAGCAATGGCAACGGCCTGAGCGGAAACAATAACAACAACAGCAGTAGCAGTAGTAGCAACAGCAGCGGCTCTAACGGCACCCAGATTGAGACCGACAACGAGTCGAATTTCTGGCGGGATCTGCGTGAATCGCTGCAATCGCTGGTGGGCAATGGCGATGGCCGCGCTGTCATCACCAGTCCGCAGGCTGGTCTGGTGACGATCCGGGCTTATCCGGGCGAGCTGAAGGCCGTGCGCGAGTTTCTGAACCAGTCTGAACAGCATCTCAAGCGCCAGGTAATTCTGGAAGCGCGCATCCTGGAGGTCTCGCTCAACGAGGGCTATGAGCAGGGTGTCGACTGGAGCGGTCTGTCCGCCAGTTGGGATGGTGGCAAGGGGATCACCAATGGGGGTTCATTTGCTAACAGCATCGTCGGCAGCGGTAACACCATCTTCTCTGCCCTGGGGGGCGGTGCGGGTTTCAAGATCTCCGACGGTAACTTCAATGTGGCGGTCAACCTGCTCAAGACGCAGGGTGACGTCAATACGCTCTCCAGCCCGCGCGTGACCGCGACGAACAATCAGAAGGCGGTGATCAAGGTGGGTTCTGACGAGTACTTCGTCACCAACGCCTCGACCACGATCACCACCAGTGCATCCGGCGTATCGGATCGTACCCCGAACGTGGAGCTGACCCCCTTCTTTTCCGGGATCGCCCTCGACGTGACCCCGCAGATCGATGAGCAGGGCCGGGTATTGCTGCACATTCACCCCTCGGTGATCGATACCGAAGAGCAGAAGAAGACCATCGATATGGGGACCTCGGGCGGCACGCTCGAGTTGCCGCTGGCGCGCAGCTCGATCCGTGAATCGGATACCGTGGTGCAGGCCAACAACGGCGACATCGTGGTCATCGGTGGCCTGATGAAGACCTACAAGCAGGAGATGGTGAGCAAGGTGCCCTTGCTGGGCGACATCCCCTGGCTGGGTGAGGCGTTCACCAACCGCAACGAGAAAAACCAGAAGATTGAACTGGTGATCATGCTCAAACCCACTGTGGTCGAAGGGGACACCTGGCAGCGTGAGTTGCAGCGCTCCAGCGATCTGCTCGATAAGTGGTACCCAGAGCGCTGATATGTACCTTGAGCACTTTGGGTTACATGAGCCGCCGTTTGGGTTGACCCCAAACACCGACTTCTATTACGGGCTGCCTCCTCATGAGGAGGCCCGGGAAGTGCTGCACTGGGCTCTGGCACAAGGTGAAGGGTTTATCAAGGTCACCGGGGAAGTGGGCACCGGCAAGACGCTGCTCTGCCGCATGTTGCTGTGGGAGTTGTGTATCGCTCAGCAGCCCTGCGCCTGGATCCCCAATCCGCATTTATCCCCCCGCGAGCTGAAGCTGGCCTTGGCCCATGAGCTGGGCCTCAGCGTCGAGGGGGATAGCGTGGATCTCAATGACCGGCTGCATCGTCATCTGGTGGCACTGAATGAGCGCGGCACCCGGGTGGTCGTGCTGATCGATGAGGCGCAGGCGCTGCCGGATGAGACGCTGGAGGCGATCCGGCTCTTCGGAAATCTAGAGACAGAGTCGACCAAGTTATTGCAGGTGGTGCTGCTGGGGCAGCCCGAGCTGGATACCCGCCTGCAGAGTGACAGCCTGCGGCAATTGCGGCAGCGCATCGCGTTTTCCTACCGGTTGCGCTCACTCAAATGCGATGAGGCGGGCGCCTACATTGGCTATCGCCTCGATGTGTCCGGCTATCGCGGTGCCCCGCTGTTCACGCGCAGCGCATTGCGCGTGCTGTGGCGTTCGGCCCGCGGCATCCCTCGCCTGATTAATATTCTCTCGCATAAAAGCCTGATGCTGGCTTATGGCAAGGGCCAGCGCCGTATCGATCTGGCCTGTGTCTGCCGTGCTGTTCGCGATACCGAAGATGCGAGTTATCTCCCGCATTGGACGGGGTGGCTGCTGGGCGTGTTGTTGATGGCCCTACTGATATGGGGAGTGATGCGATGAGCGTGATCAATCAGATGCTCAAGGATCTGGATGCGCGCCAGGGAGGACCGGGGGCCACGGCCCGCTATCAGCCTCCCGCCCGTCAGCCTCTGTGGTTGTGGCTGTTGATCAGTTTGACCTGCCTGGGCGCCCTCGCCCTCTTGGGGTGGCGTAGCTGGGGCTATTGGCAACATGGCAAGAGCATTCAGTCTGCGTCGGTGGTGACGGCCCCGGCGCCAACGCCGCCGAGCGAGCAGGCAGAGAGCGTCGATGCGCTGGTGGCCCTGCCGGTGCCTGATGAGCGTCGGCAAGCCGAGGCGGCATCATCGAAAACGCAGGCCGAGCCTGCGGCCACCCAGAGTCAGAGCGAGCCTGCTGACGAGAAGGTGGAAGATGAAGTGGTCGTGCCGCCCGGTGAGGACCCCGAGCACTACTACGCTCGCCTGGATGCTGCGCTACAGCCGGAGCGTCAGGAAGAAGATGCACTGGCGGCAGAGATGGTGCCGCCAACGCCGGCCACAAAAAAGGTGAAGCCGAAGAATCAATTGTCTATTCAGCCGGTAGAGCTCTCGGCCGCGCAGCGCAGTGAATTGGCCGAGCGGCGCGCCGCCACGGCACTGGCCCGCGGCGATCTGCAAGAGGCGGAGCGTCAGTATGGCGACTTGCTGAGTGAGCAGCCCGATCATGTCGAGGCGCGCAAGCAGTTGGCGGCCCTGCTCTATGGCCAGGAGCGTTACGAAGAGGCGCAAAAATCGCTGCTTGAGGGACTGCGGGTTCATCCTGCGCAAGCCGATTTTCGTCTGCTGCTGGCGCGGATGGCGATTGCTCAGCAGCAACCACTGCAGGCGCTCGATTGGCTGGCCGGCGCTCGGCCATCGATAGCGCAAAATTTGGATTATTACGCGACCTGGGCTGCATTGGCGCAGGATGCCGGGCATACCGCTGAGGCGCGTCAGCTCTATTTGGATTTGTTGCATCAGCGGCCCGACGAAGGGCGCTGGTGGCTCGGCCTTGGCATTGCTGAGGAGACGCTTGGCAATACGGCACAGGCGCTGGAAGCCTATCGCAACGCGCAACTGCATGGTGGCCTCGGTGAGGCGAGTAATAACTGGCTGGCACAGCGCATAGCTGCGCTGTCTCCACATGGTTAAACGGATAACGGAGTAAGGCACCGATGGCACAACCAAGACTCAAGATGCGGCTTGGTGATCTGCTGGTTCAAGAGCAGAGCATCACCGACGATCAACTGCAGCTTGCGTTGCAACAGCAGCGGCAGACGGGCCGCAAACTGGGCGCGACCCTGATTGAACTCGGCTTCATCAGTGAGGTGCAACTGCTCACCTTCCTGGCGCGCCAGTTGGAAGTGCCCTTCTTCGATCTCAACACGCTCACCATCGATGCCAAGGCGGTACAACTGCTGCCTGAGGTTCAGGCGCGCCGTTACCGGGCGCTGGTGGTGAACCTGAGCGGCGATGTGGCCACGGTGGCCATGTCGGATCCGGCCGATCTGAGCGCGCTCGATGCGGTGGCCGATCTACTGGCACCGAAGCAGATGTCGTTGGCGGTGGCCCGTGAGGGGCAACTGCTCGACTATTTCGATCGCCTCTATCGGCGCACCAAAGAGATCGAGAACTTCGCCGTGCAGCTGCACGAGGAGTATCAGGATACCGACTTTGAACTGGGCAGTGCGACCCTGGACGCGGGCGGTGGTGAGAATGAGGCGACCGTTGCCAAGCTGCTGCGCTCCTTGTTTGAGGACGCGGTGCAGGTCGGGGCCTCCGATATCCATATCGAACCGGACGAGAAGGTGCTGCGCATCCGTCAGCGGATCGATGGGGTGCTGCATGAGAACGTACTGAGCGAGGTGCGCATCGCGCCGGCGCTGGTGCTGCGCCTCAAACTGGTGGCGGGCCTCGATATTTCCGAGAAGCGTCTGCCCCAGGATGGACGTTTTGCCATGAAGGTGCGGGGGCGCGATGTGGATGTGCGTCTCTCCACCATGCCGGTGCAGTATGGCGAGTCGGTCGTGATGCGTCTGCTCAATCAGTCCGGTGGCCTGCTCTCTCTCGACGAGACCGGGATGCCCCCTGTGCTGCTCAAGCGTTTTCGTAACCTGTTGCATCGCCCGCACGGCATGATTTTGGTCACCGGCCCGACCGGTAGCGGTAAGACCACCACTCTGTATGGGGCGCTCTCCGAGATCAACTTGCCGAGCAATAAGATCATCACGGTCGAAGATCCGGTGGAGTACCGTTTGCCGCGGATAAGCCAGGTGCAGGTGAACACCAAGATCGGCCTCACCTTCTCGAACGTGCTGCGTACCACCCTGCGTCAGGACCCTGACATCCTGCTGGTGGGGGAGATGCGTGATAGCGAGACGGTGGAGATCGGGTTGCGTGGCGCCTTGACCGGTCACCTGGTACTGACCACCTTGCACACCAACGATGCCATCACCAGTGCGCTGCGTCTCATCGACATGGGGGCGCCGGGCTATCTGGTGGCGAGTGCGCTGCGTGCTGTGGTCGCGCAGCGGCTGGTGCGCCGCCTGTGCGAGCATTGCCATGAGCCCGCCGAGCCCGACGCTATCCAGGCCAGCTGGTTACAGAGCCGCTGCCATGAAGTGCCGGGGAGCCACCAGTACCGCAAGGGGCGTGGCTGCCAGAGCTGTAACTTCACCGGCTATCGCGGCCGGATCGGGGTCTATGAGCTGCTCGAGATGGATCAGCCGATGATGGATGCCCTGCGTCGTGATGATGCGGAAGGTTTTGCCCGTGCCGCGCGCCAACATGAGCATTATCAGCCGTTGGCGCTGATGGCTCTGGATTATGCCCGTGAGGGGCTCACCTCCCTCGATGAGGTGCTCAAACTGGCCGAGGATGTGGGATAAGCGATGGCCTACTTTCGCTACAAAGGGCGCGACGCACAGGGCAAGGCGGCTGAAGGCACTATCGAGGCGGCCAATGAAACGGCGGTCGCCGAGCTGTTGCTGCAACGCGGCATCATGCCAACGAATATTGGCAGCGTGAAAGCCCCCGGCGCAGAGCATCAGTTCGCGCTCTTGTTCGAGCGCCAGGTCACCCTGGAAGAGCTGGTGATGTTCACCCGTCAGATGTATGCGCTGACCCGGGCCGGCATCCCCATTTTGCGTGCCATGTCGGGGCTGGCCGAGTCTGCCCATAGCAAGCCGCTCAAACGGGCCTTGTTGCAGTTAGGCGAAGATCTCAGCAACGGTAAGCCGCTTTCGGCGGCGATGCAGGGGCATCCCAAGGTCTTTGGCTCCCTCTTCGTGGCGATCATTCACGTGGGCGAGAATACCGGTCAACTGGAAGACTCCTTCTTGCAGCTGGCCAACTACTTCGAGTTGGAGCTGGAGACCCGCAAGCGCATCAAGACGGCGATGCGTTACCCGATGTTTGTCTTCATCGCGATCGGGATCGCCATGGTGATCCTCAATATTTTCGTGATCCCGACCTTCGCCGGCATGTTCTCCAAATTTGGCGTCGAGTTGCCCTTGGCCACCCGGATCCTGCTCGCCACCTCGCATTTCTTTGTGCACTACTGGTGGCTGTTACTGCTGGGGCTGGTGGCGGCCATCGTCAGTTGGCGCAGCTGGACCTCGACCCAGCGCGGTGAGTTGGCATGGCATCACTGGCAGCTGCGGCTACCGATCGTGGGCAGCATCATCGATCGCTCGCTGTTGGCGCGCTTTGCCCGGAGCTTCTCCATGATGCTGCGCTCCGGGGTGCCGCTCAACGCGGCATTGAGTCTGGTGGCCGATGCGGTGGACAACGCCTGGATGGCGGCGCGGATCCGTGAGATGCGTGCCGGCGTCGAGCGCGGCGATAGCCTGCTGCGCACCGCAACCCAAAGCCAGCTCTTTACCCCGCTGGTGCTACAGATGGTGGCGGTGGGTGAAGAGACGGGGCAGGTCGATGAGCTGATGCTCGAGGTTGCGCTCTATTACGAGCGAGAGGTGGATTACGACCTCAAGAGCCTGACCGCCCGCATTGAACCGATTCTCATCGGCATAGTGGCAGTCATGGTGCTGGTGCTGGCGCTCGGTATCTTCACGCCCATGTGGGACATGATGAAAGTCGTGCGCGGTCAGTAAGGAGCCGACGATGAGCTGGCAGGACGAGCAAGATCGCCCCTGGTTGTCGGGTTATCGCCTGATCATCGCCTTGGTCACCATGGTGACGATCGCCAGTTTCCTGGTCGGTGGTCATCTGGAGCAGCGCAAGCTGGCCCAGCACAGTGCGATGGCGAGTCTGGTGAGCCAGTTTGGCGAGCGCTTGCAGCGGCTGCACGGTGAATGGGTATTGAGCAATCACCCCACCCAGCTCTGGCGCGAGGAAAAATTATGGGTGTTCACCCCTCAGGGATGGCCGATGGCTGTCGAGCAGGTGCGGGGACCTTCGGAAGATTGTGGTGCGCTGTGGCAAGCGCTGATTGGGCGCGAAGCGCTGGACGGTGAGCCGATCCGTGTGCAAGCCAGGCTCGAGCGCGATGGATGCGAGTTGCAGCTACGAGAGTGGCGATGGCTCTACCGCTGGCAAGATGGTGCCATGAAGGCATTGGAAGAGGTGAGTCGCTGAGCTGCATCAACAGCATGATTCAAGCACGATTCAAGCAATGTTAGGCAAAATGTTAGGCCCCGCTGAGGAGGGAGTAATGAAGAGCAAGATGACGGGTTTTTCCCTGATCGAACTGGTGATCGTCATAGTGATCCTCGGTATTTTGGCGGCCACGGCCCTGCCGCGTTTTCTCGATGTCACCGAGGAGGCGAAGAAGGCCAGTGTCGAGGGGGTCTCGGGCGGTTTCGCCACTGGGGTGATGCTGGTGCGCGCCCAATGGGAGGCGGAAGGTCGCAGCAAGCAGCTGGAGCACAACACCGTGCTCTATGACGGCACCCGCTTCTACCTGACCACCCCCACCAAAGAGCAGATCGAAGATGGTCTGATGTCGCCGGGTTATCCGATGGATACGGCAGGTGATAGTGTGGTGAATGTGGACCCGGGCAGTCTGACTGCCGCTCGCTGCCTCAAAATTTGGGATGGTTTGCTGCAAAACCCCCCCAAGGCGACCGCCACCTTCGGTGAGGTCAGCGGCAGTGGCAATGATCTCAAGTATTATGTAACGGCGCAAACCAGCGGGATTGACTCGGTGTGCCGTTACTATCTGGTGAATAGCCTTGCCAAGGGCAGCGACGGCCATTACCAGGATCCTCAGGGACGCACCGATGCGTTTATGAGTTTTAGCTATCGACCGGCTTCAGGTCAGGTCACTACCAACATCAACTAACAGAGGTATTTTTCATGAAGAAGCAATCGGGTTTCACCCTGATCGAACTGGTCATTGTGATCATCATCCTGGGTATCCTGGCTGTGACCGCCGCGCCTAAGTTCCTGAACCTGCAAGACGATGCTCGCACCGCCACCCTGAAGGGGGTTGAAGGTTCCCTGAACTCGGCTGCCGCCATGGTCTACAGCAAAGCAGTGATCGCGGGTCAGGAAAAGAATGTCGATGGCTCGGTCAAGCTGGCCGACAGCACCGTTGCGACCGTATACGGTTATCCGAAGGCTGATGCGCAAGAGCTGCAAAAGGTTGTTAGCTTGAGCGACAAGGACTGGACTTTTGGTGCTGACGGCGACGCCGTAGGCATCTTCCCGAACGGTGTTTCTGCTGCCACGGCGATCAAGGATAAGAACTGCTATGTGAGCTATGCCGAACCGGCCAGCTCCGGCACTGCTCCGGAAGTGACCGTGTTTGAGTGTAAGTAATTCAGAGGGGGGAGGCTTGCCTCCCCTTTTTCTCCTATGCAGAGACGTTCACACGGTTTTACCTTGATGGAATTGGTGCTGGTGATCCTGATCATCGGGATTCTGGCCGCCTATGCCGCGCCCAACTGGCTGGGCACAGGCGGCACGGAAATCCGTACCACCAGTGATGAAGTGGTGGGCCGGTTACGGTTGCTGCAAACCATCAACATGAATGAGCCTCCCCGGCGCTGTACCTGGTTGCGCGTTGAACCGGGCCAGTTGGGCCTGCTCAGCGGAGCCTGTGACAGTGAGCCCGGCCCGATGGCCGGCTGGGATGAGACACACCGTCAGGGCTCAATGCTGGCATTAGCCGCGACGGTCACCCTAGAAGGCAAATCTACCTTCTCGTTGCGTTTTGACCGTGACCATGGCCGCCCGGCCAGCGCCCCCTGCCAGGCTGGCTGCCAGTTGCAGGTGAGCAGTGGCGGCGAGCTGCGCCAGATACGTATCGAATCGGAAGGATATATCCATGCGCAGCCCTAAGCGGGGGTTCACCCTGATCGAGATGGTGGTGGGCATGGTGCTGTTGTCCATCGCCTTGAGTGGCATCCTGAGTCTGCTGGTGGCGTTGGCCCCGCAAGCCATCGACCCGGTGCAGCAGCTGCGCGCCGCCCAGCTGGCCCAGCGCATCCTGGCTGAGGCGACCCAGAAGTCGTTCGATCAGAACTCGGATCATAACAGTGCCCGCTATCGCTGCGGCGAGACGGTCGAGGGGACGACCTATGCCCCCTGCACCCTAGCCAATGAATACGGGCCGGACACCGACAGCGGTGAGAGCGCTCCCTATCTCTACAACGATGTGGATGACTTCGATACCGGTGGTAAATGGATGCCGGCCAATGAGCTGGTGCAGCAAAGTGGCAGCGGTGCTCAAGAGGGCGACTATCGCCATTTTGCGGTGAAGATCAAGGTGAGCGGCGTTGACTTGAGCGCCGGCCGGTTGGATCAGACCTGTACCGACCCCTGCTCTATCGGCAAGCGAGTGGATTTGACGGTGCAACTGCCGAGTGGTGAAGAGCTCGCCTTTACCGCGTTTCGAGGAAATTACTGATGGGGCGCCGCGGTTTTACCCTGGTTGAATTGGTCATGGTGATCCTGCTGCTCGGGGTGCTGGCGACCTTTAGCAGCCAGTTTATCGGGCTGGGGACGCGCATCTACAGTGATGCCAGCGTGCGCGAGCAGTTGATGAGTGATATCCGCTTCTCCCTCGAGCGGCTCAATCGCGAGGTGCGCGATGCCGTTCCCGGCTCGGTGCGTATCGAAGATGTCGATGGCGCTGCCGTTGAGCGGGGGGCTTGTCTGCGCTTTTGGCCTATCGCCGCGGCCGGGCGTTACCTGAGCATCAATCAAGAGATTGCAGGGGAAAGTGCGCTGCGCTTGACCATGGTGGCGCCCGGCGCCGAAGAGAGCATGCCCGTTAAGGGGGAGTGGGCCATCGTCTACCCCGTGCCTGAAGATGGCCGTTCATTGTGGGATGGCTGCGCCAGCGGCCGTTGTGTCAGTGCCGTCACTAAGCTGGAGGAGAGCGTTTCCGGTGCCCTCTCGCTGCAAGTTAACGACCGGTTCGGGTCGGACTCTCCGGCCCGGCGGGTCTTCTTCGCCGGCTCCCAGGTGCGCTACTGCCTGCAAGGGGGCATGTTACGGCGCGAAGAGATCGGCGATCTCACCCCCACAGTGTTGGGGACGAGCGTCGCGGGCCAGCCCATGGCCGGCTCGGTGGCGGCCGGTTATTTCTACCGGGACCCGCAGGCGTTCGGCGTGGATGATGAAGTAGGGCTGCGCTTGGAGCTGGAGCAGCATGATGAGCAGCTCTCATTGGATCACAAGATGGCGGTGTGGAATGTGCCCTAAACGTGCGCGTGGTAGTGCCCTGATGATCGCCCTTTTCGTCATTGTTGTGATGGGGGGGCTGGCGGCTGCACTGGGGCGGCTGCTGGGGGACAGCAGTGAAAAGTACACGGTCGAAGTCCGTGGCCTGCGGGCCCTGATGGCGGCGCAAGGGGCGCTGGAAACCGGACTCTATCGTCTTTATCCCAATGGGCATTGGCAAGGGCAGGTATGCGAGCCGCTGACGTTGACCCTGCCAAGCGATGCTGCTGGGCTGGTCGATTGCCGGGCCCGCCTGAGCTGCGACGTCATCACCGCAGAGCACAATGGTCGCACCCTCAAGGGATGGCGACTGATTGGAACCGGGGAGTGTGGCGATGAAGGCGGCGGGGCGAGCCCCGACTTTGCCGTCAGCCGCAGTGTCACGGCCGAAGCGTTTGACAGTGACTGACCCATGCGTGCAACTGCATCAAAGAGAGAGCGAGTGGCTTTTATTCCTCCTGGCATAGCGCTGCTGGTGGCCGCAGCCATCGTGGCTCCTGCCCATGGGGCGGGCATGTGCAATGCCACCTTTGACTATCCGGTGCAAAGCCATGCCGCACCCGGTCGGCTCACCATGACCGATGGCGCCTTGATCGTCGGGGCGACTCAGCCTGCCGACTACCCGTTTCTGAGCGGCTCTTTTGGTGGCATGTCAGGCTGTTCGACCCAAGAGGGGAGCGCAGGGGGCCAGTATGTGAACGGCACCTGGCAATCCGATTGCGGGATCACCGGGGCGCTGGCCACCCCGCTGGCTTCGTTGACCTTCAAGACAGACCCCAATGATTTCCCGGCCGCTACTCAAGATTTTCCCAGCTACAGCAGCGGCAGTGATGTGGCCTGTAACGGCGTGGTGAAGCTCAATCCCGGCAACTATGGCTCCGGGAACTGGTCTGGCTGGAGCTGTCAGGCCACGCTGGTGAGCGGCAAGAATTACTACTTCCAGACCCTCTCTCTCGCTGGCGGGGCAACGTTGGACTTCAATGGTGCCAACGTGTTCGTCAAGACCCTGACCATGCAAGACTCGAGCAAGCTGCTGGGGACGGGCATGCTGCACGCCAACCGTGTCACCCTCAGTGAGGGGGCGACCCTCTCCAACTTGGCGATTACCGTCCATGACACCCTGGGGGTGACGGTGAACAAGGCCGATCAGCTGGTGGCGGCCCGCTTTCAACCCCATTCGTTGAGCAGCCTGACGCTGGGGGCGCAAAGTGAGATCACCCTGGCCAACGGCCAGTGGGCGATTCGTACCCTGACGATGCAAAACAATAGCCGGATCGCTTTCGTCGATGATGGCAATGCCGCCACGGCCCAGCTGGATATCTATGCCTTGAGCATGGCGAACCAATCCGGGATCGATGCCAGCGGGGGAGCGCCTGCTCACTTGCAGCTCAAGCTCTACCAAAGCATGACCATGCAGGATGGAGCCGAAGTGAACGGTTACGTGCTGGCGCACTATCTGAATCAGCTCAGCCTCAGTGGCACGCATCCGGTGACGCTCTCTCTCTCTGGTGGGGAGCACTGGATTAACAAGCTCAACATCAGCAACGGCAACTTGAGTGTGCTGGTGGATGAGAAGAGCCCTGCCCGGGTCTATGTGAACGGGGACATTGCCCTGCGCGAGCAGATGAGTGTCAACGCTGGGGGGGCGGCCAATCGCTTGCTGATGTATGGCTTTGGCAAGGCGACCCTGAGTGGCAACGCCAAGCTCAACGCCATGCTCTATGTGAAAACGGGCAACCTGGACATGAGCGGGCAGGCGGTGCTGACCGGTGCCGTGTCGGCAGTTAACGTGAGCATGTCAGGCTGGGGCAGCAAGATCATTCATGTGCCTTTTAGCGGTGACTGGCCCGGCGTCTGCCAGCCGGAAGGGGTGAGCCTGCATCACTTCGAGCTGGATCATTCGGGGGCTGGCCTGACCTGCAATCCCGAGTCCGTCACGATCCGCGCCTGCGCCGACCCGGCGTGTACGACGCTGGTGACCGAGCCTATTGGCGCGCAGCTGTCGGTCACCCCGGCCTCTAACGGCGCATGGAGTGGTGGGGGCGATGTTGCTTTGTCCGCAGGGACGGCGCTGGCCTCCTTGCGCGGCAACCAGCCCGGCGTGCTGACCATAGGGGTGGCCAGCTCTACTCTGCACGCCGAGTCCGCCACCCTGTGCCGGGCCGCCGGTGGCACCCCCAGCCTTGCCGCTTGCGACCTGAGCTTTGCCGACAGCGGCTTCGTGTTTGATGTGCAAGACACCGTGGCCAACAAGCCGCAACAGGTGCTGATGAAGGCGGTGAAGAAAGATGATGTGAGCCAGCAGTGTGTGCCGGGCTTTGCCAATGTGAGCAAGCCCGTCAGCTTCTGGAGCGACTACATAGACCCGAATGGCAATACATTTGGCAGCAAGGTGACGGTCAATGGCCGTGCCGTCGCCACTAGCCAGGGGGCGGCCGCCCCCACTGAGCTGGCCTTCGATGCCCAAGGGGAGGTGACCCTGACGGTCAACTACCCGGATGCGGGCAAGATGCAGCTCAATGCCCGCCACGAGGGCAGTGGGGAGAGCGCCGGGTTGGTGATGACGGGGGCGGATCAGTTTGTCTCCCGCCCGGTGGGGCTCTGCCTGCGTGCCAACGAGGGTAATTGCCCTGCCGGGGATGCAAGTTGCCCCGTGTTTCGCAAGACGGGGGAAACCTTCTCCCTAAGCGTGCAGGGGATGGCATGGGAGTCGGATCATGATGCCGATCTCTGTAGTGGCAATGGCACCACCCCGAACTTCGTCTTGCCGGGGATGGCGCTGGGCAGTGAAGTGGTGGCCCCGGCCGATGGGGTGAACGGAGCCGTGGGAGTCACCCATTACGATCACCAGAGCGCCAGCGCCAGCCTCAACACCATCAACCAGTCGGTCGATGAGGTCGGGGTGCTGCGCATGACGGTGACGCCGCCTGCGCTCGGCTATTTCGGTTACACCATACCGGCGGCCAAGAGCGAGCCCATCGGCCGCTTCGTTCCGCTGGACTTTGCCTTGAGCAATGGCTCCATTACCCCGGTTTGCCATAGCTTCACCTACATGGGGCAGCCTTTCTTCGCCACCTATGAGGTGTCGGCCCGCAATCACAAGCAGAACACCACCCTCAACTATCGCGGCGACTTTGCAAAAGGTGAGGTGCGCATGGTGGCGGCCAATGCCCTGGATGGGGTGGCGCGTTCCGAGCGGCTTGCCATGCTGGTCTCCCCCACCTGGACGGCAGGGGTGACCCGGCTCGAGGCGGACTCTCCCCATGTGCGCTTTGAGCGCGGTGCCCAGCCGGAGAACCCCCTCTCCCAGTTGGCGGTCGGGCTGCTGGTCGATGACCATGATGGCCAGCGCAGCCTTATCGCCCTGCCGGATATGAATGCGGCGCAGAGCGGGGATTGTGCGGCGCAGGGCAACTGCAACGCCCGCCTGCTCGGGGTGCAGGATATGCGTTATGGCCGCCTCAAGGTGGCCACCGAGCAGGGGGTCGACAGCGAGCCATTGGCCTTGAAGCAAGCGCTGGAGTTCTACCATGGCGAGTGGCTGGTCAACGAGCTGGACGACTGCACCCGCCTGGCGTTGAGCGGCTATGAGTTTATCGACCCGGAGCAATCTTATCAGGCGCCGCAGACGCTGCGGTTTGCGGGCGGCAGTCTGACTGTCGGACTGGGACAAAATGCCCCCGGCATGCCCTCCAGCCGGGTGGTGGCAGGGGTGAGCCGGCTGCATCTTGAGGAGCCAAACCAGCCGCTGCGGGTCCCCTATCGGGTCGATTTATCGCAGCAGCCGGATCAACCGCTCTGGCTGGCCGACCCTGACACGCTGGAAGGGGTCGCCATCTTCGGTCATAGCCGTGGCAGTGATCGCGTCATCTACCAGCGCGAATACTTTCACTAGTCATCGCCAGGCGCTGATGCCGCTGTTGAAGTGATCGGTCTATGTATGACCGAGGACATTGTAATGAACGTTATATCTCCATGGAGTGGGAGGGTGGTGAAATCTTAGGCTCACCTCGCTATCCGGTGTTTCTATCCGTTTTGTGACCAGCACATGGAATCGCGTCTATCAGAGTTGGTGAGGGTATTGGTGTCACGCCGATACAGGCATCCAGATTTTTGGTCGCTATGGTCAATGGTGGCCGGGTTTTGATGGAGTGAGTTAATGAGATTTTTTTGGTTGTGTCTGGCTGTGTTGCCGCTGCATGTCTTTGCATGGAGCTATGGCAGCACTGTAGATACCAAAACGATATTTCCTGCCGTTGTTCAGGGGCACCATGGTGACAGTGAGTCAGAGTGCTTTAAACTCGACAAGAAAGGATACACGCCACAGCTCGTTCTGGATAATGAGGTCCAGATTAATGGCACTGGGGGAAAGGCCCTAAATTTTTGTGACATCTCTGCCAACCCCAATAAAAAAGAGTATTGCGATGATGGCAAGGGAGGCATGCAGGAGTGTCAAATAACCGGGCATTCGATTCGCGGGTTATTTAATGTTCTGGGTAATGGTGATACGGCCAGTGGTCTCTACCCCTCCTTTAGCGGCGGCTCTGCCACTTGCCCTGGCGATGGCGCGTTAACGCTGGAGCCCGGCGACTACTCTCAAGTGACGGTCAATGACCGCTGTAAACTGACGCTTCCTAATGGGCAGGTCAGGATTAAAACACTGTCATTGAATAACAACCCGGTGCTGATCTTTGGTCGCGGTCATTATTATATCGATACTGTTTCTTCCGGTTCGATTTCTGGGGCTGAGATAAAACTGTCAGGTGGTGACACCTATATATATACCAATAAGAACCTGGCCATTAACAACCAGACAAAAATAAACACGGATAATAATGGTGCACTGGTTTGGATGAGCCATGAAAATTTCACTGTAGGTAACCAAATTACCTTCAATGGCTTTATCTATAGTCAGGAAGTTATCCTGATGGAAAATAATGCGATAGTAAACGGACGTCTGACCGCTCGTCAGCTGAAGATGAATTCGCATGCGACCGTCAATGACAAAGAGCCCCCGGAGCCAGAGCCGGAGCCGAATCCCGAACCGGAATTGACCTGTTTTAGAGATGATTTCTCCGGCTCGCTCAGCGATAACTGGGTCAGCAAGGTCAGTAATGGGAACTTTACCCCTTCGATTGTCAACGGGCGTTTGCGCCTGACGGAGGCGGTGAAAAATCAGGCCACCTCCAGCACCTACCTCTGGCACTTCCCGGCGGCAGAGAACCTGATCACCATCACCTTCAATCATTATGCTTATGGTGGCAATGGGGCTGACGGCATGGCGCTGGTCTTCTCCGATGCGGATGTCTCCCCCTGGCCTGGGGCCTTTGGTGGGCCGCTTGGTTACGGCTTTATCGATGAGAAAAATAACAAGAGAGATGGCTTTGCCGGTGGTTGGCTGGGGATCGGCCTGGATGAGTACGGCAACTTTTCCAAAGAGGGCGGCTCTTCCAACCAGGGTAAACGGCTCCAGCAATCGGTGACCATTCGCGGCTCCGGTAAGGAGCGCTCAGGGTACCGTTACCTGACCGGCACGTGCAGTGACGCGTCGAGAGACAGAACCTGTCTCTCACCCGCTGTCAATAACACTAAGGATGCCAACTATCTCTATGAGATCACCTATGACTCCCGCGATCCCTCCCAGGCCTTGGTCTCGGTCAGACGGGACACGGGCAGTGGCTTTGTGACGCTGGTCGAGCCCTTTGATGTCTTGCGCCAGACCGGCCAGGCGCCGTTGCCGGAGAAGTTTATGATCTCCCTGACCGGCTCAACGGGGGCATCGCACAACATTCACGAGCTCGACAATATCGAGGTGTGCGCACTGGAGTCCTCGTCGGTGGGGACGCTGGTCGATCACTTCGAGCTGGTGCACGGCGGGCAGGGGCTGACCTGTAGCCCGGAGCAGGTGACGATTCGGGCTTGTGCCAACAAGGCCTGTACCGAACTCATCACCGAGCCGGTCACGGTTCATCTGAGCTTGGATAACAACGGCGCCGCCGGTCAGTGGGTGGGCGGGGGCCGATGTCACCTTCACTGGCGGCAGTGTCACGGTGGATCTGCGGGGTAACAAGCCGGGTAACGTCACCATAGGGGTGGCCAGCTCGGAGCCGGGTACCAAGCCGTATAGCGAGACCCTGTGCCGCGCGGCGGGTGGCTCGCCGAGCGCAGACAGTTGCACCCTCACCTTCGCCGACAGCGGTTTTGTGGTGGAGATCCCGGATGGTTATGCCAACGAGCCGCTCAGCGGGCTGCTCAAGGCGGTGAAAAAAGACGATACCTCGCAACGCTGTGTGCCGGGGTTTGCCAATGTCACCAAGAATGTCGCGCTGTCGAGCCGTTATGTCTTGCCGAATGAAAATACATTCGGGAATCAGGTCAGCATCAACGGCAGCGTGGTCGGCAGCTCGCCGGTGACCTTGCCACTGCAATTTAATGCTCAGGGTGAGGCCCCGCTGGCGGTGCGCTATCCCGATGCCGGTCAGGTGCAGATCTCGGCGCGTTACGACGGCACCGGGGTTGAATCCGGGCTGGAGATGGAGAGCCAGGAGGGGGACGGTATCTTTGTCACCCGTCCGGTGGGCCTATGTATCACCACCGAAGACGAGGGCGTGTGTGAGGCTGGTGATGTCAGCTGCAATATCTTCCGCAAAGCGGGCGAGGCCTTCCCCATGACCATCCGTGCCATGGCCTGGGAGAAGGCGGGGGACAACGATATTTGCAGCGGCAATGGCACCACTCCGAACTTCGAGATGGCGAACATTGAGCTGGGGAGTGAAGTGGTGGCCCCGCAAGGGGGGGTCAATGCCGGGGTTGAGCTCAAGAGCTACCACCACCAGCGGGCCGCCGGTTCGCTCCAGCGTATGGATCAGTCTCTGGATGATGTCGGGGTCTTCCGCCTGACCGCCACCCCGAAAGAGACTTACTTTGGTTACACCATCGATCCGGCGCACAGCGAACCGGTCGGGCGTATCGTGCCGTGGGACTTCGCCCTGAGCGAAGCGGAGCTGAACTCGACCTGCGCCAACTTCGTCTACATGAGCCAGCCCTTTAACAGCGCCTTTATCCTGTCTGCGCGCAACAAGATGGGCGGGGTGACCTACAACTACCGGGATGAGTTTGCCAAGAGTGACATCACCCTGGTGGCGGCAAACCAGAAGAGCGGTGAGGATCTCAGCGAGCGGATTGCCATGAGCCCGAGCGATCAGTGGGCCGCCGGCCTCTATCAGGTCAAGAGAGAGGATGGGGAGAAGCTGCTGCTCAACACCCGTTTCGATCGGGGGGATGCCCCGGAAGATCCGCTGATCGCATTGGAGTTTGGGCTGCGCATCGATGATCGTGACGGCGGCCTCTCGCAACTCGTCGATCTGGACATGAACCCGGCACTGACGGGGGATTGTGTGGAGCGGGATGCGTGCGATGCCAAACTCCTGGGCCAGTATGAACTGCGCTATGGCCGCCTCAAGGTGGCGACCGAGCAGGGGGTCGACAGCGAGCCGCTGGCCCTCAAGCAGGAGGTGGAGTTCTACCGCGGTGATTGGCAGCTCAACGAACTGGATTATTGCACCAGCCTCGATCTGAGCGGCTATGAGTTCAGCGACCCGGAGCAGTCGTACCAGGCGGCGAGTCAGAGCCTCACCTTTACCAATGGCAGCATCGGTATCGGGCTGGGGAACAACGCGCCGGGGGCCTCGTTGGCTCAAGTGGCGGCCGGCTTGACCCGACTGCATCTGGGGGCGCCGAAACAGCCATTGCGGGTGCCCTACAAGGTGGATCTGTCGCAGCAACCGGATCAACCGCTGTGGCTGTCGGATCCTGACACACTCGAGGGGGTCGCCATCTTTGGTAACAGCCGTGGCAACGATCGCATCATCTATCGCCGCGAGTCGTTCCGCTAGTCTGCGCGCACAGGCAACGCCTTTGCCGTCAGGAAGTTAAGACGGGAGCTGTGCTCTGCAGTGAGTGATGACTAGCATAAATTGTCGCGCAAGGGGAGCTTGACTCCCCTTGCGCCCTTGCTCATCGGGATGGGCATTGGTAAAGTGTGCCGGTTTTATGCTCTTCCCAATTCTTAGGATTTCCCGTAGCCATGTTCAAAAAGCTCAGAGGCGTTTTTTCCAATGATCTGTCGATCGATCTGGGAACTGCCAACACCCTGATCTACGTAAAAGATCAGGGGATCGTCCTCAACGAACCCTCCGTTGTCGCCATTCGCCAAGAGCGCGGGAACGCCAAGTCTGTTGCCGCCGTCGGTCATGCCGCCAAGCAGATGCTGGGGCGTACCCCGGGCAACATCTCCGCCATCCGTCCGATGAAGGACGGGGTGATTGCCGATTTCTACGTGACCGAGAAGATGCTGCAGCACTTCATCAAGCAGGTTCACGACAACAACTTCTTCCGCCCCAGCCCGCGTGTGCTGGTGTGCGTGCCGTGCGGCTCGACCCAGGTTGAGCGTCGCGCCATCAAGGAGTCGGCCCTCGGCGCCGGCGCCCGTGAGGTGTACCTCATCGACGAACCCATGGCCGCTGCCATCGGTGCCGGCCTGCCGGTCTCCGAAGCGACCGGCTCCATGGTGGTCGATATCGGTGGCGGTACTACAGAGGTGGCCATCATCTCCTTGAACGGCGTGGTCTACTCCCAGTCCGTGCGTATCGGCGGCGACAAGTTCGATGAAGCCATCATCAATTACGTGCGCCGTAACTACGGCAGCCTGATTGGTGAGGCCACCGCCGAGCGTATCAAGCACGAGATCGGCTCTGCCTATCCGGGCGAAGAGGTGCGTGAGATTGAAGTGCGCGGCCGTAACCTGGCCGAAGGGGTGCCGCGTAGCTTCACCCTGAACTCCAACGAGATCCTGGAAGCGCTGCAAGAGCCGCTCTCCGGCATCGTCTCCGCCGTCATGGTGGCGCTGGAGCAGTCTCCGCCCGAGCTGGCATCCGACATCTCCGAGCGCGGCATGGTGCTGACCGGTGGTGGCGCGCTGCTGCGTGACCTGGATCGTCTGCTGATGGAAGAGACCGGCATCCCCGTGGTGGTCGCCGAGGACCCACTGACCTGCGTCGCCCGTGGTGGCGGCAAGGCACTGGAGCTCATCGACATGCACGGCGGCGACCTGTTCCACTACGAGTAACAGAAATGGAGCCGGCGCCTGCCGGCTCTTTTTTGTGACTTTATCAGCCAGGCGCCTGCTGCCCTACGGCGACGTGTTATGGTTGCGTCCTAGACCCATGGCAACAGGCCCCAGTAACGACTTATGAAACCGATATTTGGCCGAGGCCCATCGCTCCAGCTACGGCTGTTCCTGGCAGTCGTCATCTCCATCGCCGCCATCGTGGCCGATTCCCGTTTTCACGCCTTCGAACAGGTGCGCGTCTACCTCGGCTCCTTGGTCAGTCCGCTGCAATACCTTGCCAATGCCCCCGGCACGCTGCTCGACTCCATGTCCGATCAGGTGCAGACCCGCTCCGATCTCATCGAACAGACCAAGCAGCAGGAGCAGCAGCTGTTTACCCTGCGTACCCGTCTGTTGCAGATGGAGCATCTGGAGCACGAGAACCAGCGCCTGCGCGAGTTGCTCGGTTCGCCGGTGCAAAAAGAGTCGCGCAAGATGGTGGCCGAACTCATCTCGGTCGACTCCGACCCCTTTAGCCATCAGATCCTGATCAACAAGGGGGCGCTCGACGGCGTCTACAACGGCCAGCCGGTGATCAACGATCAGGGGGTCATCGGTCAGGTGCTGCACGTGGGCTCCACCACCAGTCGGGTGCTGCTCATCACCGACTCCAGCCACGGGCTGCCGGTGCGGGTGCTGCGCAACGATCTGCGCGCCATCGCCACCGGTAGCGGTGAGCTGGACAAGCTGGAGCTGCGCAACCTGCCGCGCAATACCGACATCCAGGTCGGCGATCTGCTGGTCACCTCGGGCCTCGGGGGGCGCTTCCCGGAAGGCTACCCGGTGGCGACCGTCACCCGCTCTGATTACATCGAGGGCAAGCCGTTCGCCCAGGTCGAGGCCAAGCCGCTGGTGCCGCTCGACCGACTGCGCTACATGCTGCTGCTGTGGACTGACAAGCGCCCCGATATGCATGACGACGAGGCTGCCGCTTCCTCTGGCGCCGCCGCGAGTCCGGAGAAGCCCTGATGCTGCAACCTGCAAGTGGCCGGATCTGGGTCTGGCTGTCGATCCTGCTGGCCCTGAGCCTCTCCATTTTGCCGCTGCCAATCCAGTTCTCGCCGTTTCGCCCGGACTGGCTGGCCATGGTGCTGGTGTACTGGGCGCTGGCCCTGCCGCACCGGGCCAACGTGGGCAGTGCCTGGGTCGCCGGTCTGCTGCTCGACGTGCTGCTTGGCAGCACGCTCGGGGTGCGTGCCATGGCCATGGCCATCATGGTCTATCTGGCGGCGTTCCAGTGCCAGAAGATCCGCAATTTCTCGGTCTGGCAGCAGGCGATCATCATGGGCGCCCTGACCATGGTGGGGAAGATCACTGTGTTCTGGGCCGAGCATCTGTTTAGCCGTGCCAACCTCAATTTCGTCTATTTCTGGTCGACCCTGTCCACCATGTTGATGTGGCCTTGGGTCTTTCTGGTCTTGCGTCAACTGCGCCGACGCTTCAATATCAAGTAGTTATGGCAAATTCGACTCAACTCTATCTGGCCTCCGCCTCACCGCGCCGGCGTGAACTGCTGACCCAGCTGGGCTACCGCTTCGAGGTGCTTAAGCTCGAGGTGCCCGAGCAGCGCCAAAGCGGCGAGAAACCGCAGGACTATGTCTGCCGGCTGGCCCGCGACAAGGCGCTGGCGGGCGCGGCGATCGCCCCCGCGGCCCTGCCCGTGCTGGGCGCCGACACCATAGTGGTGCTCGGCGATCGGGTGCTGGAGAAACCCTCCGATCTGCTCGATGCCAAAGACATGCTCGAAGCCCTCTCCGGCCGCGTGCATCAGGTGATGACGGCGGTGGCGTTGGCCAGTGCCGGGCGCTGCGATGTGCGGCTGGTGACCACCAATGTGGCGTTTCGCAAGCTCGACGAGGCCGAGATCGAGGCCTACTGGCAGACCGGTGAGCCGTGTGACAAGGCCGGCGCCTACGGTATTCAAGGGATTGCCGGCAAGTTCGTCAGCCGTATCGAGGGGAGCTACAGCGCCGTGGTCGGCCTGCCCCTGCTGGAGACGGACCTGTTGATCAGAAGTATTCTGGAACAGCGCTGAAGTCGGTTCGTGGCTCCCTGTGCGGGCGCGGCTGCGCTGTTCCTCTTCAAGCCTTTACACATCAGGAAGCAGTGACCTATGCCCGTAGAACTGTTGATTAACGTCACCCCGTCCGAGACCCGGGTCGCCCTGGTCGAGAACGGCCAGTTGCAGGAAGTCCACGTGGAGCGCCAGGCTCGGCGTGGCATCGTTGGCAACATCTACAAGGGCAAGATCAGCCGGGTGCTGCCCGGCATGCAGGCCGCCTTCGTCGATATCGGTATGGACAAGGCCGCCTTCCTGCACGCCTCCGACATAGTCCCGCACACTGAGTGCGTGGCGATCAAGGAGAAAGAGCAGTTCCAGGCCGGCAACATCGCCGAGCTGGTGCGCCAGGGGCAGGACATCATGGTGCAGGTGGTCAAAGATCCGCTCGGTACCAAGGGGGCCCGCCTCACCACCGATCTCACCCTGCCCTCCCGTTATCTGGTGTTCATGCCGGGCAGCGCCCACGTCGGCGTCTCTCAGCGCATCGAGTCGGAAGCCGAGCGCGAGCGCCTCAAGAGCGTGGTGAGCAGCTATGTGGACGAGCTGGGGGGCTTCATCATCCGCACCGCCGCCGAAGGGGTGGGGGAGCAGGAGCTGGAGCAGGACGCGGCCTTCTTGAAGCGGCTGTGGCGCAAGATCCTCGAGCGTAAGCAGAAGTACCCGCCGTGCCGGGTCATCTATGAAGATCCCAGTCTGGCGTTTCGGGTGGTGCGCGACTTCGTCGGGGCCGAGCTGGACAAGATCCGGGTCGATTCACGCCAGAGCTTTGAATCCCTCAAGCGCTTTTGCGAAGAGTACGTGCCGGAGCTGGCCAACAAGGTGGAGTACTACTCCGGCGAGTCGCCCATCTTCGATCTCTATGACGTGGAGAACGAGATCCAGCGCGCCCTGGAGCGCAAGGTGGAGCTCAAATCCGGTGGCTACCTCATCATCGATCAGACCGAGGCGATGACCACGGTGGACATCAACACCGGCGCCTTCGTCGGCCACCGCAATCTGGAAGAGACCATCTTCAACACCAACGTCGAGGCGACGGCGGCCATTGCCCGCCATCTGCGGCTGCGCAACCTCGGCGGCATCATCATCATCGATTTCATCGACATGCAGTCGGAAGATCACCGCCGCCGGGTGCTGCACAGCCTGGAGCTGGCGCTGGCCAAAGACAGGGCCAAGACCAACGTCAACGGCTTCTCCCAGCTCGGGCTGGTGGAGATGACCCGCAAGCGCACCCGCGAGAGCCTCGAACACGTGCTCTGCTCCGAGTGCCCCGAGTGCCAGGGGCGCGGCCGGGTCAAGACGGTCGAGTCGGTCTGCTACGAGATCCTGCGCGAGATCATCCGGGTCAACCGCGCCTACGACGCGGATCAGTTCACCGTCTATGCCGCACCGGCCGTGGCCGAGTTCCTGCGCGGCGAGGAGTCGCACAGCCTGGCCGAGCTGGAGGTGTTCATCGGCAAGCAGGTGCGGGTGGTCAGCGAACCGCTCTACAGTCAGGAGCAGTTCGACGTGGTGATGATGTAAGTGGTTCACCGCTGGTTGAGCCGGGCCTGGCTGGCCTTTGGCGTCACGTTGGTGCTGCTGGCCCTCGGGGTCAGCGCAGTGCGCCTTGGTGGCCCTCTGCTCAACCAGCATCGTCAGGCCCTGCTCGACAGCCTGCTTGGTCAGGAGCTCGGCGCCAGCGTCGAGCATATCGGTCTGGCCTGGGTCGACCGTGGCCCGGCCCTCTCTCTCTCTGGTCTGCGCGTTGCCCCGCAAGGGGGGCGCTTCGATCTGCGCCTGGGTGAAGCCTATGTCCGGCTCGATCCCTGGCGCAGCCTGCGCGAGCGCAGCGCCATCTTCAGCCGGCTGCGTTTGAGCCGGCTCGATCTGGCCCTCGATCTCAGCCGCCCGGCCACGCAGGAGCGTGACGAGCAGCAGATCGACGCCCTGCTCGAGATCCTGCTCGGCCGCTTCAGCCGCTTCTCACTGCACGACAGCCGGGTGCGCCTCAAGACGCCCCTTGGCGATCTCACCACCCTCAGCATCGCCGAACTGGGCTGGCAGAATCGCGGTCGCCACCATCAGGGGGTCGGCAAGGCCTACCTGGTGGAGGGGATGGACGAGAGTACGCTCGATCTCATCATCAATCTCGAAGGGCGCTCGCGCCGGCTGGCCGATCTCTCTGGCCATCTCTATCTGGCGGCCAGCCGTCTCGACGTCGGGCCGCTGCTCTCGCGCATCCATGCCGGTGAGCCGCAGCTGGCGGGCCGGCTCGATTTCCAGTTGTGGAGCGAGTTCAAGGGGCGTCAGTGGGGGGAGAGCCTGCTGCGCTTTGGCAATAACTACCTGATTTGGAAAGAGCAGGGTGAGCTGCACCGGCTTGGCCTCGACGGCGGCCAGATCCAGTTGCGCCGGGACGGGGCCAACTGGCAGTTGGCAAGTTACAACCTGCAACTCAAGCTCGACGAGCGCCCCTGGCTCAAGAGCCAGTTGCAGCTCGAGCGCCGTGCGGGGCGCATCACCGGCCTCATCCCCAAGCTGGAGCTGGGTAAGCTGGCTCAGCTCGGCCAGCTGGTCTCCGGCCTCTATCCCGAGGTGGCCGAGGGGCTGGCCAAGAGCCGCCCGCGTGGCCAGCTCGACGATCTGCTGCTGACGGCGCAGGGCGACTGGAGCGGGTTGCAGGTGAGCGGCCGCTTCGATCGCATCGGCCTCGATCACTGGCAGTGGCTGCCCGGCATGCAGGCGCTCAATGGCCGCTTCTGGCTGACTCCCGAGGGGGGCAGCGTCGAGCTGGCGCTCGATAAGGATCGCATCGACACTGGGGAGCACTTCAAGCAGCCGATCCCGGTCGATCGATTGCGCGGTCGCCTCGATTGGTGGCGCGAGAACGACGCCTGGACCCTCTACGGGCAGGATGTGGCGCTTAGCAACGCCGATCTCAGCCTCTCCACCCGTTTTCGCCTCGACTTAGGGGAGCGCCCCTTCCTGGCCCTGACCGGTTCGGTCGATCTGTATAACGCCGGCCATGCGGATCGCTACTACCCGTTGCAGGCGATGGGGACGCCGTTGGTGGCCTACCTGAGCGGCGCCCTCAAGGGGGGGCAGGCCAAGGGGGCTAGCCTGCTCTGGTATGGCGCACTGCACGATTTCCCCTATGCCGGCGGCGAGGGGATCTTCCAGGCGGCGGTGCCGCTTGAGAAGGCGACCTTCCAGTTCGATCCCGGTTGGCAACCGCTCACCGACCTGCAACTCGATCTCTTGTTCCAGAACGCCTCCCTCGACATGCAGAGCCGCTCGGCCCGCCTCGGCAAGGCGCAGGGGGAGCAGATCCACGCTCTCATCCCCGAGTTGACGCCCGGCGCCCACCTCTACATCGCCGCCAAGGTGAAGGGGGAGGGGCGTGAGGTGAGCGACTATCTCATCGATTCGCCGCTGCACGGCTCGGTGGGCAAGGCGTTGCAGGAGTTGCAGGTGGGCGGCCCGTTGGCCGGTACCTTGGGGCTCGACATTCCGCTCGACGGTGGCAGTGAGGTGAAGGTGGGGGGGCAGGTCGCGTTTGAGCAGAGCCGGCTGCTGGTCTCCTCCCTCTCGCTGCCGCTCGATGGGGTGAGCGGGGTGCTCGACTT
Source organism: Aeromonas simiae (assembly GCF_000820125.1). Taxonomy (GTDB): domain Bacteria; phylum Pseudomonadota; class Gammaproteobacteria; order Enterobacterales; family Aeromonadaceae; genus Aeromonas; species Aeromonas simiae. The sequence goes on along the minus strand of NZ_CDBY01000093.1, from coordinate 23,898 downwards.
TGACAACGAAAAGACCGGCTTCAAGGGGCTCAAGGCCCGCCTCTACGGCAACCCGGTCACCCTCGACTATGCGGGGGAGGTGCGTCCCGATGGCTATCAGGTGGCCCTGAAGATGGACGGGGAGTGGGATTCCAAACGTGCCACCCTCAAGGCGCCGGGTCTTGAGACCTTGCAGGGCCGCTCCCGCTGGAGCGGCAAGCTGGATCTCTCCTTGCCGAGCGAGCGCCCCTTCTCGTTCACCGCCGATCTCTCCTCGGATCTGCGCGGCATGGCGCTCGACCTGCCGGCACCGCTGAGCAAGGTGGCCGAGCGCTCGCTGCCGCTGCGGATCACCGCCCGTGCCGAGCGCGGCAGCGCCGATATTCGCGCTGTGCTCGGTATGGATATCGATCTGGCGACCCGGCTGGTCTATGGGGATGGGCCGGCCCGCTTGTCACGGCTGCGGGCCGACATCGGTCAGCCCGGCACCCGGATTATCCGCGATGCCCCCATGCTGCTCACCATCAGCCAGAACGAGGCCGATGTGGGGGCCTGGCTGGGACGCCTGGCCGACTGGTTGCCGCCCCGTGCCGACGACACGCCGGCGCTCAAGGGGCCGGCCTTCTGGCCCTCCCCATGGGGCGTCGATGGTCAGATCAACCAGGCCCGCATGGGCTCGGCCACCCTCAAGGCGCTGCACTTCAGCGTGGGGGCGGCGCGCCAGGGGACCGAAGTCTTGCTGGAGGGGCCGCAGGTGCTCGGCGTGGTGCGCATTCCCTATCAGCGCGCGCGTCCCATCGAGGCCCAGTTCGGTCGCCTGCACTGGCCCGGCTCGAGCGATGATTTCAAGGGAACCCCGGATGGCTCGCAGGAGCTGGCGCTGCTGCACGCCATGCCGTGGCTGAAGGTGAGCTGCGCCGATTGCCGTTTCGGGGATCTGCCACTCGGCCAGGTGAGCGGCGAGCTCAAACCGGGAGCCAACCGGGTGGAGCTGGCTGACTTCAAGTCCGAGCTGGGGGGCTCGACCCTCACCGGCAAGGCGCTGTGGCGCGCCGATGGCAACCGCATGCAGAGCCGCATGGAGGGGCGCCTCAAGAGCAACAACAGCGAGCTGCTGCTGCGCCGCTTTGGTTACAGCTCGCCGATCAGCGATGCGCCGGCCGATATCGCCCTCAATCTGGGCTGGCAGGATGTGCCGTGGCGCCCGCACCTGGCGACCCTCTCGGGCAATGGCCAGTTCCACTTTGACGGCGGCACGGTGCGCGAGGTCAACGACCGCGGCGCGCGCATCCTCTCGTTCCTCAGCTTCGACTCGCTGGTGCGCAAGCTTAAACTCGATTTTCGCGATGTGTTTGACAAGGGGCTCTACTTTGAGGCGATGGACGGAACCCTCAAGATTGAGCGCGGGGTGATCGACAACCGCGACTTCTTCATGAAGGGGGCCGCCGGTAACCTGCGCGGTGAGGGGATTGCCGATCTGGTGCGCTGGGATCTCGACTACCAGCTCAGCTTCTCGCCCAACTTGGGGGGCACCCTGCCGGTGGTGGCCGCTTTCTCCCTGACCCCCATCACAGGGCTCTATGTGTTTGCCCTCTCTAAGCTGCTCGAGCCGGTGGTGGATGTGGTGACCCGCATCGATTTTCGTATCGAGGGGCCACTCGACAACCCTCATCTGAGCGAGGCCGGCCGCGACCGGGCTCGGCTCAAGCTCAATGCCGAGCAGCGCAAGGCGGTCAAGTCGGCCGCACCGCTGGCGGCGCCGAGCCAACCCTGATCCCGCGCACAAGGAGGTAACGATGATCCGCCAGATCCTGCTCATCGAGTTTGCCCCGGCGACCCAGAGCGCCGAGGTGGCGGCGCTGCGAAGCGCCTTTCTGGCCTTGCCGCGCCAGGTGCCGGGCGTGCTGTCCGTGGAGTGTGGCATCGGTGATCGGCCGCAGGAGCAGGGGTTCAGCCACAGCGTGCTGCTGACCTTTGCCGACGAGGCGGCGCGGCAACGCTGCCTGAATCATCCGGATCGGCTGGCCCTTGAGGCGCAGCTCTCCCGCTGCACCTCTCGCCTCGCCGTGTTCGACTATACCCTCTACCCCGATGATCGGGTCGGGACGGAGCAAGGAGGCTGAGTCATGTGGTTATGTGCATTGCAACTGGTGTCGGGGCGCGACTGGGCGGGCAACCGAGCCCGCATCGCCGAGCTGCTCGCCACCTTGCCGGCGGAGCGCCCGCTGTTGGTGCTGCTGCCGGAGAACTTCGCCCTGTTTGGGGAGCGACAGGGTTACGCCGACGGCGCCGAAGCGCTCGGCGAGGGGCCGATCCAGACCCAGCTCGCCGCCTGGGCGCGCCACTACGGGATCTGGCTGGTGGCCGGCGCCATGCCGACTCGCATCGAGGGGGAGGCGCGCATCCATACCAGCTCACTGGTGTTTGATCCCGAGGGGCGCTGCCAGGGGCACTATCACAAGATCCACCTGTTCGATGTGGACGTGGCCGACGGCCAGGGACGCTATCGCGAGTCGGAGACCTTCAGCCCCGGAGAGAGGCCGGTCACCGTCCCTTCGCCATTCGGGACGCTGGGGCTTTCCATCTGTTATGATCTGCGCTTTCCCGAACTGTATCGCACTCTGGTCGCCCACGGCGCCCGCGTCCTGCTGGTGCCCGCCGCCTTTACTCGGGTGACCGGCGCCGCCCACTGGGAGGCCCTGCTGCGTGCCCGCGCCATCGAGAACCAGTGCTGGGTGGTGGCGGCCAATCAGGGCGGCGATCACGAGACCGGCCGCGAGACCTTTGGCCACAGCATGATCGTTGACCCCTGGGGGGCCATCGTCGCCTGCCAGCGTGCCGGGGCGGGGCTGGTGAGTGCCCGCTTTGACCCCGAACAGGCTCCAACCCTGGCCGGGCGCATGCCAGTGCTGCGCCATGCCCGCCTGATGAATCTGAACGCCGCTCACGGCGATGGAGAACAAGATTGAGTCTACTTGAGCAGGTCAGCGCCTCGCTGCTGGCCCCCCACGATCTCGACCCGGCCCGTCTCGAGGGGCTGCTCGGCAGCCTGATGAGCCATCGGATCGACTTTGGCGATCTCTACTTCCAGCGCAGCTGGCACGAGTCGTGGATGCTGGAGGACGGCATCGTCAAGGATGGCAGCTACAACATCGATCAAGGGGTCGGGGTGCGGGCGGTGAGCGGCGAGAAGACCGGCTTTGCTTACACCGATGAGCTGAGCCTGACGGCGCTGCGCCAGTCTGTGGTGGCGGCCCGCGGCATTGCGACCAGCGGGGGTGAGGGTCAGGTGCAGGCGTGGCGGCGCGGTGAATCCGGGCTGTTCTATCCGGCCATGGACCCGCTTGAGAGCCTCAGCAAGCAGCAGAAGATCGCGCTGCTCGAGCAGATGGATCGCTTCGCCCGCACCCTTGATCCGGCGGTCAGCCAGGTGATGGCCTCCATCAGCGGGGTCTATGAAGAGGTGCTGGTGGCCGCCAGTGACGGCACCCTGGCCGCCGATATCCGCCCTCTGGTGCGCCTGTCGGTGACCGTGCTGGCCGAGCGCAATGGCCGCCGCGAGCGCGGCAGCGCCGGCGGTGGCGGGCGCTTTGGCTATGAGTGGTTCCTCGAATCCGAGGGGGAGGAGAGCCGGGCCCTTGGCTATGTGCGCGAGGCGGTGCGGCAGGCGCTGGTCAACCTCGAGGCGATCGACGCGCCGGCCGGCACCATGCCGGTGGTGCTCGGTGCTGGCTGGCCCGGTGTGCTGCTGCATGAGGCGGTCGGCCACGGTCTGGAAGGGGACTTCAACCGCAAGGGCTCCTCGGCCTATGCCGGGCGTATCGGCGAGCGGGTGGCCTCGAGCCTGTGCACCATCGTCGATGACGGCACCCTGAGCGGGCGCCGTGGCTCGGTCTCCATCGATGACGAAGGCACGCCGGGTGGCTACAACGTCTTGATTGAAAACGGCATTTTGAAAGGCTATCTGCAAGACAAGCAAAATGCCCGCCTGATGGGCGTGCCGCTGACCGGCAATGGCCGACGCGAGTCGTACGCCAGCCTGCCGATGCCGCGCATGACCAACACCTACATGCTGGCTGGCGAGTCGGATCCGCAGGAGATCATCGCCTCGGTCAAGCGCGGCATCTATGCCCCCAACTTTGGCGGCGGCCAGGTGGACATTACCTCCGGCAAGTTTGTCTTCTCCGCCTCCGAGGCCTACCTCATCGAGGATGGCAAGATCACCGCTCCTATCAAGGGGGCGACCCTGATCGGCAACGGCCCCGAGGCAATGAGCCAGGTCTCGATGGTCGGCAACGATCTGCAACTCGATCGCGGAGTCGGGGTGTGCGGCAAGGAGGGGCAGAGCGTGCCGGTCGGGGTGGGTCAGCCCACCCTCAAGCTCGACCGCCTCACGGTCGGCGGCACCCAATAAGGATCATCCCCGGCTTGTCCGGGGATTTTTCTATCCACAGCCAGCACAATCAGTGAAACCTACTGATTGGCGCAACTTATTGCGCAAATAATAGTGATTGTGACCAGTTGGGCGGTTTTTGCTGGCGATATGGCCTGATCTGCGCAATATCTTGCGCTGCTCGCGCAGAGGGATTTTGGTGTAAATTTTTAACTTGTTGTTTTTTAAGATAAAAATTTTTTGGTGATAGTTTGGCATGGTTGCTGCCTTCTGGTACGGGTGAGTGTCATAACCGTTCAACCAATAGGAGCAATCCATGCCAACTCCGTGTTATATCAGCATCGAAGGTAAGACCCAAGGCAATATCACTGCGGGTGCCTTCACCTCCGAGTCCGTCGGCAACATCTTCGTGCAGGGTCACGAAGACGAGATGCTGGTACAAGAATTCAACCACGTGGTCACCGTACCGACCGACCCGCAATCCGGTCAGCCGTCCGGCCAGCGTGTGCACAAGCCGTTCAAGTTCACCGTGGCCCTGAACAAGGCCGTACCGCTCATGTACAACTCCCTGGCGTCCGGTGAGATGCTGCCGAAGGTGACCCTGAAGTGGTACCGCACCTCCGTGGAAGGCAAGCAGGAGCACTTCTTCAGCACCGTGCTGACCGATGCCACCATCGTCGACATCGACTGCCAGATGCCGCACTGCCAAGATCCGGCCAAGGCTGACTTCACCCAGCTGATCCAGGTCTCCATGGCTTATCGCAAGATTGACTGGGAGCACACCGTGGCTGGCACCTCTGGCGCCGACGACTGGCGTGCGCCGATCGAGGCCTGATCCTCGGTTCCCACTGTTGATAGTGGATATAGTGCATCGGGCCTGAAGGGCCCGTTTCTCCGGCGTGGCAAGCGCCGCGCCGGAGCTTTTATGCTTTGCCATTCCTCTGCGAGCGGTGAAATGGCAAAGCACAAAGGAGCCTTGCCACCATGGCCAACCAGACCGGACTTCAGTTCACCGTCAAGGTGGGCTCGCTTCCCGACACCACCTTCGCCGTCGCCGCCTTTGACCTTGAAGAGGGGCTCAACACCCCCTTTACCCTGACCCTGGAGCTAGCCAGCCAGCAGAGCGACATCGACTTTGCCGCCGTGCTCGATCAGCCGTGCGAGCTGCTGGTGTGGTACCACGGCGAGCTGCAACGGCGGGTGTGCGGGGTGGTGAGCCAGTTCGCCCAAGGGGACAGCGGCTTTCGCCGCACCCGCTACGTGGCCGAGGTCAAACCGGCCCTGTGGCGATTGGGCCTGCGCCACAACGCCCGCATCTTCCAAAGCCTGAGTCCGCAGGAGATCATCAGCATCCTGCTGCAAGAGGCGGGCATCACCGACTACGCCTTCGCTCTCAAGAATGAGCACGCCCAGCGCGAGTATTGCGTCCAGTATCGCGAGACCGACCTTGATTTCGTTAACCGTCTTGCTGCCGAAGAGGGGCTGTTCTACTTTCACGAGTTTGAAGCCGGCCAGCATCGCATCGTGTTTGCCGATGACGCCGCAGCGCTGAGCGCCGGGCCCGAGCTGTTTTTCAACCTCGCCAACCAAGGGCTCTCTCAGGGCGCCTTTGTGCGCCAGTTTCGCTATCGCGAATCG
>NZ_CDBY01000093.1:0-17520 GCF_000820125.1 Aeromonas simiae | reverse complement strand
CCGTCTACCACAACGCCTTTGCGGTGGTCAAAGCCAGCACCACCTGGCGCGCTCTGCCGCCCCACAAACCGATGGTGGATGGCCCGCAGATCGCCATCGTGGTCGGCCCCGAGGGCGAAGAGATCTACTGCGACGAGCACGGCCGGGTCAAACTGCAATTTCCGTGGGACAGATACGGCAGCTCCAACGACCAGAGCTCCTGCTGGGTGCGGGTGAGCCAGGGCTGGGCCGGCGGCCAGTACGGCATGATGGCCATCCCGCGCATCGGCCACGAGGTGATCGTCTCGTTTTTGGAAGGTGACCCGGATCAGCCCATCGTCACCGGGCGCACCTATCACGCCACCAACCGGCCGCCGTACGAGCTGCCTGCCAACAAGACCCGCACCGTGCTGCGCACTGAGACCCACCAGGGCGAGGGTTTCAACGAGCTGCGTTTCGAAGATCAGGCAGGCCAGGAAGAGATTTACATCCACGGCCAGAAAGATCTCAACGTGCTCATCGAGAACGATGCCGCCTGGCACATCAAGCACGACGAGCACCGCGACATCGACAATGAGCGAGTGACTCGCATCAAGGGGAGCGACCACCTGACGGTGGAGGGGGAGAAGCGCGATCACATCAAGGGTGACCACTCGCTTAGCGTCGATGCCAGCATGCACCAGAAGCTCGGCCAGTCCCTGCTGGTGGAAGCGGGCAGCGAGGTGCATCAGAAGGCGGGCATGAAGATAGTGCTAGAAGCCGGCGCCGAGCTGACCCTGAAAGTCGGTGGCAGCTTTGTCAAAATCGACCCGAGCGGGGTCACCCTCTCGGGTGGCTCCATCAAGATGAACTCCGGCGGCAGCCCAGGCTCCGGCTCCGGCTGGGCGGGGCAGATGCCGGTGCAACCCGATGAGGTGGAAGTCGTGCCGCCGCCGGCACCGGTTGACCCGGTACGCCAGATAGCGACGCTCAAATCCGCAGAGCCGGTGTGTGAGATCTGTGAGCAACTGGCCAAAGAGGGGAGCCAGTAATGGTCTTGCCCGAGTTCACCCTTGCCGAGGGGGAGCGCCTCTATCTGCTACTGGATGGGGCGCAGCTTCCTGAGCTGGAGCGGCAACTGTTTGAGATTGCGGATAATCCGGCTTATCAACCTCTTTATCTCTACGCCCCCTGGGACACCCTGCGCGAGGTATCACCTTGTCTGGTGCAGGTCAGCGAGCCGTTGCTCCGCTGGTTTCAGACACTGCCTGCCAATACGGGATGGCTGCTTGCGTCCCCCTTGTCGCTCTTGCCGCTGGCAGATCAGCTGCGCCGACTGATCGAGGTAGAAAGCCCCTACGGCAGCCGCATTCTGCTCAAGTTGGCAGCCCCAGAGACCATGGCTTGCCTGCTGGTGGATGCTGACCCCTGGCTCTGGCAGGGGATAGCGCAAGTCTGGTTGCCGAGCCGGGCAGGGTGGCACCATTGGCTGGTTGGGGATGCGCTGGCGGCTCCGCTGGGTGAAAAATTCAGGATCACGGATACCCAGTGGGAGCGGCTGGGTGAGCTGAGCTGGCAGCATCAGCTGGAGGTCACCCATCGCCATATGGTGCGTTGGTTTCCGGCTCGCTTGGCCGAGCAGAGTGACCCGCGCAGTTGGATTGCCCGTTGGGCCAAGCAGGCTTATCAGCTGGGGTTTCAGACCGAGCGCGAGCAACTGCTGTTTTTCAATGTGTTGGGGTTTGTTGGCGATGGATGGTGGGGCAGTGATGACTACCCGACCCTGACCAAGTTGCTGACTTTACCCTCGGTACAAACCCCGTCACAACGTGTTGAACAGGCCGCCAACTGGGCCGAGCAGCACGCCACCGCACAGGAAGTTTCCTCATGACGACCCCCAATCAAGTGGCTGGCGCGGCCAGCAATAAGGATTGCAAAAGCCCAGTCTGCCCCTGCTCTTTCTGTGACAAAGATATTGCCCTAGTACCGGTGCGTTATGCCCTCGGTGAGGTGTTTGAGGTGCCCGCCACGCAGCCTCACCCCCTGCCGGCTAAAGACTTTAAAGGCCCGCTGGCCCTTAAGGCTAACCCCTATACCCTGCGCCAGCTGCGCGATGGCTGGCTCTATGTATTTGATGAAATAGCGAAAGAGCTCGATGAGTACGAGGTCAAAGGCAGCCAGTTTATCCATGCCAGCAAGGGGAGCAAAGGGCATTTGCTCTACCCTGCCAACCACAAGGTGGCGATGGCCTTCTCCCATCAGCGCTGGACCGAGCGGCTGAAAAAGGAGTACTGCGAGCAGAACAGCCTGCGCAGCAAAGGGATGCGCTCATTCAATCTGCACTCGTTGGCCAGCGAGATGGGGGGCGAGCATGCCGGGTTGCTGGATCTGCTCTCCAGCCACGTGGCCGACATGGGCTTGCCCAACGAGGGATTCGTCGACAGCTGCGCCCCTCTCAAGGCGCCCGAAGGGGTTGAGCCCGGCAAGCTGTGGCGTGACAAACCGGCAGGCTCAGCGGATGCCTGCAAGGCCGGTATGCCAGATTTGCAAAGCGCCTTGGTGGTAGCACTCGATGACCTTATCTCGGATATGCACGATGTGACGATGCGTCTGAGCGATATCGCTATCCGCCATGAGCAGCCCTTTAATGACGATGACACCCGCCACCGCTGGACCATGGCCGGTATCACCGAGATGCTGGCCCTGCCCCCACTCGAGGAGGGCAGCCTGCCTGCGTCGGCCAGGGGTGACCGTCTGGCGACCTTCAAGCTCAAGAAGCAGCTGCAGTCGTACCTGGTTGCCAAAGAGAAGTACAAAGAGCGTCAGGGGAGCGGTAATCACTACATAGACCCTGGTGCCGAGCAGAGCCTGATGGCGCAGCATGCCGCGCTCAAGCAGCTGGGCATCAACCCCGACAAGTGGGCCAGCTGGCCCGGGGTGCGCTTTGATGACGAAGTGAACTGGTCTGGGCTGGAAGGGATTATCCAGCAGTACGCGCAAGGCATGGATGCCCTGCGCCCGCGCTGGTTGGCTACCTATGACGATGCTCTGCAACTATTGCAGGCCTTACCGATCTCCCCCCTGCTGTTGGGGCTCGATAGCCAGACGGAGGATGCCCAGACCCTGCTGCTGGTCAGTAGCGGCCAGTGGCTCTTTAGTCTGTTTTTTGCTCCCGACACCCAACGGGGTGCTGCACTGACCAAGGCATTGAAAAAGGGGGCGCTGCCCGCGCTGGCGCACTACGGCTTTGATATCGAAGTTAAAGAAGCGCTCGAGAACAACCCCGGCTGGATTGGGGTGGGTAATATCACCGGCGTCGCCAACGCGCTGGCGGCGATGGAGGCGATAGCCAGTAACGATCTTCTGAGCAGTAGCAAGCTGTTTGGCGGGCTCCATGAGGGGGCCAAGGCGACCATGAGCGCCCTCAAAGCGGCCATCGCCGGGGTGGCCATCCAGCCATGGCAACAGCTCAGTGAGTTGCTGCATCCGCATCTGCTCAGCGGTGAAAAACTTGGCCGCACTCTGAGCCTGGTGGTACTCGAATCAATTCACACCGGTCAGCAGGTGCGCATCAACTCCGGGTTTGTGGCCGAGAGCAAGGCCTTTGTGGCTCAGGTGCAGGGCAACCTGCTGAACAAGTTGGCGACAACCGCAGACACTAAAATCACAGAGGGCCACCTTGGCCGGATGAAAGTGGCGGGGGCCGAGTGGTCGCAACTGAAATGGCCCCGCCTGCTGCTGCTGGAAGGTGGTTTACAGCAGGATTTTGAACGCAGAATGGTGAGCTACCTCACCTTGCAGCGACAAGGGGCTAGAGGGGCGCAAGCGGCCGCCAAGGTATGGCAGGGATGGGGCAACTTTGGCGGATTGGCGGCCCTGCTCAATATCGCCAACCTGACGGTCGCGCTGCAAGGGTATGACGAGAGTGCTCGCAAACTGCAGGGCAACCCCGCCGCACAGCTGGAGCTGAGCCGCAATCTGGCCTACACCGCCGCCTGGACCGGCAGCGCCATGGTGGCCATCAAGCAGGGGCAGGTGGTGGTGCCCTCACACTTACTTAATCAACCCTTGGCGAAAGCCAGAGAAGCAAACCCCGCCCTGGTGCGCCGCTTTACCCTCACCACCAGCTGGATGACCGGGCTGGGGCTGCTGGCGGCAGGGTTGGAGGCGTGGGAAACACGCGCCAAGCTAAAGGATGATACCAATGCCGATATGGAGAGATTTGGCTACCAGCTCAAGCAGGTTAGCTTGGGTATGCAAATGGGCGCGCCCGGGGTTTCCTTGCTGTTGAGAGGGATGGGTTCATCACTCGGTGCAATCTGGGCTCCCTGGATGGTTGTCGCTATCGGTATCGGCACCCTGCTCTATCTGGCCGCCACCGTGATACTGGCACGCTACAGCCGCCTGCCTATCGAGCGCTGGTTGTTGCAATCCACTTGGGGCACCAAACCAGCCGGGTGGCCTGCGGCTGAAGAGCTGCTCCAATATGAGCGGGTTGCTTGTCAGCCGACGGTGGAGCTCAAGAGGGGGAAGCTGACCGTTGCGCTGCCGCCGCACCTGCGCACCATCACCTTGCAGCTGTCGATAAAGCGGCTTGGCTATCAGCTTGCCAAGCAGAGCTACCCCGCCTCCGTGCTAACTCCTGTGCTTGGGGCTGCGCAAGAGGCGGCCATCAAGGTGACTAGCCAAGGGGCTGGACAGGTGACACTGGCGGTTGTTGCCAATGAGGGGGATGAACTGCGGTTGCAGATAGGTTACCCGGCAGCAGAGAGTTTAAGTGGCCAGCCCTTGCGTTTTATGGCCCGTGGCACCCTGGCCAAAGGGGTCGTATTGACCGCCGAAATCGATGATAAACTGCCTGCCCAGGGCACCTTGATAGAGTTGAAATAAGATGAGTGACACCACAGAACACAAGCAGAACGCAGAGAGTGCAGAGGCTGATGGCGCCAACCACTACTACAGCGAGCAGTACCTTGAGTTGCAAAAAGAGCCAATCTTGTATGAGTGGGAGATTGAACATCAACAGCGGTTAGTGTGGTTAATCACAGGGATCGCTAGTGGTTTTTTTTTAGTTATCAGTCTTTCCATTTTTTTATTTGAGGTGCAGTCAAACGCTCGTGATTCGATGTGGATTTTTCTTTTTTTGAGTGTGTTAACAGCGTTTCAAGTCCGCTTTCTTTATTTACCCAATCAACTCTATCACTACCGAATGACTGCTAAGGGGATTTACTACACCCAGCAGGACAAGATCCCGGAAGTGGCTTACACCATTGCACGCGGAATTGGTGGTCTGTTGATTGTGGGCAGCATTATCGCGGTGGGCTTGGTTGGCCCACTGGCACTGGCCGGTGCAGGTGCAGGTGCATTTCTGGCCTTTAAAATAACCAATATGAAACCAAGAGTGTTTCATAGTGGCTGCCAGTTCAAAGGCTATGGTGAAATTTCCATATTTAGGGACATCTATGGGATAGAAATTAAGGAGATGCCAAGAGCGACAGGACAGTACGGCATTGTGTTAACACACAAGGAAGATTATGAACGAGTGCTAAATGATTTAGCCCGTTCACTCCCTGACTATCAAATTACCGAGGCCGAGTCGCGCAAGGAGTTCGGTTATTGAACCATGGGGATAGAGAGGCAGAGATAAAGTGCTGATCTATTCGCCGCGGTTGCAGATTGATTACCCGGCGGCCGCGTGATTAAGGGGCTAGACGCTTATATTGTCAGTCTGAATATTTTTAATGTGCTGTTGAACTGATTGAAAAATAAATTGGGTGTGTAGAGATAAAATATATAAAAGGTCATCCCATGGCTTAATGTCATTTAATGATTTTGTGTGTATGACAGCGATCGAAAGCGCTCTGAACTCCGCAGCCTAGCAACTAGGCCATGGAGGAGTATCAGATTCGCGTTGAGCCCGCAGGATGGCTGCTTGATGCGATGGGCATAGCCAACGCCGTCAATAAAGGTTAGAGTAGAAAGGTTTTATTTTGACCATGCTTGGGCATGACGGGAGACATTCAGACCATCTGCGATAAGGAGATAAATATGGAACAGTATCAATCCTGGCTAGGTGACTATCTACTGAGCCGGCGCGATGAAGATCATGCCATGGCAGCGGATCTGGCGCGGGATATCTGTGAATTCTGGGCCGAGAAGGGCAATCAGGAAGAGCATGACAAGTGGCGTGGTCGCTACCGTCAGCATTTGGCTCAAGCGGTTTAAATCGGGAAATGTAGCGGGGCCGTTGGCCCCGTTCCTTTGTCTAAACGCAATCCATCGTTTAAAAATTAAACTTATTTTTAATTAGTTCGGAAATCAAAATCCCCTCTCTGCCTCTCTGCCTCTCTGCCTCTCTGCCTCTCTGCCTCTCTGTCCCTCTTAGCGATACCGTTAACGCGGTGTGCCTACCCCCTTTCGCTCTCTGTCCAACTTAGGTGGCAAGTCCGGCCCGTGCGCGCTCGCTAGGCCTGCGCAGGAAGAAGTGGCTCAGCGAAGGATGGGAGCGCCGGTTGTACCAAGCTGGACGCATCCTGATACAACCTGTAAAGGTGAGGCTTAATAGCCCTTATCGAAGTCAATCTTGCCGTCCATCGGTTGTCCATCGATGAAGCGGATGTAGTTGCGAATGAAGATCTGGGCGACGTCTTCGGGGAAGCTGTAGGCGCTGTTGTGGGGGGTGATGGTCAAGTTGGGCTGGCCCCACAGGGGAGAGTCGGCCGGCAGGGGCTCTTGCTCGAACACGTCGAGCACGGCGAAGCCGAGCTTGCCGGTGCGAAGGGCCGTGAGCAGCGCTGTGCTATCCACCGCCGAGCCGCGCCCCACGTTGAAGAAGATGGCGCTTGGTTTGCAGTAACTGAAGCGCTCGGCGTTGAAGAGATGGCGTGTCTCTCGGGTGGAGGGGAGCACGCTGACGATCACATCGGCCTGGGGCAGCACCTTGTTGAGTGCCGGCACCTGGTAAACCTGGGTAAACCCTGGGCGCTCACGGCCGCTGCGGCTCACGCCGAGCACCTGCATGCCGAAGTGATGGCCGGTCTGGGCGATGTGCTGGCCTATGCTACCGGTGCCGAGGATCAGCAGGGTCTTGCCCCGCAAGCTTTCGTAGGGGCGGCTTTGCCACACCTTCTGGCGCTGCTGCTCACGGTAGTGGACGATCTGGCGGGTCAGGGCCAGCAGGTGGCCGAAGACATATTCACTCATCAGGGGGCCGAAGATGCCGCGCACATTGGTGAGCTGGTAATCACGGCGCTCGCCAGGGCCAAGCAGAATATCGACGCCAGCATAGGTCGATTGCAGCCAGACCAGCTTGCTAGCCTGTGCCAGCAGTGGCCTGGCTCGGGCCGGCTCGGCCATCAGGATATGGGCCTCCCCAATCTTGGCCTTGGCTTCGGCATCGCTATCGGCGCGCAGGATCCGCAGGTGGGGAAGGTGGGCCGCCTTGAGCAGGCGTTCGTAGTGGGCGTTATCCTGGCTGAGCAGGAGCAGGGTACGTTGGCTCATTATTCTGTCCTTGTTGTCGAGCTGGCGCCTATGTCCTTCATCTTACCCCACATTTTTTGCCAAGATAGCCGACCAGCCGCATTTCATTTCTCGCCACCCCGGCCATTGGGATACAATCGGCCGCAACTGACTGAGAGGAGTCCCCCGTGTTCGGTGACAAGTTCTACAAGCGGCTGCGAGAGCTGCAACCCTGGCAACAGACTGTTTTTGCCCTGGCCTTGGCCGAGCGCATGTACCCTAACTACGCCCTGTTTGCCCAGGCATCCGGCTTTGGCAGCGCGATGGCCTTTCGCCAGACGCTGGATCAGATGTGGGAATATCTCACGGTTAAGGGCTCGCGCGTCAACCTGAGCGCCCTGCTCGAAGAGTTCGAGAGCCAGATCCCGGACCCGACCCGCTTTGACAGCTATGGCGCCTACCCGGCGCTGGATGCCTGTGTTGCGCTGGGTTGTGCCTACAACTCGGTGATCTGCCGGGTGGGCGAGGAGTCTGAGGAGGCGAGCCATGCCTCTATCGGCTGTGTGGCCGGCTTCATTGAGATGCTGGAAGGGCGCGAGATGGAAGACGACGAGCTCTATGAACACGAGGTGTTCGAAAATGAGCTGGAGTTCCAGGTTGAGCTGCAAAAGCGGGTCGCCTTCGAGCGTGACAGCGACAGCATCCTCGCCATCAAGGCGTTTGCGGCGCAGGGTGGGGTCTCCAATATCGGCATCTCCCTCGAGGATTAATGCCGAGCCATAAAAAAAGCTCCCTTTCGGGAGCTTTTTTTATGGCTGTGGGTTCATGCCTTCTCTTCGGTCAGCGGGCGTACGCTGAGCACGGGCGCGGCATCGATGGCGTTGGCGTTCATCATGCTCGAGATGCGCTGCACCGAGGAGAGCAGCAGGCTCTGCTCCCACTCTTCCAATGCCTGGAAGCGCAGGATAAAGCTCTCTTGCAGCGGGGTCGGCGCATCGGCCAGCAGTTCGCGGCCCGCCTCGGTGAGGCTGGCATGAACCTTACGCTTGTCGCTCTCGCTGCGCACCCGGATCACCAGCCCCCGTGACTCCAGCCGATCCATGATGGTGGTGGCGGTGGCCTGGCTCATGTTGGTGTGATCGGCCAGCTGGCGCATCGAGGCGTTGCCAAGATCATTCATTCCTTTGAGCAGCAACAGTTGTGGCGCCGTCAGTCCCGCCTCCTTGATCAAGCGCTTGGAGTGCAGGTCGATAGCACGAATGATCTGTCGCAGTGCGACCAGTAGCTCGTCATGTTTGTTCACGGTGTCATTGTCCGCCTCAAGAGATGCCACATTTTCCCTTTTGCTGTCGGAAGGGTCAATATGATTCAACATCAAAAGTTTTATGCTCTAATGAATTTATGATAAATTAGCCCCCTTTTGACTCATAAATAGAGCCTAGAGGAGGTCAATCATGAGCGAGACCCTCGACATCAAGTCACTGGTTGACGCACTCAAAGTAGTCCGTGTGCGTTATGAACTTCCTGATACTGCTGCATTTGTTCGCTATCAACCCGCTTACGATGAAGACCCGAACAATCTTAAGGTTCACCACTACGATGGGGAGTTGCCACTCTCATACAGTGAGACAGGTGCTTTCAGTTTAAAGGAACTGGTGAATGAACTGCGCTACTCCTATGTGCTGGTGCATCTTTTCCCCGATGAAAGTGCCATGAACTTCTATCTCTCTGGTCTCGACAATGGCCTGGCCCAGCTCGAGTTCATCGGTGGCAGCTACGACTTCAATCGCCTCTGGATCACCAGCGGGGTTTCCAATGTCGGCGTCCCCATGGCGATCTTCCTCGGCAAGCGGCCGGCGGTGAACGGACAGGCTTCGGTGACCCTGGTGGATCATCGGGAATATCCGGTGGGCCAGCTGGTCTATCGCGCCATCGGCGGTGCCGGTGAGCACGTTGGCGAAGAGTTTTTCAACCAGAACTAAGGAGGCCCGATGCGAGCAACGCATGGTTTTTTTAAGGGGCTCAACCCCACTATGGCCGTCACGGCCCTGACCGTAGTCACCCTGTTTCTGCTGCTTGGGGTGTTTGATCCCAAGGAGGCCGGCATCTGGTTTACCGGCGCCAAAGACACCATCATCGCCGCCTTCAAGTGGTATTACATCCTGGTGGTCGCCCTGTTTCTGTTCTTCGCCATCTATCTGATGTTCAGCCGTTTTGGCAGCATCAAGCTGGGTGACGACGATCAGGAACCGGATTTTGGCTACTTCTCCTGGTTCGCCATGCTGTTTAGTGCCGGCATGGGGATCGGGCTGGTGTTCTGGAGCATTGCCGAACCCATCTATCACTTGCAGTCCAACCCCTTCATCACCGAGGGGATGACCCCCGAGGCCGCCCAAGTGGCGATGCGCCTCACCTTCTTCCACTGGGGTCTGCATCCGTGGGCCATCTATGTGATCGTCGGCCTATCGCTGGCGTTTTTCAGCTATCGGCGCAAGCTGCCGCTGGCCATTCGCTCCGTGCTCTATCCCATTCTCGGCGAGCGGATCTACGGCTTCTGGGGCCACGCCGCCGACGTGTTGGCGGTGTTTGGTACCGTGTTTGGTGTGGCCACCTCACTCGGGCTCGGGGTCGCTCAGATGAACACCGGCCTCAACCAGATGTTGGGGCTCGAGGTCTCTCAGACCAACCAGTTGTGGCTCATCGGCATCATCAGCGTCATCGCCACCCTGTCGGCGGTCTCCGGGGTGGGGCGCGGGGTGAAGATCCTCTCCGAGCTCAACGTCTGGCTCAGCATCTTCATCCTGCTGCTGTTTCTGGCGATGGGGCCGACCACCTACATCCTCAACGGGTATGTGCAGAACATCGGCGACTACCTGCAAAATATCATTCGCCTGAGCTTTTGGACCAACACCGAGGCCAACGGTACCTCGGCCTGGCAATCGAGCTGGACCGCCTTCTACTGGGGTTGGTGGATTGCCTGGGCGCCGTTTGTCGGCATGTTTATCGCCCGCATCTCCAAAGGGCGCACCATCCGTGAATTCGTGCTCGGGGTGCTGCTGGTGCCCTCCCTGCTCGGCATGCTGTGGCTGACCGTGTTTGGCGGCAGTGCCATGAACCTCGAGCTGTTTGGCGCAGGCGGCGTGGTGGCTGCGGTCAATGAGGACGTCACCCTGGCGCTTTACAAAACGGTCGAGCTGATGGACTGGGGCGCCATTGGGCTGATTGCCAAGGGGGTGCTGACCCTGCTCATCTGCACCTACTTCATCACCTCCAGCGATTCGGGCACCCTGGTCATCACCACCCTGCTCTCGATCGGGGATCAGGAGCCGCCCGTGTTGCACCGCGCTGTCTGGGGGCTGGGCCAGGGTCTGGTGGCGGCCATCTTGCTGCTCTCGGGTGGGCTGGCCGCGTTGCAGGCCGCCAGCATCATAGCGGCGCTGCCCTTCTCGGTGATCATGCTGGCCATGTGCTACTCACTGATGCTCGGCCTCAAGCGTGAAAGCCAGCGCCAGCTGGAGTATCACCAGAACCTTAAGCGTCAGGGTGGGGTACCCCACCTCAATCTGGTGGATCGTATCGGCCCGGCCTAAGGGCATCGCCCGCCACAACAAAAAGGGGAACCGTGAGGTTCCCCTTTTTTTATCCTTGGCCTGGTTACAGCAGTTGCTTGAGGCGATAGAGCAGATCGAGTGCCTGACGCGGGCTCAGCTCGTCGGGTTTGATCCCGGCCAGCTCTTCCACCACGGGGTGGGGCAGGGGGGCTGGTTGCGGGCGCGGCGCCGCATTGGCCGCAGGCTTGCTGTGATCGCCGCTCTCCAGCTCGGCCAGCTTGTGGCGAGCCTGATGGATGACGCTTTTCGGCACCCCGGCCAGCGCCGCCACTTGTAGGCCGTAGGAGCGGCTGGCCGCCCCCTCCTGCACCGCATGCATAAAGGCGATGGTGTCGCCGTGCTCGACCGCATCCAGATGAACGTTGGCCAGCCCTTCCAGCAGCTCTGGCAAGCGGGTCATCTCGAAGTAGTGGGTGGCAAACAGGGTGTAGGCGCCAATCTTGCTCGCCAGCTGCTCGGCGCAGGCCCAGGCCAGCGACAGCCCGTCATAGGTGCTGGTGCCGCGGCCGATCTCGTCCATCAGCACCAGGCTCTGGGCGGTGGCGTTGTTGAGGATGTTGGCGGTCTCGGTCATCTCCACCATAAAGGTGGAGCGGCCGGAGGCCAGATCATCCGACGCCCCGATGCGGGTAAAGATGCGATCGATGGGGCCGATCACCGCCCGCTCGGCCGGCACGAAGGCGCCGATGTGGGCCAGCAGCACGATGAGCGCGCTCTGGCGCATGTAGGTGGACTTACCGCCCATGTTGGGGCCGGTGATGATCAGCATGTGGCGGGCCCGGCTGAGGCTGATCGGGTTGGCAATGAAGGGATCGGTCATCACCTGCTCGACCACAGGATGGCGGCCAGCCTCGATCTCGATGCGATCCTCATTCACCAGCTCGGGGCAGCAGTAGTTCAGGGTCTCGGCGCGTTCGGCCAGGTTGCCGAGCACGTCCAGCTCGGCCAGGGCGGCGGCGGACTCCTGCAATGGGGCCAGGTGCGGCAGCAGGGCGTCGAGCAACTCCTCATAGAGGCGTTTTTCCAGCGCCAGCGCCTGGGCCTGGGCGGTGAGCACCTTGTCCTCGTACTTTTTCAGCTCATCGATGATGTAGCGCTCGTTGTTCTTGAGGGTCTGGCGGCGGATGTAGTGGGCCGGCACCAGATGGCTGTTGGCGCGGCTCACCTCGATATAAAAACCGTGCACCTTGTTGTAGCCCACCTTGAGGGTGTTGATGCCGGTCAGCAGTCGCTCGCGCTCCTCGATGCGGGCCAGGCTGGCGGTGGCGCCGTTGGCCAGATCGCGCAGCTCGTCCAGCTCGGTGTTGAACCCTTCACGGATGACGCCGCCATCGCGGATCAGCACCGGCGGCACCTCCATCACGGCGCGCTCCAGCAGATCCAGCAGCTCGGGGAAGGTGCTGGCCCGCTCGCGCAGTTGCTGCACCGCCTCGTGCTCGCTGCCCGCCAGCAGGCGCTGTAGCTCCGGCAACTGGGCAAAGGCCTGCCGCAGACGAGTCAGATCGCGCGGGCGGGCCGAGCGTAGGGCCAGGCGCGCCAGCACCCGCTCCACGTCGCCGACCTGGCGCAGCAAACCGCCCAGCTCGTCGTAGAGGTTCTGCTCGATGAGCTCCTTGATGGTGCTCTGACGGCCTTTGAGGATCACCCGATCGCGGATCGGCTGGTGGATCCAGCGCTTAAGCAGCCGGCTGCCCATGGGGGTAGCGGTGCTGTCGAGCACGGCGGAGAGGGTGTTGTCGTGACCGCCGGCCAGATTCTGGGTCAGCTCCAGGTTGCGGCGGGTGGCGGCGTCCATGATGACCGCGTGATCGGGCTGCTCGAGGCGCACGCTACGGATATGGGGCAGGGCGGTGCGCTGGGTGTCTTTCACGTACTGCATCAGGCAGCCGGCGGCGCACAGGGCGGTCTCGCTCTGCTCGACGCCAAAGCCCACCAGATCCTGGGTGCCGAACTGCTGGCAGAGCAGCTTGCGGGCGGTGCCCAGCTCAAACTCCCACTCCGGGCGGCGGCGCAGGCCGCGGCGACCCTCGACATGGTGCAGGAAGGCGAAGGATTCGGGATAGAGCAGCTCCGCCGGATTGGTGCGTTGCAGCTCGGCCAGCAGGGTCTCTTCTTTCTCGAACTGGTTGATGAAGAAGCGGCCGGAGCCGATGTCCATGGTGCCGTAACCGAAGCGGTGGCCATCGTGATAGACGGCGGCGATCAGGTTGTCCTGACGTTCGGTGAGCAGCGCCTCGTCGGAGACGGTGCCTGGCGTGATGATGCGAATGACCTTGCGCTCCACCGGCCCCTTGCTGGTGGCCGGGTCCCCCACTTGCTCGCAGATGGCGGCCGATTCGCCAAGCTGCACCAGCTTGGCCAGATAGCCCTCGATGGCGTGATAGGGCACGCCGGCCATGGGGATCGGGCTACCGGCCGACTGGCCGCGCTTGGTCAGGGAGATGTCGAGCAGTTGGGAGGCCTTGCGGGCGTCGTCGTAGAACAGCTCATAGAAGTCGCCCATGCGGTAGAACAGCAGGATCTCCGGGTTCTCCGCCTTGAGCGTCAGGTACTGCTGCATCATTGGTGTGTGATTGGTAAGATTCTCTAGTGCTGACATGCAGTTATCTCGATATAAGTGCCAATCTAACAATGTGTTACGTTGATTGCATGGTATCTTGTTTGCTCTGAGAGTCTCACTAGATCTCACCCAATCGCAGGCGAAAGTGTAGGTTGAAATGTAGGTTTTTGTTTTGTAGCCTACACAGACATTGAGCCCTATGCATGCGGTCAAGTTAGGATCTCGTATGCATCAGCCATAGGAGGCCGGTATGCCAGCGGACAAGGGTAACAAAGCACTGTCCTTTAGAGCAATTGAAGTCATGAAGCCATCAGATAGCGATAAGGCTGACAATGGGGTCAACAGAGGGCTTCGTGTTACTTGCGGGAAGACGGGTAAAAAGACATTTTTTTATCGCTATACGAGTCCAGTAACAAATAAATTAATTCAGATCTCACTTGGCGTATTTCCAGCCGTATCCTTAGAGCAGGCCCGTATAAAACTACGGGAGCTCAAGCTCATCAGGCAACAAGGTCGATGTCCGGCTACAGAAGCGAGAGCGGCCGCATTTGAGCTTAAACAGCAAATCAAGAATGAAAGCGCACTAGGAAAGTTCACCCTTCAAGCGATGATCGAGCTTTACCTACAGAATCATATAGAAGATCAAGTGTTGCCTAATGGCGCTATAAAGAGCGGAGCAAGAAAAAAGAAGGGCCAGGATGAGGCTAGGCGCACTCTGTATGGCGATGCTGTTCCAATGCTTGGTGAGCGATTGGCTCGTGATGTGAGTAGACAAGATATTATTGATCTTGTTATGTCCATCGTGAGTCGAGGCGCTAATGTTCAGGCTGGAAATGTATTGCGCGAAATTCTAGCCGCTTACGATTATTCAATGGGGATGGGAAAGTTTGACGATCAATTTATCAACCCTGCGCTTCAAGCAAAAGTGAGTTTGGTTCGAACTAAGGTGAAGCTGACATCAAAAAAGGGTAGTCGTTTTTTGAATGACGATGAACTTAAGCTGTTTCTGGCTTGGTTGCCTGGCTCAAAATTCACTGAAGTGCAAAAGAACATATTTAGAATGACGCTGTGGACTGGGTGCCGAACAGGTGAAATATGTGAAGCTGCTTGGCGAAACATTGATATTGATGATGGAGTATTCCATATCAGAGAGTCAAAGACTGGTGTCGCAAGAGAGATTCAGCTTCCACGTCAATGCATCAATTTTCTCAGAACAAATAAGATAGGAAATGAGGTTTACTTGTTCCCATCCCAGAGGACAGGAAAGCCAATTAAACAGAAGCAGTTAACGGAAAGTGCTTGGGCAATGAGGGAAGCAGACTTGATGTTAGATATCCCTCGATGGACTCCCCACGATCTCCGTCGAACTGTTAGAACAGGACTGTCTCGTCTGCAATGTCCTTCTGAAGTTGCAGAAGCCATTCTCGGACATACCAAGAAAGGTTTGATCGGTACATATGATCTTCATAGATACACCGAGCAAAGCCGAGAGTGGTTACAGCGCTGGGCAGACCATCTGGATACGTTAGTGACTACATCGTAGTGAATGGGATCTGATATCAAGCCGCAGGTTGCTCTCATCTACTGATAACTGGTGTTCACCACACTGACTTGTTGATACAGCTGTAACTGTGTTGATGGCTTACATAGGCCCTCCATCCTGTGTGGGGACTTGTTCCGAGGTGCGCGGCGGCACTTGACAACCTGAGCGTCAAGCCGCGCTCAGCAGCACTGTTGCGATGAAAGCCGAACCATTCATGTCGACCATGATAGGTTGTGCAATGCATCTAGGTGATGGCGTCGTCCAGTGGATTCGAGACTACGCCTGAACTAGATCTTGGTTGCACAGCCACTACCAGCTGACTTTCTGCTTAGGTTTGTCCATCTGATCTCTCGGACAGACCCGAGAGATCAGAGCACAATCAAGGAGAGATAGTTACCAGACTTCGGTCAACCAGACCATTTGCCTTCCTGCCACTGTTGAAGATTGCAGATTATCATCACCGTTTGCAATGTTCATTATTATCTTATCTTTCAAATACTTATGTTGATTTTTTGTTATCGACGTTGTACGTTGCTGCAACGTACAACGTTGTAACGCGAGAGACACTCTGCATTGAGTGGCCAGTTCTGCTCTCTTCTCTCTTCTCTCTTCTCTCTTCTCTTTCCCTAGCGCTGAGTGCTCCTGAGGCAGTGGTTAGCCATGCCAATGAACCACACACTCAACAGTTTCAACCATCTATCGAGTCACCTGCCATGGGGATGTATCCCGGCTCGCTCCTTGTCTCTATCACAACGTCTCTCTGGATGCGGCAACCATGAGAGTGGCCCTTAAGCTGAAGTCTGTCCCAAGATGAGCGCCTAACACCTAACTGGGGCATAGGACTGCATGGTGGTGGAGCTTTCACCGGGTTTCTGTACGTTCTGCATGCGACATTGAGGAGCAGAGAATGCGCTGCGCAGCCCCTGTTTTCGAAATCTGTAAATGACCTTCGACCATTACGAGGAGTCATTTATGAAACATGAAACGCGTTTGCTGAACCTGGCCGAAGTTATCGAATGTTGCACCATCTCTCGCGCTACGATCTATCGTCTGATAAAGAAGGGAAACTTTCCAAGTTCAGTTCAACAGAAAGGCTGTCGACGAGTGATGTGGCGCTCTTCTGATATACAAGACTGGATGAATGCCTTGCAATATACCAAACCAGAGTGAGTCCAGTATATGAGCAGCTAAGTTGTTGTGCTTGATTGTCCTCTTCACATTCTCAACCATTACCGACGCCCTCTAGTTAAGTTCACTGTTTCACGACAGAACGCTTGTTTCTACTCAATGAAGGTAAAGCATGTTGTTGTGCTGGCTCATGGGTAGTCTATGGCTTTGAGAATGTCAGCCACGAATCATTAGGTATTCATAATGAACAAGTTCATGAATGCAAGAATAAGCGAGTTTATCGACGTCGAATCTTTGCTGCCAAAGTTTGAGACGCTCGAAGCATGTTGGAATGAAAAGAAAGTACGCGTAAAGACGCTATCTACATCTAGTCTCAATAGTGCGAGGTTACTTGCTGAAAAACTATCAGACTGTGATGAGGATGAACCTTGTTATAGTCTGGCATGCCCTGAATGTATAAGGAGCTTGCGAGTAAAGAAGATAAGTCAACTGACGCTGTTCTGTGAAGACTATACAGAGTGGAGGATTGCAACCTTCATCTATTATGATGAGATGGTCCGCGAGTTAAAGCAACTCGATATTTCTCGTTTGAAAGATAAGCTCCGCAAACAACTAGAACGAGCAGGTGTAACGGACATTGTCATAGGCTTTTTTGAAGTGGATTATCAATCAGAGTATCAACGTTGGATGCCCCACTTTCACCTCTTGGTTAGATGCAAAAGCTCCTATTCACCAGAGTGGAGGAGGTTTCGTAAGACACTTGGATTGCAGTGTATGCCACTCAATGTCAAGGTTCGAAAACGCAGGCCTGTTCTGTTTCAAAAGCTCAAGCATCCGTTAAAGCAAATCGCGTATATCTGTAAGTTTATGTGGCAACGAGTGGAAGCTAGGTATGATGCCAAAGACCGCAGGAAAACAAAGAAGTACCGGCTATCAAACAACAGATTTGTCGATTCCCTGTTGAAGTTGAATTCATTGAAATTAGCGGATTTGGAGTTCATGTATGGGGTGCGGCAACACGGAACAACGTTGAAGGAGTCTGTCCGTGGTAAAAGGTGACTCTTTGCTACCCTATGTGCTTGGATTGGCCATACGCTGCCATGGAACTGTCAATCTACGTTACTAGGTGGCCAACACTACTCAGCAGGCTGCTCAGGCTGGGTTCGCAGGAGTGGTGCTGCTTGCACTGACCGGTTCGGTTTGGGCGAGCTGCGCATTCGATGGTGGATCGTAGCCGCATACTGGATTTGACCCCATAG
>NZ_CDBY01000092.1 GCF_000820125.1 Aeromonas simiae | reverse complement strand
CTTAACCATCCCCTCGTATGAGCGAGGCGTGGCGCGGCTTCTGAGGTATGATCGCCATCCTTGACCAGCTAATACCCGACAGATAATCGCCATGTTTAACCACGATCTAATCCTCAACCACATCAACGAGATATTTGGACAGGACATGCATGCCAAGCGTGTTCTTTCCCTGGCCAATGCAACCCTCGGGGTTATCGAATCCGGTTCGCTGGCCATCCACGCCATCGGGAATGGTCTCTCCTTGGCCAATGGTCTCGAGCGCAAACATGCGGTGAAACAGGTGGACCGCCTGCTCACTAACACCAAGCTCAACGTCTGGAGCCTCTTTGACGATTGGGTTCCCTATGTGGTCGGTGAACGCACCGAGATCGTGGTATCCATGGACTGGACCGAATTCGATGCCGATGATCACAGCACCTTGGTTATCAGCCTGCAAACCAACCATGGCCGCAGTACTCCGCTGCTGTGGAAAACCCATCGAAAATCGTTGCTCAAAGGGCAACGCAATGCCCATGAGAAAGAGCTGCTCACCAAACTCAAGCAGACCCTGCCAGAAGGTATCTTCGTGACGGTAGTCGCTGACCGTGGGTTTGGTTACATGGAGCTGTTCGAGCGCCTGGAACAAGAGCTAGGCTTTGCCTATATCATTAGATTTAAAGGAAATATTTTGGTTGGTTACTCTGGTGGAGAGCAGGTTCCCGCCCGCGACTGGCTAACGCCGACCGGGCGCACCCGAACCCTCAAGGAGGTGGAGCTCACTGGGCAACGACAGCCTGTCGAGCGGGTCTATTGTTGTCACAAGAGTGGCATGAAAGACGCGTGGTTTCTGGCCAGTAACCGGACCGATCTGAGTGCCGCCAAGGCGTTGCAACTATACGGCCAGCGCTGGGGTATCGAGACCAGTTTTCGGGATATCAAAGATTACAAATTCGGCATGGGTATGGGAGATGTGCACATCAGTAATCCGGTCCGGCGTGACCGACTGTTTTTGTTCAGTGCCTTGGCCATCGTCTTGCTGACGCTGCTGGGTAAGGCTGGAGACAGTGTCGGTCTAGAGAGAACGATCAAGGTCAATACCAGCAAGAGCCGAACCTATTCGTTCTTTCGGCAAGGGGTCATCTATTACCAGTTGCTGCCTAAAATGAAAGAAGCCAATGCGGTCTTGTTGATGGATAAATTTATCTACTACCTGAAGCAACACCGCTTATATACCCGCACACTTGGAATTATTTGAGTCTCTAAAAATGAGGGGATCTCTGAGGG
>NZ_CDBY01000091.1 GCF_000820125.1 Aeromonas simiae | reverse complement strand
TGGATTTGACCCCATAGGTCCAGACACTTTTTCCCGCTTAGGGTTGTGATACCCGACTGCGCAGAAATTCCCGTGGTGAACGGTATCCCAAGGCGCTGTGCGGGTGGTGTTCGTTATAATGCTCAAACGCGATGGCCAAATTGCCTACCGCTGTTCGGCTATCTGGTTTCGGCATCATCTCGATATAGTCTCGCTTCATCGTCTTCACGAAGCTCTCCGCTATACCGTTGCTCTGTGGGCTTCTCACCGCCGTCGTTCTGGGCTCCAACCCGATTTCTCGTGCAAACGCGCGGGTCTCATGGGCTCGATACGCCGAGCCATTATCAGTCAGCCACTCCACCGGTGATGCCGGCAACGCATCCCCGAAGCGTCGTTCGACAGATCTCAGCATGACATCTTGCACCGTGTCACTGTCGTAACCCCCGGTGCTGGCAGCCCAGTCCAACGCCTCCCTATCGCAGCAGTCCATGGCGAACGTGACTCGTAGTTTTTCACCGTTATCGCAGCGAAACTCGAAGCCATCCGAGCACCAACGTCGATTGCTCTCTTTGACGGCAACACGCCCCTTATGTGCCTGCTGGGCCAATGGTGCTGCCGGTTTTCTTTCCAGCAGCAGGCCATGCTCTCTCATGACGCGATATACCCGTTTGGCGTTTACTACAGGCTGTCTTGTTGCCTCTGACTGACGCCGTAACAGCGCCCAGACCCGGCGATAGCCATAGGAGGGAAGTTCTGCCATCGCCTCCATGATACGGCCAAGTAAGGCTGCATCATCACGCTGGCGATGATGACGACCATCTTGCCAACCTGGTTTGCGATGAACACGAACGGATAGCTGCGCACGCGATACATTAAGGGCCTGGCTCACAGCACTTAATCGTCGTCCCCCGGCAACAAGGGCGCATGCGCAATCAATTTTTTTGCTCGACCATACTCCACGGCTTCTTTGAGGATCTCGTTCTCCATGGTCTTCTTCCCGAGCAGACGCTGGAGCTCTCGGATCTGCTTGATGGCAGCAGCCAACTCGGAGGCTGGAACAACATCCTCACCGGCGGTGATCGCCGTGAGAGAGCCTTCCTGGAATTGTTTACGCCATTTGAAAAGCTGGTTGGCGTTGACGTCGTGCAAGCGAGCGACATGAGATACGGTCATTCCGGGCTCAAAGGTCTGCTGCACGATGGAGATCTTTTCCTGCGGAGTCCGGCGTCGACGGCGCTCAGCCCCTGTTAACACTTCGACCATTTTCTCGTTGCGACTAGTACTGAACATAGTTCCAAGACTACCTCTTAAATTAAGAGGGGCGAAGTGTCTGGATCTTCAAGGGGCCAATCTA
>NZ_CDBY01000090.1:22810-23523 GCF_000820125.1 Aeromonas simiae | reverse complement strand
CCCCCGACTCCTCGGCCAATCGGGTGCACAGCGCCTCCCCCTGCCCCACCCCTTGATGGGCCAGCAGATCCTCGGCGCACGAGCGCACATCCTGGCGCTTTTTCAGGCGGCGCAAGCGGCGCCACTCGCGCTCGACGGCCAGCGCGGCGCCACTGATCACCAGGCCAGAGGCCAGCAGCCAGGCCCCGCCCCACAGCGGCTCAGCCAGCCACTGCTGCCACAAAAAGTGACCATACTGGCCGAGCGAGAGCAGACCCACGCCCCCCACGCCCCAGGCCAGCAGGCGATGACGCCGCTTCGGACGCGCGGGCCGGGGGCTGAGGCTCTCCTCGACAGCCTCCTCAAGCGGAGCAAAGCTCTGGGGCTCTAGTGTGACCGGGCTGACCGGGCGCGTGTCGGCGACCGGCGGCGCCAGCTCATCGAGCAGCACCTTGCCGCGCGGTTTCTCCTCCATCTTCCCTCCTTAAGCCAGCTTGTCGCCGAGCAGGAACTCCAGCGCCGCGTCGAGGCGAACATGAGGCATGGCCTGATGGGGCGCCATCGGCAGCGGCCGGAACGATTGAAAGTCAAAGCTGCCCTGTTGCCACCAGGCGGCGGTGGGCGGGGTGGTGGGCACCTCGCCGGGAAACAGCAGCAGGGGCTGGCCATCGAGCCCGATCCCCTTGAGGGCGGGGAAGGTATGACCGCCGCTTTGCCCCTGCCCCACCTCGGTG
>NZ_CDBY01000090.1:0-22607 GCF_000820125.1 Aeromonas simiae | reverse complement strand
CTCGGTGGCGCGCACCGAGGCCAGCGCCATGCACTCGGTCTCGATCCCCTCAAAATGGGCCTGACCACGGCCGCCACGCACCAGTGACTGGAGCAAAGAGACCAGGGCCGGGTGCTGCTCCGGGGTCACGTGATCGGCCTTGCTCGCCACCAGCAGCAACTTGTCGATGCGCGGAGAGAACAGGCGTCGCCACCAGTTGCTCTTGCCGTAGCTGAAGCTCTCCATGATGCGCGAGAGGGCCTGCTGCATGTCAGCAAAGCTCTCCGGGCCGGCATTGAGCGGTTGCAGACAGTCCACCAGCACGATCTGGCGATCGAACCCGGCGAAGTGCTGCTCATAAAATCCCTTCACCAGATGCTGCTTGTAGTGCTCGAAGCGCTCGCGCAGCGCCGCGTAGAGGCTGCCCGCACCACACTCCGCCCCCGGTGCCTGCCACACCCAGGGGACGAACTGCAACATGGGCGCACCGGCATACTCACCGGGCAGCACGAAGCGCCCCGGCTGGATCAGGTGCAGACCGAGTTCATCCTTGCAGCGATGCAGCCACGCCGTGTAGGCGCCCGCCACGGCGGCCACCCGCCCCTCATCGAAAGGATCCGTGGCCTGCC
The DNA here is from genome assembly GCF_000820125.1 of Aeromonas simiae. Classification (GTDB taxonomy): domain Bacteria; phylum Pseudomonadota; class Gammaproteobacteria; order Enterobacterales; family Aeromonadaceae; genus Aeromonas; species Aeromonas simiae. Next base: position 21,999 of record NZ_CDBY01000090.1, on the reverse strand, counting down.
AGCGGGTCTCCAGCCAGTCACTGGCCAGCTCGCGCAGGGCCGGGCGCGCCAGCTGGGCACGCACCTGCTCGCTCCACAGCTCGAAGCTCAGCTCCAGCAGCGGCAGATCGAGCAGCCACTCCCCCGGGTAGTCGACAATCTCGAGATAAAGGGTGCTGTGTTCGGCCAACTGGCGACGCAGCAGGTGACGGCTCTGGTAACGCAGCTCGAGGCGGATCTCGGCCACGCCACGGGTCGCCTCGGGCCAGGCCGGCGGCTCGCCCAGCAGGGCCTGCATGCCGCGCTCATAGGCAAAGGTGGGAATGTGATGGTTGAGCTGCGGCACCCGGCGCGCACCGAGCAGCCGGCCACGGCGCACCGCCTCCCACTGGGGCAGGCGGGCATCGAGGGCCGCATGCTCAAGTTGATTCACCAGCGCCGTGATAAACGCGGTCTTGCCCGAGCGCGACAGCCCAGTCACCGCCAGGCGCACATGACGATCGAGGCCGCGGTTGACCGCATCAGTGGCCTTCTCCTGCCAGCGCCGCAGGGTATGCTCGAGGCTCATCAGAGTTTGTTGAACTCCCTTCTCAGGTTGAATTCACGGGAGGTGACCAGCCGCTCCAGGGTTTGCAGCCGCGGCTCGAGGCTCTCGAGCTCACGACTGACCCTAGCCAGCGCCTGGCGTGGCGTGCTGCCGGCCTGCCAGCTGCGCTCCTTCATCAAGATCCCGTCATCGACCAACCGCTGGGGGCGCTTGTCGAGCAGCAGCCAGGCGGCGCAGTAGGCAAAGAAGGTAATAAAGCCGGCGAAGATGAGGCCCGAGATGGCGAGCAGGCGCACGATCCAGATCTCGACCCCGAAGTAGTCGGCGAGCCCCGCACAAACGCCGGCAATCTTGCCGCGCTGGGGGTCCCGGTAGAGGCCACGCGCACGCGGCTCCTCCTGCCATGCTCCACTCATGCCTTGCTCCTCCAGCCAGGGACTTCCACATCGAGGATCGACTCGAGGGCGCTGACCCGCTCCTGCATCTTCTCGGCGCGGCTGATGAGGGCGTGCAGCTGGGCACGCTCCTCCTCGGCCAGCCCCTCACCCAACCGCCTCTTGGCGCGATAGTGGAGGATCAGCCAGATAGGCGCCACCACCACCATGAAGACCACCATGGGGATCATCAATATGCCGAGCAGTTCTTCCATCGCTTACTCCCCTTGCACCTTGTCGGATTGACCCAGCTTATTGCGCAGCGCCTCGAGTTCACGGCTGATCTGATCGTCCGCCTCGAGTTCGGCAAACTGCGCCTTGAGGGTGCGATCACCGCCGCCGATGTCGGCCTTGGCCTCCATCTCGTCGATGCGCCGCTCCATGCGTTCAAACTTGTCGACCGCGCCCGCCCCGGCGCCGCGCTCCAGGGTGCCTTGCACATTGATGCGGCTGCTGGCGGCCTCGCTTCTGATGAGCATCGCCTTCTGACGGGCACGGGCATCTTCGAGCTTGGCCTGCAACTGGCCAATCTCCTCGCCCAGCTTCTGAACGCCGGCCTCGGCCGCCGCCAGCTCACGCTCGAGGGAGGCAACCAGTTCGCTCTGCTTGCTCTTCTCGATGAGGGCGGCGCGGGCGAGATCCTCGCGCCCCTTGGTCAGGGCCAGTTCGGCCTTGCTCTGCCAGGCATCGAGCTCTTCGCGGTGGCGCGCCACCTGGCGGGCCAGATCTTTCTGGCTGGCCAGGAAGCGAGCTAGGTTGGAGCGCTCCTTGACCAGTTCATCCTCCATCTCCTGGATGATGAGGCGCACCATCTTCTGCGGGTCCTCGGCCTTGTCGAGCAGGGCGGAGAGGTTGGAGTTGATGATGTCGGCGAGACGGGAAAAAATGCCCATGATGGACTCCTTGATAGGCTCATGTGTTAACGCTACAGACACTAGAGCAAGGGCTGTGCCAAGTTGGAATTTTTGCTTAATACCTTGATTTGTCTAGCCTAACACCGTCGAATAGGTGGTGACAAATCCACCTTCGTGGTTAAATACACCAACTGTTGGCCCAAACGACCAAGGAGCATGCATGCAGCCCGCCATGGAGAGCCTGCTGGGCGAGTCCAACGCCTTCCTCGAGGTGATCGAGCAGGTATCGCGCCTCGCCCCCCTGCGCAAACCCGTTCTCATCATCGGCGAACGCGGCACAGGTAAAGAGCTGATCGCCCACCGCCTGCACTATCTCTCCCGTCGTTGGGATCAGAGTTTCATCACCCTCAACTGCGCCACCTTGAGCGAGACCCTGCTCGAGACCGAGCTGTTTGGCCACGAGGCGGGCTCCTTCACCGGCGCCGCCAAGCGCCATCAGGGCCGCTTCGAGCGGGCCGATGGCGGCAGCCTGTTCCTCGACGAGCTGGCCACCTGCTCGGTCAGGGTACAAGAGAAGCTGCTGCGCGCCATCGAGTACGGTGAATTCGAACGGGTCGGCGGCGCTAAGCCGGTCAAGGTCGACACCCGCCTCATCTGTGCCACCAACGAGGATCTGCCGCAATTGGCCAGTGATGGAAAATTTCGCCATGACCTGCTGGATCGGCTGGCCTTCGATGTCATAACCTTACCGCCCCTGCGCGAGCGCCCCGAGGATATCCTGCTGCTGGCCGAGTACTTTGCCCACGGCATGACCCGCGAGCTGGGCTTTGCCCTGTTTGCCGGCTTCACTCAGGAGGTGCGCCGGACCCTGCTCGACTACGCCTGGCCGGGCAACGTGCGTGAGCTCAAGAATGTCATCGAGCGCAGCATCTACCGGCAGGCGGCCCCGGATGCGCCGCTGGCAACCCTGGTGCTCGATCCGTTCGACTCGCCATGGCGCCCGCGTAAGCGCGCTCCCGAGGGGCCCACCACCGACGCGCCGGCCCTGCCGCTCAACTTAAAGGAGTCGGTGGCTCAGTTCGAAGTGGCGCTGATCCGGCGCGCCATGGGGAGTGCCCAGTACAATCAGCGCAAGGCGGCCGAACTGCTCGAGCTGAGTTATCACCAGTTTCGTGGCATGCTACGCAAGTGTCGATTGCAGGATGGCGACGACGCCTGATCCCTTTTCACTACACGGTTCGACCATGATCACCAACAAATACCTGCTGCTGGCCGGGGCGCTGCTACTGACAGGCTGCCAGCCTCAGGCAAAGAGTGCCGCCCAGGCGGGACTGATCTACTGCTCGGAAGGGGCACCGCAGACCTTCAATCCGCAGCTGACTAACCTCAGCACCACGCTGGATGCCGTCTCATTCCCGCTCTATGACCGGCTGCTCGAGGTCAACCCCATCACCCTGGCCATCGAGCCGGGGCTCGCCAGCCACTGGCAGATGAGCCAAGATGGCCTGACCTACACCTTTACCCTGCGCAAGGGGGTGATGTTTCACCACAACGCCGACTTTGTGCCGAGCCGCCCCCTCAATGCCGACGACGTGGTCTTCACCTTCACCCGCCTCATCGACACCCACTCCCCTTACAACCCGGTCTCCGGCGGCCGTTACCCCTATTTTCACAGCCTGGGGCTGGATCGCCTGATCACCTCGGTGCATCGTCAGGGGGAGCAGGTGGTGTTCACCCTGAGCCGCCCCAATGCCGCCTTCCTCGCCGATCTCGCCAGCGCCTATGCGGTGATCCTGTCGGCCGAGTACGGCGAGCAGCTGCTGCGCGCCGGCACCCCGGAGCAGCTCGACCGCCAGCCCATCGGCACCGGCCCCTATCGCCTCAAGGAGTACCGGGATCGCCAGTTTATCCGTTACCAGCGCCACGACGCTTACTGGAAGGGCCCGGCCCATCTGGAGCAACTGGTGTTCGACATCACGCCACGCTCGGCCAAGCGGCTGGCCAAGCTGCTGACCGGCGAGTGCGATGTGATGGGTTACCCGGCGGCCAGCCAGGTCAAGGTGATCCAGGAGCACGACGATCTGGCCCTGTCGGTGCAATCGGGCATGAACGTGGCCTTTTTGGCCCTCAACACCCGCCAGCCCCCGTTCAACGACGTGCGGGTACGGCAGGCGCTGGCCTACGCCATCAACCGGGAGAACCTGCAACAGGCGGTCTATTTCGGCACCGGCGAGGTGGCGCGCGCCCTGCTGCCCTCCCTCTCCTGGGGCTATGATCCCTCCACCGTGCTGCCCAGCCCCGATCTGGTACTGGCTCGCAAGCTGCTGGCCGAGGCCGGTCTCGGTCAGGGGTTCGAGATGACGCTGCTGCTGCAATCAGGCACCCGTCCCTACAACCCGGATCCGCGCAAGAGTGCCCAGCTGATCAGAAACGATCTGGCCGCCATCGGTGTTCGGGTCAAGATCCAGGTGCAAGAGTGGAGCGTGATGCAGCGAACCCTGGAGGCAGGCCGCTATGATGCGGTGCTGACCGGCTGGCAGGCCGACAACACCGATCCCGACAGCTTCTTTCGCCAGTTGCTCGGCTGCCACGCCATCGCCGCCGGCAGCAACGTCAGCCGCTGGTGTGATCCGGGGTTTGAGCAGCTGCTCGACGATGCGGTCAGCTCGGCGCAGATGGGCTTTCGCATCCGCAACTACTACTATGCCCAGCAGATGCTCACCAGCCAGATGCCCCTCATCCCGCTGGCCCACGCCCTGCAGACCCAGGCCAGCCGCCGCGACGTGCAAGGCCTTATCATGACGCCGCTGGGGGGCACCCTGTTTAACGGAGCCTATCGGAAATAACATGCTGCTCTATACCCTGCGCCGCATCAGCCTGCTGCTGATCACCATACTGGTGCTGACCCTGGTCGCCTACCTGCTCGAGCACCGCCTGATCCATCAGGAGGTTCCCCTGTGGGGCGGCTACGTCGATTACCTGCAGCGCCTCGCTGACGGAGATCTCGGCCTCTCCCAGGCCTCCGGCCTGCCGGTGATGTCCCTCATCGCCCTCTACTTCCCGGCCACCTTGCAGCTCTGTCTGGCGGCGTTTCTGGTCTCGCTGCTGCTGGGCATCCCCCTCGGCACCCTGGCGGCCCTCAACCAGGGGCGGTTGCTCGACATGGGGATCATGAGCGCCGGCCTGGTCGGCTACTCGGTTCCGGTCTTCTGGCTGGCGCTGCTGGCGGTCTCGTTTTTCTCCCTCGATCTCGGCTGGCTCCCTTCATCGGGGCAGCTCAACCTGCTCTACGACGTGCCGCCACTCACCGGCGCGCCACTGCTCGATATCCTGCTCTTCCCTGCCCCCTGGCAGCACGCCGCCCTGCTCGACGCCCTGCGCCACATGGTGCTGCCCACCCTGGTGCTGGCCATCGTGCCGACCGCCGAGGTGATCCGCCACGTGCGCAGCTCCCTCATCGTGGTGATGAAGCAGAACTACGTGAAGGCTGCCGCCAGCCGCGGCATGTCGCGCCCGGCCATCGTCTGGCGCCACGGGCTCAAGAATGCCCTGCCCCCCATCATCCCCTTGCTCGGCTTGCAATTTGGCAGCGTGCTCACCTCGGCCATGGTGACCGAGGTGATCTTCGACTGGCCCGGCATCGGCCGCTGGCTGGTCAGCAGCATCGCCGTGCAGGACTACGCCGCCATTCAGGGAGGCACCCTGGTGGTCGCCAGTTTCGTCATTCTCGCCAGTGTCACGACCGAGCTACTGACGACCCTGTTCTATCCGGTGCGCCGCAAGGAGCTGTATGCAAGATAATCTCTACCCGGAGCTGAAGATCCTCTCGCCGCTGGAGCAGACCTGGGCCTCATTTCGCCGCAACCCGCTGGCCATGGTCGGCTTCTGGAGCCTGCTGGCCCTGCTGGCTCTCACCTGCATCGGTCCCTGGGTGCTTCCCTACGGCATCGATCAGCAGCACAGCAACGCCCTGCTGATGCCCCCCTCCTGGTCGAGCAAGGGGAGCATCGACTTCTTCCTCGGCACCGACGATCTGGGCCGCGACATCCTCTCGCGCCTGCTGCTTGGCGCCCGCCTCACCTTCGGCAGTGCCCTGCTGGCGGTGATCATCGCCCTGCTGGCCGGCACCGCCATCGGTATCCTCGGCGGCATGAGCCGCGGGCTCAAATCGAGCGTGCTGCACCACCTGCTCGACACCATTCTCTCCATCCCCTCCCTGCTGCTCGCCATCATCATGGTGGCGATACTGGGGCCGGGCCTTGGCAATACCCTGATCGCCATCACCCTGGCGCTCATCCCCCAGTTCATCCGCGCGACCTACCACGCGGTGCATGCCGAGATGCAAAAGGAGTACATCATCGCCAGCCAGCTCGACGGCTCGCCGCGGCTGCGCATCATGCGCCTCGCCGTGCTGCCCAACATTGTCGACACCCTGGTGACCCAGACCACCCGCGCCCTCTCGGCCGCTATTTTGGACATCGCCGCCGTGGGCTTTCTCGGCCTCGGCGCCCAGTCGCCCCAGCCCGAGTGGGGCGCCATGCTCGCCGAGTCGAGCGATCTGGTCTATCTCGCCCCCTGGACCGTGACCCTGCCCGGCGTCGCCATCTTCTTTAGCGTGCTGGTCACCAACCTGGTGGGCGAAGGGATCCGCGAAGCCCTGAAAGAGGGGGATGACTGATGCCACTGCTCGACATTCGCAACCTCACCATCGAGATCGAAAGCTCGCAAGGCAAGGTCAAGGTGGTGGACAAGGTGAGCCTGACCCTGGCCGAGGGGGAGATCCGCGGTCTGGTCGGTGAGTCCGGCTCGGGCAAGAGCCTGATCGCCAAGGTGATCATGGGGCTTGAGAAGGATAACTGGACGGTGCGGGCCGATCGCATGCGCTTTAACGATCAGGATCTGCTGATCATGGAGCCACGGGCACGGCGCAAGCTGCTCGGCCGCGAGATCGCCATGATCTTCCAAGACCCGGTAAGCAGCCTCGACCCTTCCGAACTCATCGGGGCCCAGCTTGAGGAGGCGATCCCGACCCGCGCCTTCCAAGGCCGCATCTGGCAGCGCTTCCAGTGGCGCAAGAAGCAGGCTATCGCCCTGCTGCACCGGGTCGGCATCAAGGATCACCGTAAGGTGATGCACGCCTATCCCCATGAGCTCTCCGATGGCATCTGCCAGAAGGTGATGATCGCCATGGCGATCGCCAACCAGCCGCGCCTGCTGGTGGCCGACGAGCCGACCAGCAGTATGGAGGCCACCGCCCAGTCACAGGTGCTGCGCCTGCTCGACAAGATGAACAAGCTGGGCAACACCACCATTTTGCTCATCAGTAACGACATCGCCGCCATCGCCAACCTGACCGACAACATCAACGTCATGTATTGCGGCCAGATGGTCGAGATCGGCACCCGCGAACAGATCCTGACCAACCCGCACCACCCCTACACCGATGCCCTGCTCAAATCGAGCCTGGATCTCGACGAGTTGGTGCGCCACAAGTCGCGTCTGCACGCCCTGCCCGGCGTCATTCCTCCGCTGCAACACCTGCCCATCGGCTGCCGGCTGGGGCCCCGCTGCCCCTACGCCCAGAAGCAGTGCGTGACCACGCCGGGCATGACCAAGCTCAAGGGGCACCAGTTCAGCTGCCACTTCCCCCTGAACCTCGAGGAGAACAAGAAGTGAGCGACTCCACTCCGCTGTTGCAGGTGCGCGGCCTGAGCAAGACCTTCCACAACCGCATCGGTCTGCTGCGCCGCCAGAAGGTCGATGCGGTGCGCTCTGTCTCGTTCGATCTGGAGGTGGGCCAGACCCTGGCCATCGTCGGTGAGGCGGGCTCGGGCAAGAGCACCCTGGCGCGCATTCTGGCCGGCGTCATCGCGCCGAGTGATGGCGAGATCCGCATCAGTGGTGAGCGGATGGTGCATGGCGACTATCAGACCCGCTGCAAACTGCTGCGCATGATCTTTCAAGACCCCAGCTCTTCGCTGAACCCCAAACTCCGGGTCGGGCGGATCCTCGAGACACCGCTACGCCTCAACACGGCATTGAGTCCAGAGGAGCGTGAAGAGCGGGTGATGGCGGCGCTGCGCATGGTGGGGCTGCTGCCCGATCACGCCCTCTTCTACCCCTCCATGTTGGCCGCCGGCCAGAAACAGCGGGTCGCGCTGGCCCGCGCCGTCATCCTCAACCCGCTCATCGTGGTGGCCGATGAAACCCTGGCCACCCTCGACGTCTCGATGCGCTCGCAGATGATCAACTTGCTGCTCGAGATGCAGGAGAACATGGGGCTGAGCTACATCATGGTGGCCAACGATCTGGGCGTGGTGAGTCACATCAGTGACGAGGTGCTGGTCATGCATGAGGGGCGCGTGGTGGAGCGCGGCAAGACGTTGCAGGTCTTCACCGACCCCCAGCACGACGTGACCAAACGCCTCATCTCCAACTACGACAACGAGTACCGGCGTTAAGGGTCATGACCTAACAAAGAAGGCTGCCAAAAGGCAGCCTTCTTTGTTATCGATGCGAAAAAAAACCCGGCTGGGCCGGGTTTAGTGAAAAACACAAATTGAGTCGCTCGTAGTAGGAACAGCGCCTAGATTAGAGATCGCCTTTCTCATCAACAACTGTCAGATCTAACAGGAATACCGCTATGGAAACGGAACTGGGGATCCGGCGTGTTGATGAGCTCGGCCTCCACTAGGCCAATGAAGTGTACGCGCTCCTCGATCGCTTCGCCGGCAAATTGTGCGGCCAGGGCCAGATAGTCCTGATAATGGCGCGCCTCGGAGCGCAGCAGCGAGACATAGAAGCGCCCCAGCTCCTCATCCAGATGGGGCGCCAGCTTGGCAAAACGCTCGCAGGAGCGCGCCTCAATATAGGCACCGATGATCAGCTTGTCGACGATGGTGGCGGGCTCGTGGGTGCGCACATGGGCCAGCAGGCCACGGGCATAACGCGAGGCACTCACCGGGCCGTATTCGATGCCACGGGCCGTCATGAGCTCAAGCACCTGCTCGAAGTGGTGCAGCTCCTCTTGAATGAGCCTGACCATGGGAAAGAGCAGCGGGTTGCGCTCCAGCTCGGCGAACACGCTGCGATCGCCCTCCCCCATGGTGCGCTTGCCAAGCACCTGCGCCTTCTCCGGGATCGCGTCCAGCTCGCGGTAGAAATCGAGCTTGGGCAGCAGGTGGCGCTTGCCCTTGGGCAAGCAGTAGCGGCGCACCAGGCTGTGGGCGGTCATGGCCGCCTTGGTTTCACAGTTGGCGTGATCGATGAGCAGCACCGGCAGGCTCTCGGGGCGGCGGGCCAGCGCGATCCACTCATCCGGGGTTTCACAGTGCAGGAACGCCCTCACCGGGGCCAGTAACGCGTCCATCGTCATCGCAAGGCTCATCTTGGCGGAATCAATCGGGGCGCTATCCTAACGGATCGCGCCGGCTCGGCCAATAAAAACGGGAGCCCCGAGGCTCCCGCTGTCACATCCAAAGAGAGGCGAAACGTTTAACTGCCCTCGTTGAAGATCTCCAGGTTGCTGGAGTCCTGCCACTCCCGCACCGCCTTGCTGTCATCGTTGCGCATGGCGTTGAGGTGATCCAGGTAGTGCTGATCCACGTCAGAGGTGACGTACTCGCCGTTGAACACCGAGGTCTCGAAGTGGCGCAGCTCCGGGTTGAGTTCGCGCACCGCCTCCTGCAAATCCTCCAGATCCTGGAAGATGAGGCCATCGGCACCGATCAGGGCACAGATCTCCTCCACCTCGCGGCCATGGGCGATCAGCTCGTTGGCCACCGGCATGTCGATGCCGTAGACGTTGGGGAAGCGGATCTCCGGGGCGGCGGAGGCAAAGTAGACCTTGGCGGCGCCGGCATCGCGGGCCATCTGGATGATCTGCTCCGAGGTGGTGCCACGCACAATGGAATCATCGACCAGCAGCACCTTCTTGCCCTTGAACTCAGAGCTGATGGCGTTGAGCTTGCGACGTACCGACTGCTTGCGCTGGGTCTGGCCCGGCATGATGAAGGTGCGACCGATGTAGCGGTTCTTCACGAAGCCCTGGCGATAAGGCAGGCCGAGACGCTGGGCAATCTCGAGGGCGATGTCGCAGGAGGTCTCGGGAATGGGGATCACCACGTCGATGTCGAGCTCTTCCCACTCACGGGCGATCTTCTCACCGAGCTTACGGCCCATGTTGACCCGGGCGGCATAGACAGAGACCTTGTCGATGAAGGAGTCAGGGCGGGCAAAGTAGACGTATTCGAAGATGCAGGGGTTGTGTTGGGGTGTCTCGCTGCACTGCAGGGTGAACAGCTGGCCCTGCTCGGTGATGTAGACCGCCTCACCCGGCGCCACGTCACGCACCACCTCGAAGCCACTCACGTCGATGGCGACGCTCTCGGAGGCCACCATGTACTCGACCTGCCCCCGCTCGTCGCTACGACGGCCGAGGATCAGCGGACGAATGCCGTTGGGATCGCGAAACGCCAGCAGACCGTGGCCGATGATGAGGGTCACCACGGCGTAGGCGCCGCGCACCTGGGCATGGGTGCGGCGCACGGCGGTGAAGATATCCTCCGGTTGCAGCACCTCTTTGCCCAGCAGATCCAGCTCGTGAGCCAGGACGTTGAGCAACACCTCGGAATCAGAGGTGGTGTTGATATGGCGGCGAGCCCGCTTGAACTGCTCTTCCTTCAACGCCCGGGCATTGGTCAGGTTGCCGTTGTGGGCCAGCGCCAGGCCGTAGGGAGAGTTCACATAGAAGGGTTGCGCCTCGGCGGCACTGGAGCTGCCGGCGGTGGGATAACGCACATGGCCGATCCCCATGTTGCCCTTGAGCCGCTGCATGTGGCGAACCTCAAACACATCCTTCACCAGCCCGTTGGCCTTGCGTTGGCGGAAGTTACCCTCGTCGATGGTCACGATTCCAGCCGCGTCCTGGCCCCTGTGCTGCAACACCGTCAAGGCGTCGTAGAGGGCCTGGTTGACGGGAGTGGTGCCTACTATACCAACAATGCCACACATGTCCTTGCTACCTCGAAGTCACTATACGTGTTGAAGAAAACTCGATGAGTTCTGCATGAACCCGAAAAACCACTCGATCACCGGACGGAACTCGGGGATAAAGCGTGACGCTTTCCACCAGTCGCTCTGATCCAGTGTCGTGAGAAGATCGATGAAAAACAGCAGGGCGCTGATGATAAGCACGCCGCGGATGGCGCCAAAGCAGATGCCAAGCACCCGGTCGGTACCGGAGAGGCCGGTCTTTTCCACCAGCATGCCGATGACGTAGTTCACCACGCCGCCCAGGATCAGGGTGGCGATGAACAGGGCGGCGATGGCGACCCCGTTTTGCACCAGCGGATCGCTGAAGGTGGTGATGTAAACGGCGAGATCGGGGTAGAAGCGGCTGGCGACAAAGAAGGCGACAAACCAGGTAATAAGAGAGGTCGCCTCTTTCACAAAGCCACGTACCAGGCTGATGAGAGAGGAGAAAGCGATGATGCCGAGGATGGCGTAATCAATCCAGACCATAGAAAACAGCTGTCCTTCGAAATTGCGGCGCAGTCTAACAAAAACGATTGCGCATTGCTTGAGAAAGTTACGTTAATTCACGAAAGTGGCCACAACGGCCGGCGTCACCCGGAAGAAAAACGGTTGAGTGACGCCAAAATGACAAAGCCATGGCAATGCCATGGCTTTGTCTCTCCCGACCGGCCTTAGCCGATGTGAGTCATGCCGCCCAGGTAGGGGCGCAGCACTTCCGGGATCTCGATGCGGCCGTCGGCCTGCTGGTAGTTTTCCATCACCGCCACCAGGGTACGGCCCACCGCCAGCCCCGACCCGTTCAGGGTATGGATGAGCTGCGGCTTGCCGCCGATGCGCACCCGGGCCTGCATACGGCGGGCCTGGAAGTCGGTGCAGTTGGAGACCGACGAGATCTCGCGGTAGGTGTTCTGAGCCGGCAGCCACACCTCGAGGTCATAGGTCTTGGCGGCGCAAAAACCCATATCGCCGGTGGAGAGGGCCATCACGCGGTACGGCAGGTTCAGCAGTTGCAGCACCTTCTCGGCGTGACCGGTCATCTCCTCGAGCGCCTCCCAGGACTTCTCCGGGTGCACCAGCTGCACCATCTCGACCTTGTCGAACTGGTGCATGCGGATGAGACCGCGGGTGTCACGCCCGTAGGAGCCCGCCTCGGAGCGGAAGCAGGGGCTGTGGGCGGTCATCTTGATGGGCAGCTCCTGCTCATCGAAGATCTCGTCGCGGGCCGTGTTGGTCAGCGGCACCTCGGAGGTCGGGATCAGCGAGAACTTGCGCAGGGTGCCTTCCAGCTCCCCTTCCCCGCCGATACCGGTGTTGAAGAGATCCTCGGAGAACTTGGGCAGCTGGCCGGTGCCGTACAGGCTGTCCGGGTTGACCAGATAGGGCACGTAGCATTCGGTGTAGCCGTGCTGCTGGGTGTGCAGATCCAGCATGAACTGGGCCAGCGCGCGGTGCAGGCGGGCAATCTGGCCACGCATCACCACGAAGCGGGCGCCGGAGAGCTTGACGCCATTGGCAAAATCAACGCCCTTGAGCCCTTCCCCGATGTCCACATGATCGCGCACCGGGAAGTCAAACTCGCGCGGGGTGCCCCAACGGCGCACTTCCACGTTATCGTCCTCGTCGCGGCCCACCGGAGTGGTGTCGCTCGGCAGGTTGGGGATGGTGTCGGCGATGGCCTTGATCTCACCCAGCAGGGCGTCGAGCTTGACCTTGCAGGCATCCAGCTCGTCGTTGATCTTGGTCACTTCGGCCTTGAGCGGAGCGACATCCTCACCACGGCGAGCGGCCTCACCGATGGACTTGGAGCGGGCATTGCGCTCTGCCTGCAGCTCCTGGGTACGGGACTGCAGATCCTTGCGTTGTTCTTCCAGTGCGGTCAGTGCAGCGACGTCCAGCGTGTAGCCACGGGTGGCCAAACGGGTCGCTGCTTCCTCGATATCGCCACGCAAATATTTGGGATCCAGCATTGTTTATCCTACTTGTCATAAAAACGGGATCCGGGCCAGGGCGCGCCAGGCCAGACAGATCCGCAGTGGGTTCAATCCAAGCGCCCTGCGGGAGAAAGCAGCCTTGCAGGGCAGTAAAAACAGTGTATCAGCAGCAACCTTACCGGAACAGCGGCTATTTACCGCGTTTGCGCGAACTTTGTGCATCCAGATCCCGCAGATAGTCGAGTTTCTGCGCAATCTTGATCTCCATGCCGCGCTCGGTGGGTTGGTAGTAGCGCCGCCCCGCCAGCTCGGGGGGAAAATACTCCTCCCCGGCGGCATAGGCGCCCGGCTCGTCATGGGCGTAACGATACTCGGCGCCGTAACCGAGCTCGCTCATCAATGTGGTCGGCGCGTTGCGCAGGTGCGGCGGCACCTCGAAATCGGGCAGGGATTTGGCGTCGCTCAGCGCCGCCTTCCAGGCGGTGTAAACGGCGTTGCTCTTGGGGGCGCAGGCGAGGTAGACGATCGCCTGGGCAATCGCCCGTTCCCCTTCAGCCGGCCCGATCCGGTGAAAGCAGTCCCAGGCCGAGAGGGCCACCTGCATGGCGCGCGGATCGGCGTTGCCCACGTCCTCCGAGGCGATGGCCAGCAGGCGCCGGGCGATGTAGAGGGGGTCACACCCCGCGCTCACCATGCGGGCATACCAGTAGAGCGCCGCATCCGGGGCTGAGCCACGGATCGACTTGTGCACCGCCGAGATGAGGTCATAGAAGTGATCGCCACGGTTATCGAAGCGGGCGATGTGCTCCCCCACCACGGCCGAGAGCAGGCTGGCGTCGATCACCTTGCTGCCCCCCTCACCCGGCTCGGCCATGTCGGCCAGCAGCTCCAGGTAGTTGAGCGCCTTGCGTCCGTCCCCGTCTACCACCCGCGCCAGCGCCTCCTTGGCCCCCGGCGCGAAGGTGAGCGCCGGATCATTGAGGCCGCGCGTATCCTGCATCGCCTGCTCGATCATGGCGAGGATGTCCTCCTCCTCCAACCGCTTGAGCAGGTAGACCCGGGCGCGCGAGAGCAGCGCGTTGTTGAGCTCGAACGAGGGGTTTTCGGTGGTGGCCCCGATGAAGGTGATGGTGCCGTCTTCGATGTGGGGCAAAAACACATCCTGCTGGCTCTTGTTGAAGCGGTGCACCTCATCGACAAACAAAATGGTGCGCACCCCGCGCCAGCCGTTCTCCTTGGCCTTGTCGATGGCGGCGCGCACCTCCTTGATGCCGGAGGTGACCGCCGAGACCCGCTCGACCTCTGCGTTGCAGTAGTGGGCGGCCAGCTCGGCCAGGGTGGTCTTGCCGGTGCCGGGCGGCCCCCACAGGATCATGGAGTGGCAGTGGCCGCTCTTGAGCGCCTTGTAGAGCGGCTTGTCGGGGCCGAGGATGTGACGCTGGCCTATGTACTGCTCCAGCGTCTGTGGCCGCATCCGTGCGGCCAGGGGACGAAAGTCGGAATCGGAGGCGAAATCGAGAGTGAGATTGCTCATGGGCCGCCTCAGCGCCGCTGGTCGTCGAGCTCGGCGCCCTTGGGCAGCGTGAAGGTAAACTCATTGCCCTTGAGGGCCGGCTGGCGGTTGAAGTTGCTCAAGTGAAACTCGCTCCACTGCCCCTGGGCCTCTTTGACGTCGAAACGGCTGATGTTGTTCTGCCGATCGAAGGTGACCCGGAACGAGGCGATAAGCTCGCTCTGGTTACGGCTCGACACGGTGAAGACATCCCCTTGACGGGTCACATCGTAATTCTTCCAGAAGCGATCGTCGGTGCCCGAGATGAGGATGAAGGGGGTGTTGACCACCGCATCCTTGAGGGTCATGGCGGTCGCCTGCTCGACAAACGGGTCCCACAACCAGACGTCTTTACCGTCGGAGACGATCAGACTCTCGTCCGGCGAGGTGGTGTGCCAGTTGAAGCGGTTGGGACGCGACACCACCAGCTCACCGGCCGCCTTTTGCAACTCCTGCCCCTTGACGTCGAACACGGTCTGCTCGAAGTGGGCGGAGAAGAGCTTAACCTCGGCCAGCTTCTGCTTGAGCTGGTCGGCCGCACCGGCGGCCCAGGATTGACCGCTGGCCAGCAGCAGCAGGGATCCCATCAAAACGGCTTTTTTCATGGTGTGCTCTCTTGTAAATGGCCAGCCCGAAGGCTGGCCTGAGGTTAATCGTGAACTCAATCGCGCATCGGTGCCGGGGCCAGCACATCGCGCTGACCATTGCTGCCGGGGGAACTGACGATGCCCTGATCCTGCATCTGATCGATGATGCGGGCGGCGCGGTTGTAACCGATCTTAAACTTGCGCTGCACGCTGGAGGTCGAGCCGCGACGCGATTCGACCACGAAGGCCACCGCCTCGTCGAACAGGGGATCGAGTTCATCATCCCCGCCGCCGCCAAACTCGCCTGCACTCCCCTCGCCGCTCTCGCCGGAGAGGATCTCTTCGATGTAGTTGGGTTCACCGCGCTGCTTCCAGTCGGCCACCACCTTGTGCACCTCGTGGTCATCGACGAAGGCGCCGTGCACCCGCACAGGATCTGAGGTCCCGGCCGGCATGTAGAGCATGTCACCCATGCCGAGCAGGGATTCGGCGCCGCCCTGATCGAGGATGGTGCGGGAATCGATCTTGCTCGATACCTGGAACGAGATCCGGGTCGGGATGTTGGCCTTGATGAGGCCGGTGATGACATCGACCGAGGGACGCTGGGTGGCGAGGATCAGGTGGATACCGGCCGCCCGCGCCTTCTGGGCGATCCGGGCGATCAGCTCTTCGACCTTCTTGCCGACGATCATCATCATGTCGGCGAACTCGTCGACCACCACCACGATGTGCGGCAGCTTCTCAAGCTCTGGGGGCATCTCGTCCATCGAGTCGCCCGGGCGCCACAGGGGGTCGAGCAGCGGATCGCCTTCGTCGATGGCGGCCTGAACCTTGGCGTTGTAGCCCTTGAGGTTACGCACCCCGACCGCCGACATCAGCTTGTAGCGGCGCTCCATCTCACCCACACACCAGCGCAGGGCGTTGGCGGCGTCCTTCATGTCGGTCACCACCTCGGTCAGCAGATGCGGGATCCCCTCATAAACCGACAGCTCCAGCATCTTGGGGTCGATCATGATGAAACGCAGCTCGTCGGGCGAGGCCTTGTAGAGCATGGAGAGGATCATGGTGTTGACCCCCACCGACTTACCCGAGCCGGTGGTACCGGCCACCAGCAAGTGCGGCATCTTGGCCAGATTTACCACCACCGGCGAGCCGGCGATATCCTGACCGAGCACCATGGTGAGCGGGTTTTCGCTCTCGCTAAACCCAGGGCAGTCGAGCACTTCACGCAAATAGACGGTCTGGCGCACCCGGTTGGGCAGCTCTAGGCCGACGAAGGTCTTGCCCGGAATCACCTCGACCACCCGTACGCTGCTGGCCGAGAGGGAGCGGGCCAGATCGCGCGACAGGTTGGTGATCTTGCTCGCCTTCATGCCAGGGGCGAGGTCGAGCTCGAAGCGGGTGATGACCGGGCCCGGATAGACACCGACCACCTTGGCCTGCACGTTGTAGTCGGCCAGCTTCGCCTCCACCAGACGGGCCATGCGCTCGAGCTCGTCGTTGCTCATGGACTGGGTCTTGGCGGGCGGACGATCGAGCAGATCGAGGGAGGGCAGCGGCGGCAGGCTCGCCACCCGCTTGGGTTTGGGCTTGAGGGCCGAGGCGCGCAGGGGGGCAGCCGGACGGGCCGGCTCGCTCTCTTCCCCCGCCCACGGCATGTCGTCGAGATCATCATCCTCGAAGGCATCCTCATCCAGCTCGGCAGCGCGGCGGGCCGGAGCAGCCTTACGCGGCGCCGGGATCTCGTCCTCGTCGTCGTCAAAATCCGGCTCGAACTGGAAGGTATCTTCATCCAGCTCGGGCAGCACATCGGCCTTGCGCTTGCGTGCCGGACGCGACATGGACAGACGCGGTGCCAGCTCATCCTCGTCTTCCGGGGTCAGGGTCACCCCGCCTGCGTCGAGCAGGGGATCGGGCCCCTCCTCACGCGGATCGCGGCGCCAGCCGCCGTTCAGCCATTGGCCGAGCCGCATCGGGAAGGTATAGATGCCGGTGACGGTGCCGATGGCGGTGGCGCCGATGCGCTCGACGATGGTGAGCCAGGACCAGCCGGTGAACATGGTCACGCCGGTAGCCACGAAGCACAGCAGCATCAGGTTGGCGCCGACCCGGCCAAACAGCGGGATCACCGCCGAGGCGATCACATCCCCCACCAGACCACCGGCCGAGAAGTTGTGCAGATCGTTGAAGTTCATGCTGCCGATGGCGGACATGCCGAGCACAGTCAGCACGAAGCCGACGATGCGCACCCCTAAGGTGAGGTAGTCCACATCGAGCAGACGCTTGGGCTTCCACAAGAGACCCCAGCCCAACAGGACCAGCAGAAACGGCACCAGATAGGAGAAGACACCGAAGGTGAACATGGTGATATCGGCCAGCCAGGAGCCGGTTGCTCCCGCCAGGTTATGCACCTCACCCTCCCAGGCCGTCTGGGACCAGCCGGGATCGGCAGGGTTGTAACTGAGCAGGGCCAGCATGAGAAACGCGGCCGCGATCGTGATAGCGATCAGCACAGCCTCAGAAATGCGCTGGATGCCTGAAAGGGGAGTAAAAATCTGCGGTTTGACGGCCAAACTCCGGCTCCTTTGTCATCGTCATAATGTCCGGGGCGCCTAGTATCTCTGAAACAGCACCGTCCTGTCAGCACCCCCGCCTGACGACAGAAGAAGAAACGAGCGGACCAGCCGCTCGTTTCATTCACTTTACTCGGGTCGACAGGACTAACGAGTGCTGATCACCAACCGGCTGCTCTGTTTGACCTCTTCCATCACCACGTAGGTGCGGGTGTCGTTGACGCCGGGCAGGCGCAGCAGGGTTTCCCCCAGCAGACGACGGTAAGCGGACATGTCGCTTACCCGGGTCTTGAGCAGATAGTCGAAGTCACCGGAGACCAGATGGCACTCCTGGATCTCTTCGAGTACCTGTACCGCCTTGTTGAACTGCTCGAACACATCCGGCGCGCCGCGATTGAGGGTGATCTCGACGAACACCAGCAGGGAAGCATCCAGAAAATGCGGATTGAGAATGGCGGCGTAGCCTTCGATATAACCCTGTCGCTCTAGACGACGCACCCGCTCAAGGCAAGGCGTAGGGCTCAGTCCCACTCGCTTGGACAACTCAACGTTCGAAATTCTGCCATCCTTTTGCAGCTCATTCAGAATGTTGCGGTCGATCCTGTCCAAGTCCTTTAGTCGACTCTTAACTTCCATCATTTATTCCATCCTTAGGCTATTTTTTGGTAAGAATCACTAACGATTTTATAATAATGAACACAAATCCTGTCAACTCCCACATACACTTGGCGAAAATGCCGCTGAAATAACCCGCAACATAAAACACCAATCACGTGAGGGACAACATGATAATCGGTGTACCCAGGGAAATAAAAAACCATGAATACCGCGTAGGCATGGTTCCGGCCAGTGTACGTGAACTGACTGCCAGAGGCCATAGTGTTTTGTCGAAAGCCGCGCCGGCCTTGGCATCGGCTGTCGTGACGAGGACTACCTGGCCGCCGGTGCAGGGGTACTTGACTCCGCTGCCGAGCTATTCAGTCGCAGCGAGATGATCGTCAAGGTCAAAGAGCCCCAACCAGCAGAACGCGCCATGTTGCGCAAAGGGCAGATCCTCTTTACCTACCTGCACCTCGCCCCCGATCGGCCGCAAACCGACGATCTCATCCGCAGCGGCGCCATCTGCATCGCCTATGAGACGGTCACCGACGAGCGCGGTGGCCTTCCCCTGCTGGCCCCCATGTCGGAGGTGGCCGGTCGCATGGCGATGCAGGCCGGCGCGCTGGCGCTGGAAAAATCCCGCGGTGGTCGCGGCGTGCTGCTCGGGGGCGTTCCCGGTGTCGAGCCGGCCAAGGTGGTGATCCTCGGGGGCGGCGTGGTCGGCGCCAATGCGGCGCGCATCGCCATCGGCATGCGGGCCGACGTGACCGTGCTCGATCGCAGCATCGAGGCGTTGCGCCAGCTTGATCGCGAGTTTCAGGGGCGCGCCCGCCTGCTCTATGCCACCAGCGAGGCGATCGAGCAGCAGGTGCTGACGGCCGATCTGGTGATCGGCGCCGTGCTGATCCCGGGCGCAGCTGCGCCGAAACTTGTCACCCGTGGTCACATCAGCCGCATGAAGCCGGGCTCAGCCGTCGTCGATGTCGCCATTGATCAAGGCGGCTGTGTCGAGACCTCGCGCCCCACCACCCACGAAGATCCCACCTACCTGGTCGATGGCGTGGTGCACTACTGCGTGGCCAACATGCCGGGCGCGGTGGCGCGTACCTCCACCTTTGCCCTCAACAACGCCACCCTGCCCTACATCATCACCCTGGCCAATCAGGGCTGGCGGGCGGCGCTCAAGGGCGATCCCCATCTGATGAACGGCCTCAATGTGCTGGAAGGGCACCTCACCTGCAAGGAGGTGGCCGAGGCGCACGGGCTGGAGTACCGCGATCCCCACCTGCTGCTGGCCTGATAGCCACCATGGCGCCGCGTATCGGGCCCGTGAAGGGCCCGAGTTATTTTCACTCCCCCTTGCCCCACCCCTGCGGCCACTTGTAACCGGCAAAACGCCCCTTGGCATAAGCGCGAAATGCCGCCGAGTTATAGGCTGCGGCCACGTCCTTGGCGAAGGACTTCTCTTTGTCCTCGCTGCGCACCACTACCCAGTTGATGAAGGTGTAGCCCCGCTCGAGAAACAGCCCGCTCTGGAACGGGATACCGCTTGAGGCGGCGAAGTTGCCATTGATGACGACAAAATCCACATCCTCGCGTGCTCGTGGCAACTGGGCCGCCTCCAGCAGCACCCACTTCAACCCGTGGGGATTGGCAACCACGTCGAACTCGCTCGCCTTGAGCGGATCGATCCCCTCTTTTAGCCTCAGCCAGCCGAGATCTTGCAGCAGGAGCAGGGCACGGGCCTGATTGCTGGGATCGTTTGGCAGCGCCACCGAGCTCCCCTGCGCCAGCTCAGTAAGCCGCTGCTTCTTCCCGGCATAGAGCCCCATCGGGCCTGTGGGCACCTGAGTGAGCGGGGTCAAAGAGAGACCGCGCTCCGTGGCAAAGCGCTCGAGATAAGGCTTGTGCTGAAAGCAGTTCACATCGAGAGATCCATCGGCCAGCGCAAGATTGGGGGAGACATAGTCGGTGAACTCCACCAGCTTGACCCTGTATCCCTTGGCCTCCAGTTGTGGCTTGACGGCATCGTTCACCATGTCGGCGAAATCCCCCACCGTGGTGCCGATCACTATCTCGCGTTTGGCCGGCTCCACGGCCCACAGCATCTGCGGCAGTAAGGCCATCGCCAGGGAGAGGGCCAAGAGGGAACGACGCTTCATCACAACACTCCTTGTTCCGATTAACTCACATTAGCCATTTAGCCATCTAAACATCCTTACGGCAAATTATCAGAGTTCATCCCTGCCTGCCAAGCATAAAATCGGGCGAACGCCCACTTGAGCTTGCGAAATGGCTCACCTCTGCCCCGCCCTCTCACGCAGCCACAACCCTCTCTTTCCTACCGCCCGCTTCACCCCTGCCTTAGGATGGGTGGTCAAAGGCTGACAGCGCCGGGGCTCCAATGAGCCTCAGGCGGGAACGATGGAGGGAGATCATCATGCTCAACCGAGCACAAACCGGCCTGCTGGTCGTGGACATACAGGGCAAACTGGCGCGGCAAGTCGAGCAGAGCGAGCGACTCATCGCGCGCAGCGCACTGCTGATAGAGGGGGCCAACATACTGGATCTGCCGCTCATCTGGCTGGAGCAGGCCCCGGAGAAACTCGGCCCAACGGTCGAGGAGCTGCGCCCCCTGATGCAAGAGCCGGCCTACGCCAAGTTCACCTTCAGCGGCCTGCGCACGCCGGCCATCGCAGACGCCATCGCCCGCAGCGGCGTGCAGCACTGGCTGGTGTGCGGCATCGAGGCCCATATCTGCGTCTACCAGAGCGCCCGGGATCTGCTGGCGCGCGGGGCGAGCGTGTCGCTGGTGTGCGATGCGATCAGTGCCCGACACCCGATGGATAACGCGGTGGCGCTGCAACAGCTCACCGCGCTGGGGGCCCAGCTCACCACGGCAGAGATGGCCCTCTACGAGCTGCTGGAAGATAGCCGTGATCCGGCGTTTCGCCGCGTGCTGGCACGGGTGCGCTGAGCCCGCCTCTTGGCGCCAACGCCGAAAGAGCGCACGAGAAACGGAAGTGGATCAAGGCGGTATACCGCAAAATGCGAGACACTCTGAGCCCTTATCGAACGGCGAAGGAGTTCCCCATGCGCGCACTGCTGCTCCTGACCCTGCTGGTCGCCCCCGCCTGGGGGGCGCCGCAGGCCAGTCACCCGGCCAAGGAGAGCGACAAGGTCATCACCGAGCGGCTCATTAGAGAGTCGATTGCCGCCTATCCGGGCAACTGTCCCTGCCCCTACAGCCAGATGCGCAACGGACGGCGCTGTGGCAAGCGCAGCGCCTGGAGCCGGCCGGGGGGCGAGGCGCCGCTCTGCTACCCCGAGGATGTCAAGGCTCGGAGGATGGCGACCGAGCGCCGGCGCTGAGCGCTTCGTCCGACTCCCTCAGCGCCTGCTGGCGATAGCGCTCGATCAGCCCCTGCGCCTTCATGGTGCGCAGCATCGCGGCCAATGCCGGCAGCAGGGCCTGATGGCGGCGATTGAGATAGGCGTAGGTGGCGCTGTGCTCCATCACCCCTGCCTGATAGATGGCGGCAAACTCGAGCGGATGGCGCTGTTTGAGCGCCTCCACCACCAGCGCCTGCTCCACATAGAGATCGCTGCGCCCGAGCAGCAGCTTGCGCAGCCCCTGCTCTGGGGTGGCCACATCGAACAGACGATCGCGCGCCAACACCCCGTTTAAACGCATCTCCGGCTGACGGGCTCCACGGCGAAACTCCACCCGATAATGGCTGCCGCTCAGGCTCTGCCAGCCGGCCAGGTGCACACCGGGAAGGCTCGCATAGGCCGCATAAGTGGTGTGAAAGTGCGGCTCGGGCACCCGCAGCAGGGTGTCGGTTTGCAGCGCGTAGTCGGCCCCCCTGTGGATCTCCCCGTCGACCCGCCCCTGCTCGGCCAGCC
>NZ_CDBY01000089.1 GCF_000820125.1 Aeromonas simiae | reverse complement strand
TCGGCCCCCGAAATACCGTTATGTTGAAAATGGCGTAGAGAAAACCTGGACCGGTCAGGGCCGTACACCCAAGTTCTTGGCTGAGCAACTCGAGCAAGGTCGTCAGCTGGATGAGTTCCTCATCTAAATAGACAAGGCCATGCCCTCACGGCATGGTTTAAGGGGGGGGGGGCGAGTCCTTTTCGTGAGAGCATGAGCCCCACTTGGCATCATGGGTGAGGTTCAGCATGAGTCCCCAGCTCACCTTCGCGGATAGCGAGTTCAATGCTAAATTCCGCAAACCCCGCAAAGAGATATTCTTAGCCCGCATGGAGGCTGTGCTCCCATGGTCAAGGATGCTGACGGTCATCGACCCCGTCTATCCCAAGGCAGGTAACGGGCGTCAACCATCGCCAATCGCCCCCCCGTATTCACTTGCATGTAGCTGTGGTACAACCTCAGCGACGGCGCCATGGAAGACGCACTCTACGAGATTGCCTCGATGTGTCTGTTTGCCAAGCTCTCCCTGGACCAGGCCATCCCTGACCGCACTACCATCATGAATTTCCGGCATCTGCTGGAGCAGCACCAACTGGCACGCCAACTCTTCGAGGCCATCAACCAGTGGCTCTGTGACGCTGGCATCATGATGAAGCAAGGCACGCTGGTCGACGCCACCATCATCGAAGCCCCAACTCCACCAAAAACAAGCGTGGTGCATATTCCGGTCGAAAATGAACACCTATTCCGGTTTAAAATGAACACTGATTCCGGCTTGCGTGTACACCGATTCCGGACACCTCAGTGCACGTACTCTGATGTCAGATGAACCGTCCTGTTCCAACGTCTTGGATCCACAACTGCCGCGCTGCGCTTGGCTGCTGGCTTGTTCAGTGAGTCGAAAAGATGCCTCCCCTCAAAGCTCAGCTTCTGCTCGAAGAATCCCTGTCCGCATACTTTCCGGAAATGGTGTTCACAGATTCCGGAATCACTGTTCAACTTCACCGGAATACGCACGTGGAGAGCGTGACCCCGAGATACATCAGACCAAGAAGGGCAATCAGTGGTATTTCGGCATGAAGGCTCATATCGGCGTCGATGCCAAGAGTGGTCTGACTCACAGTCTGGAGACTACGTCAGCCAACGAGCACGACCTCAATCAGATGGGTAATCTGCTCCATGGCAAGGAAGAGTTTGTGTTCGCTAATGCCGGATATCAGGGGGCTGAAAATCGTGAAGAGCTGGCCGACGTGAAGGCTGAATGGGCGATTGCCATGCGCCTTGGCAAACTCAAGGAACTCAAAAAGCATCCTCGTAAAAACAAGGCAGTAATTGCTTTTGAGAGGCTCAAGTCCAGCGTCCGTGCCAAAGTGGAACACCCGTTCCGGCTCATCAAACGTAAATTTGGCTTCGTGAAGGCCCGGTTCAACAGGCTGCGCAAGAACGTCAACCAACTGGCGATGTTGTTTACGCTGGCGAATCTGTTTCGAGTGGACCAGATGATACGAGCATGAAATAGCAGTGCCCATAAATCGAGATAAGCAGATGGTGCAGCGTTATCGGCTTAACAACGGTCGAATAAAACAGCCCAATGTGATGGGGCTAGGGTTTGCTCCCGGTGGGTATGTCGAGGTGTTTTTAACCAATCCTAACAATTGGTATGATTGTACAGATCTAGTTATCACCAGCAACAGACCACCTGACAGGCAAGGCTAATGGCTAGGGAAGGCGCCGCATCAGCTATATGCCCATCAGGTGGCTGCGTAGCATATCAGGCTAAACAGGCTCATAGAAGGAAGCGGCAATCGGCCGCTTCCTTCTTAGGTCTGATTGAGCTGAAAACTCAGCGTTTACCGAATGTCCCTTGGATTACGTTCCCCATAACATCAGATGATTTTTCTACTTCATATTGGGCTATTTGATGTTTCACAATATCCCCCCACCGAAGAAATAAACTCCTCAGTTTTTCAGGGTTACGTAAAGCACCCGCCTGATAAGTTCGCAGGAGTTTGTCACTGATCTGGTGGTTCAGCATATGCTCTATCTCTAGAGGTCCTGCACCAAGTTCAATTCCACAGCAGTTTGCAACACTGCGCCGCAGGTCGTGTACGCTAAAAGGCTCAAGTTCAGCCAGCTTACGCTTCTGTAGCCGGTCAAGGGCGCGCATAAGTGCGTCACCGGTGATGGCATGACCCAGCTTCGTCGTCGATTCGAACACATATGGACTGGTAGAGGAGGTTATCATTCGCTGCTCTGAAATGATTTCCTGAGCCAAAGGCGACAAGGTCACCACATGCGGGCGCCCATTTTTGGTTTCCGGAATCGTCCAGCGATCACCATCCAAGTGTGCCCACTGCATCGATATCACTTCACCTCGACGAACCGCGCTCAATATGACGATTTTAATTGCATTGGCGACACTTCCAGAAAGAACAGAAGTCGTAGCAATGCCACGGCCACCAGCTGTTAACGCTCCGCCACCTTCAACGCCCTCTTCTAATGCATGCCACAAGGCTCGTAATTCAGAGATTGGTAGCCAACGCTCTCGAGGTGGATTGGGGGTCGCATTGTAAACTTTGGGTTTGAGTGCCAACGTGGGACTAATCTCGATAAGCTGTCGTCGCATAGCCTCCTCCATCACCTGGTTCATTATCCCCATTGCTTTACGAAGTCCTTCAAGAGAGACCTTCTGTAGCTTCTGATAGTGTTGGTGGAGGACGGCCATGGTGATATCGCAAACTCGATATTTACCAAGGACCTTTTGCAAGTGTGTTTGGTAGATTCGACGATAATCAGTGACGGTTCGAAGGCTAATCTCTGATCGAACGCCATCACGGCGTTTTACGCTGGCTTTGTGGCTAAGCCATTGCTCAAACAGTTCATCAAGCACGAGCATCTGTTCGTTCTTTTGTTTAGCTTCTGCAACAACCTGACGGGGATCGATGCCCTGTTTGACTTGCCCCACCGCAACACAATGTCGCTCACGAGCTTGAGCAAGTCCCATCGCAGGGTATAGTCCAAGTACCATGGTTTGTTGCTTGCCAAGTAGCCTAAATCTATACACGAAGCGTTTTTGCTTACCGGCCCGAACCTCGAGTGATAACCCGTTACCATGTTTAGAGCTGATAGCAAATCGGGTTGCGGTTGCACCTTCTTTAAGCTCTGCTGCCGCGACTTGTCGATCTTGAGAAATCATCCTAAAACCTCGTATTGGGGTACCACATGGGGTACCACATTTGGCATCGTATAGGGTTGTATGTCGTTGGACAAGAGTGAATTTGACATGTGCTTAAGTTATTGAATTTAATGTAAATGAATTTGTTTATTGGATTTATCAAGACAGGATTAAACGTGAGTTTATTGACTTCGTAATGCGAAGGCCGTAGGTTCGACTCCTATTACCGGCACCAGACAAAACAAAGGGTTGGCTTCGTCATGACGCCAACCCTTTGTGTTTTCCAGGGGGATATACCTCGCATGCGGGTTGAAAGCGGGTCACCCTTGATAGACCACCGCCATCAGAAATACGGCGGCAAGGATCAGGGGAGTGCCAAGAGGGGGACACGGCTCCAGTTCAGTTAACCGCCAGAACGAACAGGGGGAGCAGTTTTCACCGCTCCCCCTGTTTATCTGCCAGCGTCAAGAGACATTATGATGCGTCGTCCGGCAAGCGCTTGAACCAGTGTTGGGCTAATTGCTGCGCCTTCTTTATCTCGTCGCTCTTCATCTCCCCTTCCAGCTCCTCGCGGGCCTTCTGCGCCTCCTCCATCCCTTCGGTGGCAGCCAGGGCATACCAGGCATAGGCGTGCAGCCGGTTGCGCGGTGCCCCTAGCCCCTCCTCGCGCATGGTTCCCATGCGGTACTGGGCCATCCGGTTACCGGTCGCGGCCGCCAACCGATAGTGACGAAACGCCTCGGCGTAGTTCTCTTTGCCACCCTGTCCCCAGCGCAGCATCTCACCATAGGCAAACTGCGCCTCGGGCAATCCCTGCGCGGCCGCCTTGGCCAGCCACTGGCGCGCCTGGGGATCATCCCCCTGCTCCTGCAACCAGGTGGCCAGCCCATACTGGGCCCGAGCGACCCCGCCTGCTGCCGCCAACTGGAGGTAGTGCAGCCGCCGCTGCGACTCCGTCTGCTGCAAGCTGAGCTGGTATTCGGCCTCGTGGGAGCCTTGCGTCGCCGCCCGCTCCAACCAGTAACGCCCCATGCTCTCATCGCGCGTCATCCCTTCGCCGCTGAGATAGGCCCGGGCCAGCCAGAGCTGGGCCTCAACCGCATCGGCATGGGCCGCCTGCTGGTAGTAACCAATGGCCTCATCCCCCTGGGATTGACGAGCCATCCAGAGCAGGGCATCGGGTTGCTTTTGCGCCGCCGCCTTGGCATACCAGCGCTCGGCCTCGGCAGGCACCTTGGCCCCCCCTTCGCCCAGCTCGTAACGGCGCGCCAATTCGTATTGCGCATCCCGGTTGCCCTGGGTCGCCGCCTTGGCAAACCAGGCGGTAGCCTCCTTGGCCTGCTCGGGCTTGCTGGCGTACCAACTGGCCAGCACCTGCTGGGCATTGGCCTCGCCACGCTTGGCCGCCGACTCGAAATGGTCGATACAGATGGCGACGACCTTGCCGCCATGATTTGCCTGGCAAGCCAGCCCCAGCTGATAGTCTGCCGCGCCGCTACCAAGGCGCGAGGCTTTGCGCCACCACGCGTTGGCCAGCGCCGGATTCTTGGGCTCCCCGAGCCCTGCGTCATACCACTGGCCGACCTGCAAGGCCGCCTTGGCGCGCGTGGCCTGACTGGCCCCAAACATGCCGCCGTCGGCCGCCTGCTTCATCCAGCGCATAGCCTCGGGATAATCCGGCTTCGCCGCCAAGCGATTGGCCAGTTCATATTGGGCACTTCCCTTGCCCGCTTGCGCGGCCTGGAGGAGTTCATTGTCAGTTATAGGGGCGGTGACACAACCGGACAGCCAGCCTGCTGTCATGGCAACTAAAAAAATTCTTTGAATCATTGTATTATTTCTTTTCCAAAACCAGAGATAGAAATCCGTTCACCGTGATACTCAAAACATCACATCATCTAGTATTTTTCTCAAATAGTGATCTTTAGCCATGAGCCCTCTTAATAATACATCTTAGAGTACTTCTGAGCTCACACAACACGTCCGGCAAAACTAATATCATATCTTATTTATAGCTTCGTCAAGCTTTACATATAAGTAAAATACAAACAAGTAGGCCGCGCCTTCCCTAACGAACGTCTTATAGATTATAAGCCTATTTATTATTTCATGTTAACGCCAACTAAAAAAACAGTTCCCTCATCAGCAACTACAAATAAAACAATAAATAAGAGCCACCCTCCATATATCAATGAGTTATGCAAAGCACTACATTTTACATTCCCACTATTTCAATAGGCTGGAGAAATACGCCTACCAACATAATAATCATCTAAATTAATTTCAAAAAACCAATCTTGAAAATTATCAACTATTTTATCAAACGACCCCACTACAGCAATACCACTAACCGACTTTGGATGTTGAGATATATATTGATAAAAAACATCTTCTGCCGAGGGTGCTATTTTTGCAATCGCATTCCCTTCAATATCATAAACGGTAGCGTCAAGGTTATTCCCAGTGCCATACTCCATAGAAACCACTAGTTTTTTTTTATCCGAGTACACAGCATAACCTTTATTAGGATGCAATAATCTAACTAACCGCTCACCATAAAGCCATTCACTATACATAAAATCAGTATCATTTATTATTTTCATTTTATGTCCTTAACATCGACAACTTTCAGATAGTTCATTTTTTCAACTGGATCTCTCGGCAATCTCAAATTAATCTGATTAGCCCCACCAGTGAGATATTTGTAACTACCATCATATAGTTTTTCAACTTGAGGCCCAACAGGTCCCTCTAGGACTTCAAAGGGATGGGTTACTTCATATGTAACTACTCGATCGATACCGGCAGGTTTCCATGACTGCTTTACTGCCAGCTCATTCCACACAAAGTCCGCAGAGTGAATACTGTCCATAGAACCAAATCCACCAGGACTAGTTATGGGCTGCCCTGGCCCTAATGCCATATTAAAACGCTCCCCTGGCTCAATTGTTCGGCTCTTTGGTGTAAATCCTACAGGCCATGGCGATTCATTATCCCTTAAACCTTCGAATGCACTAACCAGTTCATGGTCATCTTTAAACTGTCCTGCATGATGTTGTTCAAACTGCTTGAACACATCCTGCTCCTCAGCAGAAATTCTGGCTCTCGGCAATGTGTCAGGGCATTGACTTGGAAGATTGCTCAATCCTAGCGGATCAATCCAACCAATAGGGTTAGGTGCATACTGGTAATTGTTGAGTCCACCGGCCAAGCCTATCGGGTCGGGGGTGATAAATCTACCCGTACCGGGCTGGTAGTAGCGGTGGCGGTTGTAGTGAAGCCCGGTCTCGGCGTCAAAATACTGCCCTTGGAAACGCAAGGGGGTGGTGACCTCGGCAATTTCTTCGCGCCAGACATTGCCATAGGCTCGATAGCGCACCTGCCAGGCGGTGGCCCCGCTTGTACGGGTCAGTGCCAATGGAGTACCAAGATGGTCAAGCTGGTAGTGGAATACCTCGGCCTTCTGCCCTTCCCCCTCCAGTTGTGCCAGGGGTTTGAAACTACCAGGTTCATAGATAAAGGTGCGGTACTGCTCGTCAGTACGCCGCTTATCGTCACCGAGCAAATAGCTGCTCTCGGCAATCAGGTTGTTGGCCTGCCACAAGAATTCGGTGACTTGCTCGCCGGTTGCTCCCTTCACCGTCTTGCGAATGCGGCGGCCAAAGGCGTCGTAATCATAACGGGCGGTGCTGCCATCGGGCAGTTCGGCGCGGATCAGCTGGTGCTGGCAGTCGTAGTGATAGCGGGTCACCAGTTGCTGACCCTTACCACGGCGCTCTAGCGCCAATCGGCCAAATTCGTCGTACTCGAAATGACGATCGCCACTCAGCAGCAGCCGGTTTCCCTGGGTGCGCGCCGCATCGAACTTATCCCCTTGCGTCTGGCTCAGCAGGTTGCCGGCCGGATCGTGCAAGAAGCGCTCGGTCAGCTCGCCCCTCACCTCCAGCAAGCGGTCCAGCGGATCGTAGCGGTAGTGCTGCTCCCCCTGCACGCTGTCATCAATGCGCAGCAGGTTGCCCGTTCTGTCATAGCCATAGCGCCGCTCACGGGCGACCAGTTTGCCCCGTTGCAGACGCAGTGCCGTCAGGCGCCCCTGCTCGTCATATTCATACTGCTGGGTGAGCGTCCCTTGCTGCCTGCGCAGCTCAAGCCCCCCCACCACTTGGTGGCGCGTGAGTTCGGCGCCGTTGAGATCAATTCCGCCGAGTACGCCGTGCTGATAGTGATAGCCGAGCCGGTTGCCGTCGGGCAGTTGCCAGTGTGACAGTCGCCCCATGGCATCGTATTGGAAGTGGCTTGAGGCCCACCCCTGATGCTCGGCCAGCAGATGACCGGCGCTATCGTAGTCAAATGCCAGGGGCCAGGCGCCATCGTCGACCCGGATGAGCTGACCATGGGCATCGTACTCGAAGGCGATCTCGCGACCATCAGGCAGGGATTTTTTCAGCAAGCGTCCCATGGGGTCGCGCTCATAGCGGGTGACCAGTTCGGTCTCCTGCTTGCCAAATTCCACCTTTTCGCTCAGACGTCCGTTGAGGTCATAACGGTAAGCGGTAGTGCGACCATCAAAACCGGTTTCCTGCGAGACCAGCCCATTGGGGTAGTAGTGGATACGATGCTGCTCACCATGCTCGTTCTCGATCTCGCTGAGAAAAAGCTTGGCGTTGTCGTAGCGGTATTTGAGCTCACTGCCATCGGGGTTGATGCGCCTGCTCACCAGATGCAGGCCGGGGTGATAGTCAAAGCGGGTCTCGCGTCCCTGCTCGTCCCACTGCGCCGTTACCTTGCCATAGGCGTTGTACTCATAGCGGCGAACACCGCCCCCGGGCAGATGAACGGCATTGAGGCGATCGGCCGCATCCCATTCATAGCGTGTGATTGCGCCACGCGGGTCTTGCCGCACGATCTGGCGGCCCCGCTCATCATAGCGCCAGCGGCTTATCCCGCCATCGACCCCTTTCTCTTCGATCAACTGACCAAGGCGGTTCCACACCAGCTCGGTGCGAGTGCCGTCTGGGTGAACCACAGCGCATAGCTTTCCTTGGGGGGTATAGCCATAACGGGTTTCGTTCCCCAGGGGATCGCGCCTGGCAATCAGGTCCCCTTGCGGGTTGTGATCAAAGCGCCATTCGCGCTCCCCCTGCACTATCTTGCGAACCCGGCCATCCCAGTAGTGATAGTCAGTTTGACTGCCATCGGGAGCCACTTTGAGGGTCAGCAGCCCCTCTTCGTCATAGTGATAATGAGTCTCGGCCCCCAGCGGATCACGGGCCAGCACCTTCTGGCCTTTGTCGTTGTAGGCAAACTCGGTTATCGCACCATCCGGATCCTGCTGTCGGACAAGACGTGCCTGGCTGTCGTGCTGATACACCTCCTGACTGCCATCGGCATTGATGACTGTTACCTCACCCTTGTCATCATCCCAGCCATAGGTGACATCAAAGCCCGCCACATCGCTCCAGTGACGGATGGCTCGGGCGGCCTTGCCCTCCCCTTCCCACTCCCAGAAGAAACCGGCACCGCCAGCCAGGTGGCGCTCCACAATGACCCCATCATCGCGATAGCGATAACGCTCGCACTCCCCGGCCCCATTCTCGGCCGCCACCAGGTGACCATGGTCATCGTAGTGGTAGCGTTGCAGCGTGGCCTGGGGCTGCCAGGCAATACCATCAAAGCGCTGCAACTCGAGCGCCATGATGTGGTCGCCCTCATAGACGAGACGAAGGGCCAGCCCCCCTTCATTTTCAACCCTGGCAGGGCGTCCTTGACGGTCCGAACGCACCGTCAGTCGATTGCCATAGGGATCGGAAAAACCGGTCAGCCGCCCACGGTTACCATGCCAGGTAAAGTGCAGAAAAGGAGACCCCGCCTTGGCTACGATCACCTCATCGGGCTCGTCACCAAGGTAGACTGCCGCCTCGGCCAGCCGGTTGGTCACCATGGGCTTGGCCGCCGATGGCAACGGCAGCTCGGTCGCCAGAGACTCCTCATCCCACCAGGTCAATGTATCGCCGTGACGTTCAAGCCGGTGCGCAAGAGCATGAGTCCAGCCAAGTCCCATGCCGCAAGATTGCGCGACGGCGGACGTGCGATAGAGGCGCCCGAAGACAAAGGGGAGCAGGCCCGGCAGTTCGCCATCTTGCAGTGCCAGCAACTCTTCCCCCGTCACCATGGAGACCGGGCAGTTGTTCTTGCAAGTTTTAGCTTCAGATTGATGGGGGTGGTTGTTCGGGGTAGTGGCCTGCTTGGAGGCATCCGGTGTCTTGGTCACCTGCTTAATCTCGGTGTGCCCCTGGAATCGGCGTTTGGCCGCCGTGCCTTTTTCCACCAACGTTCTGGCATTGCCATCAACCAGCTTGAGATCCGCTTTTTTGGCCGGGCTCAACGGCGCAGCCCCGGTGATCAGCACCTTTTTCGCCTTCTGGGCGTGCTGGGCCAGGTTGTGTTTCCTGGAGAGATCCACCAGTGAGGTGACCAGCCTCATGACCCGATCACTGTTCTTGGCCATGGTGGCAGCCTTGGCACCATAGCGGGCCGCCAAGCCAACCCCGCCGGTCAGCACCACCCCGATGATCACGTCAATCAGCACCGACGAAATCACCTGAGCACCAAACTCGGTCTGCTGATCCGGGGGCAGCATTTTGACCCAGCACACTAGGGCATAGGCATAGAGATAGAGCAGCGCTTCGTCTTGTAGCACCAACATGGCGGCCTCCATCTGGGAGGCGCCAGCCTTAGCCATGGCAACCGCGTCGACGCCGAACTCGGCTAGTTTCTTGGCATTGCCCACCGGATCGGCCAGCAAGTTGTAGATGGTATTGAGATCATCCCACACACCGACCAATGCCTTGCCGATACCACTGGCAGCTGCCATCGTATGGCTACCAAACCCACCACCTGAGCCACTGTAACGTGCCCAGGCCGCCTTGTGTTCGCTGTTCCACTCCTTAGTGAGCCAAGCCTCAAGATCTTTTTGAACAGGGACATAAGAGGCAAACAGAGTATCCAGATCGCCCTTCTGCACATCGGGGTAGAAGGTCACCCGATAGGACTTGCCAGGGGTCAGCTGGCCGACCTCGGCAATCCCCTGGTCATCCAGGGTTCCCTCCTTGGCTACCGCCTCGCTGACAAAACGTCCGCGCACCAGTTTCCCCGCCTCCACCTTGTACGGGGTATTGCCGATGGGAATGAAACGCACCGACTCAAACAGGTGCACCAGCCGCAACGTGCCGCTCAACGGGCACTGGGTCACCACAGACTGTGTCTTCTTGCTGCTGGACGATGCCGTGATAGTCTTGTCGCCCACCTTGATCGTCTGCTCCATGTCCATGCTAAGCATGTCACCGAGAAAGAAGCTCTCAGCATCCTTGCGATACTCTTTCAGCGCATTGCGATAATCGGCGATCACTTCGGTGAAGACAGCCTGGCCGGCATTACTCATGCTTGAACCTCATTAATCAGCGCCGCTTCCAGCGCCGGAAATAGATCGATGTCAGGGGATGAATGACGGGCAACGAAACGCGCCACCTTGCAGCGCAGGTTCGCCTCGGGGAACGACCAATAAAGCTGGCCATTACTGTCGGCCAGCTGCTGCATCAAGTTGTTAATCAGGGGGCCCACATCTTGCCTGGAAAGCGCGATAGCAACGTCAGGAGGAAGAGCCCACCAGGGAAAAGGACGCACTTCGTGTGGCTCAGATGCCCCCCACGAGAAGGCCTGCCCCTGGCACCACAGGGCGCTGAGCTCAGGGAGTAAGGCGGTAAAGCCATCACCAAGTTGCTTAGCGATGGTGGACAAGTAAAACCCGTCCCAGTAGCGGAAAAAGACGGCGTCTCCCAGATGCCATATCTGAGTCAGTCCCTGCAGATGGGCATAGAGTGTATCGATAGGTTGATCGGTCGCGAGCAGCCAGCCCCAGTCACGCGAGCCGGTCTGCGCAGCCCACTCGATGAAGGGACTTTCCCTGTTAACAGGGACGATATAGGGCATGACCGGAAGCCAGTCGTGATAGGGGGTACCGAGATAGAGTCCGCGTGGCGTATGACTGCCGTCGAGTTGGTAGTAATGCTGCAAAGGGGCGGCCTCACTAGCTCCCGCCAACAGGGCATAGATGGGCGACTCCTGCCTCCTGCTCCATTCGATGAGAGGCATAGCTTCAGATTTCACAGCCACCCTCCTTACACTTCTCACACTCTTCACAGAAAGGAGCAGCGCTCTTCATCGTGGCTAACTGTGCTGGACTGAGCGGTACCTTGGGCGCTGGCGGCACACTGACTCCCTGTGGCCCTATCGGAGACTTGCCCGCCCACCCAGAGCCCGAGCCGGGGCGGCCACCGGAGTTCATCTTGATGGACGGGCCGACCAGGGTAACGCCCCCCCCATCAACCTTGATAAAGCAGCCCCCCACCTTGACCGTGATTTCCGAGCCAGCCTCCAACACAACCTTGGCACCAGCCTTGACGTGAACCTCCTGCCCGGCCTGAGTCAGCCAGCTGTCACCCAGTTTTTGGTGCATGCTGGCATCGACGCTAAGCGAGTGGTCACCCTTGATGTGATCGCGCTTCTCGCCCTCCACCGTCAGGTGGTCGCTCCCCTTGATGCGAGTCACCCGATCAAAGTCGATGTCGCGGTGCTCGTCGTGCTTGATATGCCAGGCGGCATCGTTCTCGATGAGCACGTTGAGATCTTTCTGGCCGTGGATGTAAATCTCTTCCTGGCCAGCCTGATCTTCAAAGCGCAGCTCGTTGAAACCCTCACCCTGGTGGGTCTCGGTGCGCAGCACAGTGCGGGTCTTATTCGCCGGCAGCTCGTACGGCGGCCGGTTGGTGGCGTGATAGGTGCGCCCGGTGACGATGGGCTGATCCGGGTCACCTTCCAAAAACGAGACAATCACCTCGTGGCCGATGCGCGGAATGGCCATCATGCCGTACTGGCCGCCGGCCCAGCCCTGGCTCACCCGCACCCAGCAGGAGCTCTGGTCGTTGGAGCTGCCGTATCTGTCCCACGGAAATTGCAGCTTCACCCGGCCGTGCTCGTCGCAGTAGATCTCTTCGCCCTCGGGGCCCACCACGATGGCGATCTGCGGGCCGTCCACCATCGGCTTGTGGGGCGGCAGAGCGCGCCAGGTGGTCGACCCCTTCACTACCGTAAAGGCGTTGTGGTAGACGGTCGGGCCGCCGCCCCCCTCCTCCTCCAGCGCCTGGGGCTGCTCGCCCCGATGGCGGATCTGCACCACCTGCCAGTCGATGTTGAGCGCCCCGTTCGGGTGCTCGCTTAAGCTGAACGTCTGGCCCGGCAGCAGGGCGGCGGCGTTGGACTCCCCCTCCCCGCTCACCGCATCGCGGCGCAGGGCATCAAGCCGGTAACCGCTAAAGGCCTTGCCGCTGGCGTCCTGCTTGAAACGGCCGGGGTAGTCGAAGTGCTGGTAGGTGCCCCGCTGATGGTCGAGCTCTGCCCCCTGCTTTTTGTGGGAGAGGCCGTAAGCCGGGGTCTTGAAGCTGTAGTCCTTGAGCTCGACGTCAGAGGGGCGCACCGATTCGCGATAGCGAAACTTGCGCACAAAGGCGCCCTGAGAGAGCCCCTGATTGGCGAGGTTGAAAAACAGCTCGGGCCCGGCGCTCAGCGCTGCGGCGTCATCGGCAAACACGATGCGATGCTGGCCGGCGTCGAACTCGTGGAAGTAGAACAGCCCCTCTTCGGCGGCGAGGCGGCCCACAAACTCCAGATCGGTTTCCCGGTACTGGACGCAGTACTCGCGCTGGGCGTGCTCATTTTTCAGGGCGAAGGCGTAGTCGGTGATGCCCGCCTCTTGCAGCAGGATGCTGATGATCTCCTGCGGGCTCTGGCTTTGGAAGATGCGGGCGTTATGGCGCAGGCCCAATCGCCACAGGGCCGGTTTGACCTCGGCCACGTAGCGGGTGCGGCGAAAGCCGCTGTCCCCTTGGGCGAACTGGCTCACCACCCCGCACACCCGTCGTTGCAGCTCGCCGTTGAACCACACCAGCAGCTCGCACGGCTGATCGAGCACGGCGGCAAAGTCGATGTCGCTCTGCTGGCTGGCCAGCTCCAGAGTCAGGGTAAAGGGGGTGTTGAGCCCCTCGTCGAGGTCAAAGGCGGCGACGGCGAAGGTGGTATCGGGCAGCGAGCCCACCTTGACCGTGAATTGTAATCCCGTGCTGTTGGCCATTATTTTCACCCCGGCTGCTTATCCCAATGCGTTTGCGCTGTTTCACCACGGCTACCGCACGCCATAAGGCGCATAGAAAGGCAAGTCGGCAGACCGCACTGTGCTTTGCCCATCCAGAGGGAGTGGCAAAGCACAGTGCTCCCGGTAAGGGACGAAAGAGAGAGGGAATAAGCAAGGGGACACAGAGCCCCCTTGCTTAGCGGATTAAGCCTCGATCGGCGCACGCCAGTCGTCAGCACCAGAGGTGCCAGCCACGGTGTGCTCCCAGTCAATCTTGCGATAGGCCAGAGAAACTTGGATCAGCTGGGTAAAGTCAGCCTTAG
This sequence comes from Aeromonas simiae, assembly GCF_000820125.1. Lineage (GTDB taxonomy): Bacteria > Pseudomonadota > Gammaproteobacteria > Enterobacterales > Aeromonadaceae > Aeromonas > Aeromonas simiae. The sequence continues at coordinate 4,650 of NZ_CDBY01000089.1, read as the reverse complement.
CCGGATCTTGGCAGTGGGGCATCTGGCAGTCGATGTCGACGATGGTGGCATCGGTCAGCACGGTGCTGAAGAAGTGCTCCTGCTTACCTTCCACGGAGGTGCGGTACCACTTCAGGGTCACCTTCGGCAGCATCTCACCGGACGCCAGGGCGTTGTACATGAGGGGGACGGCCTTGTTCAGGGCCACGGTAAACTTGAACGGCTTGTGCACACGCTGACCGGACGGCTGACCGGATTGCGGGTCGGTCGGTACAGTGACGACATGTTGGAACTCTTGCACCAGCATCTCGTCTTCGTGGCCCTGCACGAAGATGTTACCGACAGATTCGGCGGTGAAAGCGCCGGCAGTGATGTTGCCTTGGGTCTTGCCCTGAATGCTGATATAGCATGGAGTTGGCATGATGATGCTCCTGATTAGTTGAACGGGTATAACACTCCCGAGACACTAAGCAGCGTTTATGCCAAAACAAAATGCATTACAAAACAATACGATACGGGAGCAGCGACACCCCAAACCGAAACACCAAGCAACTTATTGCGCAAACCAACGCATGCCACTGCAAAAATTTGCACCTTTAAAATAAAAAACCAGAAACCAAGCAATTTATTGCTCATGGCAACATATAACACCAGCACGGCGGTTTCTAATGCCCCTGAAGGTGTAAGGCATCCATGTTAGAGAAGCCCGCTCAATGGAAGCCGCCATCATCCCAGCGCATCAGCACTCCCCCATGAAATAACACGCCAACCCGAAGGCAGGCGTGTTACCCGTTATGACCATTATTCGAGCGTAAATACAGCATCTACCGAATCGGTAAACGTGATCGACTGCTGTTGATATCCAGTGTCAGCAGACTCATTTTGCGCAGCAGGCGCCATCATCTTGAGAGAGCGGGCGTAGACAGGCATAGGCATGGCACTACGATATTCAACCGAGTACACCTTACCGAGCTTCATCCCAAAACTTTGTGCCAGCATTTCAGCCTTATGCTTTGCATCATTCACCGCTTCGAGACGCACTTTATCCTTTGCATCCTGTGCATTCTTAAGGCCATACACCACTTGGGAAACCGACTCGAGCCCAGCCGCCAATGCGGTATCAATCAGCTCACTCAACTTATCCATCTGGTAAAGCTTGATTGCCAGCTGACGTTGAGCACGATGCCCGATGAGTTGGGGGCGTTTATTCGCTTCATATTGATATTCCGGTGACACCACCAGATTACCGGCCTCGACATCACTACGCTCGATACCCATTGCTTCAAGCTTGCTAAAGAAGGCCGCGACCTTACTATCAACCTGCTGTTTGGCCTTGAGTCCCTCTTTTTGCAAGGCGCTCACCGACACAGAGAGCGTCGCCATATCGGGCTCACTCTTATATTCAGCCATACCATTGACAATAATGTGAGGAGCGGTTGGAACTTCCAGAGACAACGCCGGCAGGCTCATCGCCAGAAAAGAAAGGGAAAGAAGGTGCTTGCGCATGACAGGCCTCGAGAGGAAATGAGTCGAGAGCCGATTATGACATTGTGCTAAACGTCGTGATAGGGAGGCGGTATATCGAGGGAGATGTGACCACTATCCAGCTCTCCTAGCAAGATGGCATCGCCCATACTGTTGCTGCTCACCAGCGTGGAGCTTGCCCCCATTAAGTCATCCGTCCCTTCTATGAGACCGAACGCTTCCCACGACAGGAACTGGCTGCGGTGAGGAGCCACGGCACTGACCTCCGCTTGAGGTTCCCAAATCAGCAGTTCATCGCTCTGGCTGAGTAAATCACTCCACGTTGGATCGGCCAGATTCACCAAAGGTATTTCACTCTCCCCCAGCTCGGAGCCAACGAGAATGGATTGGGTGGTCAGCTCAGAGCCCAGCGTGGGCAAAAACTCCAGAGAACCTGTTGCAAAATCCACATCCAGCGTCCCTGCCGGCTCACCTGTCGAGCTCTCAATTTCGAGCCGCTCGAGGCGATGACCGGCCAGGGTCGAATGATAACCAAACTGGCCATAACAATCGATTTGATTGCCATCCCAGCTATATCTCACACCATCAATTTCAACCCAACTTAGCCGATCCATCATCTCTCCTCCAAGCATCCGCATTCTAGCGAGCGCCATACTCTCTGTCTTCTCTCAAAAAGTGGGAGGGCAAAAGCCCCCCCTACTTTTGTTACGGATCGACCTTCAGATTACCCTGCGCCAGCAGATCATCAATGATCTGTTGATCGGTGCGGGTTCCATTCATGGTCAGATCGATATTATCGAACTGGATAGTTTGGGTCGTCACACTGCCTCCACTGCCATCCATATCGATGGTCAGGGTCGACTTGCCACTTCCCGGCCCTTGGCTGAAGGTGAAATACAGATCCAGTGATGCGGCATTCGCATGCTCACCACTGAGCAGATCGCTAAGATCCAGCACATCACCACCGACGCCGACTTGGAAGTCCTTGATGATATCCACTCCGGCACTGGCATCACTGCCCCGCCATTTGAAGGTATCGCTACCGCTGTTCCCCGTCAGGATATCTGCCCCGATCCCACCTATCAGCGTGTCGTTGCCGGCACCACCGATCAGCTTGTCTGCACCGCTCATCCCCTTGAGGATGTCATCTCCGTCACCTCCAAACAGTATGTTGTCGAGGCTATTCCCCGTGATGGTGTCATCATGGGCAGAGCCGATGGCATCGAGCTGACTCCCGGTCAACGTAATCACCGTATCGCTACCGGCGCCATGCATATCAACCGTGAAGGGAGGATCCGGCATTAGGTTGATATTCAGGCTGGAGTTGGCGATATCGCCATCCCCATCAATCACAGCCAGACCGAGATCGATGCTAACCGGCAATCCGGGAGTCGGTATGGATGTACCGAAATCCCCGATTTTAAAGTCGCTACCGCCCGCGTAGTGGAACTCAAGGCTGTTATAGCCATCGGCCGTATAAGCCGAGAGTCGAGTTCCATCATTCACTCCATCCACGTTCGCCGCATAGGTCACACCGGCCCCAGGGTCTGCATCGCTGAAGGTGACCGTAAAGTTATGGCCGCCAACCGTAACGGGTTGGCTTAACCCTCCAGAGAGGCTCACGATCTGCGTAAACCCGCCATAGGCAATCGCAATCGCGGTCAGAGACTCCATCATTCCGTCACCGATGATGTTATTCACCGAGCTGGGCGAATTGGTATCCTGACGCGCGATGACCTTGACCGAGCTCCCCTCAGCCTTAATGCCGGTAAAGAGGGCAGAGCCACCATTGACGTTATAGTGACCGTCGAAGCTATGGGTGTGATTCGCAGGGTCAAGATAACCACTCCCCCCACTGCTGGGTGAACCCGCTAAGTCGACGACAAAATCCACTCGCATGGCTTCCCCATCTCCGACTGAGGCCCCACCACCGATACCGCCAGTCGAGGCCGTGGTATTGACGGTGCCATCCCCCATCGGGGTAAGCAGGAGATCTTTACTGTCATCATTCGCGGCGGTCACAAATCCCGCCCATGCCGTGTTTCCACCGACGAAGTTATACCCCCCATTATCAAAGTCTACGCTGGTGCTGCCACCATCTACCGAGCCCACCATGTTAACGGTGTAAGTACCGTTAGCAGGATTCAGTACAACGGTAAACGTTGTGCCGGCCCCCGTAGCCGCCGTCAGGGTTAACCCATCCACCGAGAGGGTATAAGTGATCGGCAACCCACCCGAAGTCAGACCACTATTGGCACCATTTAGACTCGAACTAAAGCGCAGGGTGCCGCCATCGGCGCCATAGTTGTCGACCACTGCGCCATCCAGATCGAGCAGGAAAGAAGCACTGCCCACACCATTCATCATCACCGCGGTATCGGGTTTGACCACGCTCGGGCCGTCGTCGTCGAAGCGCACACTGCCCGAGATATCGACGCTGCTGGCCACCTGATCCCCGTCCCCGTCGGTCAGTGTCACCTTGACCCCCAGCGTGCCGGCCAGCAGCGACACCGTGTCGTCCGGATCTGCCGAGAGCGGGTGTTGCAGCGACAGGTACTGCTCGACCGCCACCACGCCACTGGCGCTGATGTTCACCGCAAACGCCACCTGACCATTGAAGGCCCCGCCCGAGACCATACCGATGACCACCCCGTTGCTGAGCAGCTGCAGAGTAATGGGCGAGCCGTCGGTCACCTTCAGCCCCGAGTTGCTGTTGTTGACCACCAACTCGAACACCTTGGCCTGGAGGGGCGCCGGGCCGTCCGCGCCATACGCCTCCGAGGTCACGGTCACGATCGGCGCGCCACTGGTCGCTTTGCTGATGGCGCCACTGCCCGCGACGTGGAGATCGTCCCCCTTCGGGTAGGTCAGGGTATCGATGTTGCTGGTTTGGCTACCGGTGGCGCTCTCATCGAGTGCCACCACGGCAGCGGTATTGAGGCTGGCCGTCACGCTCGGGCCGTCGTCGTCAAAGCTGAGCACCGAGCTGCTCGCCGTCACCAGCGGAATGCTGGCGCTGCGGGTGATGCTGTCGCCATCGCCGTCCACCCGGGTCACGCTGTATTGCAGGCTCAGGCTGCCCCCCGCCGCCAGCAGCAGGCTCACCGCCTCGTCAAAGGTGGCGTTGTCGCCGTGATCGAGCGCCTCGTACTGGGTGGTCTGCAGCTGGTACTCCCCATCGCCCAG
>NZ_CDBY01000088.1 GCF_000820125.1 Aeromonas simiae | reverse complement strand
TGCTGTTGCAGCGCAGCCAGGGGTTCTGGCTGCGCTGCAACAGCACTATGGTGAGCAGCACCAGCAGGGCGAGCCCCAGATTCTCCAGGCTGCCGAAGCTGCCATCCTGCATGGCGGCAAAGCCGCCGCCCATGCTCACTAGGCCCACCTTGATCAGGGTCAGCCCGATGAGCAGCACCACGATGCCGGTGACCAGCGGCGTGATCACCTGACGGATCAGATGCAGGCAGCGGCTCACCACTATCATGCTGAGGGAGGCGACCAGTATGGTGCCAAACAGGGTGGCCAGCATCTGCTCTTCGGGCATGGCCGCCTGCTTGAGGGCCAGCCCAGAGGCGATGATGGGGCCGAGGAAGTTAAAACTGGTGCCCTGCACCGAGAGCAGTCCCGAGCCGACCGGGCCGAAACGGCGGGTCTGGATGAAGGAGGCGATGCCCGACATCAGCAGCGACATGGAGACGATGTAGCGGCTTTCCTCGGCGCTCAGCCCCAGCGAGGAGGCGATAATGAGCGGGGGGGTGATGATGCCGACGAACATGGCCAGCATGTGCTGGAGGGCGGCAAACAGGGTTTGGGGTAAGGGAGGTCTGGCCTCCAGTCCGTAGATGAGATCCGTGTGGGGGCGGGACGCGCTGGTCATGGTGATTTTGTCCGAGGCTTGGGGTTACAACATATCGTGCCGCCGTCGCGGCGCGGGGAATCTGGATGAAGAGAAGGGCCCGCAGAAGCGGGCCCTTGAGTACAGGGGGATTACTTGCCCTGCTCACGCTCGATGGCGCGCCAGCCGATGTCATGGCGGTAGAAGAGGCCATCCCACTGGATGCGAGCCGCCAGCTGATAGGCGCGCTGCTGGGCTTCGGCCACGCTTTGGCCGAGCGCAGTGGCACACAGCACGCGGCCCCCTGCGGTGACGACGGTATCGCCTTCCAGGCGGGTGCCGGCGTGGAACACCATCTCGCCGCTCGCCTCCTCAACCGGCAGGCCGCTGATGGGCTTGCCCTGCTGGTAGTCGCCGGGGTAACCGCCGGCGGCCAGTACCACACCGATGGCGACGCGCGGGTCGTAGACGGCTTCCATCTGATCCAGCTTGCCGGCACAGGCGGCCAGGCACAGCTCGACCAGATCGGACTTCATGCGCAGCATGATGGGCTGGGTCTCGGGATCGCCGAAACGGCAGTTGAACTCGATCACCTTGGGGTTGCCCTGCTCATCGATCATCAGACCGGCATAGAGGAAACCGGTGTAGACGTTGCCTTCGGCGGCCATGCCGCGCACGGTCGGCAGGATCACCTGCTCCATCACCTTCTGGTGCACGTCGGCCGTGACCACAGGGGCCGGGGAGTAGGCGCCCATACCGCCGGTGTTGGGGCCGGTATCGCCGTCGCCGACGCGCTTGTGATCCTGGCTGGTGGCCATCGGCAGCACATGCTCGCCGTCGACCATGACGATGAAGCTCGCCTCTTCCCCTTCCAGGAACTCCTCGATCACCACCCGGGCGCCGGCATCGCCGAAGGCGTTGCCCGAGAGCATGTCACGCACTGCGGTTTCGGCTTCTTCCAGGGTCATGGCGACGATGACGCCCTTACCGGCGGCCAGACCGTCGGCCTTGACCACGATGGGGGCCCCCTTCTCGCGCAGGTAGGCCAGTGCCGGCTCCACCTCGGTGAAGTTCTGGTATGCGGCGCTCGGAATGGCGTGGCGCGCCAGGAAGTCCTTGGTGAAGGCCTTGGAGCCTTCCAGCTGTGCGGCGGCGGCCGTCGGGCCGAAGATGGCCAGCCCCTCGGCACGGAAGGCGTCGACCACCCCCTTCACCAGCGGTGCCTCAGGCCCGACTATGGTGAGCTCGATCTGCTGGCTCTTGGCAAATTCCACCAGAGCCGGAATGTCGGTGGCCGAGATGGCCACGTTCTCGACCCCGCTTTCGTGGGCCGTGCCGGCATTGCCGGGGGCGACGAAGACGCGGTTCACCAGGGGGGAGTGCTTGGCCTTCCAGGCCAGGGCGTGCTCGCGGCCGCCGTTACCGATCACCAGTACTTTCATGGTCTGTTTCCGTTGCTCGTTTCGTCGTGTGCGAAGTGGGCGAACCCACCCCGCGCTCTCGTTATCAATGGCGGAAGTGGCGCATGTTGGTAAAGACCATGGCCATGCCGTGCTCGTTGGCGGCGTCGATCACCTCTTGATCGCGCATCGAGCCACCCGGCTGGATGACACAGGAGATGCCGGCGGCAGCGGCGGCGTCGATGCCGTCGCGGAACGGGAAGAAGGCGTCGGAGGCCATGACGGAGCCCGCCACGGTCAGCCCTTCATCCTCGGCCTTGATGCCGGCGATCTTGGCGGAGTAGACCCGACTCATCTGGCCGGCGCCGACGCCGATGGTCTGCCCGTCCTTGGCGTAGACGATGGCGTTGGACTTGACGAACTTGGCCACCTTCCAGCAGAACAGCAGGTCGTTGAGCTCTTGTTCGGTGGGCTGGCGCTGGCTGACCACCTGGAGATCGCCCAGGGTGACCATGCCCAGATCGCGCTCTTGCACCAGCAGGCCACCGTTGACCCGCTTCATGTCAAAGCCGCTGGCCGGGGCGGTCCACTGGCCGCACTCGAGCAGACGGACGTTCTGCTTGGCGGCCACCGCGTCGCGGGCCTCTTGGCTCACCACGGGGGCGATGATCACTTCGACAAACTGGCGATCGACGATGGCCTTGGCGGTGGCGCCATCCAGCTCACGGTTGAAGGCGATGATGCCGCCAAAGGCGGAGGTGGGGTCGGTCTTCCAGGCGCGCTCGTAGGCGTCCAGCAAGTCGCCGCCGATGGCCACGCCGCACGGGTTGGCATGCTTGACGATGACGCAGGCCGGTTCAGCGAACTCTTTCACGCACTCGAGCGCGGCGTCGGTGTCGGCGATGTTGTTGTAGGAGAGGGCCTTGCCCTGCAACTGGGTCGCGCTGGAGACGGAGCCTACCGCGGCCTGCTCTTCCACATAGAAGGCGGCACCCTGGTGGCTGTTCTCGCCGTAGCGCATGTCCTGCTTCTTGATGAACTGGGCGTTGAAGGTGCGCGGGAAGCGGGACTCCTCGTCACCCTCTTTGTTGTCGCCATAGGAGGGCACCATGGTGCCGAAGTAGTTGGCGATCATGCCGTCGTAGGCGGCGGTGTGTTCGAAGGCGGCGATGGCCAGATCGAAGCGGGTGGCAAGGCGCAGGCTGTTGCCGTTGCTGTCCATCTCGGCGATGACGCGGTCATAGTCGGCTGCCTTGACCACGATGGCGACATCCTTGTGGTTCTTGGCGGCAGAGCGAACCATGGTCGGGCCGCCGATGTCGATGTTCTCGACGGCGTCTTCCAGGGTGCAACCCGGTTTGGCCACGGTGGCGGCGAACGGATAGAGATTGACCACCACCATGTCGATGGGGTTGATGCCGTGCTCGCTCATGATGGCGCCGTCACGGTCGCGACGACCGAGGATGCCGCCATGTACCTTGGGGTGCAGAGTCTTGACGCGGCCGTCCATCATTTCGGGAAAACCGGTGTAGTCGGAGACTTCGGTCACCGGCAATCCGGCCTCGGCCAGCAGCTTGGCGGTGCCTCCGGTGGAGAGCAGATCCACGCCACGCTCATTCAGGGCGCGGGCGAACTCAAGGATTCCGGTCTTGTCCGAGACACTCAGCAGGGCGCGGCGGATGGGCCTGGCTTGTTCCATTACTCTATCGTCCTCAAGGTGATGGGGACCCGGGCACGCGCACGCACAACGAGAGTCCCCGTGATGATGTGGGGGGAATTTCACAAAGCCGACTTGAAGCAGTCAGCTTTGGGAAATACCCGCTTGAGGGCGGCGTTGGTTGTCGGCGCGCATTTTACACAAAAAATGTGAGCGGTGGGGGATTTTTTGCCGGTGCAAGGCCTTGATTGGCGCGGCGTTAAACGTTTGTCGTTGATTTTGAAGCAAACGATTGTTTTCGAGTCCGATTTGTCGTTGTAACGGGCTGGCACGCATTGGGGAAAGTGGGTGGCGGGTGTAGAGTAGCGCCAACAGAGTAAGGAGGAGACATGTACCGGATCGGTGAATTGGCCAAGGCGTGCGGCATCAAGGCCGACACCCTGCGCTTTTACGAAAAGAACGGCCTGATCGCCCCCAGCATTCGCAGTGAGGCGGGTTATCGGCTCTACAGCGAGGCTGACCGTCGCCGTCTCGAGTTTATCCTGCGGGCCAAGTCGGTGGGCTTCTCCCTGGCCGACATCGGCGAGCTGCTCGATCTCGATCGCAACAAGGCCAGCGTCACCTGCCAGGAGGTGAAGGCGGTGGCCGACGCCAAGCTCGATCAGGTGGAGGCGAAGATCCACGAGCTGATCCGCTTTCGCGAGAACCTCAAGGCGCTCTCTGCCATCTGTTGTGGCGGGCCGCGTTCGGCCGAGCACTGCGCCATTCTCGAGACCCTGGAGTCGGGGGAAACGGGGAGCCACGAGCATCACGAGCACGGGGCATGAAGGGGCGGGCAACCTATTGCATCGCGATGAAAGCGGGCGCACAATCGGTGCGTTTTTTAACCGTCCCATGCCGGGCATACGATGAAAAGGAGCCGATATGGCCAAGAAGAAGAAGGTGGTCGACGTCGCCACCGCCCACGAGCATCAGCGTGGCACCGTGAATGACAATCACCTCAAGGCGTTGGTGACCTCGCCCCTGTTTCAGGTGCGGGTCGAGAAGAGCGGCAAGGGCAAGGGCAGCTTTCAGCGCACTCCCAAGCACCGCAAGGGGTGGGAGTGCGGTCAGCAGTCGATGATGTTCGTCGCCTGCTGACCGCACTTCCCTCTTATTCGTCCATAAACAGCTCGAGCAGCACGTTGAGATAGCGGTGCCCCAGCGCCGTCAGCTGCCAGCTCTCCCCGTGATCGGCGATCAGCTCCTTGCTCTGGGCGATCGCCAGCACGCTCTCGACCCGTTCCAGTGACAGCCCTGTGTAGGCGGTGAACTCCGCCTTGGGGACCGGCTCGAACAGGCGGAAGCGGTTCATGAAGAACTCCAGCGGCAGGTCGTCCGCCTCCACCACCCAGCGTTGATCCAGATAGGGCCGCCCCGGCTCCAGATAGCCCTTGGGGTGTTTGACCTTGGCGGTACGCACTATCTGCCCCTCGGCGGGCAGCGTCAGCTTGCCGTGGGCGCCGCAGCCGATGCCGAGGTAATCCCCGAAACGCCAGTAGTTGAGATTGTGGCGGCACTGGTACCCCTCCTTGGCATAGGCCGAGATCTCGTACTGGCGGTAGCCATTGGCGGTGAGCAGGGCGTGGCCACGCTCGTAGATCTCCCACAACACCTCATCGTCTGGCAGGCGCGGCGGCTTGGAGGCGAACGCCGTGTTCGGCTCTATGGTGAGCTGATACCAGGAGAGATGGGGCGGGGCGCAGGCGATGGCCTGCTCGAGATCATAGAGGGCGTCATCGAGGCTCTGATCCGGCAGGCCGTGCATCAGATCCAGGTTGAAGGTGGGAAGCGCAATGGCGTGGGCCAGCGCCGCAGCGGCGCGCGCCTCGTCCGGCCCGTGGATACGGCCGAGCCGGGTCAGCTTCTGCTGCTGGAAGCTCTGCACCCCGATGGAGATGCGATTCACCCCGGCGGCGCGAAAGCCGGCAAACTTCTCCGCCTCGACCGTGCCCGGATTGGCCTCCATGGTGATTTCGCAATCATCCACCAGTGGGAGGCGAGCGCGGACGCCATCTAGCAGCGCCTGCATCGCCGCGACGCTGAGCAGGCTGGGGGTGCCGCCACCGATGAAGATGGAGTGCAGCGGTCGGCCCTGGGCCATGGGCAAGTCCTGCTCCAGGTCATCGAGCAGGGCGGCGACGTATTCCTGGTGGGGCAGCTCCCCCTTCTGGGCGTGGGAGTTGAAGTCGCAGTAGGGACACTTCTGCACGCACCAGGGAATGTGAATGTAGAGGGAGAGGGGAGGCAGTTGCAGCATGGTGGTTCCATCAACAAAACGGGGCCCGTGGGCCCCAGTCTATCGCACTTTCGGTTCGGTGCAGGATTAGTCGGCGGCGGCGAGGGCGGCCTTGAGCCTGGCCAGCGCCTGGCCGCGATGGCTCAACTGGTTCTTGCGCTCGGCCGACAGCTCGGCGCTGGTGCAGCCTTCACTGGGGACGAAGAAGACCGGATCGTAGCCAAAGCCATTCTGGCCGTGCAGCTCCTCGGTGATGCGTCCTTCCCAGCTCGCCTGGCAGATGAGGGGGGTGGGGTCGTTTTCGTGGCGCATGTAGACCAGCACACACCAGAAGCGGGCGGTACGCAGCTCGGTCGGCATGCCGCTCAGCTCGGACAAGAGCTTGTCGATGTTATCGCGATCGGAGGCCTGGTCGCCGGCGAAGCGAGCCGAGTAGACGCCGGGGCGTCCTTGGAGCAGGTCGACCTCCAGGCCGGAGTCGTCGGCCACGGCGGGCAGCCCGGTCACCTTGGCGGCGTGGCGGGCCTTGATGATGGCGTTTTCGACGAAGGTGGTGCCGGTTTCGGCCACTTCGCTCACCGCAAACTCGCTCTGGGGCACTACCTGGATGTCGAGATCCGCCAGCATGGCTGCCAGCTCCTTGACCTTCTTCTGATTGCCGGTCGCCAGTACGAGTTTGTTCATCATCTACCTCCGAAAACGAATTTCGGGGCATTCTAGGCGCTCTCTCCTGACAGGGAAAGCAACAATGTGGCGCAAGGGGGATTCAGCCGGCCAGCAAGGTGTGTTGATCGAGCAGGGTGAGGTGCCCGTGATAGGCGGCGCCGGTGTCGAGCCAGCACAGGTTGCCTCGACGCAACCAGTGGCCGCGCAGCGGGGTGTGGCCCATCACCACCCGGTCGATACCGGCAATCTGCGCATCGATATGGCCACCCAGCAGCAGGGTGGTGATGCGCTGGCGCTGCCACAGCAGATCGCGCCGGTAGCGCTCGCAGAAGGCTTCATCCAGCAGGCGCCAGTCATGGGTGATGGGGTCGGCATGCACCACGCCGATGCGCTCGCCCCCGGCGAGCCGTACCGTCAGCACCAGGGGCAGCTCGCGTACCCGTGGCAGCAGTTGATCGAGGCGGCGGCGCTCGCCGCGCGCGAGCTGATCGGCCCATTCGCCGCCGTTGCGGCGCCACAGGGCGCCAGCCTGGCGATCGCCGGCCATGGCCTCCAGCAGCATCGCCTCGTGGTTGCCGAGCACGCTGTAAAACCAGGGCTGCTCGAGCAGGGCGAGACAGGCGAGGCTATCCGGGCCCCGGTCGATGAGATCGCCGACCGCGATGAGTACGTCGCCGCGCTCAGGCCGGAAGTCGCTGCGGGCGAGGGCCGCCTCCAGCTGACTCAGGCAGCCGTGCAGATCGCCCATGAACCAGGCGGTGCCGCTTACATCGATATGCCGGTGCATGCCATGACGCCTCCTTCATTGCCATCACTATACCCGTGGCGGCCTGCCAGTTATCTTTCCTTTTGGGAATAACAGAGGTGAATACAATCCATTTCCGTTCATTACAGCGACGCCGTAGACTGCGCCGACCCCGTTAATGCCATGTAATGAAAGGAGCGCTGAGTGCGATTGTTGTTGCTGCTGATCCTGTTGGTGCTGTTCAGCCCGCTCGCCATCGACATCTACCTGCCCGCCATCCCGTTGATGGCTGAGTCACTGGGGGCGCCGCTGCTCTCGATGCAGGCCACCATCACCGGTTTTCTCTTCAGCATGGGGCTGGGCCAACTGCTGGCCGGCCCCCTGGCCGACCGCTATGGCCGCCGGCCGGTGGCCCTGTGGGGCATGTTCATCTATGGACTCAGCGCGCTGCTGGCGGCCCACGCCGGCTCGTTGGAGGCGCTGATGGCAGCCCGCGTCTTGCAAGGGCTGGGTGCCTGCGCCACCTCGGTGGCGGCCTTCTCCGTGGTGCGTGACAGTTATGGCCCGAGCAAAAGCGGCCAGATGATCTCTTACCTCAACGGCGCCATCTGTTTCATCCCCGCGCTGGCGCCCCTGCTTGGCGGCTGGCTCACCACTCGCTTTCACTGGGAAGCGAACTTCTGGTTCATGGCCGGCTATGCGGCCCTGGTCGGAGGCTGGCTGTGGTGGCGTATGCCGGAGACCCGCCCGGCCGAGACCCACAGCGAGGGGGCACTCATCGCCTGGGCACGTTATCGCCCCGTCATCGCTGACCCGCGCTTTGTGTTCAATGCCTCGCTCTGCATGCTGGCGATGGCGGTGATCCTCGCCTATGTCACCGCGGCCCCGGTGCAGCTGATGGTGACGCTGGGACTCGACATGGCGGGGTTCAGCCACTGGTTTACCGCTAACGCTGTGCTCAACATCCTGGCCTGCTTCATGGCGCCGCGCCTCATCGGCCGTTTCGGCCCACGCCGCACCCTGCGCGCCGGTCTGCTCGTGATATCCTTGTCGGCGCTGCTGCTGAGCCTGTTGCAGGGGATGGCGACGCCGCTGGCCATGATGGGGCCCGTGTTTATCTCCAGCATCGGATTTGCCATGGTGCTCGGCTCTGCCGCCGGACTGGCGCTGGCTCCCTTTGGGCATTGTGCCGGCACCGCCTCGGCCCTGCTGGGGCTGCTCCAGATGAGCGGCGCAGGAGCCCTGGTTGGTCTGAGCGGTGTGCTGGTGGCCACGCCGTTGCAGCAGCTTGAACTGCACATGTGGCTGCTGTTGCCGCCCTTGCTGTTGCTATTGACCCGACGCGGGCGCCGCCTGTGTGCGTTGAACTGAGGAGAATGTGATGACGTTGCAAACTGCCCTGGTGGGCTATGGCTATGCCGGCAAGACCTTTCATGCCCCCCTGCTGCGCAGCGCCGAGGGGATCGCATTGACCACGGTGGTCAGCCGTGACGCCAGCAAGGTGCATGCGGATCTGCCCGATGTGCGGGTGTGCGACATGGACACCATGCTGGCCGATCCAGCCATCGCGCTGGTGGTGATTGCCACGCCGAATGACACCCATGCCCCGTTGGCGCGCCAGGCGTTGCTGGCCGGCAAGCATGTGGTGATCGACAAGCCGTTTGCCCTCGATGTGAGTGAGGCGCAAGGGCTCATCACGTTGGCGGCGGAGCGCGCTCTGCTGCTCTCTATCTTCCATAACCGGCGCTGGGATGCCGATTTTCTGACCCTGCGCCGGCTGATCGAAAGCGGGGAGCTGGGGGATTGGAAGCAGATGGAGTCCCGTTTCGATCGCTTCCGCCCCGTGGTTCGTCAGCGCTGGCGCGAGGGGGCTGGCCCCGGCGCCGGCCTCTGGTTCGATCTTGGCCCGCACCTGCTCGATCAGGTGTTGCAGCTGTTCGGCCAGCCCGACTGGTTGCAGGCCGACATCGTGGCCCAGCGTGCAGGGGCGCTGAGCGACGATGGTTTCGAGGTGACGCTGGGCTATGGCGAACGGCGGGTGCGTCTTGGCGCGAGCTCGCTGGTGTCGCACCGGGTGCGACGCTTTGCCGTCCATGGTGACCGGGGCAGCTACCTCAAGTTCGATCTCGATCAGCAGGAGAGCTGGCTCAAGGCTGGCCTGCTGCCGGGCCAGTCAGGCTGGGGTGAGGGGGAGAGCGCCGGTGTGCTCTATCGCCAACAGGATGAGCAGATCGAAGAGACCGCCATCCTGCCCGTGCCGGGTGACTATGCGGGCTACTATCCGGCGGTGGCACGTGCCATTGCGGGTCGAGGCGCGAATCCGGTGGCGCCGGTTGAGGCGCTGCGGGTGATGCGTCTGCTCGCGCTGGCCACCCACAGTGCCGCAGAGGGGCGCCGCTTGGAATGCGAGTCAGTTTTTGTCTGAGTCAGGGGCTGGGTAAAAAAAATCGCACTTTTTTTCGTGAGTCATTGCTGTCAGAAAATGAGCTGAATTTGGTGTTCTTCACCACATTCTACGGGTTTATTTCTCACTTTTTACTGACTTGTGGCGTTACAGTCTTATCTTTTATCAAACGGTAAAAAAAAACTCATTGAGAGACACGTTTTCCTTCTGGTTTCAGAGAGATATAGTGCGCACCGTGTCAGACCGGACTCGCTCCGGTTCACAGGGATGGTGAGATGCCATCTCTCCACCATGTTTGAGGAATGACTGATGAATAAAGTACTGGTAGCCGGTATCCTGGGTTTGATGTTGACCGCTTGTGGCCAGAAAGAAGAGGCCAAGGCTCCTGCCGCTGAGCCGGCCGCGACTGCCGCCCAGGCCGTGAGCGAAGCTGCTGCCACCACCGAGCAGGCCGTCAGCGCCGCTGCTGAAACCGTAGAGAAGGCTGCCAGCGCTGCCGCCGCTACTGTTGAAGAAGCCAAGAAGTAAGTCGCCACGCGACGAAGAAACGGGCCCATCGGGCCCGTTTTTTTATGGGGTGGTGCACAGTTTCGAGGTGAGAATGTGATCTTCCCAGCGACCGTTGATCATCAGGTAGTCCCGCGCCCTTCCCTCTTGCTCGAAGCCGAGCCGCGTCAATAACCTTCCACTACGTTCGTTGCGTGGCATATAACAGGCCATGATGCGGTGCAGGCCGCGCTCTTGGAACAGGTGGTCGATGGCGCACGTCAGGATCTCCTGCATCAACCCCTCGCCCTGCCTTGTGGCGTCGATGGAGTAGCCGAGGTGACAGGCCTGGAAGACCCCCAGAATGATGTTGGTGAAGTTGCAGCTGGCGATCATACGGCCGCTCTCATCCAGCGCGGCCAAGTTGAGCGCGGTACCGGCGAAGCACTGCTGGTAGCTGTCACGCAGGCGCTGGTGCCAGAAGGGCAGGGTGTAGAAGTTGGCCGGCCGCAGCGGCTCCCACGGCTCGAGGTGGCTGCGGTTGCGCTGGTAGTAGTCGAGGATGAGATCGGCGTGATCCGGTGTCAGCACGGTCAGGCGGGTGCGGGCGGTGACAAGATGGGGGATTTGGTTCACCCGCGCGGCTCCCTTTGCTGCCACTCTGCGCGCAACAAGCCGTAACAGGCGTGATCCACCATGCCCCGCTGCAACCGTTCGGCGTTGCGATTGATGCCTTCGAGCTGGAATCCCAGCCGCTCACAGACGGCGCGACTGGCCTGATTATCGACGGCGGTATTGATGGCGACTTTCTCCATGCCCATCTGCTCGAAAGCGTGTTGGATCAATGCACGACAGGCGCGGGTGATGATGCCCTTGCCTTGACAGCGTTCAGCCAACCAATAGCCGATGACCACGACGCCAAGGCGGCGGTCGATCTGGTTGTAGGCGATGGCTCCCACCACCTCCCCCTGATATTCGAGGGCGCAGTGCAGGCTTTCGCCACGGGCAAACCCCTCGATGGCGTGACGAATAAACAGCCCCATGTCATCGACGTGGCGCAGCAGAGGAGGCCAGGGCAGCCATTGCCCCAGATAGTCCCGGTTATCACGGCACAGGGTAAAAAGCTCGGTACTCATCTCGGGCCGTAGAAAAATCAAGGAGAGGTCTTCATCCAATGGCCAAGCAAACAAGGGGGACTCCGCTGTTGAGGGGTTTCTTTTTCACTCTATCCAATCGTGGAGTGAGACGCCAAGGGCTGAATCTAGGAACAATCCCCCAAATGGGAGGAGTAATGACAACATTTTGTATTGTTGTCTGTTTTTTATTCAAAAACAGAATCTGATTTCACTTTCCCCCCATCTGCGTAGCATGTATTTGGTGCATCAGCAGCTTCTGCTACCCCGCTGTTCTCCTCTGTCACACCTGACAGGAGTCACGGGGGTCTCGGGCCCCCTACCTTGTCTGGGCCGATCCCGGATCGGCGTGTAATCACATCGACGGCAAGGATATCGTGATGAGAAAACTCTATCTGGCAGTTGGATTGGCGGTCTGGGGCAGCGCGTCCCTGGCGGCTGAACTGGTGAACATCGATGAGCAGGATGGCGCCGCCCTACTGGGCAGTGTCCAGCAGGGCCTCGCAAGCGGCAGTGGTGAGGGGCTGCGCCCGGTACGAACCGTGACCTTGCCAAGCGGCGAGCAGCGGATTCGTTATGAGCAGACCTGGAACGGGGTACCGGTATGGGGAACCGGCGTGGTTGCCGAGCAGTCCGCCGCAGGCAGTGGGAGAGTCACTGGCACCTTGCTGCGCAGCATTGCCCAGGATCTGGCTTCCCCCAGCGCCGCGTTTACCCCGGCCGACGCGATCGCCAAGGCCAAGGGCAAGCAGGTGGGTAAACAGGAGCAGGTTCGCCTCTATGTCATGCAGGGAGAGGATGGTCAGGCGCGGCTGGTCTATCAGGTCTCCTACCTGCGTGAGGGCAAGATCCCCAGCCGTCCTTTCGTGCTGCTCGACGCCCAGAGTGGCAAAGAGCTGCGGCGCTGGGAGGGGATCAATCACCAGAACGCGACCGGCCCCGGTGGCAATCTCAAGACCGGCAAGTACTTCTACGGCAGCGATTTTGGCCCGCTCGAGGTGGATGCCAGTTGCCGGATGAGCAGCGCCAATGTCGACACCATCAACATGAACGGGGCGACCAGCGGGGGAACGCTGTTCCAGTTCACCTGCCCCGAGAACACCTACAAGGAGGTGAACGGCGCCTATTCGCCGCTCAACGATGCCCACTACTTCGGCAACGTGGTGTTCAATATGTACCGCGACTGGTACAGCACGACGCCGCTCAACGTCAAACTCAAGATGCGCGTTCACTACGGTAAGAACTACGAGAACGCCTTCTGGGATGGCAGCCAGATGACCTTTGGCGATGGTGCCACCACCTTCTACCCGCTGGTCAGTCTGGACGTGGCCGCCCATGAAGTGAGCCATGGCTTCACCGAGCAGAACTCGGGGCTGGCCTATACGGGGCAGTCAGGGGGCATTAACGAGGCCTTCTCCGACATGGCGGGGGAGGCGGCCGAAGCCTTCATGCGCGGCAGCAACGACTGGCTGGTCGGCGCCCAGATCTTCAAGGGCAACGGCTCGCTGCGCTACTTCGATGATCCGACCCGGGATGGACGCTCCATCGGCCATGCGGCTGACTATACCGACGGTCTGGATGTGCACTACAGCTCGGGGGTTTACAACAAGGCGTTCTACCTGCTGGCCAACACCAGCGGCTGGAGCACCCGCAAGGCGTTTGAAGTCTTTGTGCTGGCCAACCGCCTCTACTGGAATGCCGCTACCGACTTCAATCAGGGGGCATGCGGGGTGAGCAAGGCGACCGCCGATCTCGGCTATAGCCAGAGCGACGTGAGCCAGGCTTTCCAGGCGGTGGGGGTGGATGCCAGCTGTGGCGCCACGCCGCCCAGCAGTACCGTGCTGCAAAACGGGGTGCCGGTCGGTGCGCTTGCCGCCGCCCAGGGCGGCAAGCTCAACTTTACGGTGGTTGTGCCGGCGGGTAGCCAGAGGCTGGTGATTTCCAGCAGTGGCGGCAGCGGTGATGCCGATCTCTATGTGAAGTACGGCGCGGTACCGACCAGCACCAGCTACGATTGCCGTCCCTACATGAACGGCAACACCGAAAGCTGCATCCTGAATGTTCCGCGGGCCGGCACCTGGTATGTGCAGCTGAGTGGTTACAGCGCCTTCTCCGGCGTGACGCTCATGGCCAGTTATTAAGAAGCCCAGGCGGCGCAGTGCGCTGCGCCGCTACTCCTTGCGCCAGCGCCTGGCCATGGCGCGGGCTGCCTCCAATACCGTCTCCTTGGCCGGATTGGGGCGCTTGCCACCTCGCCAGGCCATCATCACATCCCAGTGATCCTGGGGCAGATCCACCACATCCAGCTGTACCAGCCGCCCCAGTTCAAGATCCCGCTCGACCGCTAATGCCGGCATCAGGGTAATGAAGCCGTGCTCCAGTGCCAGCTCGCGCGCCGCTCCCGCCGGCTGGATGGCATGCAGCGGGCTGGTGGGTTGACGCAGGCGCCGCAACTGCTGGATGAAGGCATCGCACCCCGGCCCCCACTGCTGCGGGGCCAGCCGCTGGTTAGCGATATCGTGCAGAGTGAGCCCCTGCCGGTCGGCCAGGGCGTGCAGCGGCGAGGCAACGGCGATGATGGGGGCGCGGCACAGCAGCTCCATCTGCAGGCCAGCGACCGGCGGACACTTGAGCACGAAGCCAATGTCGGTCTCCCCGGCCAGCAGCTCCTGCATGATGACGCCGGAGTGATCGGTGTTGCAGCGGATCTCGAAGGCACTGTCGACCAGCGTCATCAGTAGCGGGCTGAACACCACAGAGGTGAGGGAGGGGAGGCTGGCCAGGCGCACCCGAGGCAGAGCGGGGGCCCCCTGGATGGCGAGGCGCCCCTCGGCGATGGCGGCCAGCGCATGGCCGGCGGCCGGCAGAAACTGCTGGCAGGCCGGGGTGGGGGTGGCGCCGCGACGGTGGCGTTGAAACAGTGGCGCCCCCAGTTGCTGCTCTAGCTGGGCGATGCGCTGGCTGACCATGGGTTGTGACCAGCCGCGGATGGCCGCCGCCTGGCTGAAGCTCCCTAACTGGGCCACATCGAGCAGCAGTTGCAGGTCATCGAGATCAAGAGACATAACAAAACCCAATATTAAATATAGATAGTTGTCGTCTACCACTATATCTGATGCCACCGCACAATGACTTCCTGAGTGTGTGAGAGGTGGTCATGGTCGATAAGGCAAGGTATTGGGGGCGCTGGTTTCTGGCACTGGACACCACGCTGGTGATCCTCGGATTCTTTGTGGTGATGCCGATGATCAGCCTGCGTTTTGTGGATCAACTGGGGTGGGCCGCCGGTCTGGTGGGACTGGCGCTCGGACTGCGCCAGCTGACCCAGCAGGGGCTCGGCATCTTTGGCGGATCGCTCGCCGATCGCTTCGGGGCCCGCCCGCTCATCGTCGCCGGCATGCTGCTGCGGGCGGCCGGGTTTGCCTCGTTGGCCTGGGCCGACAGCGGCGCCATGCTGATCTTCTCCTGTTTTCTCTCCGGATTGGGGGGATGTCTGTTCGATCCGCCGCGCGCCGCGTTGGTCATCAAGTTCACCCGTCCCCATCAGCGTGGTCGTTTCATCTCGCTGCTGATGATGCTCGAGAGTGCCGGCGCCGTGCTGGGGGCACTGCTCGGCAGTTGGCTGCTGCGCTTTGACTTCACCTACGTCTGCCTGCTTGGGGCGGCGCTCTTCATGCTGGCGGCGCTGTGCAACGCCGTGTTGCTGCCGGCCTATCGCCTCTCGGTCAAGCCGACGCCGATGTGGGAGGGGCTCGGCCAGGTGTTGGCTGACCGCGCCTTCTGCCGGTTGGTGCTGGTGCTGAGCGGCTACTACATGCTGTGGGTTCAGGTGATGCTGATCTTCCCGATCCTGGTCAAACAGATGGCGGGCACCACGACGGCGGTGGGCTGGATGTATTGCCTTGAGACCGCCCTCTCGCTGGCGCTGCTCTACCCGATAGCGCGCTTCAGTGAGCGGCGTTTTCGGCTGGAGAATCGTCTGATGGCCGGGGTGCTGATGATGACCATCGGCATCGGCCTGGTGGCGTTTGCCCATACCCTGTCAGGGGTGTTTGCCCTGCTGGCCTGCTTCTATCTTGGCATCATCATCTGCGAGCCGGCCCGCGAGACCCTGATGACCAAGCTGGCCCACCCGGCCGCCCGTGGCAGTTATATGGGATTTAGCCGGCTGGGATTGGCCATCGGTGGGATGACGGGGTACGTGGGGGGCGGCTCGCTCTACGATGTGGCCTTGGCGCAGGGGCAGCCGGATCTGCCCTGGTTGGTGCTCGGCACCATCGGCATCGCGACCATGCTGCTGCTGGCGCGTTGTTTCGCACGCCGTCCCGAGTTGAGCATCCGCGCACTGGCCTGAGTCTGGCCTATAAAAAATGCCGACCCTTGGGTCGGCATTTTTGTTGCGATTGGCAGATTAGATCATCATGCCGCCAAAGAAGAAGCCCAGCGCCACGGCGATGGCGATGGTGGCCACACCCGGGACGAAGAAGGGGTGGTTGAACACCGCCTTGCCGATACGGGTGGAGCCAGTGTCGTCCATCTCGACCGCGGCCAGCAGGGTCGGGTAGGTCGGCAGTACGAACAGGGCGCTCACGGCGGCGAAGGAGGCGATGGCGGTCAGCGGGCTGACGCCCAGCGCCAGGGCGGCCGGCATCAGTGCCTTGGTGGTGGCGCCTTGGGAGTAGAGCAGCATAGCAGCGAAGAACAGCACCACGGCCAGCAGCCAGGAGTACTGGTTCAGCAGGTCGCCGGCGATGAGCTGGATGGTGTCCATGTTGCCCTTCACGAAGACGTTGCCGAGCCAGGCCACACCCAGTACGCAGATACAGGCGGACATACCGGACTTGAAGGTCGGCATGTTGGTCACTTGGGTCACGTCCAGCTTGCAGAGCAGGGTCATGATGGTGGCCGCGGCCAGCATGATGCCCATGATGGCGCCGTCGCGGGGGATCGGCGGGTTGGTGATGAGGCCCACTTTACCGGAGATGGCGGTGGCATAGGCCATGACCGCGACGATGGCGGCAATGAAGATCCAGACCGACAGCTTGGCGTAGGGTTTGATCTCGAGCTGGGTGGTACCGCGCAGCTTGATCAGGCCCTTGGCCTTGCGCTCCAGGTAGACTTCATCCTGCTCCAGCGGCTTGCCCAGCATGTTGGCAACGAAGGCACCCAGGATACAGGCGATGAAGGTGGAGGGGATGCAGATGGCCAGCAGGGTCAGATAGTCCACACCAAACGGCTCAAGCATGCCGGAGAAGGCCACGACGGCAGCCGAGATCGGCGAGGCGGTGATGGCGATCTGGGAGGCGACGACCGCGATGGAGAGCGGACGAGACGGGCGGATGCCCTGCTCCTTGGCCACTTCGGCGATCACCGGCAGGGTGGAGAAGGCGGTGTGGCCGGTACCGGCCAGCATGGTCATCAGGTAGGTGACCACGGGGGCGGCGAAGGTGATGTATTTGGGGTTCTTGCGCAGGGCCTTTTCAGCCAGGTGCACCAGATAGTCCATCCCGCCAGCCAGCTGCATGCAGGCGATGGCGCAGATGACGGACGCGATGATCATGATCACGTCCCAGGGGATGTAGGTGACCAGCTGGTCGCTCGGGATCTGCACCCCGAGGCCCCAGGTCAGCACCAGTACCCCTAAACCACCGGCAAAACCGATCCCTATGCTACCTATCCGGGCGCCCAGATAGATCGCTGCGAGCACGACCAGTAACTCAATGCCAATCATAGTGTTAACTCCATTTTTTGATTTTTTAGTGTACTAACTCAAAAAGCCGTTTTCCGACTGTGCTGTAGCAGAGACATTCGGAAAACGGCTCTCAAGGGGCGGGCATCAGCCCACCCCTTCAAGCAATTTAGGCGGTTTCGCGGGTATAGCGCTTGGCCTTGTACTGCGGGTTCATCAGGTTGTCGATAGAGAGGATCTCGTCGAGCTGTTCCGGGGTCAGCAGACCGCGCTCGAGGACAACCTCACGCACGTTCTTGCCGGTCTGGGCACAGATTTTACCGACGATATCCCCTTCGTGGTGACCGATGAAGGGGTTCAGGTAGGTCACGATACCGATGGAGTTCAGCACGTGATTGCGGCAGATTTCCGGGTTGGCGGTGATGCCTTCCACGCACTTCTCGCGCAGGGAGATGCACGCCTTCTCCATCAGGCTCAGGGATTCGAACATGGCCTGGCCGATCACCGGCTCCATGACGTTCAGCTGCAACTGACCGGCTTCGGCGGCGAAGGTGATGGTCACGTCGTTACCGAAGACCTTGAAGCAGGCCTGGTTGACCACTTCCGGGATAACCGGGTTGACCTTGGCCGGCATGATGGAGGAACCCGCCTGCATTTCCGGCAGGTTGATCTCTTTGAGCGCGGTACGCGGGCCGGAGGAGAGCAGACGCAGGTCGTTACAGATCTTGGAGAGCTTCATGGCCAGACGCTTCACGGCGCCGTGCAGCATGACATAGGCACCGCAGTCGGAGGTGGCTTCGATCAGATCTTCAGCCGGCACATAGGCACGACCGGTGATCTCGGCCAGGCGACGGATGGCCAGGGCAGAGTACTCGGGCGGGGTGTTCAGGCCGGTACCGATGGCGGTGGCGCCCAGGTTCACTTCCAGCAGCAGCTCTTGGCAGCGCTTGATGGACTTGATCTCTTCACGCAGGGTGACGGCGAAGGCGTGGAACTCCTGGCCCAGGGTCATGGGCACGGCATCCTGCAGCTGGGTACGGCCCATCTTCAGCACGCTCTTGAATTCGGAGGCCTTGGCATCGAAGGCGGCGATCAGGGTTTCCAGTGCGGCCAGGGTGACGTCGGTGCTATTGACCACGGCAACGCGGAAACCGGTCGGGTAGGCGTCGTTGGTCGACTGGCACTTGTTGACGTGGTCATTGGGGTTGACCACGTCATAGCGGCCCTTTTCCAGACCCATCAGCTCGAGGGCGATGTTGGCCAGCACTTCGTTGGTGTTCATGTTGACGGAGGTACCGGCGCCGCCCTGGAAGACGTCGATCGGGAATTGATCGAAGCATTTGCTGGTGTTGAGCATGACGTCACAGGCTTCGACGATCTTGTCGGCGATTTCCGGACGGATGGTGCCCAGTTCGCCGTTGGCGAGGGCTGCGGCCTTCTTGGTGAGAACCATGCCGCGGACAAATTCAGGGACGTCGGAGATTTTCTGAGAGCTGATCTTGAAGTTCTCGATGGCACGCTGAGTGTGCACGCCATAGTAAAAATCATTGGATACTTCTTTGGTGCCCAGCAGGTCTTCCTCAATGCGGACGTTCTTGATGTCGCTCATTGTTTTGCCTCAGAAATGAAACGGATTGAACATTCCTCACCGTGTGATTGCGTGTTCCTTGCGCAGAGAATCGTCCTGAAGCATTGCACATAGTGTGGGAGAGTGGGTAAAACCCCAACAGCTGAGAGGGATATTATCTCATTGGGGGTAACTCTAATCAGACTTGGATCACTAAATTTGATGATTCACGACAAAATTTAAGCATCCTCAAATTTTTATTTGCCTGTTATACAAAAGCTTATCTTTCGCATCCCCCGGTTGCACCATAAATTGTGGCGCTTCGACGGCATTGATGAGAAGGGGGCGCTTGAAAAGTGTTCCATCCTCCCCCCATATTGGTGATAAGAGCGGGGGTTACCCCACCATCCATTATTGAGGTCTTCATGGGAAAATTGTTGCTCGGGCTGGTTGGGCTGGCCCTGTTAGAGATGGTGGTGCTCATCAAGGTGGGGTCCGTCATCGGTGCCCTGCCGACCGTGGCGCTGGTGATTCTGACCGCGTTGGTGGGCTCCTCGCTGGTGCGCAGCCAGGGGTTGCGCACCCTGATGGAGGCCCAGCACAAGATGCAGTTGGGTGAACTGCCGGGGCGGGAGGTGATGAGTGGCATGATGCTGGCCCTGGCGGGGCTGCTGCTGATTATCCCTGGCTTTGTCACCGATATCGTGGCGGTGCTGCTGCTGCAACCGGCGCTGCGTAACCGCCTTGCCGACAAGTTGGTTGGCGCCGGCCATTTCACGGTTCGTGGTGGCCCCTTCGATGGCCCGAAGGGCCAGCCGCCTTCCGATGGGCATACCATAGAGGGGGAGTATGAGCGCAAGGATTGAGATGAAACTTGCCCCCATCCCCATAAAAAGCGGAGCCGTCGGCTCCGCTTTTTATTATGGGCAGCGGCGCCGGCACAGTGGCTCGAAGCGGGTGAGGGCATAGAGATAGGCCAAGATGCCGACGGTCAGGTTGGCCAGCAGTATGCCGGTATAGATGCCACCTAACCCCCCGAGCTTGGCGCCGATCCAGGCGGCCGGCAGCAGGAAGCCGAACAGGCGCAGGCCGTTGAACAGCAAGGAGATAGCCGAGGCCCGCACGCCGTTGAGGGCCGAGGCCAGCAACATCACCAGCGCCTGGCAGCCATAACCGAGCGGAACCAGCGAAAGATAGAGGGTGATGGCCTCTATCACAGCGGGGTTGCGGCTAAAGAGTGGGCCTATGTAGGGCGCGAGCAGCCAGAGCATGGTGTAGAGCAGGAGCTGGAACACGATGGCAAAGCGCATCGCCAGCATCAATGCGGCGCGTGCCCGCTGTGGGTGGCCGGCGCCGGTGTTTTGTGAAACGAAAGGGGCCAGCACGGAGGAGAGTGCCATCATGACGATGAGCAGCAGGGCCTCGACCCGCGA
This sequence comes from Aeromonas simiae, assembly GCF_000820125.1. Taxonomy (GTDB): domain Bacteria; phylum Pseudomonadota; class Gammaproteobacteria; order Enterobacterales; family Aeromonadaceae; genus Aeromonas; species Aeromonas simiae. The sequence continues at coordinate 7,328 of NZ_CDBY01000088.1, read as the reverse complement.
TGCGGCGCCGTAGGCCGCCACCGCCTCCGTTCCCAGGCCGGCGAAGAGCACCATCAACAGGGCATTGGCGAGCGGGTTGAGCATATTGGTGAAGGCCGCAGGCAGCGCCACATGCAGCATGGCTTGCCAGTGGAGCAAAAGTTGCGGTTTCGCCGAGAGTGGCAAGCGCAGCAACTGTTCACGGCGATAGAGGATATGCAGGCTCACCAGGGTTGCCATCAGCCAGGAGAGGGAGCTGGCGATGGCCGCCCCCTTGATACCGAAGGCCGGCAGCGGCCCCCAGCCGAAGATGAGCAGGGGATCGAGCAGGCCGTTGAGCAGCCCCGCCATGGCCATGATCAGACTGGGGGTTCTGGTATCCCCGGTGGCGCGCATAGCCGCGTTGCCGACCATGGGCAGCACCAGCAGGGGCATGGTCAGGTACCAGATCGCCATGTAGTCGTGGATGAGGGCGATCAGGGGGCCGCTGGCGCCGAGCAGACGAAACAATGGGGTGATGGTGAGCGCCCCGAGTGGGGCCAGCACGACAATCAGCAGCACGGCGAGAAACAGCGCATCGGTGGTGAAGCGGGCCGCCTCCTCATGGCGCCCCTGACCGAGGGTGTGCCCCAATACGGCGGAGAGACCGGCCCCCAGCCCCATGGCCAGTGAGGTGATCACGAAGGTGACGGGAAAGGTAAAGCTCACCGCCGCCAGCGCGTCGGTGCCGAGCATGCCGATGAAGAAGGTATCGATCAGATTGAAGGCGTGGATCGCCACTATCCCCAGCAGCATGGGGCCGGTCAGCCGGGCCAGCAGGGTGGGGATGGGGGCATGGTGGAGTGGATTGGGTGAGTGCAAGGTCGGTGTTGGGCGATGCCGGGGCTCGATAAACAAGATTTCATGGTACGTGAAAAAATTTTTTTTGTATCTGCCCTTGAAGGGGCGGCTTGTGCCCCCACATCTGGAAACATCAAAGAGTTGGCCAGGAATGGCCAGTATCACCAAACAAAGAAGACTCATTTTGGGAGAGTTATCGATGAAAATTCGTCCACTGCACGACCGCGTCATCATCAAGCGCATCGAGGCCGAAGCCAAATCTGCTGGCGGCATTGTCTTGACTGGTACTGCGGCCCAGAAGTCCACCCGTGGTGAAGTTCTGGCCGTGGGCACTGGTCGAATTCTGGATAACGGTGAAGTTAAGGCTTTGGCCGTTAAGGTGGGTGACAAGGTCATCTTCAACGAGGGTTATGGCGTCAAGACCGAGAAGTTGGATGGTCAGGACGTGCTGATCCTGTCTGAGACCGACATCCTGGCGATTGTCGAAGAGTAATTTCACCCCTGTCCCGAATTCATTGATAAGGATTGAACAAGATGGCTGCAAAAGACGTTAAATTTGGCAACGAAGCCCGTATCAAGATGCTGGAAGGCGTCAACATCCTGGCCGATGCCGTTAAAGTGACGCTGGGCCCGAAAGGCCGTAACGTGGTGCTGGATAAGTCCTTCGGTGCCCCGACCATCACCAAGGATGGCGTCTCTGTTGCTCGTGAAATCGAGCTGGAAGACAAGTTCCAGAACATGGGCGCCCAGATGGTGAAGGAAGTGGCCTCCAAGGCGAACGACGCCGCCGGTGACGGTACCACCACCGCGACCGTACTGGCTCAGGCCATCGTCAACGAAGGTCTGAAGGCGGTCGCCGCCGGCATGAACCCGATGGATCTGAAGCGCGGTATCGACAAGGCCGTCGTGGCTGCCGTTGCCGAGCTGCAGACCCTGTCCCAGCCCTGTGCCGACAACAATGCCATCGCTCAGGTGGGTACCATCTCCGCTAACTCCGACGAGAAAGTGGGCAAGCTGATTGCTGAAGCCATGGACAAGGTCGGTCGTGACGGCGTCATCACCGTCGAAGATGGTCAAGGCCTGGATGACGAACTGGCTGTGGTAGAAGGCATGCAGTTCGACCGCGGCTACCTCTCTCCGTACTTCGTCAACAAGCCGGAAACCGGCTCTGTCGAGCTGGATGATCCCTTCATCCTGCTGGTCGACAAGAAGGTCTCCAACATCCGCGAAATGCTGCCGGTGCTGGAAGGCGTTGCCAAAGCAGGCAAGCCGCTGCTGATCGTTGCCGAAGACGTGGAAGGCGAAGCCCTGGCGACCCTGGTGGTCAACACCATGCGTGGCATCGTCAAGGTCGCCGCCGTCAAGGCGCCGGGCTTTGGTGACCGTCGCAAGGCCATGCTGCAAGATATCGCCATCCTGACCGGCGGTACCGTCATCTCCGAAGAGGTGGGCATGGAGCTGGAGAAGGCGGCACTGGAAGATCTGGGCCGTGCCAAGCGCATCGTCATCACCAAAGAGAACACCACCATCATCGATGGTGTCGGTGATGCCGCCCTGATCCAGAGCCGTGTGGCCCAGATCCGTCAGCAGATCGAAGAGACCTCCTCCGACTACGATCGCGAGAAGCTGCAAGAGCGCGTGGCCAAGCTGGCTGGCGGTGTTGCGGTGATCAAGGTGGGCGCTGCCACCGAAGTCGAGATGAAAGAGAAGAAAGCCCGCGTCGATGACGCCCTGCACGCGACCCGCGCTGCGGTGGAAGAAGGTGTGGTTGCCGGTGGTGGTGTGGCCCTGGTGCGCGTCGCGGCCAAGCTGGCCGGCCTGCGTGGCGACAACGAAGATCAGAACGTGGGTATCAAGGTTGCTCTGCGCGCCATGGAAGCCCCGCTGCGTCAGATCGTCATCAACGCCGGTGAAGAAGCCTCTGTGATTGCCAACGCGGTGAAGAGCGGTGAAGGCAACTACGGCTACAACGCTTACTCCGAGCAGTATGGCGACATGCTGGAGATGGGCATCCTGGATCCGACCAAGGTGACCCGCTCTGCCCTGCAATTTGCCTCCTCCATCGCCGGTCTGATGATCACCACCGAGTGCATGGTGACCGACCTGCCGAAGAAGGATGCGCCGGCCATGCCGGACATGGGCGGCATGGGTGGTATGGGCGGCATGATGTAAGCCTCTCTACCCGCACTCTCAAGAAGGGCCCGTCAGGGCCCTTTTTTGTGGGCGGGTTTTCCACCGAGGGGGCCTGTGCGAGAGGGGGCGATAAAGTCATCATGAAGTCAGCATGCTGGCCGATAATGGTGTTGGACAGGAGGTAAACCATGGAAATATCCGGATCCGTCTCTGCCAGCTATGGCCAGGAAGCGATGGTCGCGAGCCTTGCGAAGAAGCAGCAGGAGCAACAAGGCCAGGCCGCCCTGGCGTTGCTGCAATCGGCTGCGCAGTCTGCACCGGCGCCGCAGCCTTCCAGCAGTGGTACGCTCGGCAGCCACATCAACATCAAGGTGTGATGTGATTAAAAAAAAGCCTCGGCCAATGCAGAGGCTTTTTCATGGGGCGAGTTTAGAGCGGGAAGGGGGCCGGCGCCTCGAAGGCGATACGCTCGCCACTGCGCGGATGGCTTATCTCAAGGCGAGCCGCGTGCAGATAAAGGTGCGGGGCTGCCGCTAGTGCCTGCGGGTGGGCGTAGAGATTGTCCCCCAGTATGGGGTGACCCAGCTCCAGCATGTGTACCCGTAACTGGTGCGAGCGTCCGGTGATGGGGGTCAGCTTCACGAGCGTGTTGCCGTGCTCTACTTTCAGCTTTTGCCAGAGGGTGAGTGCGTTGCGCCCCTCTTCAAAATCCACCTTCTGCCGGGGGCGGTTGGGCCAATCGACGCACAGGGGCAGATCGACTTGGCCATTTTCCTCACTCATTTCACCCCATACCCAGGCCAGATAGTGCTTGTCGGTTTCACGCTCGCGAAACTGGCGACTTAACTCCCGGTGGGCGTTGGGGGTGAGTGGGACGACGATGACCCCGCTGGTCGCCATGTCGAGACGATGGGCCGCCGCCGCTCGTGGAAACCCCTCCTGCTGCACGCGCCACAGCACACTGTCTTCATACGCGGCACCACGGCCGGGCACGCTCAGCAGACCGGTGGGTTTGTTGACCACCATGATGTCGCGATCCTGATACAAGATCTCGAGCCAGGGCTCCTTGGGCGGGTTGTAGTCGATCATCTCTCTCGCTCTGTCTGTTACTGGTGGGTGACCACGATGAAGCGGATGGCGTCCAGCTTGAGTTGGGTCTGGTCAATCAGGTGGAGCAATTCTGCCTCCAAGTCGGCCACATAGGCCAGCTCGCTGTCACGCACGTTCGGGTTGACCGCCTTGAGCTCGGTCAGACGGGCCAACTCCTGCTGCAAGGTATGACTCATGCGGGTGCGGGCGTCGTCGGCGATCTTGACCTTGAGGGTCTCTGCAATCTCCTGACCCTTGCCGATGAGACCGTGGATCAGCGGCTGGGAAGTGGTCACCAGCTTGCTGCCTAGGTGGCGGTTGACCGGTGTGAGCTGACGGTTAAAGGTCTCGAAAGGCACCTTGTCACCCAGGTTATTTCCGTTTTTGTCCAGCAGCAGGCGGATCGGCGTCGGTGGCATGAAGCGATAGAGCTGGGGATGGCTGGCCGATTCGGCCACAAACACCAGCTCGAGCAGGGTGGAGCCGACCGGCAACGCCTTGTTCTTCAGCAGTGCCACCGAGGTTGAGCCAATCTCGGAGCCCAGGATCAGGTCAATGCCACCGCGCAGCATGGGGTGATCCCAGGAGACAAACGCCATGTCGTCACGGGAGAGCGCCGTCTCGCGGTCGAAGGTGACTGTCATGCCATCTTGGGGCAGGCCCGGGAAACTGGGGACCAGCATGTGATCTCCTGGGGTGAGGACCAGGGCATTCTCGCCGCGATCATCCTGATTGATGCCGATTTCGTCGAACATGTTGAGGGCGAAGGCCACCATGGCGGTGTCATCATCCTCGGCCGCCAGCAGTTCGACCAGCGCATTGGCCTTGTCACCGCCACTGGAGTGGATCTCGAGCAGGCGATCCCGGCCTGATTCCAACCTGGCCTTGAGCGGCTCGTGGATGGCGCGGGTACGCTCGAGCAAGGCATCGAGTTCGTCGTCGGCGCTGTCGTTGGCCGCGAGCAGGGTGAACAGCTCCTCGCGCACCTCTTCGAAGATCGGACGGGCGGTCGGACAGGTCTGCTCGAAGGCATCGAGGCCGGCGTGATACCAGCGCAGCAGGGCGCGTTGGGAGGTGCCTTCCAGATAGGGGACGTGGAGTTCCACCGTATTGCGCTGGCCGATACGATCCAGTCGGCCGATGCGCTGCTCCAGCAGATCCGGGTTCAGCGGCAGATCGAACAGCACCAGATGGCTAGCAAACTGGAAGTTACGCCCTTCCGAGCCGATTTCGGAGCAGAGCAGTACCTGGGCGCCCCCTTCAGTTTGCGCAAAATAGGCGGCTGCCTTGTCGCGTTCGATGAGGGACATGCCTTCATGGAAGACGGCGGCGCGGATCCCCTCACGGGTACGAACGGCCTCTTCCAGCGCGATGGCGGTGGCCGCTTCGGAGCAGATCACCAGCACCTTCTGCTGGCGAGCCGAGAGCAGCAGCTCCAGCAGCCAGTCGATGCGAGGATCGAACTGAGTCCAGCTGGCGTTGTCTCCCTCGAACTGCTGGAAGATTTTTTCGGGATAGAGATAGCGCAGGGCGCGTGTCTGCAAGTCGCCGCTGTTGCCGCCCATCATGCCCATCACCTTGATGGCGGTCTTGTACTGCTCTGGCAGCGCCATGGGATAGACGTTGAGATGGCGCTCCGGGAACCCTTGGATGTTGGCGCGGCTGTTACGAAACAGCACCCGGCCGGTGCCGTGGCGATCGAGCAGCTTTTCAACCGCCTGTTGGCGACAGGTCGCATCGTTCAGATCGACCCCTTCGAGCTGCTCGGCCAGCAGGGCTTGGGCGGTGGAGTCCAGTTCGCTACCATCGAGCAGCGCCTGGGCGGCGCTGGCGATGGCGCCGTACTCCTGCTCTTCGGCCAAGAAGGCGTCATAGTCGAAGAAACGCTCAGGGTCGAGCAGGCGCAGGCGGGCGAAGTGACTCTCGTGGCCGAGCTGATCCGGGGTGGCCGTCAGCAGCAGGACGCCGGGGATCTGCTCGGCCAGGGTCTCGACCATCTCATAGGCCCGGCTCGGCGCCTCGGCGCTCCATTCCAGGTGGTGGGCCTCATCCACAACCAGCAGATCCCACTCGGCTTCACAGACCTGTTCGAAACGGCGGCGCTTCTTGCGCAGGAAGTCGAGACTGCACAACACCAGCTGTTCGGTCTCGAAGGGATTATCGGCTTCGGCAAAGGCCTCGACGCAGCGCTCTTCGTCAAACAGGGAGAAAAAGAGGTTGAAGCGACGCATCATCTCGACCAGCCACTGGTGCTGCAGGTTTTCCGGCAGCAGGATCAGCACCCGCTTGGCCCGGCCGGAGAGCAGTTGCTGATGGATGATCATGCCTGCCTCTATGGTCTTGCCAAGACCCACCTCGTCGGCGAGCAGTACGCGCGGCGCATGGCGATGCCCGACTTCATGGGCGATATAGAGCTGGTGCGGGATCAGGCTGACCCGGCCACCGGCGAGGCCGCGAGTCGGGTTGAGCCGGCGCTTGTGCTGATTGACCAGGGACTCATAGCGCAGGGTGAAGCGGGACATGCGATCTATCTGTCCGGCAAAGAGACGATCTTGCGGCTTGTTGAACTTGATGAAGTTGCTGAGGAACACTTCCTTGAGCACGACCGGCTCCTGGGTGTCGTTACGGATGCCGACATATATAAGCAGCCCCTCTTTCTCTTGTACCTCGTCGACCGTCATGATCCACTCTTCATGACTGGTGACCTGATCGCCTTCGTTGAAGCGAACCCGGGTCACCGGAGCATCTTCCTTGGCATATATACGGTTCTCGCCGGTGGCGGGAAACAGCAGGGTCACCATACGACCTTCGACGGCGACGACAGTCCCCAAACCGAGATCTGTCTCCGTATCACTAATCCAACGTTGGCCAAGTGCAAAAGGCATCAAACTCTCCAAAGCCCATGAGGTGGAAGCGTAAAGGGGCGCTATGTTACCCGAAGGTCATAAGCGGATCATCAATGATGATGTGCGTGATGCAGGATGGTGCCTTGGCTTCTCATATCGCCTTTGGCGGAGAAGTGATGGTGAGGTAAATGGCCGCTGATCCCCTCATCCTATAAGGCTCGTTTGGCAAAACGGGATACCTGAGGCGCCGTATCTGTGGGTAAAGCTGTTGATAAGGTGTGTGTTTGCTTGGTGTTTGTTCGAACGCACCGAAAACAGCACTTTTTCTCGATTTTACGCTTGCCAGAATTCGCCGGCTCCCTATAATGCGCCTCCATCGACAGGGCAACGCCGCACAGGCAGCGAGCCGGTCGAAGTGAGAAAAAGCCTTACGAAATAAGG
>NZ_CDBY01000087.1 GCF_000820125.1 Aeromonas simiae | reverse complement strand
CCCCCACCCCCATCTCCCGCTCGGCGGTGGAGATCCACCCCGAGAGCGAGTGGGAGCTGTTCATCTATCAGCTTGGTGCGGACAAGTGGTGCATCGGCTCACCCCTGCGCGATCTGCACATGCCCAAAGGCACCCGCATCAGTGCCCTGTTTCGTGGTGAAACCTTGCTGCACCCCTCCGGCAGTACCGTGCTGGAAGCGGGCGACATCCTCTGTGTGATTGCCCATGAGGTGGATCTACCGGCCCTCGGTGAGCTGTTTAGCCAGGCGCCGGAAGAGCAGTCACCGCAGCGCTTCTTCGGTGACTTCCAACTCGATGGTGCGGTGCGCCTGTCCGCGCTCGCCCCCATCTACGGCCTGACGCTGGATGGGGTGGACGATCAGAGCCTGGGGGACTACCTGAGCCAGGAGCTTGGCGATAAGCTGGTGGTCGGTGACCAACTCGACTGGCAGGGGATCCGCTGGACCGTGGCCGACATGGAAGATCATGAGGTACGCCGGGTGGGTGTCCGCCTGCTGGGTGAACTTGAGGAAGAGTAAACGGAGGCCATATGCCCTACGGCACACTGCTTGCGGGGGGGCTCACCCCTGATCCGGCCCTCGGGCTCATAGAGGGATTTTTCGGCAAGGGCTGGAGCTTTGCGGAGCGCCGCCGCTACGCCCAGTGGCTGCCCCGCCATGGCTATGGCTTTTACCTCTACGCCCCCAAAGAAGATGGCTGCCTGCGCAAACACTGGGCCGAACCATGGCCAGAGGCCACCTTGCAAGCGCTCAAGCTGCTGGCCGCCGAATGCCGGGCTAACGGGCTTGCCTTCGGGGTGGGCTTGAGCCCGATGGGCGCCCATCACGACTATGCCGGCAAGCGGGCCGCGCTCGAGGCCAAGGTGCGCCTCATCGACGCCGAACTCGCCCCCGATCTGCTGGCGGTGCTGTTTGATGACATGAAGGGGGACACCCCGGATCTGGCTGCCCGCCAGCTCACCATCGCCCACGACATCGCCGCGTGGAGCCAGGCGCCGCGGCTACTGTTCTGCCCCAGTTACTACTCGACCGATCCCATTCTCGAGAAGGTGTTCGGCCCCATGCCGACCGGTTACCTGACCGAACTAGGCCGGCAGCTCGACCCGCGTTTTGCCATCTTCTGGACCGGCCCTAAGGTGCTCTCCAAGCGCTACCCGAGCGATCACCTGGCTCAGGTCAGCGACTGGCTCGGGCGCAAGCCGTTTTTGTGGGACAACTACCCGGTCAACGATGGCAGCAAGTCGAGCCACTTCCTCCATCTGGATGCGTTTCGTGAACGCCCCGCCCGTCTGGCCCAAGAGCTAAGCGGTCATGCGGTCAACCCGATGAAACAGGCTGCCCTGTCGACCATTCCACTGGCCTCGCTGCCGCTGAGCTACCGCCTCGGCGATCGCTATAACCCGGAGCAAGCCTTTCACGCCTCGGTACAGGCCGCCTGTGGCCCCCAGCTTGGCCCGTGCATCGAAGAAGATCTGCCGCTGATGCAGGAGGTGGGGCTGGCCCAGCTCACCGCCCAGCAGCAGGATTATCTCTCCCGCCGCTACCGCCCCTTCCGCGGCCAGCCCTGCGCCGACGAGATCCTCGGCTGGCTGGCTGGGGATTACGCCTTCGATCCGGACTGCCTCACCGACTGAGCCATCCCCTCATGCGAGAGCGGGGCCTGCTGGCCCCGCTTTTTTTCTTCCTGTTCACCCCAGCGCCAGCCAGACGCCGACCCCCATCATCAGCGAGCCGGCGATGCGGTTCATCAGCCGCACGTTGCCACTTTTGGCGAGAAAGTGGCGCAGGGTGCGTCCGCCGCTGGCGTAGAGCACCAGACAGCTGAACTCGATGATCAGAATGAGGCCGACCAAGGCGGCGATCTGCGGCCCCATCGGACGGCTGGTGCTGATGAAGGGGGGCAGCAGCGAGATCATGAAGGCCCATCCCTTGGGATTGGCGATGGCGGTGATAAACCCCTGCATGGCCAGGGTCAGCGCGCCGCTTTGGGTCGCGCCCTCCCCCACCTCGCTGATGGCCATCTTGCCGCGCGAGCGCCACATCTGGATCCCGAGCCAGATGAGGTAGGCGCCCCCTACATACTTAAACAGGCTGAACAGGCCGGGATAGTTGAGCATCACGGCCGCCACCCCGACCACCGAGAGCACCGAAACCAGACCGACGCCGATCAGCTCGCCCCACATCATGTGCAGGGTGCGGCGCACACCGATGCTCATCCCCAGCGTCATGGAGAGGGTCATGCACATGCCGGGCGTGACCGAGACAAAGAAGAAGGTGGGGATAAACAGGGCCAGGATGGCGGGATCGATATAGGCGGACACGTAATACTCCTTTTAACGGGTCAGAGAGAGATAATGCCCTGCTAACCGAGGCGGCAGCAAGCCGTAAAGGGGGAGGAAAAGATGACTTTTTCCTGTCGTAGCAGGCTGTTTTAAACAGTTTTTTTCACGCTCTCATCAAGCTCGGGTATGGGCGGGCGCACCAATTTTGGATAAGGTATGGTCACCTCGTGTGCCAAAGAAGACCCCCATGAACGCCAAATTCGAGAAACCCGCCTTTATTCTGCTCGGCGCCATCGCGCTGGCTTCCGCCCTCTGGCTCGATTTCTACCTGCCGGAGAAACAGATCACCACCATCACCGGTGTCGAGGTCAAGCGTACCGACAAGGACGGCCCCATCAGCAAGAACAACCCGGCTGACGGCCCCACCACGGACGTCTACTACATCTACACCGAGAAGTCGGGTGAGAAGGTGCGGGTGTTCCGCAACGAGGATACCGGCTGGGGCTGGCCCTTCTACTTCAAGTTCAACGCCGCCGACGTGCAGGCCAAGGCCAAATCGATGGAGTTCGACAAGCGCCAGGCGCTCATCACCTCCTACGGCTGGCGCATCAACATGCTCTCCATGTTCCCCAACGTCACCAAGGTGCAGGATGCCGCCGAAGATACCTCGACCTGGAGCTTCTTCCGCTGGTTCTGGTTCGGTGTCTGGGCGCTGGTGATGGGGCGTGCCGCCCTGTGGCTGTGGCGCGCGTTCGCCAAGGCGGAGTGAGCCATGAGCGAGCCCATCAGTAAGACCCGCACCAGCTTCTTTCGCCGCCTCTATGTGGCGCACCTCATCAGCCAGGGCACCGACAGTGTGCCCTCCCTGATGGAGGCGACCGGCATGCCGCGACGCACCGCCCAGGATACCCTGAACGCCTTGGCCGAACTCGATATCGAGTGCCTCTTCGAGCAGGCCGAAGGGGGGCGCAACAATCAGGGGCACTACGTCATCCGCAGCTGGGGCCCCATCAATGCCCAGTGGGTGGCCGACGAGGCCGAGCGGCTGGCCAGGGAGCTGGGCTACCGCTGATCCCGGCACGCCTCGCAGCCACAAAAACGCTGCAGGGCGTCGGCCAGCATCTGGCGGGAGATGGGCTTGTGCAGCAGCCCCTGCATCCCCGCCGCAACGCAGCGCTCATCCAGCCCGGGCGTCATGTCGGCGGTGAGCGCCAGCATGCAGTCGGGGCGCCCCGGGCCGGCCACCAGCTGACGGGCGGCCGAGATGCCATCCATACCGGACATGTGCACATCCATCAGCACCAGCTGATAGTGGCGCGACTGGCATGCCAGCAGCGCCTCCTCCCCCGAGCAGGCCAGATCGGCCTTCCATCCCATCCGCTCGAGCATCAGCGCCGCCACGGTGCGATTCACGCCGTTATCATCCACCACCAGCACCCGCCGCTGCTGGCCATGGCGCAAGGCCACCACCCGAGCAACTTCCTGCAACAGCCGCCGCTTGTCGACCGGCTTGGCCAGATAACCGTCCATGCCGGCGGCGCGATAGCGCTCGTCCGCCTGCCCGAGGGCATCCGCCGTCACCGCTATGATGGGAACATCGGCCCACGGCGCGGCGGCCTGACGGATCCGGGTGGTCGCCGCCACCCCGTCCAGCACCGGCATCTGGGCATCCATCAGCACCAGATCGAACGGCTGCTGCGCCAGCAGCACCAACGCCTCTTCCCCCTGCCTCGCCTCCTCGACCTGATGGCCGGCACTGCGCAGCATGGCCGCCATCACCTTGCGATTGGTGGCATTGTCATCGACCACCAGCAGTTGCAGCGCCGCGTGCTCCGCCTCCGGTGGCGGCTCACTCACCACCGGCTGCGCCACGGCCACCGGCCAGCTCAGGGTAAAGCAGCTGCCCTGCCCCGGTTCGCTCTCGACCTGGATCTCGCCGCCCATCAGGTGGGCCAGACTGCGGGAGATCTCGAGCCCCAGCCCCGAGCCGCCATATTCACGGGTGATGGAGATGTCAGCCTGGGCGAAGCGCTGGAACAGCATCCCGATCTGCTCGGCGCCGATGCCAATGCCGGTATCGCGCACCGCAATGACGATACGCGCCCGCGCCGCCTCCAGCGGCTCGCTCGACACCGTGAGCTGCACGCTCCCCTGCGGGGTGAACTTGATGGCATTGGAGAGCAGGTTGAGCAGGATCTGGCGCAGCCGCAGGCTGTCGGCTTGGATCCAGGCCGGCGTGTCCGACGCGATGACATAATCGAGCCGCAGCGCCTTCTTCTCACCGCTCGGGCGCAGTAACTCGAACAGATCGTGCACCAGACTGGGAAGGTGGCAGGGGGCCAGATCGAGACGGATCTTCCCCTCCTCCAGCTTGGAGACGTCGAGGATGTCGTTGAGCAGCCCGAGCAGGTGCTCGGCCGACTCGCGGGCCGTCGCCAGGTAGCGGCGCTGGCGCTCACCGAGCGGTTCGTCATCGAGCAGCGAGAGCATGCCGAGCACCCCGTTCATGGGGGTGCGGATCTCGTGGCTCATGTTGGCCAGGAAGCTGCTTTTCGCCCGATTGCCCGCCTCGGCGGCGTGGTTGGCCGCGATCAGGCTCTCGTTGAGCTGGCGCAGCTCTTCATGCTGCTCACCGGTGCGGCGCTGCTGACGCCACGCCAGGATGGCAAACAGCATCACCAAGGCAAATTGCAGCGAGGCGATGAGGGTGGTGGTGATGATCTGGCGGCGCACCGCCTCGCGCCGCGCCATGTCGAACTGGGCGGTGCGGCGATTGACCTCCAGCATCAAGGGCTGCAACCGGTCGAGCACGCTCGGCAGGGCGGTTTGCATGGTCTTGATCGCCTCGGCATCGAGCGGCGCCTGCGGCTGGGGGCCGAGCCAGACATCGGCCATCGCCACATAGCCGCGCACCACGTCGACCACCTCGCCAAACAGGGGCGCATCGCTGAGCAGACGGCGATCGCGCCCGGTAAAGGCGAGATCGACCCGGCTGGCGAAGATGTCATAGCGCAGTTGCAGCCGCTCGGACGCCCCCGGATGCCACAGCAGCAGGCTGTTTTGAAAACGCAGCGCCTCGTTGTAGAGCTGGGAGTAGTTCCACATGATGCTGTCGTCGCCCTGATTGGCGTTGGTCTGCAAATCGATAAACTGGCGATACTGCACCGAGCCGATCCCGAGCAGGGCGCTCACCAACACCAGCACTATGATGACCAAAAAGCGCCGGCTGGGGCTCATGACCCAGGTCAGCATGGGTTACTCCACCCGGATCCGGTCGATCTGCCACGCCGACCAGCCGTAATAGAGCTTGGTCTGAAGCGCCGGGTTCTGATCGAACGGGAAGACAATGAAGAAGGGCCCCTTCTCGCGCACCGTCAGGGGGTGGCCATCCTTGCTGTGTGCCAGAATCGCCCCTTGGGTGATGAGCACCTCGATGGGAATGGTGACCAAGTAGTCATTGAGGGCATGCACCACCAACTGCGTCCCCTGCGCCTTGACCAGCGCCAGCAGATCGGCAAGGCGAGGGCCGCGAAAGACGTGGGCGTCGTCATACCAGGGGGTGCGGGTACGGATGTCGTGTTGTGGCAACGCCATCAGCATGGGCAGATCCAGTTCGGCCAACGCGCCATGGTTGCGCGCGTGCAGCGCCCCCTCTAGCGTCAGCACCACCTCACCGCGTGGCGCCGGCAATCCCCAGGCCAACGCGCTCCAGCAGCAGAGACAAAACCACACGATGCGCATCCTGTGACCTCCTTACAACGATCTGCGCCCTCTTGGCGTTGCATATTGCACACCTTGGCAGCCCGGTGCAAACCGAAACAACACTTTGTTTGCAACTGACTAACAAAAACAGCGCCGCCCCAGCGACGAAGGCAAGGCACGCTCAGCCACCCCGCCCCCCTACTGCGCCGCTTTTCCCATGAGAATGCCCATCTTAGCGGGTGGCGGGCCGCATCGGGCTGGCGGCCGAGCAGACGCCAACACGGCGCCCATTTGCCGGTCTGCCGCTTTGCTGGCACACTCAAAACAGGTCTCTCTCGTCGTGAGCATCATGTCCACAGCCTCCTCTGCCGACCCCGTCCTGCGCCTGCTGTTGGTGGACGAACAGCGTTCGTTCCACATCATGATGAAGGCTATGCTGCTCAATGTGGGGATCAACCGCATCTCTTATGCCTATTCCGCCGAAGAGGCGCGCCGCCTGTGTCAGAAAGAGAGCTTCGATATCTACCTCATCGACTACGATCTCGGCGCCGGCGAGAACGGCCGCCAGCTGCTTGAGAGCCTGCGCGAGCGACGCCTCATCCCGCCACGCGCCGTGGTGATGATCGTCAGCGGCGACGCCAGCCGAGCCATGGTGCTGAGCGCCATCGAGTCCGAGCCCGATGAATACCTGATGAAGCCCTTCTCCCAGGAGCAGTTCAAGCAACGGCTCAAGCGTGCCGTGACGCGCCGCCGGGCACTGCAACCCCTGTTCGAGGCCCTCTCGCGCCAGGATGACACGGCCCTGCTGGCCGCCTGCGAGCGCGCGGCGCAAGAGCACCCGCGCTACAGCAACTTCTGCCGCTGCCTGCAAGCTGACACCCTGATGCGGCGCGGCGAGCCCCAGGAGGCGCGCAGCCTGCTGCGCCAACTGCTCGCCGCCCAGGACAACAGTTGGGCGCGCCTTGCGCTCGGCAAGGCATGCCACCAGTTGGGGTTGCACGAGGAGGCGGTGAGCCACCTGCACGCCTGTCTGCGCCTTACCCCCCTGATGGTCGATGCCTATCGCGCCCTGGCCGAGAGTTACCAAGCCCAGGGCAAGACCGAGGAGGCGCAGGCCCAGCTCAAGCAGGCGGTCTCTCTCTCGCCCCAGTCGGTTCTGCTGTCACGCCAGCTGGCCGAGGTGAGCCTACAGCGCGGCGACTATGCCTGCGCCAAGGATGTGCTGCTAAACCTCATCGACATGACGCGCAACTCGATTCACCGCACCCCCCACTATCTGGGGGCCTACATCCAGACCCTGACGCTGTACGCCCTCAACAGCAACGACAGCTATCACATCGCCAACTTGCAAAAGCAGGTGAATAGCGCCCTCTCACGCCTGCGCGACGGCCTGATCAGCGCCGATTTCAACTACCCGGCCTTCGAGCAGCTGTGTCAGGCGCGGGTCCAGATCGCCTGTGGCGAGCTGCTCAAGGGTAAGAAGATGCTCTATCGCGCCAACCAGAACTGGCTCGATAAGCCCGAGAGCATGCCCCCCGCCCTGCTCGGAGAGACAGTGCTCGGCCTCTATCAGCTCGGTGAGTTCGAGTATGCCGAGAGCCTGCAGGCGCTGCTGTCAGAGGACGAAGATCACCTGCTTACCACCTGCATCAGCGCCACCCGCACTGACAAGACGGTGCAGGAGCGGCGCCAGCGCTACCAGCAGCTCAACGAGCTCGGCATCAAGGCCTATCAGGCCGGCGAGCTGGAGCAGGCGCTCGGCCACTTTCGCGAGGCGCTGCGGCGCACCCCGGCCAACACCGGCTCGGCCCTCAACAAGATCCAGGTGCTGCTGCAACTGCTGGCCAAGGAGCGCAAAAACAGCGAATACCTCGACGAGTGCCGCACCACCCTGAGCCTGCTTGAGGGGATCCCGCTCAACCCGGCCCAGCAGGAGCGCTTTCGCAAGCTGCGCCAGGAGTTCGCCCAATACCAGTAAGGGGGCCTATCCTCTAGGCGGTTTTCCCGCGCGAGGTCTTCCCCATGTCCCACTGCCACTACCTGGTGAGCGACGGCCGCCAGTGCCGCGAGCCCGCCGGCCCCAATGGCCTGTGCCACTGGCACGATCCCAAAAGCGACAAGCAGAGCGAAGAGACGGCGCACGCCCTGGAGCAGTTTGTGCGCCGCGGCGGCCTGTGCCACGGCCTGCAACTGGCCCGCGCCAATCTCAAGGGGCTCAACCTGGTCAACCAGGGATCGCCGGATGGGTTCTTGCTGGAAAAATGCGACCTCTACCGGGCCAACTTGCAAGGCGCCCACCTCTACCGGCTACGCATGCGCGGTGGCAGCCTGATGAAGGCCGATCTCACCGACACCAACCTGCACTGCGCCCACATGCACGACGTCAACCTGCTCGGGATCCGCTGGGGCAACACCCGCATCGACAGCCTCGACACCGGCCCCAGAGTGCTGCAAGAGAGCCGTGGCCGGCGTGAGCGGGATCGCCGGCGCGCCGACATCCTGTTCAAGGAGGCCGAAGAGATCTACCGGGATCTGCGCAAGGCGGCCGAACACCAGGGGATCTTCACCCTCTCCGGACGCTACATCCAGCAAGAGCTCACCATGCGCCGGTTGCAGATGCCGTTCTGGTCGCTGCGCCGTTTTCTCTCCTGGATTGTCGATCTGTTCTGCGGCTACGGAGAGGACCCGCTGCGGGTCGTGCTCTTCTCCCTCATCATGATCGCCTGCAGCGCCGTCTTCTATTTCTTCTTCGGCCTGAGCTTTGCAGGCGAGCACCTGATCTACCGGCCTGACGCTTCGCTGCACGACAACCTCATCTTCCTGCTCGAGTGTCTCTACTACAGCGTGGTCACCTTCACCACCCTGGGGTATGGGGATTTCACCCCGGTCGGGATCTCACGGCTGTTTGCGGCGCTGGAGGCCTTCACCGGCAGTTTCACCCTGGCCCTGTTTGTGGTGGTGTTCGTCAAGAAGATGACCCGCTGATGCCTTGCATCGGCGGCCGATTCCTAGTCCAATACCCGAAAACAACGACATGAGCATCCGGACAATGAAGATCGTCTCTTTCAATATCAATGGCCTGCGTGCCCGCCTTCACCAGTTGCAAGCCATCATCGACAAGCATCAGCCGGACGTCATCGGCCTGCAGGAGATCAAGGTGCACGACGAGGCCTTCCCGCGCGAAGAGGTGGAGGCGATGGGCTACCATGTCGCCTTCCACGGCCAGAAGGCCCACTACGGGGTCGCCATCTTGAGCAAGCAGGCGCCGCTCTCGGTGGAAAAAGGCTTTCCCGGTGATGACGAAGAGGCCCAGCGCCGCATGATCATGGCCAGCTTCCAGCGCGCCGACGGCGCCATCATCAAGGTGATGAACGGCTACTTCCCGCAAGGGGAGAACCAGGCCCATGAGACCAAGTTCCCGGCCAAAACCAAGTTCTATGCCGATCTGCAAGCCTACCTCGAGACCCACCATAACCCGGGCGAGCAGCTGGTGATCATCGGCGACATGAACATCTCCCCCACCGATCGCGACATCGGCATCGGCGAGGCCAACCGCAAGCGCTGGCTGAAAGAGGGCAAATGCTCCTTCCTGCCCATCGAGCGTGAATGGCTGGCCCGCCTGCTCGGCTGGGGACTGACCGACACCTTCCGCGCCGCCCACCCCGACGAGAGTGAGCGCTTCTCCTGGTTCGACTACCGCTCGCGCGGCTTTGACGACAACCGGGGCCTGCGCATCGATCTGATCCTCGCCTCCGACGCGTTGAAGGACGCGGTGACCGAGGTAGGGATCGACTACGAGCTGCGCGGCATCGAAAAACCCTCCGATCACGCGCCGATCTGGGCCACCTTCGCCTGAGCCCCCTGACATATCGGCTCATCTTGCCGCTCTCTTCGGGCCTTATTGAGCCGATATGTCCATCCTCTCCCTTCACGACGCCCTATACTGGCCGCACATCGTCACCGGAAGGAGAAGACCATGAAACCAACCCTGCTCACCCTCTCTCTGCTCGCCACCCTGCCCGTCTCGGCCCTAGAGCTCACCAGCCCCGACCTCAGCGAAGGCAGCCCCATGGCCGACACCTTCGTCTACAACGGCTTTGGCTGTCGTGGCGACAACCGCTCCCCCGCCCTGCACTGGCGTGATTTACCGGCCGGCACTCAGCGCCTTGCCATCACCGCCTATGATCCGGACGCCCCCACCGGCAGTGGCTAGTGGCACTGGATCGTGGTCAATCTGCCCGTCAGCGAAAGCGGCCTGGCTCGCGGCGCCTCGGGGCAGCTCAAGGCCGGTCTCGAGACCCGCACCGATTACGGCGTCACAGGCTATGGCGGCCCCTGCCCGCCCAAGGGACACGGCATGCACCGCTACCGCTTCACCCTCTGGGCCCTGCCCGGCCCGCTCTCGGTGAAGGCCGATACGCCGGCCGCCATGATTGGTTTTCAGCTCAACCAGAGCGCCCTGGCCAGCGCCAGCCTGACCGCCACCTACACGAGCCGCTAACGATGACACCACCCGCCCGGCTGACCCGCTACCAGGCCCGCTTGCCGCAGGGGCTGCGCAATGTCTTCCTGCCGGCCGCCACCCTGATCCGCATCGACAAGGGGGAAAAACGCCTCTGGTGGCAAGAGCAAGCGCTGGTGCTGACGGGCGATCACTGGCTGGCGGTGCCCGCCGGCAGCCGCCTCACCTTTCTCAATCAGCCGGGCGGTGACGGCTTTGCCTCTCGGGCGTTGAGCCTGCACCTGCCCCCTCCACAGGCGTGGTGCTCTGATGGCCCCACGCCCGCGGCTCGCCCCTGCCTCACGACCACCCCGGCCCTCACCTGGTGTTTCGAGCGGGTCGCCGAGATGAGCGAGGTTTCCCTGTGCCAAGAGAGCGCCGAGGCGCAGGTCACCTCCCCCTATGCCGAGCTGCGCGCCATGGGGGCGCTCTCCCTGCTCTTTCCCGGTAGCGCCATGGCGCTCTCACAGCGACTGGCCGATCTGATGGCTCAGGAGCCCGGCGCCGAGCACACCCTGGCGGCCCTGGCCCCCCATCTGGCCATGAGCCGAGCCACCCTGACCCGCCACTTGGCCGCCGAAGGGGTGACCTTTGCCGAGCTGTTGGCCCGGGTACGCATGAGCCATGCCCTGACGCTGCTACAACAACAGCTGCCTCCCCGCGAGGTGGCGCTCGCCTGCGGCTACCGCTCGGTGCGCCGCTTCGCCGAGCGCTTTCGCGGCCACTTCGGGCTGACGCCGCAGGAGTACCTCCACACCTGCCCGCAATAACAAAGGGACCCGTAGGTCCCTTCTCGTGTCACCACCGCTTTTTGCGGCTGCCAGCCTTAGCCAAGCCGCCTCTCGCGCGCCAGCGCCTCGATCACGACCCGGGCCGCGGCCGAGCAGCGCGCCAGATCATCCACCCCGAGCCAGGCCAGCTCGGCAATCTCGGCGGCCGGTTGCAAGGTGCCGTCATAATCGGCCTCATAACAGGTGAGGCGCACCACCACCCCATCGGCCTTGCCATCGGCCTGAGCCTCAAAGCAGCCTGCGGGGCGGAGGGTGCCATCCACCAGGCTCACGGTTAACTCCTCTTGCACCTCGCGGCGCAGCGCCGCCTCGTCACTCTCGCCCGGCTCGCGCTTGCCGCCGGGAAGGTAGTAGAGGTGCTTGCCGTGGGAGCGGGCACACAGCACTCGCCCCTTTTCAATACGCAACCAGGCCAGTTTGTCGATCAACACCTTGTTCTCCTTCTCTCAGGGGGTCGCCATCATGCCGGCGACGACTTCAGGCAGCTCCGATTGAAAATCCATGCAACAAAGCAGGTTTTTTTGATCGCAACAGCCCCTGTTCAACTTTGCGCAATACCATAATTCATCCTGCCCTGAAGGGCAGGATGACAACGATAACAATCAGCAGACCAGGGTGAGGACTGCCATTCAAAGGGGAGCGACATGATCCGTTCTACAACGAGAGAGTTCAACTATCTGACCAGGGGAACCCTCGCCGCCGTGCTTGGTGGTCTGCTTGGCGCCTGTGGCGGGGAGAAGGGCGATGCCGCCCAGAGCCTGCCGCCAATGCCCGTGGTGGTGGAAACCGCCCAGGCCGGCGACGTGCCGCTGACCACCGAGATGGTCGGCGAGACCGCCGGCTATCGCGAGATCGAGGTGCGTTCACGGGTGGGCGGCATCTTGCTCAAGCGCACCTATGTGGAGGGGCAACCGGTCAGCGCAGGGCAGGAGCTGTTTCTCATCGATCCCGAACCCTACAAGGTGGCGCTGGAGCAGGCCAAAGGGGTATTGGCCCAGGAGATGGCCCGCCTCAACAAGGCCCGTGCCGACCGGGATCGCATCATCCCCCTGTTCAAAAAGCAGGTGGTGAGCCGCAAGGATTATGACGACGCCATTGCCAACTACGAGGCCGCCGTGGCCAGCCACCAGTCGGCCCAGGCCAAGGTGAAAGAGGCCGAGCTCAACTTGAGCTACACCGAGGTGACCGCCCCCATCGACGGCATGGCCAGCAAGAGCTCCCAATCCGAGGGGAGCCTCATCTCCACCAGCGGTGACAGCAGCCTGCTCACCACCATCACCCAGTACAACCCCCTCTACGTCAACTTCTCCTACTCAGAGCAAGACCGCCTCAACTTTGAAAAATCGGTCAAAAGCGGCCGGCTAGAGGCGATGGATGCCACCAACTGGCGCACCCATATTCGCCTTGCCGACGGCTCCCTCTATCCGGAGGCGGGCAAGCTCAACTTCTCCGATAACCGGGTCGATCCCCAGACCGGCACCATCCGCGCCCGCGCCATCTTCGACAATAAAGACGGCAGCCTGCTGCCGGGCCAGTTCGTGCGCATGACCATCGATCTCGGGATGCGCAAAAACGCCATCCTGGTGCCCCAGCGCGCCGTGGTGCAATCCCAGGCCGATCGCATGGTGATGGTGGTGGATGCCGACAACAAGGTGGTGCCGCGCCCAGTCAAGCTCGGCGCTGTGATCGACAAGGGGGTGCTGATCGACAGCGGGCTGAAGCCGGGCGATCGCTACATCGTCGAGGGGCTGATGAAGGCCCGCCCCGGCGCCGTGGTCAAGCCGGTCAGCGCCGAGCAGATGCAGGCCATCAGTGCCCAGGTGGTCAAGGGCGCAGCTGGTCAATAAGGAGCCGCCATGTTTTCCAAGTTCTTCATCGAGCGCCCCATCTTCGCCAGCGTGATTTCGATCATCATCGTGCTGGGCGGTTTTGCGGCCATGCGCTCGCTCCCCATCGAGCAGTATCCCCAGATCACCCCGCCCGTGGTGTCGGTGACCGCCTTCTATCCCGGCGCGACCCCAGAGGTGATCTCCCAGACCGTGGCGGCGCCGCTCGAGCAGCAGATCAACGGCGTGGAGCGGATGCTCTACATGCAGTCGGGGTCGGCCTCCAACGGTCAGATGAACCTCAACGTCTACTTCGAGATAGGCACAGATCCGGATCAGGCCACCATCAACGTCAACAACCGTGTCTCGGCCGCCATGGCCCAGCTGCCGGAAGAGGTGAAAATGCAGGGGGTGACGGTCAAGAAGAAATCGACCGCCATCTTGCAGGTGGTGACCCTGCAATCGCCCGGCGGATCGTTTGATACCACCTATCTGTCGAACTACGCCCTGCTCAACATCATCGACGAGC
Organism: Aeromonas simiae; assembly: GCF_000820125.1. Classification (GTDB taxonomy): domain Bacteria; phylum Pseudomonadota; class Gammaproteobacteria; order Enterobacterales; family Aeromonadaceae; genus Aeromonas; species Aeromonas simiae. Next base: position 33,328 of record NZ_CDBY01000087.1, on the reverse strand, counting down.
TCAAGCGCATCCCCGGCATCGGGGATACCAACCTGTTCGGCGGTACCGACTACGCCATGCGCGTCTGGCTGCGGCCGGATCGGCTGGCCCAGCTGCAACTCACCCCAAGCGACGTGATTGGCGCCATCCGCGAGCAGAACACCCAGTTTGCGGCGGGCAAGATCGGCGCCCAGCCCACCTCGGCCCCGGTGGACTTTACCTATACGGTGCAGACCAAGGGGCGCCTCGAGGAGGTCAAAGAGTTCGAAAACATCATAGTGCGCGCCATGCATGACGGCGCCAAGATCCGGGTACGCGACGTGGCGCGGGTCGAACTCGGTGGCAAAGACTATGACGTCATCGCCAGGGCCAACGGCAAGCCTGCCATCGGGATCGCCACCTACCTGCAACCAGGGGCCAACGCCGTGGCGGTGGCCGAGGCGGTGCACGCCACCATGGAGCGCCTCAAGGAGCGCTTCCCGCAAGACATCGAGTACCAGATCCCCTACGACACCACCGAGTTTGTGAAGATCTCCATCGAGGAGGTGGTGCACACCCTGTTCGAGGCGATCGTGCTGGTGTTCATCGTGGTCTACCTCTTCTTGCAGAACTTGCGGGCCACCCTGATCCCCTGCATCGCGGTGCCGGTGTCCCTCATCGGCACCTTCGCCGGCATGTTGATGCTGGGCTTCTCCATCAACCTGCTGACCCTGTTTGGCATGGTGCTCGCCATCGGTATCGTGGTCGATGACGCCATCGTGGTGCTGGAGAACGTCGAGCGGATCATGAGCGAGAAGAAGTGCTCGCCCAAGGAGGCCGCCATTCTCGCCATGCAGGAGGTCTCCGGCCCCGTGGTGGCCATCGTGCTGGTGCTGTGCGCCGTGTTCCTGCCGGTCGCCTTCATGGGCGGCATGACAGGGGTGATGTACAAGCAGTTCGCCATCACGGTCGCCGTGTCGGTGGCCATCTCGGGCCTGGTGGCCCTGACCCTGTCACCGGCCCTGTGCGCCGTGCTGCTGAAAGAGGGCCATCAGCAACCGGCCCGCTTCTTCGTCTGGTTCAACCATCTCTTCGATCGGCTCACCCGCCGCTACGTGCGCGGGGTGGCCTTCCTCAACCGCCGGGTCGCGGTGGCGTTTGCCATCATCGCCGTCATCGTCCTCTCCATCTACGGCCTGCTGCTGAAGGTGCCGGGGGAGCTGGTGCCGAACGAAGATCAGGGCTACCTCATCTCGGCGGTGATGCTGCCCGATGCGGCCGCCCTCACCCGCACCCAGGCGGTGGCGGATCAGTTCGACAAGATGGTGATGGCCAACCCCAACGTGCAGGACGTCATCACCTTCTCGGGCTTTGACATCCTCTCGAGCGCCGTCATCAGCAACAGCGGCCTCACCTTCATCACCCTCAAGGACTGGAAGCAGCGCCAGCAGCAGGGGGCCGACTCCTTCTCCCTGGCCAAAACCCTGCAAGGCTACAGCCTGATGGGGCTGGCCGATGGCTTTGTCGCCTCCTTCAACCCGCCCCCCATCCAGGGGATGTCGACCACCGGCGGCCTCGAGGGCTATCTGCAAAACCGTGGCAACGGCGATGCTCACGCCTTTGCCGGCGAGGTGCAGCGCCTGCTCGACGCCACCAAGCAGCGCCCCGAGCTGGCCAGCGTCACCAGCACCTACCGCGCCAACGTGCCGCAGGTCTATCTCGATCTCGACCGGGAGAAGGCCAAGGCGCTGGGGCTGCCCATCAGCGCGGTGTTCGACACCATGCAGGCCACCTTCGGCCAGGTCTACGTCAACGACTTCAACCAGTTCGGCCGCACCTACCGGGTGCAGCTGCAATCCGAAGCCGACTACCGGGCCAGAAAGAGCGACATCCGCAACATCTACGTGCGCTCCAATAGCGGTGAGATGATCCCACTGAGCAGTCTGGTGACGGTGCGTGATGCCAGCGGCCCCGAGCTGGTCGAGCGTTTCAACATCTTCCCGGCGGCCAAGATCATGGCCCAACCGGCAGCGGGCTACAGCTCGGGTCAGGCAATTGCCGCCCTCGAGGCGATCGCCGCCGAAACCCTCGGCAACGACGCCAAGCTCGAATGGACCGGCGCCGCCTATCAGGAGAAGGCCGCCGCCGGCAGCGCAGGCACCGCATTTGGCTTTGGCATCGTGATGATCTTCCTCATCCTGGCCGCCCAGTACGAACGCTGGACCCTGCCGTTTGCGGTGATCACCGCCGTGCCGTTCGCCCTGTTTGGCGCCCTGCTCGCCACCTGGGCGGTGGGGCTTAGCAACAACGTCTACTTCCAGATAGGACTGGTGACCCTGGTGGGGCTTGCGGCCAAGAACGCCATCCTCATCGTGGAGTTCGCGGTAATGAAGCACGAAGAGGGGATGAGCCTCATCGAGTCAGCCCTGGAGGCAGCGCGCCTGCGTTTTCGCCCCATCGTCATGACCTCGCTGGCGTTCATCCTCGGCTGTGTGCCACTGGTCACCTCAAGCGGTGCGGGCGCGGCGAGCCGCCATGCCCTCGGCTGGCCGGTCATCGGCGGCATGCTGGCGGCGACCTTCATCGCCATCTTCTTCATTCCGCTCTTCTTTCGCCTCATCATGCGCGGCTCGGAGCAGCGGAAAAAAGCGCAGCAGCGCCACCAGGCGTGAGAGTAAAACGGCGGCCCAAGGGTCGCCGTTTTTTTTCCCTCTTGCTACCTGAGCCAAACTCATCGCCCATCAACAAGAGGGGCGCCCGAAGGCGCCCCTGTTTTCACTGCTGTTTCGGCTCCTCGGCCACCGGCGGCCCGAGGGTGTGCTTGACCTCTTCATACCAGAGATCGTGGTGCTCCTTGGCCCAGGTCTCGTCCACCTCGCCGGTCACCATCCCCTCCAGCGCCCCTTCCAGCTGGAACAGGCCCATGTAGATATGGAAGATGAAACCGCAGATGAGGATGAGAGCCCCGACGATGTGGATGAAGCTGGCCCACTCCATCTGGCGGCGCAGTTGGCCGAAGATGGGGAAGTCCAGAAACAGCCCGGTCGCCACGACGATGCCACCAAACCAGATCAGCAGCCAGAAGATCGCCTTCTCACCGCCGTTGGAGAAGCCCGCCGAGGGGTGGCTCCCCTTGTGCTTGCCCAGCATGCCGCCCGCCTTCAGGAACCACTGCACATCCACCATGTTGACGATGTTGTGGCGGAACCACTTGATGAGCACGCCGAGCAGGCAGAGGAAGAACAGCGGCCCCACGTAGTTGTGGAACACCTTGGCAAACCAGATCCAGTGCTTCCACACCTCGACGCTCACCACCGGCTTGATGAAGTACTTGCCGTAGATGATGGCCAGCCCTGACCCCGCCAGGGTCAGGAACATGGTGGCCGTGGTCCAGTGCAGCGCCCTGTCCACCCGGCTCCAGCGCTTGAGCTTGCGCCCGGTGCGCGGTTTGGAGAGCTTGGTCTGCCCCACCAGCAGGTAGAAGATCCCGCACATGCCCAGTGAGCCAAAGATCGCCATGGCCCCCAGTGGAGAGACCCACTTGGTCTTGACCTCGAACCACACCTGGCCCGGCACCGAGATCAGCACCTCATGCTCGGGCGAACGGGAGGTGGTGGTCCCCGCCTCCCCGCCCTTCACCGCCCGCCAGTAGTCGGCGCCGGCAAAACCGACCGCCTCCTGCTTGGCATCGGCAAAGACAGGCGCACTCACCAGCAACAAGGCGGTCAGCAGCGCCTTCAGCCAGCTTTTCATTGCGCCTCTCCCTGCTTGCCAAGCCGCAGCTGCTTGCCCTTGCCCGCTTCGTGGAACAGCTCGTCCTCACCGGCCCAGCCGGCATGGGGCGCACCGCGCCAAGCCACCCGCTCACGGTAGATGTCGGAGATCATGGCCGCGTCGCCGGCCAGCAGCGCCTTGGTGGAGCACAGCTCGGCACACATGGGCAGCTTGCCTTCGGCAATGCGGTTGGCGCCGTACTTCTTGCGCTCCGCCTCGCTGTGATCTTCCTCCGGGCCGCCGGCGCAGAAGGTGCACTTGTCCATCTTGCCACGCTCGCCAAACGCCCCGTGCTTGGGAAACTGGGGGGCGCCAAACGGGCAGGCAAACAGGCAGTAGCCACAACCGATGCAGAGATCCTTGTTGTGCAGCACGATGCCGTCGTCGGTCTGGTAGAAGCAGTCGGCCGGACAGACCGCCATGCAGGGGGCGTCGGTGCAGTGCATGCACGCCACCGAGATGGAGGTCTCGCCGGGCTTGCCGTCGTTGAGGGTCACCACCCGGCGGCGCTGGATGCCCCACTCGAGGGCATCGTCGTTTTCGTTCTTGCAGGCGGTCACGCAGCCGTTGCACTCGATGCAGCGCTTGGTGTCACACAGAAATTTCATCTTGGCCATGGTTTCAGGCTCCTACTTTGCGAAAACGGCACAGGGTGACCTTGGTCTCCTGCATCTGGGTCACCGGGTCATAGCCGTAGGTGGTCACAATGTTGACCGACTCGCCCAGCACATAAGGGTCAGCCCCTTCCGGGTACTTGGATCGCAGATCCTGCCCCGAGAAGTGCCCACCGAAGTGGAACGGCATGAAGGCAAGCCCAGGTTTGACCCGCGGGGTCACCAGCGCTTTCACCTTGACCCGTCCCCCTTCCGGCCCCTCGACCCAGACGTCCTGCCCATCCTTGACCCCGACGTCGTTGGCATCGGCCGGGTTCATCTCGACAAACATCTCCTGCTGCAACTCGGCCAGCCAGGGGTTGGAGCGGGTCTCGTCACCGCCCCCCTCGTACTCGACCAGACGGCCGGAGGTGAGGACGATGGGGAACTCCTTGCTGACATCTTTTGCCTGCACCGAGGCGTACTGGGTCGGCAGGCGCCACAGGCTCTTGGCATCGGGCCAGGTGGCGTAATCTGCCAGCAAGTCGCGGCGCGGGGTGTAGAGCGGCTCGCGGTGCTTGGGCACCTGATCCGGGAAGGTCCACACCACGCAGCGCGCCTTGGCGTTGCCATAGGGCACGAAGCCGTGCTTGATGGCCACCCGCTGGATGCCGCCGGAGAGATCGGTCTTCCAGTTGCGCCCCTCGGCCTCCTGCTTCTCGGCCTCGGTCAGCTCATCCCACCAGCCCAGCTGTTTGAGCAGATCGGCGGTGATCTCGGGATAGCCGTCCTGCACCTCACTGCCCTTGGGCCAGGAGTCTTCGGCCAGCAGGGAGACCCCCTGATACTCGATACCGAAACGGGCGCGGAATCCGCCGCCCCCCTCCGCCACCGACAGCGTGGTGTCATAGAGGATGTGGCTGCCCGGGTGCTTCATCTCGGGGGTGCCCCAGCAGGGCCAGGGCAGACCGTACACCTCGCCGCTGACCGCGCCCCCTTCGGCCTTGAGGCTGGTCTTGTTGAAGGTGTGCCAGTTCTGCTGGTGCGCCTTGAGGCGCTCCGGGCTCTGGCCGGTATAACCCACGCTCCACATGCCGCGGTTGTATTCGCGCACCACGTCCTCGAGCAGCGGCTGGTTGTTCTCCACCTTGATGTGTTTGAACAGCTGGTCGGCAAAGCCGAGCTTCTTGCTCAGCAGGTACATGATCTCGTGGTCGACCTTGGACTCAAACAGGGGCTCGACCACCTTGTCGCGCCACTGCATGGAGCGGTTGGTGGCCGTCACCGAGCCATAGGTTTCGAACTGGGTGGTGGCCGGCAGCAGATAGACGCCATCGGTGCGATCGTTCATCACCGCCGCGACGGTCGGATACGGATCGACAATCACCATCATGTCGAGCTTTTGCATCGCCTTCTTCATCTCGGGGCCGCGGGTCTGGGAGTTGACCGCATGGCCCCAGTAGAACATGGCGCGAATGTTGGAGCCCTGCTCGATGAGATCGGCGTTCTCCAGCACCCCGTCCACCCAGCGCGACACCGGAATACCGTTGTTTTGCATCGGCAGCTTGCCGTTGTAGGCCTTGTTGTCAAAGCGCGCCTTGAGCCACTCGTAGTCGACGTCCCATACCCGGGCCCAGTGCTTCCAGGAGCCCTCTTCCAGGCCGTAGTAGCCAGGCAGCGAGTCGGAGGTGACGCCAAAGTCGGTAGCCCCCTGCACGTTGTCGTGGCCACGGAAGATGTTGGTGCCGCCGCCGCTCTTGCCCACGTTGCCAAGCGCCAGCTCGAGGATGCAGTAGGCGCGGGTGTTGTTGTTGCCGGTGGTGTGCTGGGTTCCCCCCATGCACCAGACCACACAGCCGGGGCGGTTGTCGGCGAGCAGCTTGGCCGCGCCGTAGACCTCCTGCTCACTCAGACCGGTCACCCGCTCCACTTCGGCCGGGGTCCAGCGCGCCACCTCCTTTTGCACCTCGTCCATGCCAAAGACGCGGGTGCGGATGAACTCTTTATCTTCCCAGCCGTTCTGGAAGATGTGCCACAGCAGGCCCCAGATGAAGGCCACGTCGGTGCCCGGACGCAGGGAGAGGTACATGTCCGCCTTGGCGGCGGTGCGGGTGCGGCGCGGGTCAACCACCAAAATCTTGCAGCGGTTGCGCTCTTTGGCCAGCAGGATGTGCTGCATGGCGACCGGGTGCGCCTCGGCCGGGTTGGAGCCGATGAACATGATCGACTTGCTGTTGTGCATGTCGTTGAGGCTGTTGGTCATGGCGCCATAGCCCCAGGTGTTGGCGACACCGGCGACCGTGGTGGAGTGGCAGATCCGCGCCTGGTGATCCACGTTGTTGGTGCCCCACAAGGAGGCCATCTTACGAAACAGGTAGGCCTGCTCGTTGGAGTGCTTGGCCGAGCCGAGCCAGTAGACGCTGTCGGGGCCGGACTCCTTGCGAAGACGCAGCACCTCATTGCCCACCTCTTCGATGGCCTGCTCCCAGCTCAGGCGCTGCCACTTGCCCCCCACCAGCTTCATCGGGTACTTGAGACGGCGCTCGCCGTGGCCATGCTCACGCAGTGCCGCCCCCTTGGCGCAGTGACCACCGAGGTTGAAGGGGTGATCGAAGGCCGGCTCCTGGCCGGTCCACACCCCGTTTTGCACCTCGGCATAGACGCCGCAACCCACCGAGCAGTGGGAACAGATGGTGCGCTTCACCTCGACCGGCGCGTCGAAGGGCACCGTCTTGGCCTCGGCGCGGCGCATCATGCCTGGCGCCATCCAGCCGGCGGCGAGCGCGCCGCCCGCCACCAGCCCTGAGTTGATCATGAAGGAGCGGCGGGTCAGCCCCTGGGCCTGTTTCCCCTGGGCCGTGTCATTACGTTTGGTCAGTTTCATCGTGCGCTCCTCACTCTGTGCCACGCAGGGAACGGTAGTAGGCCTTGACGTGATCGCTCTCGCGATAGCCATTACCGTGTTCCTTGTTCGCATCATCCTGGGCAGCCACTGCCTGCCCGGCCACGCCGACCACGGCGCCAGCCACCACGGCCATGCCCGCCCCCTTCAACAGGTGGCGGCGGGAGGGGTTCTCCAGCTTCTCATCGCTCATCATGGACTCTCCGTTGTTGTTCTCGTTCATCTCAGGAGGCCGCCACCCTAGGCACGCCAAACGGCAGCCGCAGGGCCAGCTCCTGCTGGAAAAAATCGTCGGCCAGCGCACCGGCCGCCCGGTAGAAGACGGCGCTCTTGGCCGCCTGTTGATCACGGCAGCACGCCTGCACCCAGGGGGCCAGGTGCCGCTCAAAAAATTCGTTGCGAGCCGGATGCTCCTCGGCGCACAGGATCGCCATCACCTCGCACAGGGCGGCCAGGTGATCCTCGGGCTCGCACACCCCCTCCTGACGCTCGAAGCCGAGCCGCAGCAGATCGCGGCGCAGCACCGCCAGCGGCAGCTCCATCAGGGAGCCGGTCAGGTACCAGGAGGCAAACGGCACGATTTCACCGCGCCCAAGGCCGATGAAGAGATCCTGATACTCCTCGGCCAGCTCCTGCTCGCTGCGGCTGCTCGCCGCCAGCTGCACCAGCCCCAACCCGCGGGCCAGCGGCCCCGGCTCGGCTTCAATGGCGCGCAGCCAGGCCAGCGCCTCGCCGGCGGGGGCAGCGCGCCACCAACTGGCCAGCAGGGCATACATTTCACTTCGCATCGTTTCGTTCATCGCAGCCCCTTACACCTTGACCTGGTCGAGTGGATTGGCCACCAGGGGCTCGAACACGTCGCGCACCCGGCAGTCTTCACACATCAATAGCCGCTCGGCAGCCGCCCCTTGGAAATGGCTGTGCCCGGCCAGCTTCTCGCGAATGCGCCGCACCAGCGAGGCAGGGGCAAACGGCTTGCCGCAGCGGATGCAGCAGGCGGCCTCTTCGGCCTTAAGCAGACGATCGGCACGGCGCGCCTCGGCCACGGGTTGCAAGCCGGGAGCCAGGGTGATGACCCGCTCCGGACAGGCCTGCTCGCACATGCCGCACTGCACGCAATCTTGCTCGGTAAAGCGCAGCTCCGGCACGGCGCCGCCCTGGCTGGCATGCAGCGCCCGAGTCGGGCAGACCGCCACACAGCCCATGCAGAGGGTACACCCCTGCTCATTATTGAGGCGCACGGCGCCATAGGGGGCGCCCGCCGGCACCGCCAACTCCGCCGTGGCACCGCCATGGGTGGCATGCAGGGCATCGAAAGCCGCAAACAGCCGCTCGCGCTTACTCCCCTTGGGGGTCTCCGGCAGCGCAACCGGGCGCTCGGCCAGGGTTTCCGGCAGCGCCGTCCCCGGCTGCCACACGCTGATGGCCTCTTGGGCCACTCCGGCCCCCTCCAGCAAGGGGGCGGCCAGGGCCAGCTCGCGCTCGAGCGCCTGGCGCGTGGTCGCGCCGCACTCGGGGTGCAGGGCGATGCTCACCCGGCTCGCACCGGCGGCCAGGGCGCCCAACCAGCTCTCAATCCCGACCGAGGCGCTCTCTTCAACCGGCAGCAGCAACCAGTGGCCCGGCAACGCCTCGGCATCGAAGGCGGCGCATTCGGCTTCGCCGGCGATCAGCAGATGGGGATGGCTTCCCCCCGCCTCGCGATAACGGGCCAGCAGGCGCCACAGGTAATCCTCCTGGGTCGCGGCGCTCGGCTGCTGATAGCTGATGGCGCCGGTCGGGCAGGCGCTGGCACAGCTACCAAGCCCCTGGCAGAGGAAGGGATCGATACGAATTTCGCCCTGATCGGCGCGCAGGGCATCGGTCGGGCAGAGATCGAGGCAGCGCCGGCACCCCGGTACACCACGGGCGGTGAAGGCGCATGCCTCGTTGTCGAGCTTGAAGTAGCGCGGCTTGTCAAACACCCCCATCAGCTCGGCCAGCGCCGCGATGGCGCAGTCCAACTCGTCATCCTCACTCAGATGGCGATAACCGAAGGGGGGGCGCTCCAGCGCCAGCAGCGCGGTCTGACCCAGATCGAGCACCAGATCAAAGCGCCCCTCCGGGCCGTAGCAGACCCGCTCCAGCGCCACCGCTTCCCCCTCGGGCCCACGCACCGTCAGGCCGTATTGGCCGAGATAGCCGTGCAGCTTGGGGGTGCGAGCTAAGAGGGTCTCCAGATGGGCGGTCGCCCCGAAGACAGCGTCGAGATCGCTGGCATCCGGGTGGCGCGGCTGCTCGCTCACCGCCAGGGTGAGGCGCAGCGCAGGATGGGTCAGGGCGCGGACGGCGGCCCGGCGAACCCGATCCTCGGGGCCGATCAGCAGCAGCCGGCCATGGCTGTGGTAGGTGACGGTGACCGGCAACAGGTTGTCGGCCCGTCCGGTCAGGCGCAGGGCCTGGTCCCGCGCGTACAGGTTCTTGTTATCGACGCTCACAGTGTTTCCTCATGCAGCCGGACTACTTCGGACCGGTTGCTTATTGGGGGCTTGCAATAGCAATAAGCCGGCCAAGGTAGTGGGAAGAAAAATCCAAGAGAGGGAGTCAGGATCCATTTTCATCTTCATCGCTCTCATCGATAGCGACATTTTGTCCCACCACTGAAACCAAAATGTCCCCATTCTCGGCAGGGTCATGCGCCACGAGCTCTGCTTTCTCGCTCTGCTCCTCTTCCACGGGCTCGACCAGCCAGCCGCGCAGCCCGGCCACCAGCTCGGCACTGAGCAGCTCGGGGGCGGCGAAGTCCTGAGTGTAGTCGTCAAGCCCGTCGGGCTTGTGTTGGCGAAACAGGGCGCGCAGCGTCTCTTTGTCGGGCAAGGAGGTGTCGGGCAAGGAGGTGTCGGGCAAGGAGGGCACGGCCGGCTCCGTATGATCAGGCGGCGCGTCGATGTCACTGACCCGCGCCGCCATCCCGCCATCAGGCGAGACCGGCTCCGCAGGGGCCGCCGGCTCGGGCTCAGGGGCGATCGGATGGAGCTTGCGCTGTGACCAGCGGCGCAGAAACTCGCTCATGGCTGCGCCCCTTCCAGCGGATCGCCGCGCAGCGGGCAAGCATCCGGGCCGACGGTCTCACGGGCCCGCCCCTTGCCCTTCTTGCCCTTACCACGGCGCTCGATCAGCTCGCCATGGCGGCCGATAAAGGCCTCGCACCAGGCTTGCAGCGCCTCGGGCAGCGGGCAGGAGAGCACGGTGCGATCGCCGTCCATGTAGGCCGCGGCCACGCTCTGGCTCAGGGTGAGCAGGTCGGCACGCAGGCTTTCGCCGGCACCGCTCGCCACCAGAAACAGGCGCGGCGCATCCGAACTCAGGTTGAAGCGGTAATCGCTGCGCTCATCGCGATAAAGGGTCAACGGTAAGGCGTTGGGAAGGTCTGGCTCGGCGGGCAGCACCGCAGTCAGCTCGGGGGTCAGGCTCTGCCAGCGACCGACCCGGCTCTCGCGCAGCGATAGTTGGGGCAGCAGCCAGCGCTGATCCGAATGAGAGGTTGTTTCGCTCATGACGGCTCCAGTTTGGGATGGAGAAAGCCATACCATTGCAAGAGCGGGGCCAATACACAACGTGGAGGGGAACATGGAATGGAACTTGCTCCTGTCGTGGCTTTGCCATCAGGAGCCTGCAGACCATGACCCTCCCCCCCTTTATCAAACGCAGCAATCCGGTCGAGCTCACCATGACCGTCGAGGTGATGGACGAGCAGGGGCAGCGCAACACCCAGCAGATCGCATGCGAGCGGCCGCTCACCGTCTACCTCAACTGGAAGGAGGTGGTGACCCTGATGACCCTGGGGGCCCGCCCCGAGGCGCTGGTGCTGGGTTATCTCAAGAATCAGGGGTTTATCCGGGATCTGGCCGCCATCGACTCGCTGATCGTCGACTGGGAGAGCGAGGCGGCGGCCCTCATCACCCGCGAAGAGACCGGCGATATCGACCAGGCGCTGGAGAAAAAAACGGTCACCTCGGGCTGTGGTCAGGGCACCATGTATGGCAGCGTGATGAAGCAGCTTGAGGGGGTGCGCCTCGTTCAGGGCCAGGTGCGCCAGAGCACTCTCTATGCCCTGCTCAAGGCGCTGTCGGCCTACAACGACACCTACAAGCAGGCCGGCGCCGTGCACGGCTGCGCCCTGTGCCGGGGCGCGCAGATCCTCTCGTTTGTCGAGGACGTGGGGCGCCACAACGCGGTCGACACCCTGGCCGGCGAGCTGTGGCTCAGCGGTGACAGCGGCAGCGATAAAATCTTCTACACCACGGGCCGGCTCACATCCGAGATGGTGATCAAGGTGGCGCAGATGGGCATCCCTGTGCTGCTGTCGCGCTCCGGCGTCACCCAGATGGGGCTCGATCTCGCGCGCCAGCTCGGCATCACCATGATTGCCCGCGCCAAGGGGCGCCACTTCCAGGTCTTCAGCGGCCACGACAACCTGCTGCTCGATGAGAAGCCGCCGGTGCTGGAGAGTGCTCGCCGTGACTGAGTTCATGAACGTGCGCCAGGTGGCGGAGTATCTCGATCTCAACGAGAAGAAGGTCTACCAGCTCGCCAACGAGGCGCGCATCCCGGCCACCAAGGCGACCGGCAAGTGGCTGTTTCCCAAATCCCTGCTCGATCGCTGGCTGCTCGGCAGCTGCCACGACGGGGTGATGAACGATCGGCTGATCCTGGCCGGCTCCGACGACATGCTGCTACACCACGGGGTGCAGCGGCTGGCCGAGCGGCTCGGCACCGCGGCGCTGGTCGGCTACACCCCGTGCGGCACCCGCCAGGGGCTGGCGATGCTGGCGCGCGGCCACGTGGATCTGTGCGCCATCCACTGGGGCAGGGCCGAGGAGTCGCACCTGCGCCACCCGGCCCTGATCCAGCAATACCAGGGGCACCGTCAGTGGGTTCTGGTGCACGGCTTTCGCCGCATGCAGGGGCTGCTCCTGCGCCAGGGGCTCGGCGATCTAAAGGCGCCGCAGACCCTGCCGCTGCGCTGGGTGATGCGCCAGGAGGGGGCCGGCAGCCAGCGGGCCCTACAGGAGTGGCTGCTCACCGAGGGGCGTTCGCTGGAGGGGTTGCACTGCGCGGTTCAAGCCGGCAGCGAGCGGGATCTGGCGGCGACGCTGTGCCGTGGCGAGGCGGACGTGGGGCCGGGGGCCCTCTCCACCGCCACCGAGTTCGGACTGGGGTTTGTTCCCCTCTCCCAGGAGAGCGTCGATCTGGTGATGCCGCAGGGGGTCTTCTTTCGCACCCTGTTGCAGCACCTGATGGAGTGGTTGCAGGGGAGTGAGGGGCGCGAGCTGGCGGCGCGGCTTGGCGGCTATGATCTGGCCCAGTGCGGCAAGCCGCTGTGGAGTGGTCAGAGCTAGGGCGCCGCCTCCTCCCCGCCCAGCCCCAGCCGCCACGCATCGGCATGGCCCTGCGCCTCCCCCGGCTCGTGGCTGGCTCGGCTTTGCAGGCGCACCGTAAAGCAGCTCCCCTGCCCCGGCACCGACTCGACCGAAAGCTCACCCCCCCAGCGGCTGACGATACGGTGCGAGAGCGCCAGCCCCAGCCCAGTGCCATTGGCGCGAGTGGTGAAAAAAGGCTCGAAGATGCGCTGTAACAGCGCTGGCTCGATGCCGCAGCCATCGTCCTGCACCCGGATCTCGGCTCCGCGCAGCGCCCCCTGCTCACGCCAGTCGCGGGTACTCACCACGATCCGGCCCCCCTCGCCGCGCTGCTCACGACGGCGGGCGATGGCGTGGGCGGCATTGACCAGCAGGTTGACCATCACCTGCAACAGTTGCTGGCGATCGGCCTCGATAGGGGCACTGGCCGACAACTGGCATTCGAGGGCGATCGACTGCTGGCGCAGGGTCGCCCCGACCAGTGTCAGGCTCTCCTGCACGATGGGCCCCAGGTGCTGCCACACCGGAGGGGTCTCGTAGTCACCGGGGCGCGAATACTGCAACAGGCTGCGGGTGATGGCCCGGATGCGATCCACCTGAGTGAGCACCAGCTCAATCTCGTCGCTCACCGGGGCCGCCGCCTCCCCCAGCTCCAGCTTGAGCAGCTCCATGTTGCCGAGGATCACCGCCAGCGGATTGTTGATCTCGTGGGCCACCCCGGCGCACAGCTCGCCAAGGGCCGCCAGCTTCTCGCTGATGAGCAGCTGCTCTCGCGCCTCGGTCAGCATGCGGATGTGCTCCTCCAGCTCGGCGGTCTTCTGGTGCAGGCTCAGGGTGCGGGCCGCCACCTTGCCCTCCAGCGCCTCGGCGGCGCCGGCTATCTCGCGGTTGCGCTCGGCCAGCAGATCGAGCATGGCGTCAAACTGACGGCCCAACTGGGCCAGCTCATGCGCCGGATCGAGCCCGAGCGGACCGATGCGCGCCTCCTGCTGGCGCCGGGTGGCGCGCACCACCCGGTGGATCTGCTCGATGGGAGAGAAGAGATCGCGCGCGCCGCGATAGACCAAGAGCCCCGAGATGAGCAGCAGCAGCGCCACCCCGCTACCCAGCTCGAGCAGATTGACCAGATAGGTGCGCACGAAGGGCCACTCGGGGAATCCCACATAGAGCATGCCGATGGCGTGGCCGTGCAGATCGCGCAGCGGCTCGTAACCGGAGACCGCCCAGGCGTCGTGCACCCAGGCCCGATCGACCCAGCTCACCCCCTGCTCAAGCACCTGCCGGCGCACCGGGGCCGACACCTGGGTGGCCAGCGCCCGTCCACCGCCCCGTGCGCTGTCGGCCGGCACATTGGTGCTGACCCGCAGATCGCCGAGAAAGAAGGTGACGGCGCCACTCTCCCCCTCCGGTAGGGTGCCGGGCACAAACACCTGATCGCGCAACCGATCGACCAGCTCACCGTCGCGGTTGATGAGCGCTCCCCCCTCGAGGATCCCCAACAGCCGACCATTCGGCCCCAGCACAGGCACCCAAGAGAGGCTCATCAGGCCGCGCCGCTCTTCCCCCACGCGGGCCTGCTCGACCAGCGCCGGGTTGAACGCAGCCAGCTGCTCGGGCGACCAGATGGCAAACTGGGTCACCGGCGCCCCCAATCGCAGGCGATCGCGCGCCGCCTTCGGCAGGGCATCGAGAGCCACATCGCGGCGCAGGCGCACCCCATCGAGCGGCCAGCGCTGGGCCGGCTCGTCCAGCCAGCCATCGAGGCTCTCTGGCGCCTGGCGCAGCCGCTGCTGGAAGGCCCAACTGTCGCGCAGGTGGGCCAGCAGATCGCTCTGGTGCTCTTGCTCGACCCGCAGCGCCTGGTGCGCCACCCCGAGATCGGCGCGCACCCGCGACAGCAGGTTCTGCCAGCTGTAATTAAGGGTCCAGTAGAGGGTCAACCCCAGCATGCCGAGTAGGGTGACCAGGATCGGCACAGAGGTGAGGGTGAGCAGGCGCCAGCGCACCCGGGTGCGCCAGCGGCGCAGCAGCGAGGGGGTCACGCCTGCTCCCACTCCTTGAACTTGCGCTCCAAAGTCTTGCGCGCCACCCCGAGAGTGCGGGCCGCCGCCGACTTGTTGCCGTCACAGCGCGCGACCACTTGCTCGATGTGGGCCCGCGCCACGCGCGCCAGATCCCACTCATCGGGGTAGCCGCTCTGAGCGGCCTGAACGCCCACCTCGGCTTGCCACTCCAGCGCGGGCGGTTTGCCAAGCAGCAGGCTGCGCTCGATGAGGTTGCGCAGCTCACGCACGTTGCCGGGCCACTCGTGAGCCTGCATCGCCGCCACATCCTCGTGGGTCCAGCGCAGCGGCGCCATCCCCATCTCAGTGGTGAGCCGCTCGGTAAAGTGGTGCACCAGCGCCGGAATATCCTCGGGCCGCTCACGCAGGGGCGCCACCTTGAGGGTGACCACGTTGAGGCGGTAGAAGAGGTCGGCCCGAAAACGCCCAGCCTCCACCTCCTCTTTGAGGTTACGGTTGGTGGCCGCCACGATGCGCACGTCCACTGGCAGCTCGCGCTCGGCCCCCACCGGGCGGATGGCCTTCTGCTCCAGGGCGCGCAGCAACGAGGACTGCATGGCCAGCGGCATCTCGCCGATCTCGTCGAGAAACAGGGTGCCCTGCTGGGCGACCCGAAACAGCCCCTCGCGCCCCTTGCGGGCACCGGTGAAGGCCCCCTGCACATGGCCAAACAGCTCGCTTTCGAGCAGCTCGGGGGCAATGGCCCCGCAGTTGACCGGCACGAAGGCTCCGGAGCGGCCGGAGAGCTGGTGTAGCGCGCGGGCCACCAGCTCCTTGCCGGTGCCCGACTCCCCCTCGACCAGCACCGCCGCCGGCGAAGGCGCCACTCTGGCGATCATGCACTTGAGATCGGCGGTAGTGGCCGAGTCACCGATGAGCTGCACAGGGAAGTGCTTGCTCACCTCCTGGCGCAGCAGCCAGTTCTCCCGCTCCAGGTGGCGGCGGGCGATCACCCGATCCACCGCCTGCACCATCTGCTCGAGGTTGAACGGCTTGAGGATGAAGTCGCTGGCGCCGAGGCGCAGGGCACGCAGGGCCGACTCCATGTCGCCGTAGCCGGTCATGAAGATGAGATCGGAGCGGCGCTCGCTCGGTTGTAAGGATTCGTGCCACTCGATGCCAGAGCGCCCCGGCAGGCGGATGTCGGCGATGATAAGGTCGAAATGGAGCCGACTGCGCAGTGCCTCGGCCTCCTCGACGCTGGCGGCGGTCTCGACCTGAGCAAAGCGCTTGGCCAGCGCCTTGCCCAGGAAGCTGCGCATCCCCGGCTCGTCATCGACGATGAGCAGTGAAAGGGCAGACCAGGTGGTCATGGGTAGCGTCATGGGTATCGCTCCGACTGGGTAAGAGGGCTCCGACAGAGGTGGGACATTTTGTCTCGTTTGCCGCCATAAACCAAGCCCGGGGCGTAAGAAGGCACCTACCACGCCCTTTGAAAGCAGGTAACTGTTTGTTTTAAAATGTAAAAAGTAAATATCATCAAGCTGGCACCGCCCTTGCTTAATAGAGCATCCTCGGGAGCCCGGGACTGTCCCGGCTCCAGCTCATCATGGAGAATTCGATGAAACGCCTCGCCGCCCTGCTACTCGGCGGTCTGCTGCTCTCCCAGCAGGCCCTGGCCGAACCGGCCAACCCGATCATCCGCCTTGCCACCACCACCAGCACCGAGCAATCCGGCCTGCTCGGCTGGCTGCTGCCCCAGTTCACCAAGGAGACCGGCTACCGGGTGCAGGTGCTGGCGGCCGGCACCGGTCAGAGCCTCAAGATGGGTGAGAACGGCGACGTGGATCTGGTGATGACCCATGCCCCCAGCTCGGAGCAGACGTTTGTCGAGGCCGGTTTTGGCATCGAGCCGCGCCACCTGATGTACAACGACTTCGTGCTGGTCGGCCCGGCGGGCGATCCTGCCGGGATCAAGCCGCTCAAGGATGCCGCCAAGGCCCTCAAGGCCCTGGCCGATAAGGAGGCCATCTTTGTCTCGCGCGGTGACGAGTCGGGGACCCACGTCAAGGAGAAGGCGCTGTGGCAAGCCGCCGGCATCACGCCTGCCTTCAAGGGCTACAAGTCCATCGGTCAGGGGATGGGCCCGACCCTGACCATGACCTCGGAGCTGGGTGGCTACACCCTGACCGACCGCGGCACTTGGCTCGCCTATGAGGGCAAGCTCAAGCTGGCTCTGCTGCTGGAGGGCGACAAGCGCCTGTTCAACCCCTATCGGGTGATCCTGGTCAACCCGAAGCGCTGGCCCAAGCTCAACACCGAAGGCGCCCGCGTCCTCTCTGACTGGCTGGTATCCCAGCATGGCCAGCAGCTCATCAACAGCTTCACCGTCAACGGCAAGCCGCTGTTCGTCGCGGATGCCGACAAGCCGGCATGAGCAGTCTGCTCGACACCAGCACGCAGGCCCTGCGCCTGCTGCTGACCGCCGACCCCGAGCTGTGGCAAATCGTCGGGGTCTCCTTTACGGTGTCGGGGTTGGCGCTGGCCCTGTGCTGGCTGCCGGCCCTGCTGCTCGGCTTTGGCCTCGCCTACCTCAATTTGCCGGCGCGCTGGCTCTGGCTGACGGCGCTGCACACCCTGCAATCGATCCCGAGCGTGGTGATCGGCCTGCTGCTCTATATGCTGCTGTCGCGTTCCGGCCCGCTCGGTGATTGGCAGTGGCTGTTTACCCAGCAGGGGATGATAGCGGGCCAGGTGCTGATCGGCTTTCCGGTCATCGCCTCCATGTCTCACGCCACCTTCCAGCACAGCGACCGGCGCGCCTTCGAAACCGCGCTAACCCTCTCCGGCTCGCGCCTGCGCGCCTTTCGCCAGCTCTGCCACGAGTGCCGCTTCGGCCTGCTGGCCGCCGGCATCACGGCGTTTAGCCGGGTGATCACCGAGGTGGGGTGCGCCACCCTGGTGGGGGGCAACATCCTCTACTTCACCCGTAACATCACCACCGCCATCGCCCTGGAGACCCAGAAGGGGGCCTTCACCCAGGGGATTGCCCTTGGCATGGTGCTGCTTGCCCTCGCCCTCGCCCTCAACCTGCTGCTCTCCCTGTTGCAGGGGCGCGCCTTTCTGAGAACCTGACATGCTGACCCTCCATGCCCGCAACCTGCACATGCAATTTGGCGAGCGGCCGCTTTTTTACATTCCCGAGCTGATCATCGCCCCCGGCGATGCCATCTGGCTGCGCGGTGCCAACGGGGTGGGCAAGACCACCCTGCTCAAGATCCTGGCCGGCTTGCAGCGCCCAAGCGGCGGCGAGCTGAGCAACCGCCCCTCCCTGCTGCTCGCGCTGGCGCGGCGTTTCGGTCTGCGCCAGCCGGGGCCGGGGCGGGTCATCTATCTGCACCAGAGCCCCTACCTGTTTGACGGCACGGTGCGCGACAACCTAGCGTGGGGGCTGAAACAGCGCCACCACCGGCGCCTCATCGACGCGCTGCGCCGCGCCGATCTCGAGCACCTGGCCGGAGAGCACGTCTCCTTGCTCTCCGGCGGTGAGCGCCAGCGTCTGGCCCTGGCCCGCGCCTGGGTATTGCAGCCGGCCTACCTGCTGCTCGACGAGCCCACCGCCAATCTCGACAGCCACTCCATTGCCCTGATGGCCGATCTGGCGCAGGATCTCGGTGAACAGGGCTGTGCCCGGGTGGTCACCAGCCACCAAGAGAACCTGCTGACCGCCCGCTGCCAACGCCACTGGCTGTTGCAGCACAGCCAGTTAGTGGAGAATGGCCCACTGACTCTGTATCGCATGCCAACACGAGAAGACCATGTCCAACACGCCTGATCCCCTCTCTGCCGTCATCCTGGCCGGTGGCCGCGCCACCCGCATGGGTGGCCAGGACAAGGGGTGGGTTCCCCTTGCCGGCAAGCCGCTGATCCAGCACGTGCTGGAGCGCCTGGCCCCCCAGGTCGATGAACTCGTCATCAATGCCAACCGCTCGCTCGAGCAGTACAGCCAACTGGCCCCCGTGGTAAGCGACCGCCTGCCGGACTACCCCGGCCCACTGGCCGGCATGTTGGCCGGCCTGGAGCGGGCCCGCCACGACTGGGTGCTGTTTGTCCCCTGTGACACCCCCTTCCTGCCGACCGATCTCGCCGCCCGCCTGTGCCAGGCACGCACTCCCGGGTGCGACGTGGTGGTGGCCCACGACGGCCACTGGCTGCAACCCGTGGTGGCGCTGGTGCGGCGCGCCCTCGCCCCGGATCTGGCCCAGGCGCTGGCCGAGGGGGAGCGCAAGATTGACTACTGGTTTGCCCGCCACCACATGGTGCAGGCCGACTTCTCCGACTGCCCGCACGCCTTTGACAACCTCAACCGCCCGGAGGATATCGCCCAGCATGAAGCCAGCTAATCCCGATCTGCCCATCATCGGCTTCGCCGCCTGGAGCGGCACCGGCAAGACCACCTTGCTCGAGCAGCTCATTCCCGAGCTCAACCGGCGCGGCCTGCGTCTGGCGGTGCTCAAGCACGCCCACCATGACTTCGACATCGACCAGCCGGGCAAGGACAGCTGGCGCCTGCGCAAAGCCGGGGCCGAGCAGGTGCTGATCGCCTCGGCGCGGCGCCATGCCCACCTCACCGAGACCCCGCACGGGGAGCCGGCGCTGGCCGAGCTGCTGGCCAAACTCGATCGCACCACGCTCGATCTCATCCTGGTTGAGGGGTTCAAACAGGACCCCATTCCCAAGATTGCCCTGCACCGCGCCGCCCTCGGCAAGCCGCTGCCCGAGGTGCGCCAGCAGGATCTGCTGGCGGTGGCGAGCGACGTGCCACTCGAGCTGGCGGTGCCGCTGCTGCCACTCAATGAGATCCCGGCCATCGCCGATTTCATCGAACACCATATCAAGGCGGCGGCCGCCCCGGCAAAGGAGAGCTGCGACACCTTAAGCCCGGCGTTGCTCTCGGTGGCGCAGGCACGCGCACAGATCCTCACCGCCCTTTCCCCCCAGCAGCGCCATCTCGAGCGTCCGCTCGGCGTGTGCGCCGGTTTGGTGCTGGCCGAGGATCTGATCAGCCCGTGCAACGTACCGCCCCACACCAACTCGGCGATGGACGGCTACGGCATCGATGGCAGTGTGTTGACGCACGCAAGCTGGCAGGTGGTGGGCGAGGTGCTGGCCGGCCACCCCAGCGCGCAGCGCGTAGCCACCGGTGAGGCGGTGCGGATCATGACGGGCGCCCCCCTCCCCCCCGGCGTGGATACGGTGGTGATGCGCGAGCAGACGGTGGAGGAGCAGGGACGGGTGCGCTTCACCGCCCCCCTCCAGCGCGGGCAAAACGTACGCCAAGCGGGTGAGGATCTCGCCATGGGGGCAGTGGCCATCGCACGGGGCACCCGGCTGGAGGCCGCCGAGCTGGGGCTCGCCGCCTCCCTCGGCTGCGCTAGCTTGCGGGTGCTGGCGCCGCTCAGGGTCGCCCTGTTTAGCTCTGGCGATGAAGTGCAGGCTCCGGGCGAGGCACTGCGCCCCGGCGCCATCTACGACAGCAACCGCTTCACCCTGCGCGCCCTGGCCGAGCGCGCCGGGGTCGAGGTGGTCGATCTTGGCATCCTGCCCGACCATCAGGCGGCCATCACGCAAGCGCTGGCCCAGGCCGCGGCCGAGTGCGATCTGGTGTTGAGCTCGGGAGGGGTGTCGGTGGGCAATGCCGACTATATCCGCGCCGCCCTCGAGCAGCTGGGCAGCATCGCCTTCTGGCGCATCCAGATGCGCCCCGGCCGGCCGCTCGCCTTCGGCCAGATTGCCGGCACCCCCTTCTTCGGCCTGCCCGGCAACCCGGTCGCCGCCGTGGTCTGCTTCTTGCAATTCGTGCTGCCCGCCCTGCACGCCATGCAAGGAAGGTCATGGCAGCCGTGGCGCCTGCGCGCCCAGGCCAGCGAGGGGATGAAGAGCCGCCCCGGCCGCACCGAGTTTTTGCGCGGCGTCTTCACTCAAGACAGCAATGGCCGCCTCACGGTGCGCACCACAGGGCCGCAGGGATCGGGGATCTTAAGCTCGGTCGCCCAGGCCAACTGCCTCATCGAGATCTTGCCGGCTCAGGGTGCAGTACAACCCGGTGAATGGGTCTGGGTTCACCCGCTGCAAGGCTTGCTCGGCTAAACCGGAACCGACTGTGCAGGCGCTGGCTTTGTGTCACAATGGTCAGGTGCGGGCCTCAAGGAGGAGGACGGATGATTCGAGGAATAGGATGGCTGTTACTCGGCTCTCTGGCATGGCCGGGGCTGGCTGAACCATTGCGGATAGGGGTCAGTCTGGCCATCCCTCCCTATGTTATCCGCGAGCAGGACAGGGGGATTGAACTCGATCTGCTGCGAGAAGCCTTTGCCGGCACCCCCTATCAGCCCGAGTTCAATTACCTCTCCCTGCGCCAGACGTTCGAGCAAATGGAGCAGGGGCACCTCGACGGCATCATCAACGTCCGCCCCGGCATGCTCAAGCGTGGTTACCTCTCCCAGCCGGCCATCACCTTCCACAACTATGTGTTCACCCTCACCCCACTGCGTATCGAGCGGCTGGAGCAGCTGGCCAACCTCAATGTGGTGGCCTTCCAGCGTGCCAACGATATCCTCGGCAGCGCCTTTGCCAACGCCATCCGGCGCAGCCGTAGCTATCAGGAGCTGGCCCGTCAGGAGTTGCAGGTAAAGCAGCTGTTTGAGGGGCGCGCCCAGGCCATCGTGCTGGAGGAGCGGATATTTCTCCACTATCTGGGGGTGCTGGCCGCCAGTGAGGGGGCTCCCTATGATCCCAGCCGGGTAATACGCAACGATCTCTTCCCCGCCACCGTCTATCACTTCGCCTTCGACCGGGCCGAGCTGCGCGATCGCTTCGATCAGGAGCTCGCCGCCATGCGGGCGGATGGGCGTTACGAGCGGATCTTCTCCCACTATCAGCAACAGAAATAAGAGCAGGGCAGCTGCAGAAATAAGAGCAGGGCAGCTGCAGAAATGAGAACAGGGCCCGTGGGCCCTGTCGCGTATCCTAGTGATCGGAGATCAGAAATAGAGGCGGGTGAGCGATTCGATCACGCAGCCGGGGCGGCGGATCCCTTCGATCTCAACCTTGATCTCTTTGAGCAGCTCAATGCCCCCCTTGATGGGGCTCACCTTGGCCAGCTTGGTGCGGGCTCGTATGCGGCTATCCACCTTGATGGGATAGGGAAAGCGCACCGAGTCGAGGCCAAAATTCACCACCATGCGGGCGGTGGGGAACTCGGGATTGTGCTCATCGACCGAGCCGGTCAGGCGCGGCAGCAGCGCCAGAGTCAGGAAACCGTGGGCGATGGTGCTCTTGAACGGGGACTCTTCGGCCGCCCGCTCCGGGTTGGTGTGGATCCACTGGTGATCCCCGGTCGCCTGGGCAAAGCCATTGATCATCGCCTGATCTACCAACAGCCACTCGCCGATGTGGGTCTCTTCCCCCACTTGGCTCAGCAGGGTCTCGAATACGGCGGCGGCCTCGCCTTCCAGCTCGATGGCTGGGTCCAAGGAGGGCTGCGCCACACCGTTAACGACCTGGGGCTCAGGCTGCAACGTCGTGATGGCACCATCCATCACCCGGCCAAACAGGGGGTGATGCTGTGCTTTTTGCTGAAATTCGCGCCAGTAGTCGCGAATCGCAGGAGAGAGCCAATCCTTAAGCTCAAACGGATGTTGCGCCAGGATCTCCTTCTTGCGCTTCAGAAAATCGACAACCTTCATCAACCTTTCCCTTCCGTCTGGGTGTATACCAAGAGGTCAAACCAGTCCCTATTTTAGAAAAGTCATCGCTGATATTGCAAAAAAATTTCGGCGTACAACTGTACCAACAGGCGAAGTGCCTACTCACATTGACTGCAAAACCACCCCTCATGACGGTTTGTTTGCAAAGCGCCAAGCGAGAATGCGGGTGATCTTGTTGCCCTGATGCATGGGGATTTCCCGTACCTCGCTTACCCCGATTTGGCCCAGCGCCTTACGGGCCGGCGCCAGGTTTTCTCCCTTGGAGACCAGCGTGGTGAACCAGCGGCACTGATCGGCAAAACGCGCACTCTCGGCAATCATGCGGCGCAGGAAGGCCAGCTCCCCCCCTTCGCACCAGAGTTCATTATGTTTACCCCCGAAATTGAGCCGCGAGCCCTGCGTCACCCGGTGACGCTCCCCCCTTGAGCGGGCCAGATTGCGCAGCTTGCGCTCGCTACCGGCGCCCGCCTCCTGGGCCGAGGCATGAAAGGGCGGATTGCAGAGGGTGGCCGCAAACTGCTCGCCGGGATGGATGATCCCATCGAAGATGCACTTGGGATCGGGCTGATGACGACACTCAATACTTCGCTCCAGCCCATTGCTGCGCACGATAAGCGCAGCACTCTTGAGCGAGGCGGTCTCGATGTCGCTGGCCACGAAACGCCAGCCGTACTCCTGATGCCCGAGCAGTGGATAGATACAGTTGGCCCCCGTGCCGATATCGAGCAGGCGCACCGCTTTCCCATGGGGCGCGGCTTGCTCCTCACCCAGCAGATCGGCCAGGTGGTGGAGGTAATCCACCCGTCCCGGAATCGGGGGGCAGAGGTAGCCGGGGGGAATATCCCAGAAACGCAACCGGTAGCAGGCCAGCAGCAGGGCACGGTTGAGCGCCTTGACGGCAAGCGGATCGGCAAAGTCGATGGTGGCCCGCCCGTGGGGGCCGACGCTGACGAAGCCGGCCAGCTCAGGGCTTGCCTTGATCAGGGCGGGGAAATCGTAGCCATTGCGATGGCGATTGCGCGGGTGCAATCCGGGGGCAGATGAACGGGACATGATGGCATGGAACGAGAAAAGGGGCGCCTACTATAGTCGCCCCTTCCCATAAAAACCAAGGGCTCCCGAAGGAGCCCTGCTGTCTTTCTGGAGAAACAGTCCGTACTGCGAGCCGTTTTTCAAGAAGGACGGATTAGATGCTGATACGACGAGCCTGCCAGAACTTGGTGCGCCAGTATTGGTTATCCAACTTCGAGCGGGTGACCCCTTTACGGGCCGAGGCGTGGATGAACTCACCGTTGCCCACATAGATACCGACATGGTTCAGACGCGGATTGATGCGAAAGAACACCAGATCCCCCTCAACCAGTTCGTTCTTGGCTACGCGAACCCCTTCGTGAACCTGGGAGCGGGTAGAGCGGGGCAGCTCGATACCCAGCGCATCACGGAACACTTCACGAGCAAAGGCAGAGCAATCAACACCACGCTGGGTCGTTCCGCCCATCCGGTACGGGACGCCGCGCCACTCTTTATAAACCGTCAGGATCTCTTCCACACTGGGGGCGCTGGACTCCGGCTCGACCACCGGCTCAACCATGGAGACTTCGATCTTACTCGCCAAATCCGGATCGGGCGCCGAGGCACAACCCACCATTCCCAGTGCCACCAGCAGTAGCATTAGATGTCGCAATCCCTTATCTCCCTAATGTAAACAGCTAGTTAAGGTATGCACCCGAAAGGGGCTTTTAAAGACACAAGGCTCGAATATAAAGGAGAAATGTGTCAGATCAAGAAATAAAACCCATCAAGGTCACATTTTTTCGCAAAAACTTCTTATTTTTCATGCTAAATGTGATCTTGCCCAAACAATATACAATCGCGTCGCCAGCTATGCGTCTGCGCATAAATGTGGTTTATTGGCATTCTCATAACAAAAGAGAGCAGAAAATGGCATATCACGTGGCGCTTTTCCTGGTTGCCCCACTGAATAAAGAAGAGCGTGCCAATCAGGCTCAACTGGCTTCACTTTCCCCTGCGGAGCAGGCGACTGCCGCCCAGTTTTTGCAAGAAGAGCGCCGCCAGCAGTGGGTGATGGGCAGAGCGCTGCTACGCCGTGAAGTGCGCCGGCGCTATCCGGATCATCCGTTGGAGATACACACCGATGAACACGGCAAACCCTGGCTCGAAGGAATCCACTTCAACATGAGTCACAGCGCAGACTGGCTGGTGCTGGCCCTGTGCCAGGAGGGCGCGGTGGGCATCGATCTGGAGCTCGGGCGGCGACGGCGTGATCTCCAGCGCTTGGCCCGTCGCTTCTTCGCCCCCGAAGAAGTGCAGTGGCTGGCCGAGCAACCGGCCGAACAGCGAGATCACCTCTTCTATCGCTTCTGGGCGCGCAAGGAAGCCGTGCTCAAAGCCAACGGCGGTGGCCTCTCGGCCGGACTGGAGCGGGTGAGTTTCGATCCCAGACGGGCCTGGCAGCTGGAAAACCACCTCGATGAAAAATCCTACGTCATCAGTGACAGTCCCTGCGACAGCGGCTGGCTGGCACTCGCCACCGAGGCTGATCACCGGATCGCCCTGCACTGGCTGGATACACGCCTTGAAAATATCGCCCCCCTCCCCCATGTAGGGATCAGTCTGTAAGCGAGAGCCATTCCATGATCGTCGACATTACTCCCCAGAATTTTCACACCGCCCTGCTCGATGCCTCTATGCAAAAGCCGGTGGTGCTCTACTTCCATGCCCCCCAGATGCCCGAATGCCAAGCCATGACCCCTCTGGTTGAGTCGCTGGTTGGCCCGAATAATCCGGCCGTCACCCTGGCCAAGGTCGACATCAATGATCCCCAGTTACAGTCACTAGCCAGCCAGCTGGCGCTGCGAGCCTTGCCGGCATTGGTCAAATTCCATCAGGGGCGCCCGGACGAAGCGAGCTTCCTCGAGGGGCCGCAAGATGATGCCACCCTGCGCGACTACTTCTCCGCGTTTGCACCGCGCGAAGAAGAGACACTGCTGGAGCAAGCCAAGCAACATCTTGAAGAGGGGAAGGCCGGCGAGGCGCAGGCCCTGCTGACCAAGGCGCGGCAGCTGGCTCCCGAGCGCCATGATATCGTCCTGTGGCTGGCACAGGCCGAGCTGGATCTCAACCACCTGGATCAGGCCGAGGCGCTGCTTGGCACCATCCCGATGGTTGCTCAAGAGAGCCATTACCACACCCTCTGCTCACGTCTGGATCTGGCGCGGCAGGCCTCCGACAGCCCTGAGCTGCGAGCACTGGAGGAGCGCCATAGCGCCCAGCCGGAAGATTTTGCCACCAGTCAGGAGCTGGCCGTGCTTTATCATCAGGCCGGCCGTCAGGAAGAGGCGCTCGATCTGCTGTTTGGCATACTGAGCCGTGATCTCGCCTTCGGCGACGTGAAGAAAATCTATCTGGATATCCTGACCACCATGGGCAGCACACCCACCGCATCGGCCTGGCGACGCAAGCTCTATAGCCTGCTCTACTGAGCATCGTTGGGTATTGTGCAGATAGGGGCCGGTCTTGCGATCGGTCTTTTTTATTAGCTAATCAATGAGATAACTAAGAAGGGAAAAACGAGGGAAGTGGGGGGAGAGGTTTTCTGCAGACGAAAAAAAATGGCGCAGTTTCCCGCGCCATTTTTTCACATGTATTACTTCTTGTAGGAAGTAGCCATGTTGTCCAGGCGCTGGTTAGCACGAGCAGCTTCAGCCTTGGCATCAGCTACGTCGGCAGCGATCTTGGACTGATCAGCGCGAACGGCGCTAACGTCTTGAGCCAGTTGATCAACCTTGTTAGACAGATTCTGAACAGAGGTTTCCAGCTCGGTGTTAGCACAACCGCCCAGCAGAGCAGACAGACCAACTACACCTACCAACAACATTTTTTTCATTTTATAGCTCCCTTTAACTCGCCAGACGTTTAGCAAGCGGCGTTATTATGGCACAAAAAAAAAAGAGTTTGCATAGGCCTCGTCATAGATAAATGCATTAAATCACTCATTTTTTTTCGAACGCCTAAAAAAGCATCACTCGAAACGAAATGTTGGCGAAATAACGGACAAGGCCAGGTCAGAGCGTAACCAATAACAGATGATATGACAATCCGTTAGGCGCTCTCTCCTCTCAGTGCCAAACGATACTGCACCAGATCCTCGATGGTCAAGACAGGCATGCCATGCTGGTGAGCGAATTCAACCAGATCGGGAAGACGCGCCATGCTGCCATCCGCCTTGGTCAGTTCACACAACACGCCAAAGGGTTTGAGGCCGGCCAGCGTCATCAGATCGACCGTTGCCTCGGTATGACCGCGCCGGGTCAACACCCCACCTTGGCGGGCGCGCAGCGGGAAGACATGGCCGGGGCGATGGAGATCGGACGGCACGGCGCCGTCGGCGATGGCGGCACGGATGGTGGTGATGCGATCGGCCGCCGAGACACCGGTCGTGACCCCCTGCGCCGCCTCAATGGTGACGGTAAAAGCGGTCTGGAACTGGCTCGAGTTGGCATCGACCATCATCGGCAGCTCCAGTTGGCGTACCCGCTCGTCGGTCAGGCAGAGGCAGACAATCCCGGAGCACTCGCGGATCATCAACGCCATCTGAGCCGTGGTCATGGATTCGGCCGCGAAGATGAGATCCCCTTCATTCTCCCTGTCTTCATCGTCGGCCACGAGCACGCCGCGGCCATGGCGCAACGCGTCCAGCGCGGCTTCAACACGTTGCAGGGGGGAGCCAAAGGGGGTAAGCAAAGACTGATTCATGGTAATACTCCACTGTATATTGAACAGAGACCAGAATCAGGGCACGGAAAGGCAGACAGAAGCGCGCATGCGCCAAAGCACCGCCGAAAGGCGATGCCAAGAACCACGCACTGTTATCCTCTTTCATCCGGACTATAACCGTCGGCTCCGGCCTCTCACCGGATCTGCTGACCCCGACCGATGTCGGGCGCTCGCGGGCTCCCTGCCGTAGCAGGATACCGCCGGTGGGGAATTGCACCCCGCCCTGAGAATAAGCGCCCCCAGACTAGAGAAAAGCCGTTCTGGTTTCCAGTCCCACAGCAGAAAATATTGCCATCCTGTGCGAGCGCTCACGCGAACATGGCTTCCCCTGCCGCTTCGTGGCATAGTGCGGAAAAACGGCGCCTTGTGCTGCCATCACAACAACTTCATGACAGACAAAATGGAAAAGAAAATTCTGCTGACCGACTGCCCCGACGCCAAGGGGTTGATCGCCAAAATCACCAACATCTGCTACAAGCACCAGCTCAACATCATCAAGAACGACGAGTTCGTGGATCACGAACAGGGCCGCTTCTTTATGCGCACCGAACTGGAAGGCCGTTTCAACGACGAAACCCTGCTGGCCGATCTCGATGACACCCTGCCCCAGGGGGCCGAGCGCCGTCTGGTCAAGGCGGAAAACAAGCGCATCGTCATCCTGGTCACCAAGGAGGCGCACTGCCTCGGCGATATCCTGATGAAGCGCTACGCCGGTGCGCTCAACCTCGAGATCGCCGCCGTCATCGGCAACTACGACACCCTGGCCGAGCTGACCGGCAAGTTCGACATTCCTTTCCACACCGTCTCCCACGATGGAGTGGATCGCGCCGAGCATGAGCGTCAGGTGCGCGCCATCATCGACAGCTATGCCCCGGATTATGTGGTGCTGGCCAAGTACATGCGGGTACTCACCCCCGACTTCGTCAAAGCCTACCCACGCAAGATCATCAACATCCACCACTCCTTCCTGCCCGCCTTCATCGGCGCCCGCCCCTACCTGCAGGCGTTTAACCGCGGCGTGAAGATCATCGGCGCCACCGCCCACTTCGTCACCGACGATCTGGATGAGGGCCCGATCATCGAGCAGGACGTGACCCACGTGGATCACACCTTCACCGCCGATGACATGGCCAAGGCCGGTCGCGACGTAGAAAAATCCGTGCTCTCACGGGCTCTCGGCCTAGTGCTGGCCGAGCGGGTGTTCGTACACGGCAACAAGACGGTGGTCTTTAAGTAAGTCGGCACACAGAAACAAAAGAGGCTCCCATCGGGAGCCTCTTTTCATTGTGACCACACCGCCATCACAGGGGCAGGCTGTTGACCGTCAGGCGGCCATTGGCGAGGTTGATGTCCGCCTTGAGCTGGTTGCCCTCGGCCTTGAGGTATCCCATGGCCGTAAGCCCTTGCAGCAAGGGCGCCGCCTGGGGCAGCGCATTGCCGAGCTTGCCCGAGAGGATGGCGTCAAACTGACCGGTCAGGGCGCGCAGACCATCGACACCGTTGGTCAGCTTGTCGAGGGTGGTGGAAGAGAGCACCAGATTGCCCTTGAGCGAGACCGGCTCGGCATTGACCTTGGCCGAGAAGTTGCTCAGCGACAGCGTGGCGCCACGGGCCAGCAACAGGTTGAGCGCCTGCTCCAGCTTCTGCTGATCCATATCGACGCCGCTGTTGGCCTGCTGCAACATTCGATACCCTTCCAGATCCATCCCCTTGATATCGACCACCATCTCCCCCTCGGTGAGGGCGACAGCTTCCCCATCCATGGCCAGCTTGAGACTCTGCAATCGGGTCTCGTAACGGCTGGCCAGGGTTTCAGCATCGTCCCCCTCCACATGGGAGCGAGTACTGAGCCCTTGCAAGGCGACATTCAGTTCATCACCGATGCGCACCGAAAGACCGGCCACGTCCCCTTCGCTCGCGGGCACCATCAACACGCCACCAATTTCATCGAGCTCGGCCTGCCCTGTCACGTGGGCCAGGTTGATCTCGGTCTGTTGATCCGGCTGGCTGAAGGTCATTCCCTGCCAATCCAGGTTCAGCTTGCCACTGCCATTCAGATCGCCGTCATAGCCGAGCACCAGCGGTAGCATCTTGAGGTTCTCCCCCTGCTTGGCCACGTTGGCCTCGGGCAGGGTCAGGGTGCTCACATTACGGCGGCTCCACAGGCTGTTGCGGCTCTCCAGCACCGGCTCCCACCCCTGCAACCCCAGCTCGACCAAGCCGGCGGCGAGATCGCCACGAGACTTATCCAGCACGATTTGGGTCGCACTGTAGAGCGGCAGGATCCGGGTCTGGGTAGACAGATAGAGCTCGAACGGATGCTCAGGGGTCAACTCGGGATAGTGGGAGGAGATAAACTCGGGCGTCAGCACCATCTTGATGGCGCCTTCACGGGAGAGGAAACTGGTTTTACCCGGCGTCCATTCGAGCTGGATCCCACTCAGTTGCTGCGCCTTGGCCAGCTCGGCCGGCACCTGCTTATCGAAAGCCTGACCCGTAAACCAGCAGGCGGCCACCGCGCCCCCCACCAGCAGGACGGCCGCTGCGCCCCCCATGACCCCTTTCTTCATCCCGTAACACCTTGTGCATAATTAAAAAAAGTGCAGGCACTCTAAGTGCTGGGCCGCACGAAGACAAGCGAGCAGGTCACAGTAAGGGACTAAACAGGTAGCAGAAGTTCTCCGTCATGCGCCGATACCAAGGGCGCTGACGCCAGCGGGCCAGCGACATGGGGCTGGCCGCCTGAATGTACCCCGCCACCAACGTCTGCATCTGGGCCACAAAGACCGGGCTGTCGACCAGCAAGGTCACCTCAAAGTTGAGCCACAGACTGCGCCGATCCAGATTGACCGTCCCCACCAGGGCAAAATCGTCGTCCACCAGCACGCTCTTGGTGTGCAGCAACCCCGCATCATAGCGGTAGATCTCGACCCCGGAGGCGAGCAGCTCTTCTAAAAAGGCATTGCCTGCATGGTGCGCCAGCCGCGAGTCGTTGCGATGGGGCAGCACCAGCTGCACCTGCACCCCTCGCTCGGATGCCGAGCGCAGAGCCGCCACCAGCGGGTCATCCGGCACGAAATAGGGGGTGGTCAGGATCAACCGCTGGCGGGATTGATAGATGGCCTGCAGCAGGATTTGCTGGATGGCATCGCCCCCCTCGAACGGGCCGGAGGGGATGAGCTGGGCACGATAGTTGATAAGTGGCCAAGCCTCGGGCTGATGCTGCAAGCTGTCGAGCAACCGCTCGCCTGTCTCCATCTCCCAGTCCCAGACAAACAGGGACCACATCAGGGGCACCATGGGCCCTTGCACCCGCAGCATAATGTCGACCCATTGGCCCACACCGGCATCCTGTTTGAAAAAGCGCGGGTCGACCATGTTCATCGAGCCGGTGTAGCCCACCTTGTCATCGATCACCACCAGCTTGCGATGCATGCGCAGATCCTGACGCTGGAACGGAATACGCCACGCCCCGACCGGCAGCACCTCGATCAGCTGAACCCCGGCAGAGCGCAGCCGCTGCGGCCAGCCGGAGCGAAAGAAGTGTTTGCTCCCCACCGAGTCGAGTAACACGCGACAGTCCACGCCGCGCTGCGACACCTCGATGAGGGCTTCGCCAACCTCGTCGGCCCACCCTCCCGGCTGCCAGATGTAGAACTCGAGATAGCAAGATTGGGTCGCCGCCCGGATATCGCTGGCGATCTCGCCCAAGATGGCCTCGGGCTGCTCCAGCAGCGTCATACGGTTACCGGAGAGCATCGGCATCGCCAGCCGCCCCTGGATGAGATCATGCAGCGGCGCGGCCTTGTCACTCACCGGGCAGCGATACTGGGGAAAAGCCCTCGCCATCTGGCGGATCCAGGCCGCATAAGGGGTATACATGGTCTTGGCCTGTTCACCGCGACGCCGGCCGAGGCGAATTTCACCAAACAGGATATAGAAACCGACCCCGGCAAAGGGGATGGCATAGATGAGGGCCAGCCAGGCCAATGAGACACCGATAGGGCGCCGTTTGAAAATAACCCGCAAAGAGACGCCGACCACGATCAAGGTGTGGAACAGCAGCAGTAACAGCCCGAGAAAATGGCTGAAGAGATCGCTGAGATCTTTTTCCAGTCCGTTAAACACGTCAGCTCCTTAGCAAAACGGTGACAGCCGTTTCATCCGTTGCAAACGGACGCTGTGATATGCTTGGCGGCCCGATTCTATCAGGTTGTTCCCATGATACTGCAATCCCTGCTGCTCACTGCGGCCCTGCTCAGCCCGGGCCAGAGTGAGATCACCGAATCCCAGATCAATGCCCTGCTGGCCCGCCAGGAGGGGATCCAGCGCGACGTCCAGATGCCCGGCCTGTTCCAGGGACAACTCGCCCTGACCGAAGGCACGGTGCAAATCGGTCGCCAGCAAGCCAACACGGTGCGCATCGAGAGCCGCGGCACCGCCCGTATGGCGATGGGTGACAAGCCCCCGGTCGATGCCACACTGCGCGTCACCTTCGACGGCAAACCGCGCTACGAGCCGGGCAGCCACGCCATCTATCTCGATGATGCCAAGCTGGTCGACTATCGCATCGAGCCCCAGTCGGTGCAGCAGCAATATGGTCTGGTGGTCAATCTGATGCTACAGAGCCTGCAACAGCGCATGAAGGGCAAACCCGTTTATCGCATCACGGGCAAGGGGGCAGAACAAACCTGGTGGCGCGAGCACCTGACCGGGGTGGAAGTGCAACCGGGCAAGCTCAAACTGCTGACGCGCTAACCGACCAGCGCCGCCGAACGCACCAGGGGCTCGATACAATAACCGAGCTCCTGCTGCTGATGCAGGCGCGAGCGCAGCGGCTCGGGGAGTTGGTGCAGCTCTCCGGGGCGAAAACCGACCTTCATGTAGAAATCGCGCTCAAACGGCAGCACCTGGCAGATGATGGGGCGCCCATCGAGCAGGCCGCAGGCAAAGCTGAGCAACTGCTGGCCAATCCCCTGTTGCTGGTAGTGAGGCAGCAACTGCATGCCACAGAGATGGTAATAGCGCTCCTCGGCCCGCACCCGCAGTGCGCCGACAAGCCAAT
The DNA here is from genome assembly GCF_000820125.1 of Aeromonas simiae. Classification (GTDB taxonomy): domain Bacteria; phylum Pseudomonadota; class Gammaproteobacteria; order Enterobacterales; family Aeromonadaceae; genus Aeromonas; species Aeromonas simiae. The sequence goes on along the minus strand of NZ_CDBY01000087.1, from coordinate 1,065 downwards.
TGGCATCCTTGGCAATGAAGATCCGCTCCCCGATCTCGGGCTCGTAGCGGGAGAACGCCGTCTCGTAAAAGTCACGGATCAGGGTCAGATCCGCGTCATAGTACTCTTCAAACGTTAATGTCGACATGATGGTGCCGATCGTGGGGCCTCGTTGGGCGAAAGATGTATCTGCGCCGACCAGATTAACGTGCTCGCCGCCCGCTGTCAGCCGACTTGATACCTCAAATGGGGTTAGCCCTTCATTTTCAACTCATGGTTGATAGTGATTGTATTAACACCATGATTATCGAATAGAAATCGGGGTGTAGAGTAGCGTCATCCCCTCCCTTTATCCCGAGGCATGCATGAGCACTCCCGCCCCCGTCTGGTTTATCTCCCACGGCGCCCCCGATCTGGTGATCCGCCGCCAGCACGCCACCACCTTCTTAGAAGGGCTCACCCTGCCCGATGACCTCAAGGGACTGGTGGTGCTCTCCGCCCATTGGTTCAGCCAGGAGTTGCAGATCAACCTGCAACCTGGGCCTGAATTGATGTACGACTTTTACGGTTTTCCCGATGCGCTCTATGAGATCCGCTGGCCCGGTCATACGCCCGCCTGGCTCGGCGAGCGGCTGCTCGCGCTGTTTGCCGCCGAGGCCATGCCGCTGCAAGGGGTGGCCCGCCCGTTTGACCACGGCGTCTGGTCCCCCCTTTCGTTGATCGACCCCGACGCGACCACGCCGCTGGTGCAGATCTCGATCCCGGCCAGCTGGAGCCCGGCCCAACTGTGGCAGCTTGGGGCATTGCTGGCCCCGCTGCGCAGCGAGGGGATCGCCATCCTGGCCTCGGGGGCCATCACCCACAACCTGCGCGCCCTCGAGTGGGATGGGGGGCGCACCGCCCCCTGGGCCAGCGACTTCGTCGCCTGGCTGGAATCGGCCATGGCGGCGCAGGATAAGAGCGCCCTGATAGACTATCGCGCCCGCGCCCCCCATGCGGCCATGGCCCACCCCCATGACGACCACCTGCGCCCGCTCTTTATCGCCCTCGGCGCCGCCATGGCCGATTCCAGCCAGGCGACGAAGT
>NZ_CDBY01000086.1:21612-21932 GCF_000820125.1 Aeromonas simiae | reverse complement strand
CTCCTCCATCCAGGCGTATCCCCACCCCCTCCCAATACTGCATATTCATTGCGCCTCGGAGCAGAAAGGGCGCGTGTGGCCGCCATAAAAGAGGTTTTGATGGCCACAAAAAGAATAAAAACACAAATTTATTGACTTTTAATTCCATTGACAACAATTTGCAACCGAAGGAAAAGCCGGAAATATCGCACAAATAACATACCGTCATGGGCAAATGGCGCATTGTGCCGATGTTTTAAGCGGTAATACCCATAAAAACGAAAGGAAGCTCAAAATGCATAAGACGCTACTCGCCCTCTCACTGGCCGCCCTGCTCGTCG
>NZ_CDBY01000086.1:20730-21268 GCF_000820125.1 Aeromonas simiae | reverse complement strand
GACCGGCACCGCCAGCGAGACCGAGGCAGCCAACTGGATCGCCGATAAGCTGACCGGCTGGGGCTATGACGTGACCCGCCAGCCCTTTAGCTACCAGAAGAAGGGGGTGGAGATGCACTCCCAGAATCTGATCGTCACACTGCCCGGCAAGCGCGACCAGCTGCTCATCGTCGGCGCCCACTACGACAGCACCGGGGAGCAGAAGGGGTCGGAAGGCGCCACCGACAACGGCGCCGGTATCGCCGCCATGCTGGCGGTGGCCGAGTCCCTCAAGGGGCAGACCCTGCCCTATACGGTACGGCTGGTCTTCTTCGGGGCTGAGGAGAACGGCACCAACGGCGCCAAAGCCTATGCCGCCAGCCTGAGTGCCGACGAGGTGGGGGCCACCCTGGCCATGGTGAACAACGACACCATCGCCGGCGGCGACACTCTCTATGTCCACTCGGCCCACTCCGACGTGGCCGAGTACAGCTGCGCCGACCCGAGCCGCTACAGCCATGATCCCAAGGTGCGTGACCGCCTGCTGGCGCTCTCCCGC
>NZ_CDBY01000086.1:0-20531 GCF_000820125.1 Aeromonas simiae | reverse complement strand
GCCTGCTGGCGCTCTCCCGCCAGGGCGACATGACCCCCTTCGAGCTGCACCCCGCCTTCCCCGGTTACCCGGCCGGCGAGACCGGCGCCTGGTCCGATCACGCCAGCTTCGCCTGCCTCGGCATCCCCGTCGCCTATCTGGAAGCCACCAACTTCACCATCAACGGTGCCGATGGCTATGACGGCTACTCCCAGAGCACCAACCCGGCCCTGTGGGACTGCTATGACGCCACCACCAAGAGCGCCTGCGATCGGGAGAGCGAGACCCAGTGGGGCAAGATATGGCACACCCAGTACGACCGCCTCGACAAGTTGCAGGAGATCTTCCCCGGTCGCGTTCAGCAGCAGCTCAGCGACGGCACCACCCTGCTGATCCGCTTCCTGCGTGAACCGGGTCTTGAGTAGGAAATCTCTCTCATTAATGGATAAAAAACGGGCAGGTTTCACTCCTGCCCTTTTTTCTCTCAGAGCAAGCAGCGGTTGCCTCATTTTTTAAATCTGTTACAAACGAAAGACGTGGTGGCCCAATGGAAGGGTCACCCAGCAGTGCAGAGAGAGCCAACATGCAGCCGTTTTTTTCCCAACGTTTCGAGAAGGTCGAACCTTCCTTCATCCGCGAGATCCTTAAAGTCACCACCCGCCCGGACATCATCTCCTTCGCCGGCGGGCTGCCCAACCCCAACCTGTTCCCGGTCAAGGCGATCGAGCAGGCCTGCCAGCAGGTGCTGAGCGAGCAGGGCGCCGCCGCCCTGCAATACGCCACCACAGAGGGCTACGCGCCGCTGCGCCAGTATATCGCCGAGCGTTACCAGACCCGCTGGGGCATGCAGGTCAATCCGGATCACATCCTCATCACCAGCGGCTCCCAGCAGGCGCTCGACCTGCTCGGCAAGGTGCTGATCGACGAGGGGCAGGATCTCATCATCGAGGAGCCGGGTTACCTGGGCGCCATCCAGGCCTTCTCCGTCTATCAGCCCGAGTTCCGGCCCATCACCCTGGGTGAGGAGGGGCTGGATCTGGCGGCGCTGGATGCCCTGCTGGAAAGCGGCACCACGGCCCGTCTGCTCTATGGCGTACCCAACTTCCAGAACCCGTCCGGGGTCAGCTACAGCCGCGCCAACCGGGCCGCGCTGGCCGAGCGCCTGATCCGCCACAATCTGCTGATGGTCGAAGATGACCCCTACGGCGAGCTGCGCTTCGAGGGGGAAGCCATCGATCCGGTGGCCAAGCTGGCACCGGAAAACACCGTGCTGCTCGGCTCCTTCTCCAAGACAGTGGTGCCGGGGTTTCGCCTCGGTTGGATGGTGGTGCCGGCCTGGTTGCACCAGAAGGTCACCATCGCCAAGCAGGCGACTGACCTGCACAGCAACGCCTTCAGCCAACAGGTGCTGCATCGCTTCCTGACCACCCACTCCCTCGATGCCCACCTCGAGAAGATCAAGGCGGTCTATGGTCGCCAGCGAGCCGCCATGGAGGCCGCCCTGGCCCGCCACTGCCCGCCTTCGGTACGCTGGACCCGCCCCGAGGGGGGCATGTTCTTGTGGCTGACCCTGCCCGAATCGGTCTGCGCCATGGAGCTGTTTCAGGTGGCCATCGCGGAGAAGGTCGCCTTCGTACCGGGCGCCCCTTTCTACGTGCGCCCCGATATCAAGAACACCCTGCGCCTGAGCTTCTCCTGTGTGGATGAGGCCACCATAGAGGAAGGGGTGCAGCGGCTGGCCCGCGCCCTGCGCAAGATGCTCTGAGCACGGTCATCCCCCCATGAAAAAGGCGGCCATCGGCCGCCTTTTGCTTTGCCCCTCAGGGCAGTTTTGCTTCCAGCCAGAAATCGGCCAGTGGAACCGGGTTCCCGTAGAGATAGCCCTGCAGGAAGTCGACCCCGCGCGCCATCAGGTAGTCGGCCTGCTCCTGCGTCTCCACCCCTTCGGCCACCAGCGAAAGATCCAGGCGGCTGGCAAGATCGACCACATTGTCGACGATGTGGCGGGACAAGGCGTCACTGCCGATCCGCGCCACGAAGCTCTGGTCAATCTTGAGGAAGTCGACCTTGAACTGTTGCAGATAAACGAGGCTCGAATGCCCGGTGCCGAAGTCATCGATAGCAATGGAAACCCCCATCCGCTCCAACTCATCGAACAGTTTCATGGTGGTCTCGTTGGGCACCACCAGCTCACGCTCGGTCAACTCCAGTACCAGATTGACCGGGTTGGCGGAGAAGGCCGCCAGGAAGTCACGGCAATCCTCAACCAGGGATAAATCGCAGCAGTGGCTGGCCGCAATATTGAAGCTGAAGTGGAAATGCGGGGGCAAGGCGGCGGCGCGTGGCCCCATGCCCTCACGAACCTGACGCATCAGTTCACGGGTCATGGGGACGATGAGGCCGCTGTCCTCGGCCAGCGGAATGAAGCGATCCGGCCGGATCAACCCGAGTTCCGGATGCATCCAGCGCATCAGTACCTCGCCCCCCGTCACTTGCGTCCCTTCCCGGTTCATCATGGGTTGCAGGTAAGCCACAAATTCGCCGGCATCCAGCGCCCGGCACAACTCGTGATGGAGGCCACTCTTGGTGCGCCGAAAGCAGACCACGCCGAAGAAAATACTCAGCGCCAGAGCCAATATCCCTTCGAGCAGGGCGTGCTCCAGCATGTAGGTTCTAAAAATGGTGGCATTGATGACGTCATTGACCCGATAGGCGTAGCGAGTCGACGCGATGCTCAGTCGCTGCCCTTCGACCCGGCTGCCCGCCTTGCGGACCCGCTCTTGTGCATCGAGCGTCAAGCCGCCCACCTGAAGCCGGATCTCCCCCAGCAGTCCCAGCACATAGCTGAGATCATGGCCATTGATGCCCACCAGCACGCTGTAATTGCCGACGTGCCGGCGGTAAATCAGCACGGACTGATCGGGCGTCAACAGGTTATTCGACTGAAGCAGGAGCTGCCCTTCTGCGTACGGCTGTATGTTGACCAGCTTCTCCCTGTGACCATACACAGAGCTGCACAGCAGGGCGCCATCAGCTTCAATCGTGACCGAACGAACGTCAGGGGTCGACGCCACTATCTTGCGCAGTAGCGACTCCTGGCTTCCACACGCGTTGCCGATGAGCGGCTCGACCTCGATCGCGACCTGCTGGGCATGGTCGAAGACCAGGTCGAGTTTTTGTACGGCTTGCTGCAATCGCTCCTGGGTCTGAGAGTGAAGTCCTTGCCATCCCAACCAGAGAATCAGACACAGGCAGAGCAGGAGAAGCAGGCCTCCTGCCGCTAGCGCAATGGCCAGACGCTGAGTGAGACTTCTGGACTTAAATTGAGAAGAATGCATGAGCACCTCATCAGAGCCGCTAGGACAAATCCACGATAGCGAGGGAAAAAAGGGGCCGCATAATAACAGAAAGGGGAGCCTGTGGCTCCCCTTCCCATGACATCACCTTTACGCTCGCAGCGTTTTATCGGCTCGTGAGATGCCGCATACGCCAGAGCGCACCACCTCCACCACCTCGCTGCTCTGCACCACGGTCTTGATGAAGGCATCCAGCTTGTCGCTGGTACCGGCCAGTTGCACCGTGTAGAGCTCCGGTGTCACATCCACTATCTGGCCACGGAAGATATCGGCCAGTCGCTTGAGCTCGTCGCGGGCACCGCCCACGGCACGCACCTTGACCAAGGCCAGCTCGCGCTCGACGTGTTCCCCTTCGGTGATGTCGCACACCTTGAGCACATCCACCAGCTTGTGCAGCTGCTTGTTGATCTGCTCGAGCACCCGCTCGTCACCCATGGTGACAATGGTCATGCGCGACAGGGTCGGGTCCTCGGTCGGCGCCACCGTCAGTGTCTCGATGTTGTAACCACGCTGAGAGAACAGACCCACCACCCGGCTCAGGGCACCGGACTCGTTTTCCAGCAGTACCGATATGATGTGTCTCATCAGGTTCTCTCCGTCTTGCTCAGCCACATTTCATCCATGGCACCAAACTTGATCTGCATCGGGTAGACGTGCTCGTCGGGGTCGACCGAGATGTCCATAAACACCAGCCGATCCTTCATGGCAAACGCCCGCTCCATGGCGCTCTCCAGCTCGGCCGGATCGCTCACCGCGATGCCGACGTGGCCATAAGCCTCGGCCAGCTTCACGAAGTCCGGCAGTGACTCCATGTAGGAGTGGCTGTGACGGCCGCCGTAGAACATCTTCTGCCACTGCTTGACCATGCCAAGCGCGCGGTTGTTGATGGAGATGATCTTGACGGGCACCCCGTATTGCAGGCAGGTGGAGAGCTCCTGGATGTTCATCTGCACCGAGCCGTCACCGGTCACGCAGCAGACCACGGCGTCCGGATTGGCAAACTGCACCCCCATGGCGGCCGGCAGGCCGAAGCCCATGGTGCCGAGGCCCCCTGAGTTGATCCACTGGCGCGGTTTGGCAAACGGGTAGTAGAGGGCAGCAAACATCTGGTGCTGACCCACGTCGGACGCCACGAAGGCCTCCCCCTTGGTCACCTTGTAGAGGGTCTCGATCACCTGCTGCGGCTTGATCATGTTGTCGCTGCGCTGATAACTCAGGCAGTTGCGCTCGCGCCACTGATTGATCTGGCTCCACCACTCACCCAGCGCCTGCTTGTCGTTGTCAAAGCCGTTCTCGGCAATCGCCTCCAGCATCTGCTCGAGCACCGTCTCCACCGAACCGACGATGGGGATGTGTGCCTGCACCGTCTTGGAGATAGAGGTGGGATCGATGTCGATGTGCACCACGGTGGCCTGCGGGCAGAACTTGGCGACGTTGTTGGTCACCCGATCGTCAAAGCGCGCCCCCACCGCCAGGATCAAGTCCGAGTGGTGCATGGTCTTGTTGGCTTCGAAGGTGCCGTGCATGCCGAGCATGCCGATAGACTGCGGGTGGGTTCCGGGGAACGCCCCCAGCCCCATCAGGGTGGTGGTCACCGGCAGGTTGAAGCGCTCGGCCAACTGGGTCACCAGGCCATTCGCATTGGCGGCAATGGCACCGCCCCCCACGTACATCACGGGGCGGGTCGCCTCGGCCAGCGCCTTGGCGGCCCGCTTGATCTGCCCCTTGTGCCCCGCCTTGGTGGGGTTGTAGGAGCGCAGGCTCACCGACTCGGGATAGTGATAGGGGAACTTCTCCTTGGGGTTTTGCACATCCTTGGGAAGATCCACTACCACTGGCCCCGGGCGGCCGCTGGCAGCGATGTAGTAGGCCTTCTTGATGGCCTCGGGGATCTCGCTGGCCGTCTTGCACAGGAAGCTGTGTTTTACCACCGGACGGGAGATGCCGATCATGTCGGTCTCTTGGAAGGCGTCCTCGCCGATCATGCTGGTCGGCACTTGGCCGGAGAGAATAACCAGCGGAATGGAATCCATGTAAGCGGTGGCGATGCCGGTAATGCAGTTGGTGGCGCCGGGGCCCGAGGTCACCAGTACGGTGCCCACCTGGCCGGTTGAGCGGGCGTAACCGTCGGCCATGTGCACGGCGGCCTGCTCGTGGCGCACCAGCACGTGTTCAATCTTGCTGTTTTCGAAGAGTGCGTCATAGATGTCGAGCACCGAACCACCGGGGTAGCCGAAAATATGCTCAACCCCCTGATCCTCCAGCGCGCGAACCACCATTTGGGCGCCTGATAACATCTCCATGATAAAGCCCTCCAGGCTTTGCTCCGTTTTAGCGTGGATACCCCCGCCCGCTGCTTCCCGGCACGCCCCCATCCCGCGAGTTGTTGATTATGTCGGGACTGGTACGAGTACGGCACGAGGGTACTATCGTCGATACTGCTCACACCCTATCAAAAGGGTTGAAAAAACAACTTAACCTGCGGGCAGAGGCTTGTCCATGGGTTTGTCGGTGGGATTAGTCAGATATGTTACCGTTTGTGCCGGTGACAGGAGGGAGGGTCGAGCAAACCGCCAAACTTTCCGATGTTGTGGCGCTTTAACAGCATAATTGACTGAATGTAGCTTGAATGAAAACCGCCCGGCGAGCCGGGCGGAGTGGAAATTTACTGCTCCTCGTCGGGTTCGGCCAGCCAGATTTGCTGATCCGGGTCCGTCTCCTCACTGACTGAGATGCTCACCCCCATGTCGAGCAGTTCCTTGAGGGTGAGGTTATCGGCAAGACTCATCGACTCGCCGTGTTCATTGGTAAAGCGCATGCAATCACTCCTTGGTGTCACTGAGTTGCCCCCGTTGGCCCCTCAAGCTTAGTCAACAACCGAGCGCAGCCACCAGCCGGCCGGCGCCCAGCTTGCGGCGCCCTCCAGTTCACATAACCGCTCGGCCACCTCCTCGGGAAAGCGGGTGCGCCGCCACAGGCGGGCCGACAACTCGCCAAGCGGCTCCTCCTCCCCGGCCAACATCCAATGCGCCAGCGCCTGCGCTACGTCAGGCCACGTCACCCTGCCCGGAGGCTCGCTATCGATCCAACCGCGCAGCACGGTGGGATCAAGCTCATCCATCAGCGTTGCCAGCCCCATCAGCGCCAGCGTCTTGCCATTGCTCAACTGCTCGAACTGGCCGCGCAGCGGCTTGACCAGCAGCATCTTACCGAGCGAAAGCGCCTCACTTGCCAGCTCGAAACCGGCGTTGCAGATCACTCCGCGGCAACTGCGCAACGCATCGAGAAACGGCTGCCGGGCTGGGGGGTAGAACACCACGTTCTGCCACTCCTGCACCTGTACCACGCCCGGGTGGAAGCAGGCGAAGTGGTGCGAAGAGAAGCGGCTCAGCAAGGCGTGGATCGCGGCAGGATGCTCGAACGGCAGATAGACCAGAAACCGCCCCCGCTCCCGCAGCGGTTCAAGGGGATCCACGATGGGCGGGAGCAGGGGCGCCCCGAAATGAAACCAGTGCAGCCCAATCTGGCGCTGCACCGGTGCAAAATGGCGCATCAACAGCCGCTCAGCCAGCCCCTCCCCCCAGCGCGGCACCGGCCAGGCAAAGCTTGCCTGGTGGCTGATGCCCAGTGTTGGAACGCCCTGCCGGCGCGCCGCATGGGCCGTGAGCGGTTCAAAATCGCTCACCACCAGATCGTATTCCCGGCAATCCAGCGCCGAGAGCTCATCCCAAAAGGCGCGCGGCCGGCACTGAAGCAGGGTTTGCAGGAGGGAGAGCCGGCCGTCCCGGCAGGAAAAAGTGAGCCCATGGCGGGTGCGATAGTGGCCGAAATCCTCCATGTCGAAATAGGCGCCATGGGGCCGGCCACTAAACAGGTAATCGACCTCGGCCCCCTGCCCGGCGAGGGCCCGCGCCAGAGTGCGCGAGCGAGCGATGTGGCCGTTGCCAGTCCCCTGAACCCCGAACAAGATGCGCATGCTTAGCCTCCTCGCCAGGCCAGGGGCCGCACCCTGCAACAGGTACAGCACATCTCCAACGGGTCATGGCATCGAGTCACAGGGCAAGCTGAGTGCCGGCGCCATCCCGGCCACCAGAGAGCAACATCAGATGGCAGACTCGGGCCGTCGACCGGTGAGGGGGAGACGAAGCCGACCCGCTCGTCCCAGAGCCGTAAGCAATGCATGCGTGAATCTCCTGACAATGACTGCAAGGAGCATGGGCGGGCGATGTGACAGGGGCTTGAACGGGGGATAACAGAAACATGAAGGGGCCGATGGCCCCTTCAAACAAGGATCAGTGGGTGAGGCGACTGCCGCGCAGCCCCGACGAGATGAGCCGGCAGTTATGCTCGGCCAGACGGGCCATGAAGCCCTCGTCCATGGTGACGCCGAACACCTGCTCGTAGAGTTCGCGCATCATCAGCGGCTGCCACATCAGGTTGAGGAAGGAGAGCCGCAGCAGGGCCGGATCGAGCGACTCGTCGAGTTCGCCACTCGCCCTCAGATTGTCGATAAGGGCATCAAACTGGGGCAGCTGGCGATTGATCAGCTGATTCAGCACGAAGTCGCGCCCCGGATTGTGCTCAACCGAGAGGGCGCTGGTCAGGGTGGAGTTGAGATCGCTGTCCGGCGCCATCACCTGATAGTGAGTCGATACCAGGCTCTCCAGGCTCAGCTGCCCCTCGTCGGATTTCCACACCTCGTCCAACGGTCGGGCCAGATCGCCGAGCACGGCTTGGTAGAGACCCTCCTTGCTACCGAAGTAGTAATGGATCATCGCCAGATTGGATCCGGCCATCTCGGCAATCTCGCGGGTCGTGACCTTGCCGTAGGGGTGCTGTCGAAAGCACTCGCGGGCAGCGGCCAGCAACTTGTCGCGGATGTCGGAACGGCCGACCGGTCGTCCAGGCCTACGCTTTTCCATTCTTGTACCTCACCTGTTCCTGAATTGTCTGTGCCGCCAGAACCCTTCCCGGCTCCCGACAAGGCGGCTGGATGGAGCGCATCATCCCGCTGCAACCCGATCCGGGACAAGGAAATTTGCACACATTTACATTTCGATTAAATATCTTGACCCTGTGTTAATCGCAAACAAAAGTTGACAATCTGCCCCAATCCCGAGTATTGCTAGTTGTGTTTCGACTGAAGGATTGAATTCGTCATGCGTATTGCCACCCCGCTACTACTAATCTCCCTAATCGCGTTCACTCGCGCGGGATCCATGTAGCCGGGCCGCAGGCATAACCGGAATTTACAGAAACCCGTGCGCCCCGCACGGGTTTTTTTATCGGTCGCCGTTGCAGGACGCACGCCCAAGCACTTAGGAAGAGGTAAGCGACATGTCTAATCGGGTCATCATATTCGACACCACTCTGCGAGATGGTGAGCAGGCCCTGGCGGCCAGTCTGACGGTCAAAGAAAAACTGCAGATTGCCCAAGCACTGGAGCGCCTCGGCGTCGACGTGATGGAGGTGGGTTTCCCGGTCTCCTCCCCAGGTGACTTCCAGTCGGTGCAGACCATCGCCCGCCACATCAAAAACAGCCGGGTCTGCGCCCTGGCCCGAGCCCTGCCCAAAGACATCGACGCGGCCGCCGAGGCCCTCAAGGTCGCCGAGGCGTTTCGCATCCACACCTTTATCTCCACCTCCGCCATCCACGTGGAGAGCAAGCTGAAAAAGAGCTTCGAAGACGTGCTGGAGATGGGGGTGAGCGCGGTCAAACACGCCCGTCGCTACACCGACGATGTCGAGTTCTCCTGCGAAGATGCCGGTCGCACCCCGATCGACAACCTCTGCCGCATGGTTGAGGCCGCCATCAACGCCGGCGCCCGCACCATCAACATTCCCGATACCGTCGGCTACACCATTCCCACCGAGTTCTCCGGCATCATCCACACCCTGTTCAACCGCGTGCCCAACATCGACAAGGCCATCATCTCGGTACACTGCCACGATGATCTGGGCCTGTCGGTGGCCAACTCCATCGGCGCCGTGCAGATGGGGGCCCGTCAGATCGAGTGCACCATCAACGGCATCGGCGAACGGGCGGGCAACTGCTCGCTGGAAGAAGTGGCGATGATCCTGAAAACCCGCGCCGATCTGCTGGGGGTCGAGACCAACATCCGCCACAGCGAGATCCACCGCACCAGCACCCTGGTCAGCCAGCTGTGCAACATGCCGGTGCAGCCGAACAAGGCGATCGTCGGGGCCAACGCCTTCTCCCACAGCTCCGGCATCCACCAAGACGGCGTGCTCAAGGCCAAGAACACCTATGAAATCATCACCCCCGAGAGCATCGGCCTGACCCAGAACAACCTGAACATGACTTCCCGCTCCGGCCGCCACGTCATCAAGCACCGCATGGAGCAGATGGGCTATGCCGAGAGCAGCTATGACCTGGACGACCTCTATACCCGCTTCCTGACCCTGGCCGACAAGAAGGGACAGGTGTTCGACTATGACCTCGAGGCGCTGGCCTTCTTCAGCCAGATCCATGAAGAGCCCGAGCACTTCAAGCTCGAGTACCTCGGGGTGCAGAGCGGCAGCTCGGTGCTGGCCACCGCCTCGGTCAAGCTCAAGGTGGGCGACGAGGTCGTGAGCGAAGCCGCCACCGGCAACGGGCCGGTCGATGCGGTCTATCAGTGCATCAACCGCATCAGCGGCATCGATCTGCGCATCGACAAGTACGCCCTCAAGAGCAAGGGGGAAGGCAAGGACGCCCTCGGCCAGGTCGACATCGTCGCCGAATACAAGGGCCGCAAATTCCACGGCATGGGGCTGGCTACCGACATCATCGAGTCGTCGGCCAAGGCGCTGCTCCACGTCATCAACAGCATCTGGCGCGCCGATCAGGTCGCCGAGCAGATGGAACGCAACAACAAAATCAAGACGGAGACTGTATAAACATGACGAGCTATCGGATCGCGGTATTACCGGGGGACGGCATCGGCCCCGAGGTGATGGACGAAGCCATCAAGGTGTTGGGCAAGGTTCAGACCAAGTTCGGCTTCCAGCTGGAGTATGAGTGGCACGACGTGGGCGGCATCGCTATCGATAACCACGGCACCCCGCTGCCGGCCTCCACCCTCAAGGGGTGCGAAGCGGCCGACGCCGTGCTGTTCGGCTCGGTCGGTGGCCCCAAGTGGGAGCACCTGCCCCCCAACAGCCAACCGGAGCGTGGCGCTCTGCTGCCCCTGCGCGCCCATTTCAAGCTCTTCTCCAACCTGCGCCCCGCTCGTCTCTACAACGGCCTCGAGCACTTCTCGCCGCTGCGGGCCGACATCTCGGCGCGCGGCTTTGACATCCTCTGTGTGCGCGAGCTGACCGGCGGCATCTACTTCGGCCAGCCCAAGGGACGCGAAGGGAGCGGCGCCACCGAGAAGGCGTTCGACACCGAGGTCTATCACCGCTTTGAGATCGAGCGCATCGCCCGCCTGGCCTTCAACGCCGCCCGCGGCCGCCGCGGCAAGGTGACCTCCATCGACAAGGCCAACGTGCTGGCCTCCTCGGTGCTGTGGCGCGAAGTAGTCAATCAGGTGGCCACGGAGTTCCCCGATGTGGCGGTGAGCCACATGTACATCGACAACGCCACCATGCAGCTCATCAAGGACCCGTCCCAGTTCGACGTGGTGCTCTGCTCCAACCTGTTTGGCGACATCCTCTCCGACGAGTGCGCCATGATCACCGGCTCCATGGGCCTGCTCCCCTCGGCCAGCATGAGCGAGTCGGGCTTTGGCCTCTATGAGCCGGCCGGTGGCTCGGCCCCGGACATCGCCGGCAAGGGCATCGCCAACCCGGTGGCCCAGATCCTCTCCGCCGCCCTGCTGCTGCGCCACAGCCTGGGGCAGACCGAGGCTGCCGACGCCATCGAACAGGCTGTCGCCGCCACCCTGGCCGAAGGCTGGTTCACCGGCGATCTGCACAGCGCCGCCGCCCGCCACCCGGTGCAGAGCACTGCCGAGATGGGCTCTCAGATCGCCGCGCGCATCTGAGCGGAACGCATAACAAGGACACAGAGCAATGGCTAAAACCCTTTATCAGAAAGTCTTCGACGCCCACGTGGTGCGCGAAGTGGACGGCGAGACCCCGCTCATCTACATCGATCGCCACCTGGTGCACGAGGTGACCAGCCCGCAAGCCTTCGACGGCCTGCGCGCCATGAACCGCCGCTTGCGCCGCCCGGATCTCACCTGGGCCACCATGGATCACAACGTCTCCACCACCACCAAGGACATCGCCGCCTCCGGCGAGATGGCCCGCATCCAGATGGAGACACTGGCGACCAACTGCAAGGAGTTCGGGGTTCGCCTCTACGATCTCAACCACCAATACCAGGGCATAGTCCACGTGATGGGGCCGGAGCTCGGCATCACCTTGCCCGGCACCACCATCGTCTGCGGTGACTCCCACACCGCCACCCACGGCGCCTTCGGCGCCCTGGCCTTTGGCATCGGCACCTCGGAAGTGGAGCACGTGATGGCGACCCAGACCCTCAAACAGGGTCGGGCCAAGACCATGCGCATCACAGTGCGCGGCCAGCTCGCCGAGGGGATCAGCGCCAAAGACGTGGTGCTGGCCATCATTGGCAAGGTGGGCCACGCCGGTGGCACCGGCTACGTGGTGGAGTTCGCCGGTGAGGCCATCGAAGGGCTCACCATGGAAGGGCGGATGACGGTGTGCAACATGGCCATCGAGCTCGGCGCCAAGGCCGGCATGATTGCCCCGGATCAGACCACCATCGACTACATCCGTGGCAAGGAGTTCGCCCCCAAGGGCGAGGCGCTGGAGCAGGCCATCGCCTACTGGCAAACCCTCAAGAGCGATGCCGATGCAAAATTCGACGCCGAGGTGGTGCTCAACGCCGCCGACATCGCCCCGCAGGTGACCTGGGGCACCAACCCGGGCCAGGTGATCGACGTCAATGCGCCGATCCCCTCCCCCGACAGCTTTGATGATCTCATCGAGCAGCAGTCCGCCCGCAAGGCCCTCGAATACATGGGGCTCAGTGCCGGCCAGAAGCTCACCGAGGTCGCCATCGACAAGGTGTTCATCGGCTCGTGCACCAACAGCCGCATCGAGGATCTGCGCGCCGCCGCCGCCATCGCCCGCGGTCGCAAGGTGGCCGCCGGGGTGCAGGCCCTGGTTGTGCCGGGCTCCGAGCAGGTCAAGGCTCAGGCCGAGGCCGAGGGGCTCGACAAGATCTTCATCGAAGCCGGTTTTGAATGGCGCCTGCCCGGCTGCTCCATGTGCCTGGCGATGAACAACGATCGGCTGCAACCGGGAGAGCGCTGCGCCTCCACCAGCAACCGCAACTTTGAAGGGCGCCAAGGGCGCGCCGGCCGCACCCATCTGGTGAGCCCGGCCATGGCCGCCGCCGCCGCCGTGACCGGCCACTTCACCGACATCCGCACACTGTAAGGAGAGAGCGATGACTGGATTTAAGCAACACACGGGTCTCGCCGCGCCGCTCGATCACGCCAACGTGGACACCGACGCCATCATCCCCAAGCAGTTCCTGCAAAAGGTCAACCGCATCGGCTTTGGCAAGCACCTGTTCCACGACTGGCGCTTCCTCGATGACGCGGGGCAGCAGGCCAACCCCGAGTTCGTGCTGAACCAGCCCCGTTACGCCGGCGCCAGCATCCTGCTGGCCCGCGAGAACTTTGGCTGTGGCTCGAGCCGCGAGCACGCCCCCTGGGCGCTGGCCGACTACGGCTTCAAGGCGATGATCGCCCCGAGCTTTGCCGACATCTTCTATGGCAACGCCATCAACAACGGCATGGTGCCGGTGCGGCTGCAAGAGGCGGAAGTCGAGGCCCTGTTTGCCCTGGTCGCGGCCCACCCCGGCCAGACCATCACGGTGGATCTGGAGGCATGTCAGGTGCGCGCTGGGGATCTCTGCTTTGGTTTCGAGATCGACGAGTTCCGCCGCCACTGCCTGCTCAACGGCCTCGACAGCATAGGCCTGACCCTGCAACACGATGAGGCCATCAAGGCCTACGAGGCCAAGCAGCCGGCCTGGCTCTGAGCCACATCACCACACTAGAATGGGAGCGCTCGCTCCCATTTTTTATGGACTGCCCATGCGCCTGCTCCCCCTGCTCCTGCTGCTCCCCCTCTCCCTCTGCGCCAAGCAGCTCTCCTTCGTGCGCAGTGGCGACGAGGTGAGTGTGCGCTGGGAGCAGGGCCAAGAGGCGCAGGCGCTCACCTACCGACTCGAGCGCGGCACCCTGCCCCCCTTGCTCATCTTCTCGCCCGAGCGGCTGCGCCGCGACACGCTGCAAACCTTGTTGCAGCAGGGCAAGGAGCAGTTCCCAGGGGTGCGATTTCGGTTAGGCCCCGGCGGTGAGCTGACCCTGCAAGCCCGCTCCCAGCAGGCCGTCGATGCGGCGATGGCGTGGCTCGCCACGACCAGACCCAAGGTAGAAGACGAGTGGCTGCTGGCCCGCTACTTCCAGCGCTTCACCGACCCCGCTGGGGGCGAGGCGGTCAAGCAGGATCATGTGCGCATCGCACTGGAGAGCCGCGCCGAACTGGCTCCGCTGGCAGAGCAGTTCAAGGAAGAAGGGGGCAGTGAGGAGGAGGCCAGACGCAAGAGTACGGCAGCGGTGCTCGCCTTCGTGCAGGCGATCCCCTACGCCCTGCTCGATAACAGCGGGATCCGTGGCGGGCGCGGCTTTCTGGCCCCGCGCCAGGTGCTGCTGCAAAACCGCGGCGACTGTGACAGCAAGGTCACCCTGATGGCGGCCCTGCTCGGCCAGATCCATCCGAATCTGAAACAGCTGATGATCTTCACCCCGGATCACGCCCTGCTCGGGGTTGAGCTGACCGCCAGCGGCGAAGAGCAGACGCTGGAGTGGGCAGGAACTCGCTATCTGTTGATGGAGCCGACCGGGCCGGCCGAGCTGCCGCTGGGGACGCTGGCGCGCTCCAGCCTGGTGATGGTAGAGAGCGGCCAGTTTAGGGCCCAGCCGGTTCAGGCGACGGAGACGAACTCCACCGCCACCCGGTAGCCACCGGCCTCCTCGCCGATACGGATGATGCGGGCCTGCGCCTCGAAGGGGGGCAGCAGGTTGCTGCCGGTCGCCAGGCTGATGCTCAGCGGCTGTGACTCATCGAGCCCCGACTCTTCGATGAAGATCCCCATGCCGTTGGCGCTCAAGTCACGGCAGATGCCAACCTGACGCAGCGCCCCCTGATGCAGGGTCACGGGGGCATTGATGATCATGCGCTGAAACGCTCTTCGTTCCTTGGTCGTGGTAATCACACCCGATCTCCTCCCTGGTCTGAATCTGCTGGCCCACCCCAGCCAAGATGACTACAATGTGCCCGCTCAAACGGGGTGCAGTCACCTGCTGAGAATATACCCGTAGACCTGATCCAGATAATGCTGGCGGAGGAATTTGAGGCCCGGCGCGCATTTCGCGGCCCTACCGCCGGCTCCCGACGAGGAGTCCCATGATGAAGCGCACCGCACTGGCCAGCCTGACCCTGCTTTCCTGCCTGTCGGCGCCGCTGGCGGCCGAAACCCTGACCGTCTACACCTACGACTCCTTCACCGCCGAGTGGGGCCCTGGCCCCAAGATCAAGCAGGCCTTCGAGCAGGAGTGTGGCTGCACCCTCAACTTCGTCGCGCTGGAAGATGGGGTAGCCATCCTCAACCGGCTGCGCCTTGAAGGGCGCCACGGCAAGGCGGATCTGGTGCTTGGCCTCGATGACGGCCTGCTCGGCGAGGCCAAGCAGACCGGCCTGTTCGCCCCCCATGGCGTCGATCTGGCCCCGCTGGCGCTGCCGGGCGGCTGGCGCGATGAGACCTTCCTCCCCTACGACTACGGCTGGTTCGCCTTCGTCTATGACCAGACCCGGCTCAAGAACCCGCCGCGCAGCATGCAGGCCCTGCTGGCGCGCGACGATCTGAAGATCATCTATCAGGATCCGCGCACCTCCACCCCGGGCCAGGGGCTGCTGTTGTGGCTCAAGGCGCTCTATGGCGATCAATCGGGCACGCAGTGGGAGACGCTGGCCAAGAAGACGGTGACCGTCACCAAGGGGTGGTCGGAGGCCTACGGCATGTTCCTCAAGGGGGAAGCCGACATGGTGCTCTCTTACACCAGCTCACCGGCCTATCACCGTATCGCCGAGGGCAAGCAGCAGTACCATGCCGCCCTGTTTGACGAGGGGCACTACCGGCAAGTGGAGGTGGTGGCGCGGCTCGCCGCCAGCCAGCACCCCGAGCTGGCCCGGCGCTTCCTCGACTTCGTGCTGACCCGTCCCTTCCAGGACGCCGTCACCACCGGCAACTGGATGTATCCGGTGACCGAGACTCCGCTACCCGAACAATTTGCCTCCCTGCCGCTGCCGGCCAAGACCCTGACACTCGCCCCTGCCGAGGTGAGTCAGCAGCGCAAGGGCTGGATCCGTGAGTGGCTGCAGGCCGTGACCCGCTGATGCGTCGTTTCTGGTGGCTGCCGGGGAGCCTCTCCGGCAGCCTGATCCTGCTGCTCGGTCTGGCGCCGCTTTGCGCCCTGCTGTGGCAGGCCGGCGCACTCGACCCCATCGGCCTCTTACAAGACCCCTACCTGCGCCACGTCTTGCTGTTCAGCCTGAGCCAGGCCGCCCTCTCCACCCTGCTCAGCCTTGGCCTCGCCATCCCGCTGGCGCGCGCCCTCTCACGGCGCCACTTTCCCGGCCGCCGCCTGCTGCTGAAACTGTTTGGCCTCTCTTTGGTGCTGCCGGTCATCATCGCCATCTTCGGCATCGTCACCGTCCATGGCCAACATGGCTGGATGGCGCAACTGCTGCGCCCGCTCGGTATCGAGCCTGGCCAGTATCTCTACGGCCTGACCGGTATTCTCATCGCCCACGTTTTCTTCAACATGCCGCTGGCGGCGCGCCTGCTGCTGCAAGCCATCGAGGCTATCCCAGAATCGAGCTGGCGGCTGGCAAGCCAGCTCGGGTTGCGCTCCCACCATCTGTTCAAGGTGCTGGAGTGGCCGGTGATCCGGGCCCAGCTGCCGGGGCTCGCCAGCCTCATCTTCATGCTCTGCTTCACCAGCTTCGCCACCGTGCTGGCGCTCGGTGGAGGCCCCAAATCAACCACGCTAGAGGTGGCCATCTACCAAGCGCTGCGCCTTGACTTCGATCTCGCCACCGCCGGCACCCTGGCGCTGCTGCAACTGCTGCTGAGCGCCTTGATCCTGTGGGGTCAGCACAAGCTACAGCGTGCGCCGGCCAGCCGCATCGGTCTGGCCCGCCGGGCTGAACGCCCCGACCGTGACCAGTGGCAGACCCGGCTGACCGATGCGCTGGTACTGACTCTGGCTCTGGCCCTGTTTCTGCCCCCTCTGCTGGCCATCGTCAGCGCCGGGCTGCGGCCCGAGCTGCTCGATACCCTGCACAGTGCCCCCTTGTGGCAGGCGGCCGGAACATCGCTCTGGATCGCCGTCGTGGCAGGCCTGTTGGCCCTGCTGCTTGGCAGCGGCCTGCTCATCACCAGCCGCCACGCCAAACTACGCCGCCATGCCCGTCGTCAGGCGGCGCTGTGGGAAGCGAGCGGTTCACTGATCCTGATGCTGCCGGCCGTGGTATTGAGCACTGGGCTGTTCATTCTCTGCATGCCCTGGGTCGACGTCTTCGCCATCGCCCCCTGGCTGGTGATCCTGGTCAATGCCTTGATGGCACTTCCCTATGTGCTGCGCACCCTGTCGGGGCCGATGCAGCTGGTGGCCCGTCAGTATGACCGGCTCGGCGATAGTCTGGGTCTCACCGGCTGGCACCGGCTGCGTCTGCTCGAGTGGCCCCTGCTGCGCCGCCCGCTGGCGCTGGCGCTGGCCCTGTCGATGATTCTCTCGCTCGGGGATCTCGGTGCCATCGCCCTGTTTGGCAGCAGCACCATGGCCACCCTGCCTTGGTTGCTCTATCAGCAACTCGGCAGCTATCAACTGGGGCCCGCCGCCGCCACCGCCCTGTTACTACTGCTGCTCTGCCTGGCCCTGTTTACCCTGGTCGAGCGCAGCATTGGAGGTAAAGATGCTCATTCTGGATAAGCTCACCGCCCGCTACCCGGAGTGGAGCGTCACCTTCACTACGCGAGTTGCCCAAGGTGAGATCGTCGCCCTGATCGGTCGCAGCGGGGCCGGCAAATCGACCCTGCTCGGCATGCTGGCCGGCTTCGTGCCCGTCACCTCGGGGGCGCTCAGCTTTGCGGGCCAGGATCTACTACCCTTGCGCCCTGCCCTGCGCCCCATCACCACCCTGTTTCAGGATCACAACCTGTTCCTGCACCTTTCGGTCTATGACAACATCGCCATCGGCCTGCACCCCGGCCTGCGTCTTACCCCAAGCCAGCAGCAGCAAGTGCAGCAAGCCGCCACGCGCGTGGGGCTGGGCGATATACAGGATCGCCTGCCCGAGCAGCTCTCCGGTGGCCAGCAGCAAAGGGTAGCGCTGGCCAGGGCCTTGGTGCGCGATCGCCCGCTGTTGCTGCTCGATGAGCCCTTCTCGGCCCTCGACCCGGCCCTGCGCAGGGAGATGCTGGCCGAGGTGGCCCTGCTGGCCCGCAGCCGGGGCACCACAGTACTGATGGTCTCCCACAACCCGGAGGATGCCGAGTTGATTGCCGACCGGTTGCTGTTCATTCACGAAGGGGGGATCGCCTTCGACGGCGCGCCGAGTGAGCTGGCCAAGCCGACACTCCCTGCGCTGGCCGCCTATCTGGGCATGGCACAAGGCGCCGCCGCACCATGAAAAAGGGGAGCCGAGGCTCCCCTTGTGACATCTGCCCGCCTAAAGATTCTCTTCGGCAAACGAGGCCAATTTGCTGCGCACCACACCGTTGAGGTAGATGTTGGCACTGCCGTCAAAATCTTTGAAACGCTCGACGATGTAAGTCAGCCCAGATGTGACCGGGCTCAGGTAGTTAGAGTCAATTTGCGCCAGGTTGCCAGAGCAGACGATCTTGGTGCCCTCACCGCAGCGGGTGATGATGGTCTTGATCTGGGAGGCAGTCAGGTTCTGGCACTCGTCCAGTAGAACAAAGGCATTTTGAATGCTGCGCCCGCGCATGAAGTTGATCGATTTGAACTGGATGTTGGCCTTTTCCATGATGTAGCTGAGCGAGCCGCTCATGTTCTCGTCCTGCTTGTGCAGCACCTCCAGAGTGTCGGTGACGGCGGCCAGCCAGGGCATCATCTTCTCCTCTTCCGTGCCGGGCAGAAAACCGATGCTCTCGGCAATTTCCGGTGTATTACGGGTGACGATCACCTTGTCGTAGATCCCCTTCTCCACCACCAGTTCCAGTGCCGCCGCCATGGCGAGCAGGGTCTTGCCACAACCGGCGGGGCCGGTGAGGATCACCAGATCGAGATGTGGATCGAGCAGGGCATCGAGCGCCATCCCCTGATAGACATTCTTTGGATGCACGCCCCACGCCTTGCGCCCCATCAGCCGTTCACGACCTATGTCTTTGAGGTGGATCTTTCCCGCCTCATGACTGAGAACCCGGGCTGCGAAGAACTGCTCCTCATCGAGAAGGTACTGATTGATATGAACCGGCTCAATCAGCTTGTCATCGATGATATGAACCGTGTCACGGCCGTGGGTTTCGCTCTCGCACTCCCCCACCCGCTCCCAGAAGCTGCCCTGCACCACCTGAAATCCCTTGGCCAGCAAGCGGATATCATCGATGAGCTGGTCGCTGCGATAATCCTCAACGTGTGCCAGCCCGGCACCCTTGGCCTTGAGGCGCATGTTGATGTCTTTGGTCACCAGCACCACCTGACGACGCGACTCGTGCTTTTGCAGGTAGAGGGCCGCATTGATGATGCGGTTGTCCGCCTCTTTGTCGGTAAAGAGCTCGGCATCCTGAGGCAGATGGTGATCACTGAAGATACTGATGGTGCCGGTAGCCTCACCGGCCAGGGGAACCCCTTGGGAGATCTGCTCGGGAGTTGCATCACGGAACACGTCTTCCAGCGCCCGGATGGCGACGCGAGCATCACGGCTCACGTCCTTGTTGCGATCCTTGATGTTGTCGAGCTCTTCGAGCACCGTCATGGGAATGAGCACGTCGTGCTCTTTGAAGGAGTAAATGGCAAGGGGTTCGTGCAAGAGTACGTTGGTATCCAGGATAAACAGCTTCCGGTCGGCGTTATCCATAAGCATCCTCCTTGGCTCGCATGGCCATGTCGAGTGATTCAGATACTATTCAAACCATACCTACATGGCACTTTTATTTCCATCCAAGCTACGCCCTAAATCCGAGCCCTGCAACACGTCCTGGTAAGAGCCCATCGCACCATCTCCATTTACTTGGCTCGATGCAGATCCCCAAATGACAACCAGAAAAAGCAAGACCCCCGGTTTTTAGGCGGGGGTCTTATGCATGCACACCAGAAAAGGCGATCAGGGTTTCTTGACGTAGACAGTCGGTTGCTCACCGTTGAGATCAAGATAGAACTCGTATACCCCATCAGCATCCGGGGAGAACTTCAGGTCTTCAAACTTGGAGCAAGGGTTAACCGGTACCGGCTCACCATCCAGGCTGGCTACACCATCACTCGGGCTCTTATAGCCAAAGTTGGTGCCACAGCTCCAGTTCGCATCACCAAACTTAAACTTGTAGGGAGCCCATTCTTTCTTCAGAGTTCCCTTGGCCATGTACAGCTTATCGCCAACCTTAGTCACCTTGGTCTCATCGTTGGCTTGCCAATCGTTCATCTCACCACGCAGGAAGACGCTCTTACCGTCAAAATCGCCAGATGCATCGGCACCACCGCCGGCACTGCATCCGCCCAATACCAGGGTTCCCGCCGCCAGTATCATCGCTACAGTTTTCTTAAACATGTGTCCTTTCCTCGGATCCTAGTTGTTGTATCCGCCGCTTCTTGCGACATTAACATTTAACCAAAGAGTGAAAGGAAAGAGGGTTAACGATGTCACATTCCCTCGATTTTCCAAGGTTTAAACATACCGTTAATACGCTAAGGGTGACAAAAGAAGCCCTTTATAGAGGCTCTTGGCATGATAGCGCTGCCGCGCAAGGTGGGGTTCGAGGTCTCGGTATCGCTGGAGGACAATCTGGTGAGCATGGTATTGCCGCTCACGTCAGGGGTGGGGTCTTAACAAAGGCGTGTCACGTGGCAGTCGTTTGCGCCTCAATAGCAAAAAGGCCATCTCTGACGAGATGGCCTTTGCTTTCTT
>NZ_CDBY01000085.1:2832-79133 GCF_000820125.1 Aeromonas simiae | reverse complement strand
GCCGCCCCCCTCAAACCCGGCAAGCGCCCCGCTATCGGCAGTCGACCCGATACCGGCCCACTTCTGCCGCCGCCATTGGAGCTGGAGCAGGCCATCAGCGAATGGACCCGTGGCAGTGAGGGGAGCCAGCTGCTCGCCAGACTGTTTGTCGCCGAGCAGGGGCGCTCGTTGCCCGCCCTGTTCAGCCAGCTGAGCATCTCCCCCGCCCTGCAACCACAGATAAGCGAGCTGCTCGAGGAGCTCTATCGCCTCAGCTTCGAGCAACCGGCCAACTATGGGCAGCGCAGCAAGGCCATCTGGGAGGAGATCGCCATGCTGACCGATCCGCAGACCCAGGGGCGGCTCGAACGCACACTCGGCAGTGACGACCCCTACCGCATGCGCGAGTTGCAGGGCAGGATGGCCGAGCAGGGTGAGCTGCTCAGTGCGCCGCAGCGCGACGCCTTGCAGCGAATGATGGTCGACGCAGAGCAGCAACTGACCCAGAATCTGGCCACCGACCCGGAACTATGGCTGGAAGCCCAGCGCCAGGCCACCCAGCAGTTGCTGGCCCAGACGGCCAGTCTGCTCAACGCACACCAATATCAGGTGCTGCGTGACATGCTCGAGCTGGATCTGCTGCACCAGGAGGTCAGCACCCGTCTCGAGCAGATCTACCAAGACCTAGACCCTCAACCGGAATCATGATGATGCGCTCCCTGCTGTTGCTCTCTGCCCTGCTCTTCTCCCTCACCGCTCACGCCGAAGGCTTTCTGACCCGACTGCTTCACCATCCCGTCCCCGGTGGCGTGGCCGTCCTCAATCTGGGGGATGGCTCCCAGCCGCCGCAGGCCAGCTTTAACGGCAAACCGGTCATGGTGGTGAAAGAGGAGGGAACCCACTGGATTGCCGTGGTCGGCATCGACCTCAAGACCCCCACAGGGGAGCAGACGCTGAGCGTAAATGATGGCCGCACCCTCTCCTTCACCGTGCAACCCAAACGCTATCGTGAGCAGCACATCAAGCTGGCCAACAAGCGCCAGGTCAATCCGCTGGCCCAGGATCTCGAGCGCATCAACCGCGAACTGGCCGAGCAGAATAAGGCCTACGCCACCTTCACCCCCGGCACACCGAGCAACCTGCTGCTCGACAGACCGGTCAGCGGCCCGCTCTCCAGCCCCTTCGGCCTGCGCCGCTTCTTTAACGGCGAGGAGCGCAACCCCCACTCCGGCCTGGATTTTGCCGCCAGCCTCGGCACCCCGATCAAGGCCCCTGCCGCCGGAACCGTCATCCTAGTGGGTGACTACTTCTTCAATGGCCGCACCGTCTTCATCGACCATGGCCAGGGGTTCATCAGCATGTTCTGCCACCTCTCCGCCGTCGATGTGAAGGTGGGCGACAAGCTGGCACGCGGCGCCGTGCTCGGCAACGTCGGCATGACCGGACGCGCCACCGGCCCGCACATGCACTGGAATATCAGCCTCAACGGCAGCCGGGTCGATCCGGCCATCTTCATCGGTGCCTTCAAGCCCTGAGTGAGCCGTGCTGGCGGCTCTCCTGCCACATGGCCGCCAGCATGATCGACGCCAGCAGGGTGCTGCAGGAGGAGAGCGACAGCCAGACACCGGGCACCCCGAACAGGTAACCGAAACCAAACAGGAACAGGCCGATCAGCACCAGCTTGCCCCCAGTCAGCAGCGAGGCGATGCGCGGCCGGTTGATGGCCTGGAAGTAGGTGGCGCCGACCAGCAGCAACCCCTCCATCGGCAGCCCCCAGAAGTAGAGCCAGATCCCGAGGGTGGCCACCGGCAGCAGCTCGGCATTGTCGCCGGCAAACAGCCACACCGCCCCCTCGGGCCAGAGATAGAGCGGAACCCAGCCCGCCACGGCCACCATCAGCGTCACCCCGAGCGCCAGGTTGCGGATGCGCAGCACCCGCGCCCTGTGCCCGGCTCCGGCATTGAAACTGGCGATGGGCTGGATGCCCATGGCGATCCCCTCGAAGATGAGATAAAAGAAGGCCTCGGTGTAACTGATCACCCCGTAGGCCGCCACATGCAGCGAGCTGCCGACCCACAGCAGCGCCTTGTTATGCAGCGCCAGCACCACCGAGAGATAGAGATACATGAGAAAACTCGAGATCCCGAGGCGCAGCGTCTGCCCCATCAGGTGCCACTCAGGCAGCAGGGTATGGCGACGGATGCGCAGGTGGCTGCGCGCCGTGAAGAAGTGGCTGAGCGCCCACAACCCGGTCACCGCCTGGGAGAGCATGGTGGCGATGGCCGCCCCGGCCAGCCCGAGCGGAAAGACCACCATCAGCAGATAGTCGAGCAACACATTGAGCAAGCCGCCGACCACCAGGATGCAGGTGGTGAGGCCGGGTCGACCGTCATTGCGCAGAAGCGAGGTAAACGCCATCGAGAGCACAGCAAAGCCGCCGAGCCTGGCGTACCAGTTCAAATAATCGAGGCCGGCATCAAAGATAACGCCCTCGGCCCCCATCCAACGCAGCGCCTCGTCCCCCCACCACAGCCCCATGCCTCCCAGCAATGCCGAGGCAAGCAGCACCAACAGCAGGGCATTGCCGACGATATGCCGCGCCAGCGCCCTCTCCCCCTTGCCGAGGTGAAACGAGGCGAGCGATGAGGCCCCCATCCCAATCAGGGCCCCAACCGCATAGAGCACGGCGCAGATAGGGTAGGCAAGCATGATGCCGGCCAAACCATCCTGACCCAGAAGATGGCCGACGAAGATACCGTCGATGGTGACATAGACGCCCGTCACCAGCATGGCGGCGACGGTCGGTGTGACATAACGCCAGAACAGGCGGCCAAGCGGGGCTGAACCCAGGTCACTGACAGACATGGAGATATCTCGAGACGAAAGGAGCGCCATCATAACGTATCCGCCCGACGCACTGGAGCCGAAGCGGTGCTTTACCCTGCCCTCCCCCTGGCTTAGGCTAGTGAGCACCTGCCGCCCACGGCCAACCCTCCTCCAGGAATTTGACCGAGACGAATCATGCGCCTTTCTCTTTTTTTGTTGCTGTTTTTCCTCGCCTTCCGCCTCGGCGCCGCCCCCCTGCCTGTCATCCCCCAGATTGAGCAGCAGCTTGCCACCGTCCCCCAGGGGGATGCCGCGGAAAACCTGAAGCTGCGCGAAGCGCTGCAACAGGCGTTGCAGGCGGCCCGCGAAGGGGAGCGCTACCGCGGTCAGATCCAGAGTTATCAGGAGGCGCTGGTCAGCTACCCGCAGAGCTCGCTAGCCCTCAAGGAGCGGTTGCAAGACTGGCGGCCGCCCCAGCGCGGTCAGCTCAACCGTCTCAACGAAGCGGACTTGAGCTTGGCCATGAGCAAGAGCAGCAACCGCCAGCTCGAGCTGCGGCGCCAGCGCCAGACCCTGACTGACGAGCTGAGCCAAATGGAGAGCGGCGGCTTTGACTACCACCAGCGGGTGGACGAGCTGCGCCGCCAACTGTTGCAGGTGCGCCAGCAAAACGAGCGGCTGGCCCTGAGCGCCGAGAGCGGCCGCCTCGACGAGGCCAACCGCCTGTTGAACCAAGTCCGCGAGCAGAGCCTGAGCGATCGCATCATGATGCTCGAGCTCGAACAGCTCTCGTCCCCCCAGCGCACCGATCTGGCCAAGCTGCGCCTGCAGGAGGTCAACCTCGCCATCACCGACGAAGACGAGTGGCAAGCCAGTCTGCTGGCCCGGCAGAACCAGCTGCGCCGTGAAAAGACCGAACAGGCGCTGGCCGAGAGTGAACGGCTGCGCCAGCAGCTCACCTCGGATCAGCCGCTGTTGCAGGAGATGCAGCAGTACAACCAGACCCTCTCGCTGCGCCTGGGAGCCCTCGAAGACGAGATCGACACGGTGCAGCAGGAGCAAAAGCAGGTGGATCAGCGCCTCGGCGAGTTGGGAGAGCTGGGCAATACCCTGCGCGAGCAGCTGGAGTGGCTGCAAGTGAGCAACGCCTATGGGGAGAACCTGCGCAGCAAGCTCGGCGATCTGCCGCCCCCCTACCCACTTGGCAAGCTCGAAAATGGAATCGTCCAGACCCGCATCAGCAAACACCAGTATGAGAACGAGCTGGCGGGGCTCACCGACCTGACCCTGAGCAAGCGCCAGTTGGAGCATGCGGCAACGCTGGATCGCGCCCAGCAAACTCTGCTCGATACCCTGCTCAAGGCGCGCCGCCAGCTGCTGACCCGCCTGACCGATGCCGCCGACAGCCTGTTGCAGGAGCAGACCCGCCTCAAGCTGCTCTACAGCCGCCAGAACAGCAAGACGGCCGAGATCCGCGAGCAGGGCACCAGTCACCTCTTCTGGCTGCCGGATGTGCGGCCGATCGGGCTGGAGCAGCTTACCTCACTGCCGAGTGCACTGGCCCTGGCCTTCGCCCCCGGCAACTGGCAGCAGTTACCGCTGGCACTGGCCGAAAATCCACTGCCGACCCTGGTCTTCTCGCTGCTGGCGCTGGCCCTGCTCGGCTATCTCTGGCTGCGCCTGAGCCGGCATCTGGTGGCCTATACCCAGGAGATAGCGCCACGCATCGGCAAGGTGACCCAGGACAAATTCAGCCTGAGCACCCGCTTGCTCCTGCGCGCCGTGCTGGCTGCCCTGCCGCTGCCGCTGATGTTGATCCTGCTGCAACGCCTGCTGGCGGGTGACTGGGAGTACCCCTTCGCCAATGCGGTGGCCGGCAGCCTTAGTCAGCTCTGGTTCCTGCTGCTGGCGCTGCTGCTGACACGCCACCTCTGTCTCGAGCGCGGGCTGCTCAGCCTGCATTTTCGCTGGTCGGAAACACGGGTACAGAAGATCTGGCGCCAGTTCCGCACCCTGATGCTAGTGCTCATCCCCAGCCTGTTTATCCAAGGGGTGGCCGACGCCTATCCCGAACACGCCTTCTACGACACCATAGGCCGCCTCGCCTTCGTGGTCGGCTCCCTCTGGCTGCTGCTCTTCTTCACCCGCCTCAACCGGGAGCGATTGCCGCTCACCTGGGGGCAGAGCGACATGAGCAAGCCACACCTGCTGCACCACTTCATCTGGAATCTGCTGATGCTGGCGCCACTGCTGGCGGTGCTGGGAGCCCTGCTCGGCTACTTCTATACGGCGCGCACCCTGCTGCGCCAGCTGGAGCTCTCGCTGCTGTGTGCCCTCCTGTTCCTGCTGGTCTACTACCTGGCGCGGCGCTGGATGCTGATCCAGCGTCGCCGCCTGCAATTCGAGCGGGCCAAGGCCAAACGGGCCGAGAAGGTGGCCCAGCGCGGCCAGCAGGAAGAGAGCCAGGGCGAGCAGCACGATCTGGTCGATGACAACCTGGAGCCGGATCTGGACACCATCAGTGCCCAGTCACTCGGCCTGATCCGCACCCTGCTGACCCTGGGCTATGTGGCGCTGATGCTGGTGCTCTGGTCGGATTTGAACGCCGCCTTCCGCTTCCTCGGCGACATCGAGCTGTGGCAGGTGAGCAGCACCATAGGCGGCATAGAGCAGCTCAACGGCATCACGCTGCAAGATATCGCCGTGACCGCCTTCATCTTCATCATCACCATCGTCATGGTGCGTAATCTGCCCGGCCTGCTCGAGCTGACCCTGCTGCAACACCTGAGCCTGACCCCGGGCACTGGCTTTGCCATCACCACGGTGACCAAGTACCTGATCCTGGTCGTGGGAGCATTGCTCGGCTTCTCCATGCTCGGCATCGACTGGTCGAAGATCCAGTGGCTGGTGGCGGCCCTCTCGTTCGGCCTCGGTTTCGGCCTGCAAGAGATCTTTGCCAACTTCGTCTCGGGTCTCATCATCCTGTTTGAAAAGCCGATCCGCATCGGTGACACGGTCACCATCCGCGATCTCACCGGCACCGTCACCCGCATCAAGACCCGGGCGACCACCATCGTCGACTGGGATCGCAAGGAGATCATCATGCCCAACAAGGCGTTCATCAACGAACAGTTCATCAACTGGTCGCTGTCGGATGCCATCACCCGGGTCAAGCTGCGCATCCGCATCGGGCTGAGCGCCAACGTCGACGACCTCGAGCCGCTGCTGCATGAGGCCATCCACGACTGCTCTTTGGTGCTCGATACCCCCACCCCCTCCATCTACCTGGTGGAGTTCACCGATTCGGCCCTCATCTATGAGCTGCGGGTCTACGTCAACAGCCTCGACGATCGCATGCCGATCACCCACGAGCTGCACAGCAAGGTGCTCGCTCGCCTGCGTGCGCACGGCATGACACTGCCCCACCAACAAGTCGACATTCGCCTGACCCGGGCCTAAAGGAACCTCTATGCAACTGATTGCCCACCGTGGCGCCAGCGGACTGGCACCGGAAAATACCCTCAAGGCCTTCGCCCTCGCACTCGAACTGAGGGTGAGCGCCATCGAGCTCGACGTGCAGTGGGCCGACGGCGAGCTGTGGGTGTTCCACGATCGCCGTCTCGAGCGTTGCAGCAATGGGCGCGGCGTGCTGACGCGCCAATCGCGGGAATACCTGGCCAGCCTAGATGCCGGCGAGGGGGAGCGCATCCCGACCCTGTGGCAGGTGCTACAGCTGGTTGCCGGCCAGTGCGAGCTGCACATCGAACTCAAGGGGCTGCACACTGCCGCCCCGGTGGCCGCCCTGACCCGGCGTGCCGAAGCCGAGCTGGGCTTTCGACCCGAGCAGTGGCTCATCTCTTCGTTCGACCACAAGGAGCTGCTCGCCTTTCAGCATGAACGCCCTGATATCCGCCTCGGCGCGTTAATTGCCGGGCAACCACGCCATCTGGCGCGCTTCGCCGCCGAGATGGGGTGCTGGTCGCTCAACTGCGATGTGGACTTCACCACCCCGGTACTGGTGCAGGACGCCCATAGCCGGGGGCTCAAGGTGCTGGTCTATACGGTTGACGAGATTGAAGAGTGGGCGTGGCTTGAAGCGATGGGGGTGGATGGGATCTTCACCAATCATCCGGAGCAGCGCCGCTCAGGCAAGGATGAAATTGAGCTATAGCTTAATCAGCCATGTACCGTCAGGTTCGCGGGACTGTGGCCGATAACCAGAAGTCACAACACACAACTCTCGCTGTAGGACTCGTATAAGGAAGTACATCATGAATCTGTCGATCAAGAACAAGCTGGTGCTTGCCATCGGCCTCATCATACTGGTCATCACCGGCTTGCAGGTCTGGTACAACACCTCGCAACTGCGCGAAGAGACCCGCAAGCTTATCTGGAATTCCGTTGATATCGCCTCCGTCTCCAACGTTCAGGGGATCTCACGCTGGCTGGATGCCCGCATCGGCATCATTCAGGCCGCCAAACACGCCTTCGCTCAAGACGACAATCCCGTCAGCTACTTCTCCATGGATGAGCAGGCAGGTAATTTTGACTTAGTCTACGCCGGCACCTCGGATGGCAAGATGATCCAGAGCCATCAGACCAGTTTGCCCGCCGGTTATGATCCGCGCCAACGCCCCTGGTACAAGGACGCCATGGCCGCCGGTAAGCTGGTGATCACCGCCCCCTACGCCGATGCCGCCAGCGGCAACTTGGTGATCACCATCGCCGAACCCTTCACCCAGGGAGAGACGAAAGGGGTCATCGCCGGTGACATAGCCATCGACGCGCTGATCCGCGATATCCTGGCCATGGACATGGAAGGGACCTACGCCATCCTGGTCGACAGCAGCGGCACCATCATCGCCCATCCGGACAAAAATCTGGCGATGAAGCAGACCACCGAGATCTCCCCCGACCTGACCCCGGCCAAGATCAAGGAGATCGGCAGCGACAGAACCATTTCTGAGATGGTGGTCGGCGGCAAGATGAGCGTCTTCGATCTGACCCAGATCCCCAATACCAACTGGTATTACGGCA
Organism: Aeromonas simiae; assembly: GCF_000820125.1. Taxonomy (GTDB): domain Bacteria; phylum Pseudomonadota; class Gammaproteobacteria; order Enterobacterales; family Aeromonadaceae; genus Aeromonas; species Aeromonas simiae. Next base: position 71,291 of record NZ_CDBY01000085.1, on the reverse strand, counting down.
TCGTCATCGATCAGGAGGTAGCCTATCAGACCGTCAGCCGCATGGTCACTTCGGCCATCTGGCAGGGACTGCTCACCATACTGATCGTCGCCGGTATCTCCTTCCTCGCCATCAGCGGCTCGCTGGCCCCGCTCAAGACGCTGGGTGACGCCATTGCCGACCTCTCTCGCGGCAATGGGGACCTCACCCGCCGCATCAAGATTGAACGGGACGATGAGGTCGGCACGGTCGCCCACCACGTCAATGCCTTCATCACCCGGATCCACGAGATGGTCAAGGATATCTCCGATTCGTCGGTCGAGCTCAACCAGCAGGCCACCTCCTCCTATCAGATGGCGGAGAAGACCAACCAGGGCCTCTCCCGTCAGCAGGGCGAGATCTCTCAGATCGCCACCGCCGTGCACGAGATGTCGGCCACCGCGGTCGAAGTCGCCAGCAACGCCGAGCAGACCGCCGAGGCGGCCCGTGCCTCCGCCGGCAGCTGTGAGCAGGGCAAGCAGGTCATAGCCCGCAACCAGCGCTCCATCACCGAGCTGGCCTCCCAGGTCGAGCATGCCTCCAGCATCATCCAGGAGCTCGAGAAGAACGCGCAAGAGATCAACACCATCCTCTCCACCATCCAGGGGATTGCCGAGCAAACCAACCTGCTGGCCCTCAACGCCGCCATCGAGGCCGCACGTGCCGGCGAACAGGGGCGCGGCTTTGCCGTCGTGGCAGATGAGGTGCGGGTGCTCTCCCAGCGCACCCACAGCTCCACCGTGGAGATCCGCAGCATGATCGAGACCCTGCAACGCAATACCCAGGGGGCCGTCACCACCATGCACGAGAGCCAGCAGCTGGCCCAAAACAGCGTGGACGACGCCAGCAGCGCCACCACGGCGCTTGAGCAGATCGCCGGCTCCATCGGCCAGATCTCCGACATGGCCACCCAGATCTCCAGCGCCGCCGAGGAGCAACGCGCCGTCACCGACGAGGTGAGCCGCAACATCCAGGCCGTCAAGGACGTCTCGGATGAGCTGGCCGGAGAGGCCAACAGCAGCCGTAACATCGCCAACCAGCTCAAGAACATATCGGGCGAACTCAACGGACAGGTCGGGATGTTCCGGATCTGATCCATCACCATCCAAGAGGGGGCCGAACGGCCCCTCTTTTTATGCTAACGTATGCATACCAAATCACATTTGTGCATAAATACAGCAAGGATGTGGGGAGCCCTCTCTGACGATAACGAGCCAAACCCTCAACTATCTCAATAAAAACCTTAAAAAATACAGGTTTATTTACCTAAAAAGAGAGGTGTTTCTCATTTTAATCATTGATATGCGCGTATCATGCGGCCCTTATTGAGAACAACGATGACGCAGCGGACAGTCCTCTTTTGGAAGGTAGGGGAACAGTGCTTTTTCCCAGGGATGTAGGGGAGTGTGAATAAATTCACCAAGCCGACGTGTTAAAACAGACCTGTTTGACTTGCATCAAGCCTGAATTTTTTTCGTAGAGCAAAATCGTGCCCAGCAAACCTATCCCAAAGGAGGCAGATGTGGATATTATCAAGACCGATGTTGCCATCATCGGTGCTGGTGGTGGTGGCCTTCGTGCCGCGATTGCCGTGGCGGAAGCCCACCCCGATCTGAAGATTGCCCTGATCTCCAAGGTCTATCCGATGCGCAGCCACACCGTCGCCGCCGAAGGCGGTGCAGCTGGTGTAGTGCGTGATGACGACTCCCTCGAGAACCACTTCAACGACACCGTCTCCGGCGGTGACTGGCTGTGCGAGCAGGACGTGGTCGATTACTTCGTCGAGCACGCCACCGAAGAGATGGTTCAGCTGGAGCACTGGGGTTGCCCCTGGAGCCGTAAGCCCGATGGCAAGGCCAACGTCCGCCGTTTCGGTGGCATGAAGATCCCGCGTACCTGGTTCGCGGCTGACAAATCCGGTTTCCACATCCTGCACACCCTGTTCCAGACCTCCATCAAGTATCCGAGCATCCAGCGCTTCGACGAGCACTTCTGCCTCGATCTGGTCGTTGAAGAGGGTCGCGTACAGGGCGTGGTGGTGTTTGACATCCAAAACGGCATCACCCGCTTCATTCAGGCCAAGTCGGTCATCTTCGCCACCGGCGGTGCCGGTCGCGTCTATCGCTTCAATACCAACGGTGGCATCGTCACCGGCGACGGTATGGCCCTGGCCTATCGCCATGGCGTTCCCCTGCGTGATATGGAGTTCGTCCAGTATCACCCGACCGGCCTGCCGGGCAGTGGCATCCTGATGACCGAAGGCTGCCGTGGTGAAGGCGGCATCCTGGTCAACAAGGATGGCTACCGCTATCTGCAAGAGTACGGCCTCGGCCCGGAAACCCCGGTCGGCGAGCCGAAGAATAAGTACATGGAGCTGGGTCCCCGTGACCGCCTCTCCCAGGCCTTCTGGCAAGAGCAGCAGAAAGGCCGCGTGTTCGAGTCCCCGATGGGCGACTACGTGCACCTCGATCTGCGCCACCTCGGCGAGAAGTACCTGAAAGAGCGCCTGCCGTTCATCTGCGAGCTGGCCAAGGCTTACGTGGGTGTGGACCCGGTCAAGGAGCCGATCCCGGTTCGTCCGACCGTGCACTACACCATGGGCGGTATCGAGACCAACGGCCAGTGCGCCACCCGTCTGCCGGGCCTGTTCGCCGTCGGCGAGTGTGCCTCGGTCGGCCTACACGGTGCCAACCGCCTGGGCTCCAACTCCCTCTCCGAGATCGTGGTGTTCGGCAAGGTAGCCGGTGAGTCCGCCGCCAAGCACGCCCTCGAGACCCAGCACGGCAACACCGACGCCCTCGCCGCCAAGGCCAAGGCGCTGATCGACCAGCATCTCGCCCTGATGGATAACGATGGCACCGAGAACCCGGCCGATATCCGCAACGATCTGGGCCGCACCATGGAAGCCGGTGTTGGTATCTACCGCACCGCCGAGCTGATGCAAGAGACCATCGACAAGATTGCCGAGCTCAAGCAGCGCTACAAGAAGGTGAAGATCAACGACAAGTCGTCGGTCTTCAACACCGACCTGCTGTACGCCATCGAACTGGGCTACCTGCTGGACGTGGCTGAATCCATGGCTCACTCCGCCATCAACCGTAAGGAGTCTCGCGGCTCCCACCAGCGTCTGGACGGCTACGAAGAGCGTGATGACGTGAACTTCCTCAAGCACACCCTGGCGTTCTACAACCCCGAAGGGGCCCCGAACCTGGAGTACTCCGACGTGAAGATCACCAAATCCCAGCCGGCCAAGCGTGTCTACGGTGCCGAAGCAGAACAACAGGAGGCCAAGAAGAATGGCTGAGATGATGGAAATTGAGATCCTGCGCTATCGTCCCGAGCAGGACAACGAGCCCTGGTTCCAGACCTTCCAGGTGCCGTTCGCCAAAGAGATGTCCCTGCTGGAAGCCCTGAACTACATCAAGGACCACCTGGACTCCACCTTAAGCTTCCGCTGGTCCTGCCGGATGGCGATCTGCGGCTCCTGCGGCATGATGGTCAACGGCGTGCCCAAGCTCGGCTGCAAGACCTTCCTGCGCGACTACACCCCGGGCAAGATGCGTATCGAGCCGCTCAACAACTTCCCGATCGAGCGTGATCTGGTGGTGGACATGTCCGACTTCATCGAGAAGCTCGAGAGCATCAAGCCCTACATCATTCCGAAGGAAGAGAAGAGCCTGTGCGACGGTGAGTACCTGCAGACCCCGGCCGAGCTGGAGAAGTATCGTCAGTTCTCCATGTGCATCAACTGTGGCCTGTGCTACGCCGCCTGCCCGCAGTATGGCCTGAACAAGCAGTTCACCGGCCCGGCCGCCCTGGCGCTGCTCTATCGCTACAACGCCGACAGCCGTGATGGCGCGGCCGCCGAGCGCATGAAGATCGTCAACGCCGACTCTGGCGTGTGGAGCTGCACCTTCGTCGGTTACTGCTCTGACGTGTGCCCGAAGGGCGTCGATCCCGCCGCTGCGATCCAGCTCGGCAAGGTCGAGAGCGCCAAGGACTACATGATCGCCATGTTCAAGCCGGAGTGAGACCATGAACAACGAAAACAGCAAACGTAAGCCTTACGTCCGCGAGATGAAAAAGGACTGGTGGTTGAAGAACGCCTTCTACACCGGTTACATGATCCGTGAGGGTACCAGCCTGTTCGTCTCCATCTATGCCGTTGTGCTGATGTGGGGGCTGCTGCGCCTGGTGCAGGGGCCCGATGCCTTCAACGCCTGGCTCGAGTCGCTGCAAAACCCGCTGGCCATCCTGTTCCACGTGATCGCACTGGCCGCCTGCCTGTTCCACGCCAAGACCTGGTTCGCACTGGCCCCCAAGGCGATGCGGATCTTCAAGGGTGATCAACTGATCCCCGAGAAGCCCATCGTGCTGGTCCAGTACGTGGCTCTGGCGGTGGTATCCGCGCTTGTTCTGATCATCGTGGCATGAGGAGAGAGACCATGAGACGTTCCGATGAACCTATCTACTGGGGTCTGTTTGGTGCGGGCGGTATGGTGGTTGCCATGCTGCTGCCGATCATCGTCCTCATCACCGGCCTGCTGGTGCCGCTTGGCATCATGGACGTGGAAGCCATGAGCTACGAGCGTGTGCTCGAGTTCGCCAGCTCCTGGTGGGGCGCCGCCATCATCCTGGTGATCATCGCCCTGCCGATCTGGCACGGCATGCACCGGATCTACCACGGCCTGCATGACCTGGGGATCCACACCACCAAGCTGCACCACTACGTGTTCTATGGCTTCGCCTTCCTGGTGTCCGCCATCACGGTGGGGCTGCTGATGGTGCTGCTGTTCCAGTAAGTCGTCGATAATAAAAAAACCGGGCCATGGGCCCGGTTTTTTTATCTTTAGACTGCGCCGCCCCTCAGGGGGGATGCGGCTCGGACAGCTTCTGACCCGCACCGGCCATTCGCCCCCATGCGTTGCGAACAATGGGTCTACAATGACCCGGTCATTAATAGAGGAGAATAGACATGGGTATCCTTTCCTGGATTGTTCTTGGCCTTATCGTCGGCATCCTGGCCAAGTGGATCATGCCGGGCCGCGATGGGGGCGGCTTCATCATGACCGTCGTTCTCGGCATCGCCGGCGCCCTGGTCGGCGGCTTCATCAGCACCAGCCTGGGGCTTGGCAGCGTCAACGGCTTCAACGTGGCCAGTCTGCTTATCTCCATTGCCGGCGCCTTGCTGCTCCTGTTCATCTATCGCCGCATCCGCAGCTAAACAGAAACAAGTTCAGAAACGGACGACATACAGGGGAGTGACAACCCCTTATGCTTCCCGGCGTGGCTCACCTCGACGTCACGCCAATCACTTTCACCATTGGTCAACATTGATTTAGATTTATCGTGCCCCGCCTCTGCGGGGCTTTTTTCGTCCTCATGCCGGGCGGAGCAAGCTTGCCAGAAGAGGGTGGATAGAACACCGGCTCTGCCGCGAACAGGCTTCAGCATCAGACCCGCGGCGGGATGCTCATGACGGGTAGGCGCTCAGCCCAGCAGCAGATAGAGCTGGTGCGCCGCCACCCCGGCGCACAGGCCGCCCATGGTGTGGGCGACGATGGCGCGGGAGGTAAGGTGGCGATAGCCGAGGGCATCGAGCATGGCGGTGTGAGTGCTCAGAAAGCCGCTCCAGCACATCCCCATGGCGGTGAAGACGGCAATCTCGTTGCCACCAATCCACCCCTTGGCGATAAAGGGCGGCACCAATGACATGGCCGCCCCCACCGCGCCGAGGGAGGTGACCGGAAAGGCGACCAACTCAGGCTGGGTGAAGCCGAACAACAGCTCAAACAGCCCTCCCACCTTGGCAGCCAGTGCCGGCAGCAGGGCCACCCCCTGGAACGCCTCACCGCTGTAGCCTTTCTCCCCCGGCCCGAAGGTGAGCAGCATCACGAAGGTGCTGATGATGAGCACACCAGGGATCACCGCCATGCCGAGCTCAGCCCCCGACTTGCCCCCATCGAGCAGGGCGTTGAGTACCCGCAGCCAGATAGGGGGACGCTCATGTTGGAGCCCCGCCGCCCCCTCTTGCGTTGCCGGTGCCTCATCGATGGGAGTATCCCCGACCAGGGGACGGATCATCCGCTGCATTAACCGGGTGGAGACGACCGAGCCCACCAGAGCCCCGAGCAGGCCGGTCAGCGCCGCCTTGACGGTTGAGCCCCCATCGCCAAGCTGCAAGGTCGCCATAAAGGTGACCACGATGAGCCCCATGCCAAACGCAGTACCGAAGTTGGTGAGCGATACCAGTTGCCAGGGAGTGAAGCCGCGACGAAAGCGGTGGTCTTTGGCCAGGCTGATAACGGCCGGATTGAATCGCCCCGGCTTCTTTAGACACTTTGAGCCGTTCGAAATATTGCTTTTCACACTCTACTGGTGATAACCCATTGTTGAAACTGTGCCGACGCTTGGGGTTGTAAAACATTTCAATGTAATCGAACACATCCTGCCGGGCCTCCTCGCGATCCGCATAGGTTTTACGTCGGATCCGCTCGCGTTTGAGGAGCTGGAAGAAACTCTCCGCCACCGCGTTATCATGACAATTGCCACGTCTGCTCATGCTGGCCTTGAGCTGGTGCTCCCGCAAAAAATCCAGCCAGTCATGACTGCTAAACTGGCTCCCTTGATCAGAATGAACCAGCACTTCCTGCTCGGGTTGCCGTCGCCACACCGCCATCAGTAACGCGCTGATGGCCAACTCTCGGTCGATCCGTGACCCCATTGACCACCCAATGACTTGTCGTGAAAACAAATCCAATACCGCGGCCAGATAGAGCCAGCCTTCATGGGTTCGGATATAAGTGATATCCGTTACCCAGACCTTGTTTGGCTCAGTCACATCGAACTGGCGCTCAAGATAATTCGGTGCAACCACCGTTGGCCGGCCACCATAATGACCGGGACGGCGGCGATAACCGGTTTGTGAACGTAAACCTTCATGACGCATTAATCGCGCCACCCGGTGTTTCCCGCAGGTCTCGCCCATCTCTCGCAGGTCGTCCCGGATCTTGCGATAACCATAGACGCCGCCGCTTTCTAGCCAACATTGCTTGATCTGGCCTAGGAGTCGTTGGTCTTCCAGAGCTCGGGTAGATAAAGGCTGGTGCAGCCAGGAGTAATAACCGCTCGGGTGGACATTCATCATCCGACACAGTCGGCGGATGGGATGTGTGGACGCGTGCTCCCGGATGAAGGCGTACCTTACCCTGACAGCTTGGCAAAGTACGCGGCGGCCTTTTTTAAGATATCTCGCTCATCGGTGACGCGGCGCAGTTCAGCCTTGAGGCGCCGAATTTCGGCTTGCTGGCTGGAGTCATGCTGTTGCTGCGCTTCGGGTTGGTTGTAGCGTTTGATCCAGACATAAAGACTGTGGCTGGAAACACCAAGTCGTTCAGCGACCTCTGCCACTGGGTAATGGCGCTCAGTCACCTGCTTGACGGCGGCCAGTTTGAATTCTTCCGTGTAACGTTGCTGCTTGCTCATAACACCTCCTGAATGACCTCAGTTTGAGGCTCTTGGGGTGTCTAGGAAAGTAGGGGCGATTCACCTGGGATACCGCCTCTGGCACCGACGCCAGCTCCAGTGATAGCCCCCTTAATTGCTCCCTTGGTGCTGCCCTTTACCGTGAAATCTATACTGCCGTCTCTCATGGGCTTGATGCTGATCGCGGCTACTTGTTTACGCAAAATTTGGTGGATAAACATGCTCTGTCCTTTGAATCGTGGATATGAAAAAGGCCCTGAGTGGTTAGCTCAGGGCCTGATGTTCTGGATGAACATGGTTTTAATATATGTTTCAAAATGTGATGTAAGCGGTTGCGCATTATATATATTTCACGCACCATGCCATGGTTAATCATATGTATATCAAGGATGGCGAGGGAGGATATGGATGCTAGATTTAAATGAGCATAAGAAAATTGTAGTTCTGATTGATGCAGATAATGCGCAATACTCGAAAATAAAATTCATTCTCAACGAGATATCAACTCATGGGCATATTATCACAAAGCGAGCCTATGGTGATTGGTCTAGCGAACATCTTAAAAACTGGAAAACGACGCTAAACGAATTGGCAATCCAGCCAATACAACAGTTCGCGTACACAACTGGGAAAAATTCAACTGATGCATCGCTGATAATAGATGCAATGGACTTGCTATATACAAACCGCTACGATGCGTTTGTTATAATCTCCTCGGACAGTGATTTCACCAAGCTAGCCTCTCGCTTGAGAGAAGCAGAAATGTATGTTTTTGGTGTTGGAGAAAACAAAACCCCGATAGCCTTTAGAAATTCATGTGACAATTTCATTCTTACTGAGAACCTCGGTGACACGGCCATTTCATCACCATCCAATGATGCAGTCAGAAAATCAACTGGCGTTATTCCGCAAGAAATCATAGATATTTTATTTTCTGGCTGGCAACAGTTTAAAGATGATGAGTTAACTTCAGGTCTCGTGGAGTTTGAAAATAATGACAGCGATTGGGCCAACATTGCTGGTGTAGGGAATCTTTTGAAAAGAATAAAACCTGACTATGACTCCAGAACTTATGGGGTGACAAAATTACCAGAGCTAATAGAAAAAACGGGCCTATTTGATCTTGCGAAGTTTAAAGGTAAAGGACGGGTTAACATCATCGCTTACCGGCCAAAAAATCCTAAAAAGCGTGAATGAATAGTTTGGAGTTGAGTGCTGGTGCTCGTTTGCTCAGGTGTATAAATACGTATAAATATTACTAGGATAAGCTTTTATGGACGATAAATTATTAAGTGAAGCTATTGGAAGATATCTCATAGAGTATTTATTAGGATTTCAACCCGAAGAGACAACCGTACCTAATTTCTTTGCTGCGAGTGGCGCTGGCTACCTTGAAAACCCAACCAGTGACCTAATGGCACTATTTATGGGCAAGGATAACTATACCAAACCCTGGTTGTTAACATCCCTCCTCAAGATTCTTGGGCATGATATTGATTGCATTGATTTATCATCCTCTGTCGTTTACAGAGAGGCTAACACAAGCCAGAAATCTCGCTTGGATATATTTATCAAGCATGATGATTTTATAATCGGCATAGAAAACAAAGTATTTGCTGATACGTATAATCCATTCTCTGATTACAATGACTATTTAGACCAACAAGTTGACAACAATCAAATAGTTTATCGTTGCATATTAAAGCCCGACTCAAATAAGGCGGCAGGTATCGAAGGCTGGGAAACGATTACCTACTCTAAGTTGGTACAGTCGGCTCTGGAGAACTTTGGCCTTGAGATATTAAAGGATGAGTTTAGCAAATGGACTGTGTTCTACCGTGAATTTTTAGAGCACTTGTCATCATTAAGCGGTTTGGTTGAAGAGACTGTTATGAAGAAAAATGATATTCAGTTCGTTGAAGAGAACTTTCATGCATTAGTGAAGGCTGAGGAGGTTCTCGCTCTATTTAAGAAACAAACAATAAATGATGTGAAATCGGTGCTAAGCAACACCATATCAGATAACAACATTTCCATTTCAACGAACAATTGGGAATGTAATTATAAAGCGATTCATCTAGCGCCTTCGATATGGGGAGACAGCGGAGTTAGCTTTGTATATTACCCATCGATTGTTGGGAATGGTTTGTCCTATTATATAAATGCTTGGATATGTAAAAGTGATTACCCTTTGACCGCTGAATTACATACATCAATAACGCAGGGTAAACGCTATCCAGAACTGGAAGATATGATGAATGCTGATAGTGAAGTAAAAAACACAAAAAACACGCTGGAAATCAACTATATCGCTTGTCACATCGATAAAACGAGTGTTTTAGCCTCACTCGAAACTCTCGCGGTATGGATGAGCAAAATTTTACAGAAGTGATTTTCACTGCCCTCCTTTCAGCGTGCTAAAATCCTGCGCCGCTTGATGAACCCGATCAACTGCTTTGTGTTTGGCTTAAACTCAAGCCATCAAGCGGCATCTTAGACTTCTAATTGCCGTACAGACCGGATATCCCCCAGACTCACGCTGAACATATCCGGTCAACTCTGCTTCGGTGACTTTTGGCATCAGGGTTGTCACCCGTTCTCATTCTTGCCCGCCATCCTCTCTGATTGCGTCTCTCCGGTCTTGTCTCCGGTCTTACCATAGCCAATACACTCAGCGGCAAAGACCGGAGCTGACGACCGGAGAAATGACCTGACGACGCACTCGCCTATCTACTCATCTTTGTGACGAAGTGCTCCACATACATACCTTGACCACCCAGACCAGATATAGACCGGGCCAGGTTATGGAACAGAAACCAGCAACCACAAACGTAGAAGGGGGGCACTATGCCCCCTTTCGGAAATACATGCTCTCGGCTTAACAGAGCTGCATATGAATCTCACATTAATCCAATTATGACTGGGTCAAATCCTTAACTGTCTTGGATGGGCCGTTAGTTTGCACAGAGGCAATGCCGTTCTCGGCTGATGACTCGCTAGCGTACATCTGGCTCACACCAATGATCTGGTGGTTCTTGGCCTTCAGGTTAAAGTGCCACTTCCCGTTTACAGCCGGTTTCAGGTCATAATTGGCTCGTTCAGGTGAATTGGTCTGCACCGATGCGATACCGTTCTCCGCTGAAGCACGACTGTTGTACATCTCGCTAGTCAGGATTACCTCGCCGTTTCCCGCTTTTAGTACAAAGTAATGTTGCTTACTGCTAGAAAGTTTTAACTCATACCAACCCATGAAAATGCCTCCAGTCACCATTTGGAACACTCAGATTAATCTCTTTTCAGCTCTCAATACCGGGGGCTCACTCACATAAACTGAATAAAAAACACACAACCCAACTTACTCCCCACGAGAAATGCAAAGAGGCTCCGAAGAGCCTCTTTTTGTTTCCGTGTCTGAACCCGACTCAGCCCAGCAGTAGATAGAGTTGGTGAGCGGCCACACCGGCGCACAGGCCGCCGATGGTGTGGGCAACGATGGCGCGGGAGGTAAGGTGGCGATAGCCGAGGGCATCGAGCATGGCGGTGTGAGTGCTCAGAAAGCCGCTCCAGCACATCCCCATGGCGGTGAAGACGGCAATCTCGTTGCCACCAATCCACCCTTTGGCGATAAAGGGCGGCACCAGTGACATGGCCGCCCCCACCGCGCCGAGGGAGGTAACCGGAAAGGCGACCAACTCAGGCTGGGTGAAGCCGAACAACAGCTCAAACAGCCCTCCCACCTTGGCAGCCAGTGCCGGCAGCAGGGCCACCCCCTGGAACGCCTCACCGCTGTAGCCTTTCTCCCCCGGCCCGAAGGTGAGCAGCATCACGAAGGTGCTGATGATGAGCACACCGGGGATCACCGCCATGCCGAGCTCAACCCCCGACTTACCGCCGTCGAGCAGGGCGTTGAGTACCCGCAGCCAGACAGGGGTGCGCTCATGTTGGAGCCCCGCCGCCCCCTCTTGCGTTACCGGTGCCTCATCGATAGGAGTATCCCCGACCAGGGGACGGATCATCCGCTGCATCAACCGGGTGGAGACGACCGAGCCCACCAGAGCCCCGAGCAGGCCGGTCAGCGCCGCCTTGACGGTTGAGCCCCCATCGCCAAGCTGCAAGGTCGCCATAAAGGTGACCACGATGAGCCCCATGCCAAACGCGGTACCGAAGTTGGTGAGCGATACCAGTTGCCAGGGAGTGAAGCCGCGACGAAAGCGGTGGTCTTTGGCCAGGCTGATGACGGCCGGATTGTCGGAGAAGAAGGTCATGAGAGCGGCCAGCGCGGTGCGGCCCGGCAGACGAAACACCGGCCTCATCAGCGGCGCCAGCAGCACCTCCAGCAGGCGGATGACGCCAAACTCGCTGAGCAGCTGGCTGAGCGCCCCGGAGAGCACGGTGATCCCCATGATGAAGAGCACGGTGTTGAGCAGCAGCTGATGGGCGGTATTGAACAGGGTATTGACCATGGCCGACAACCCCATGTGACTGCCCAGGTACCCGAACAGGGAACCCAGAACCAGCAACATCAGCAAGGGTTCACACCAGAGCAATACAGTGGCCAATGAGGGACGGCGCGAAAGGGTTTGATGATCCATGTTATTCCTGTCATCTGAGGAGTACGACCGGATATAACAGATAATGCGGTATTAAATACGACCTGGGGCCGCCATCACCACAACTTATTCCGCCCGCTCGCACGTAGCAAAGGGGGCGGATTATAACAGGCTGGCGACAGCCATAGAATTGTGGTCAGCCTAGATCCCACCGCGAAGAGCGTCTCAGGGATAGGTGATCGTCACCCGCTTCACATTAGCCTGTGCCAGCGTCTCGGTCTTAATCTGAGCCTGCCACAGGGTGTTATCACCGCGCTCCAGCTGACGCCACGCTATGCTGCGCGGCTGTAGCTCATGATCGCGCCAGCAAAGCATGGAGAGCGACGTTTCATCATGCTGCACCGCACAGGGCGCCTCGATGATGGCGCCACGAAAGTGGATCTCCCCCCCATCCGCCGCCACAACAGAACCACATAATCCACTCAGTCCGACGAGAAATACAACGACACGTTTCATATAACCACCTCCATCTTGACACACCAAAATGGTTGCCATGACTTCCTTTCACTGGCGAACCGGCGCGGTATGCCACTCCTGTGTGTCATTCCTTTCCTCTGCGCTTCAGAGGGGCCGGGTCTACTGCTCACTACTTGATTCCAGCTTAAGTGAGAGTCACTGAACCCAAGCCTTATATCGACGGTAAGTGGTTAAAATGAAGGCTAATTTCTATTTTTCAGACAAAAAAATAAGCCCGGTCTTACGACCGGGCTTATTGAAGATGGCTCCTCCGACTGGACTCGAACCAGTGACATACGGATTAACAGTCCGCCGTTCTACCGACTGAACTACGGAGGAATTGTAAGTGGTGCCCAGAGACGGAATCGAACCGCCGACACGGGGATTTTCAATCCCCTGCTCTACCGACTGAGCTATCTGGGCAAATGGTGCCGGCTACCGGAATCGAACTGGTGACCTACTGATTACAAGTCAGTTGCTCTACCTACTGAGCTAAGCCGGCACACTTCAAACCATTGTGCATGAACAAATTTTTATTTCATGGCACCAAAATGTGGTGCCCAGAGACGGAATCGAACCGCCGACACGGGGATTTTCAATCCCCTGCTCTACCGACTGAGCTATCTGGGCGTGGGCGCTATTAAACGGATTTTGACTCGGCGGGTCAACGGGAAAATTCAGTTTTCATCTCGTTCGTCTTTTTTTTATCCACCGGGCAGCGTTTTGCTAACTCAAGCTTTACTCTTCCGGCTCTGTCTCACGCTTACAGCGCCACACCTTGGGCTCTTCACCGCGCATCAGGCGCGCCATGTTCTCATGGTGACGGATCAGGATGAGGCAGGAGAGCAGCGACACCGGCAGGGTATATTCGGGCTTGAGCAGGTAGGTAAAAACAGGGGTCAGCAGCACGGTGATGATAGAGGCCAGCGAGGAGTAGCCGCTCACCAGCAGCACCACAAACCAGGTGACCATCACCAGCCCGCCCATGGTGAAGCCGATGGGGAGCATGGTGCCAAGAGCGGTGGCCACCCCCTTGCCCCCCCGGAAACGGAAGAAAACCGGGTACATGTGGCCCAGGCAGGCAGCGACGCCGATAAAACCGAGAAACACCGGCTTGATGTCAAAAAACCAGGCCAGGTAGACCGGGATCAAGCCTTTGAGGATATCGAGGATCAACACGGCGGCGGCGGCACCTTTGCCACCCAGGCGCATCACATTGGTGGCCCCCGGATTGTGGGAGCCGAACTCGCGCGGATCCGGCAACCCCGCCGCCCTGGAGATCAGTACGGCGCTGGAGAGGGAACCTCCCAGATAAGCCAGAACAATCATCAAAAAGGTGAGGGCGGTCATCTTGGTCGTTCTTACCGTGCCATGAATGGAGTATGATGCGGGCGTTTGCGGTGCGGCTCACGCCGTTATCGCCTCCGGCAGAAGGTCTGCCAGTGCCTGCATCCCGTTGCTCGCAACAATACGTCAAGATTAAAGAAGAAGTAGTGCTATGGACAAGGTGTTTATTCGCGGTTTGGAGGTTTTGTCCACCATTGGGGTGTACGAGTGGGAAAAGGGGATCCGCCGCAAGCTGCTGCTGGATCTGGAACTCGGTTTCGACAACCGCCCCGCGGCCGCTACCGATGACATTCATCTGGCACTGGATTATGCCACCCTCTCCGAGAAGATCGCCCAGCACGTGAGCAACACGGTCGTCGAGCTGGTCGAGACTATGGCCGAACAGGTCGCCACCCTGGCCCTGAGCGATACGCGGGTACAGTGGGTCAAGGTGACCCTGACCAAACCGGGCGCCGTGCCCAACTCGGCCGGCGTCGGCGTCGAGATCCTGCGCCACCGCACACCGAACCCGGCCCAGCAGTAATGGCCCGCATCTACATCAGCCTCGGCTCCAATGTCGAGCGCGACCACCATATCCGTGCCGGGCTGGACAGCCTCTATCGCCTGTTTGGCAACCTCACCGTCTCCCGGGTGTTTGAAAGCGAGGCGGTCGGCTTCATCGGCCGCCCCTTCTACAACCTGGTCGCGGCTGCCGAAACCGAGCTCCCCCTCGGCCAACTGGCCCAGGCCCTGCGCGAGCTGGAATTTGCCCACGGCCGCGCACTGGATGCCAAGAAGTTCGCCCCGCGCACCCTGGATCTCGACCTGCTGCTCTATGACGACACCGTCTGCGAGCAGCCGGTCAGCCTGCCACGCGGCGAGATCCTCACCAACGCCTTCGTGCTCTGGCCCCTGGCCGAGCTGGCCCCCGATCTGCGCCACCCCCTCGATGGCCGCACCTATGCCGAGCTGTGGGCCGCCTACGACAAAGGGGCGCAGCAGCTCTGCCCCATTGTGTTCAACTGGCAACCCTGATCGGCAAAACGGGAGGCTAAGCCTCCCGTTTTTATTGCTGAGCGCGCGTGCCGCAACGCCGCCACTACGGCGCTGACGCATCGCGACGCGGGGTCGGCTCACACTCCTCCTGACCCAGCTGGGCGAAGATCAGGGCGGCCAGCATCGACATCACCCCCACCGCCACATAGGTGATGTGGAAGGTCGGCAACCAGGTCTCCTGCTCGCCATGGAACAGATTGAGCAGGCTGGCTGCGATGGCGATCCCCATGCTCATGGCCAGTTGCATCACCACCGAGAGCAGGCTGTTGCCGCCACTGGCCTGCTCCGGCCCCAGATCCTTGAGGGTCAGGGTGTTCATCGCCGAGAACTGCAACGAGTTGAACGCGCCGAACAGCCCCAACCAGCAGAGCAGAGCCCAATAGGGCAGCCCAGCATCGATGAAGGCAAAACCGCTCATCATCCCCCCCAACAGCAGGGTATTGCCGATCAGGATGCGACGATAACCGAGCATGGGGATCAACCGGTTGACCAGCGTCTTGGTCAACATGGCTCCGAGCACGGTGGGGATCATGGTCATGCCCGCCACGCTCGGTGAAAACCCCAGCCCCAGTTGCAGAAACAGGGGGGTGAGAAACGGCATGGCCCCGCTGCCGAGGCGGGCAAACAGGTTGCCGAGGATGCCGATGGCAAAGGTGGAGGAGTGAAACAGCGAGAGGGAGAAGAGCGGCCGGGTGGCGCGCGCCGCATAGAGCCAGTAGCCGGCCATGGCCGCCAGCCCCGCCAGCAACATCAGCAGCGAGATACCGACCGAGAAGCTGCGCTCCCCCATCCCTTGCAAACCGAGGGAGGCCAGCACCAACCCCAGGCTGAACAGGGCAAATCCCTTCCAGTCAAAACCGCTGGTCGGCTGGTAGAGATCCGGCATGAAGCGCCCGCACACCAGCAGCCCCAGCAGTCCCACCGGCAGGTTGATGAGAAACACCCAGTGCCAGGAGGCCACTTCCACCAGCCAACCACCGAGGGCCGGGCCGATGAGCGGCCCCACCAGCCCCGGTATGGTGACAAATGACATGGCGCGCAGCAGCTCGCGCCCCTGAAAGATGCGCAGCACGGCGAGCCGGCCAACCGGCACCAGCAAGGCACCGCCGATCCCTTGCAGCACCCGGGCCGTCACCAGCAGCGGCAGGCTCGGTGCTGCGGCACACGCCAGCGAGCCCAGGGTGAACAACAGGATCGCCAGCAGATAGATGCGGCGGGTGCCAAAGCGATCGGCCAGCCAGCCCGACGCCGGAATGAGCAGCGCCACCGTCAGCACGTAGGCGATGATCACCGACTGCATGCGCAGCGGGCTCTCGCCGAGCGAGGCCGCCATCGCCGGCAGGGCGGTGTTGAGAATGGTGGCGTCCAGTGCCTGCATGAAAAAACCCACGGCAGCCAGCCAGGGCAAAAGCTTGCGCTCGAAAGGAGTCAGCATGGACACCTCCTGAATTTACATGTCGGGATGACCCAGCGTAGCCCGCAGCCGCTCTTCCAACGTGGGCTCGGGGGATGAAAGGGTCTGCAAGAACAGGGTTTCAATGGCCGCGCGATCGCTGCCACGCACGATAAACACCAGCCGCGACTGGGCCCGCCCTTCCGGCCAATCCCCCAGCGTCTGCAACGGATAGAGCTGGCCGTGTACCCCGTGGATCACCACAGGCTGGCTCTCCCCCTCCAGCTGCAAGATCCCCTTGAGGCGCAGCATGGCGTCGCCGAAGCGCGCCTGCACCGCGTCGATGGCGGCCAGCAACCGGCCCGCCTTGAGCGGCTCACCGAGACGCAGGGAGAAGCTCTCGACATCGGCGTGTTGGAAGGCCGGAACGCCGGCCGCCCCCACCGGCGTCTTGTGCGGCTGTGGACGCAGCGGCGAGGCCAGCCCCTGCCGGGGGGCCTCGCTGCGCAGCCAGGCGAGCAGCTGGCGCACATCGCGCCCGGCCTCGGCATTGTAGGCGCCGAGGCTCTCCAGCTCGCTGGCCGGCAGCGCCCCGTTGACCACCCGACGGATCGGGGCCGCCGGATTGAGGCCTTGCAACCGCGCCTCGACCGCCTGCAAGGTCGGCTCGTCGACCAGATCCCCCTTGCTCACCACCAGCAGATCGGCCAGCACCACCTGTTTTACCGCCTCATACTGGGCCGCCAGCTGCGCCTCGATATGGCCGGCATCGACCACGGTGACGGTGCCATCGAAGCGGTAGCGCTGGGCGATGAACCCCTCCTCGCGCAGGGTGAACAGCACAGGCGCCGGGTCGGCCAGCCCTGTGGTCTCGATGATGAGGCGCTTGAAGGGTTTGATCTTCTTTTGCACCGCCTTCATGAAGAGCCCTTGCAGGGCATCGACCAGCGAGCCCTGCACCGAGCAGCAGATGCAGCCCGAGTCGAGCAGCACCACCTGCTCGTCGATCTGCTGCACCAGGTGGTGATCCAGCCCCACCGAGCCGAACTCGTTGATGAGCACGGCGCACTCGCCCAGCTCCGGCTGCTTCACCCAGTGGTTGAGCAGGGTGGTCTTGCCGCTGCCGAGAAAACCGGTCAGCAGGGTCACGGGAATACGCGGGTCGTTCTGATCGGTCAGCATCAGGGGGTCTCCTCGCCCAGTTGGAACAGGTCGCGGGTCCAGCGATTTAGGAAGCGCCCATGGGGATCAAGCGCGCGGCGCAAGGCCAGGAAGTCGTGCCAGCGCGGCAGCTGACGCGGGAAGTCATACAGATCGGTCGCCAGGTGCTTGCCAAAATGGGGCAGGCCGCCGAGCGGGGCGAGCAGGCGCTGCAACTCGCGCATCTGCTCGAGGGAGCCGCCGACAAACGAGCCGTCCGCCGCCAGATAGACCAAAAAGCCGATCCAGCAGACGGCGCGGCCATGGGCCGGGCTCAGCCAGGCCGTGGAGGGGCCGCAGCAGCGCAGAATGAAGGGATAGTGCAGCACACCGGGGTTGGCCTGCTGCCACTGCTCGAGCAGGGCCAGCGCCTCGTTCATCCGCTCCAGCGGCACCGCCACCTCGCAGTTGATCTGGGGGGCGGGGATCCCCTTGCAGAGGATCTGGTAGACATTGCCCACCAGATCCGAGGCGTCCTTGAAGCGGCGCACCGTCTCGAAGTGCTCGCCGGCCTGCTGCTCGTCCTTGGTGTCGCGGGCCATCTTGCTGAGGGTGTGCTCTATGGTGGCGTTCATCCGCTCGTCGCGCTCGGCCGAGAGCTCGAGCACGGCGTCACCGTTGGCATGATAGCGCGCTGTCTCCTCCTGAGAGGCAGGGTCGACCACCCACAGGTGACACTCGCCGGTCCAGGCGAACCACCAGCTCTTGACGAAGGCGTGCTCGCGGTTGACCCGCTCGTTGTGCTCGCGCAGCCAGGCGTAGTCGGTAGTGAACTTGGTGCAGCGCATGATGCGGTTGGGCACGGTGGCAAGGCGCACCTCGAGCAGGATGCCAAGGCAGCCCAGCCCCATCACGAAGGCGCCGAAGCGGGGATCGTCGCGCTCCAGCCCGATCACCTCGCCGCTGGCCAGCATCACCCGCAGCCCCAGCACCGCCTCGCACAGGGAGGATTGCCCCAGTCCCTGGCCATGGGTGCCGGTGCTGAGCGCCCCGCCCAGGGTCTGAATGCCGATGACGCCGGGCGACGCCGGCAGCATCCGCCCCATGGCGACCAGATCGGCATAGAGGGTGTCGACCTGGGTGCCGGCGCGGTAGGTCACGCTCTGCCCGTCGCAGGCGACCCGGCCGGTGAGGTGGCACAAGTCCACCAGCAAGGCGGCGGGGTCTTGGTAGACGCTGTGAATGGGTTCGTAGGAGAGGGAAGAGCCGATGAGGCGCAGCCGACGTCCGGGCTCTTGCTGCAACAGCTGCTGCAATTCATGCTCGCTGCGGGGCCGGAACACCTGTTCGAGGCGGGCCAGCGGATTGGTGCCGGACCAGTTGAGCAGCACCTGGCTCTCGCCCAGCGCCTTGATACTGTGAAATGCCTGGAAGTGGACCGTCATCCCCTCTCCTCGCCAGAGTCAAAACCGGAGGTCGATTCTACCGGAAAGCCCCCACTGCGGCATGTAAAACCACCTTATCAGAGCATACTTATCCGCATCCTGTGCAAGCGGGCCTGGGCCCCTGCCGCACGAACGAGGTCGTGACGGGCGCAGGCCGCGCCCCCACGGCGTGGCACCGCGTCATCGGCAGGGTTAACCCAAAAGAGCCCTGCATAGGCCCCCTCGCCACCTCGGTGTGCGCTGACGCGTCACTTGGCCTTTACAAATCAATGTGTTAATAACTCTATGCCCCATATTAAGGAGAAGCTTATGCTCGAATGGCTGGATATCGCCCAATGGAAACAGGCCATGCTGCACGGCGTGGAGCTGCTGCAATTTGTCCTCGAACTCATCTCGGTTGCCTGCGTCGCCGTCGGGGTGATCCAGACCGCCCGGCTGGTGCTGCGCGAGCGGGACACCTCGCCCGGTTTTTCCCGCATCCGCCTCTGCTTTGGCAGCTGGCTCATCCTGGCGCTCGAGTTCCAGCTGGCCGCCGACATCCTGGCCACCACCATAGCGCCCAGCCAGGAGGAGCTGATCCGGCTGGCGGTGATCGCCATCATCCGCACCTTCCTCAACTACTTTCTGGCCAAGGAGCTGGAAGGGCAGCGCGAGCAGCCGCTCCCAGGGTCCTGATCACTCGCCAGGGCCTGACAGGGTTGCTAGAGTGGGCCCTCCTCCCTCCTGCTGGAGTCCTTCATGAGCATCCCTTACTCCCTGCTCGATCTGGTTCCCGTCGCCCAAGGCTCGAGTCCGGCCGAGGCGTTTCGCCACTCGCTGGATCTGGCGCAGCATGCCGAAGCGCTCGGCTACACCCGCTACTGGCTGGCCGAACACCACAACATGCCCGGCATAGCCAGCGCCGCCACCGCGGTGCTGCTGTGCCACCTCGGTCACGCCACCTCGCGCATCCGGCTCGGCGCCGGCGGTGTCATGCTGCCCAACCACGCGCCACTGGTGGTGGCCGAGCAGTTTGGTACCCTCGCCTCTCTGTTTGGCGATCGCATCGATCTCGGCCTTGGCCGTGCCCCTGGCACCGATCAGACCACCATGCGCGCCCTGCGTCGCCACAAGGAGCAGGGGGTCGACAGCTTTCCACAGGACGTGGCCGAGCTCATCGGTTACTTCGGCACGCAGCCCGGCCCGGTGCAGGCGGTGCCGGGACGCGGCCTCGAGGTGCCGGTCTGGCTGCTCGGCTCCAGCCTCTATGGCGCCCAGCTGGCCGCCGCCATGGGGTTGCCGTTCGGCTTTGCCTCCCACTTCGCGCCGGCCATGCTGCTGCAAGCGCTGGAGCTATACCGCAGCCAGTACCGCCCCTCGGCGCGCTGGCCAAAACCCCATGCCCTGGTGTGCATCAACCTGATCGCGGCCGACGACAGCAGCACGGCGCACCACCTCTTCACCACGTTGCAACAGCAATTCCTGCGTCTGCTACGCGGCGAGGCCGGGGAGCTACCTCATCCGGTCGCCGAGCTGGAAGGCTATGGTGCCCATGAGCTGCTGGCGATGGAGCGCACCCTCTCCCGCTCCCTGGTCGGCAATCCTGAGCAGATCCGCCACGGCATCCAGGCGCTGCTGGCCGAGACCCAGGCCGACGAGCTGATGTTCAACGGCCCCATCACCGATCACTGCGCTCGCAAACGCTCGTTTTCCATCGCCGCCGAGGTGATGCAGAGCCTGTAACGGGAGCAGACTCACGTCAGGGTCGGTCCATGACCGGCTTTTTTATTTCGATTAAAAAATACTTTCCACCCAAAACAACAACCCACTCCTTACTCCCTTCTATAAAATAAAAAAACCAGCAAAAACAACGCAAACAGGCAAAACAAAACCCCTTCGCCGTGCAATTAATTTTGAAAACCACACAAAAAATAGTTAGAGTAGAAAGCAATGTCCGTCAGGGCATCCCTCTTCATTACCCAAAAGGAACCGAATGACAGCAAAATTGGAAACCCGACATCTCTACAAAATTTTCGGTAAGGAGGACCCCTCCGCCGCCTTTGCCCTGCTTGAACAGGGCGCCGATCGCCAGACCATCCAGGCCCGTACCGGGCTCACTCTCGGAGTACAAGAGGTCAACCTCAGCATCGAGGAGGGGGAGATCTTCGTCATCATGGGCCTCTCCGGCTCCGGGAAATCCACCCTGGTGCGCCTGCTCAACCGCTTAATTGAGCCGACCCGTGGCGAGGTGCTGATCGATGGCAAGAACATCACGGCAATGTCAGATGCGGCATTGAGACAGGTGCGCAGAAGCAAGATCAGCATGGTCTTTCAGTCTTTCGCCCTGATGCCGCATCTGACAGTGCTGGACAACGCGGCCTTCGGCCTCGCGCTGGCCGGCGTTTCTGCACAGGAGCGTCACGCCGCCGCCCGCCGGGCTCTGGCCCAGGTCGGGCTGGCCAACTGGGTCGATAGCTACCCCGACGCCCTCTCCGGCGGCATGAAGCAGCGGGTCGGCCTGGCCCGCGCCCTGGCCAGCGATCCCGATATCCTGCTGATGGACGAGGCCTTTTCGGCGCTCGATCCCCTGATCCGCACCGAGATGCAGGATGAGCTGATCCGCCTGCAAGGGGAGCAGCGCCGCACCATCGTCTTCATCTCTCACGATCTGGACGAGGCGATGCGCATCGGCGATCGCATCGCCATCATGCAAGATGGCAAGGTGCTGCAAGTGGGCACGCCGGACGAGATCCTGAGCCAGCCTGCCAACGACTATGTGCGCACCTTCTTTCGCGGGGTCGATCCGGCCCACGTCTTCTGTGCCCGCGATATCGCCAGCCGGCGCCAGTTGCCGCTGCTGCGCAAGGGCAACGACGGCCCGGCCAACGCATTGCGCCAGTTGCGCGAGCAGGAGCGGGAGTTTGGTTACGTGGTCGAGCGCAATCGCCGCTTCGTCGGGGTCGTCTCGGTCGATTCACTGTGTGATGCGGTACGTGAGAAACGGGGGCTGGAGCAGGCACTGCTCGGCGATGTGCAGCCGATCCCGGCTGACACCCCGCTCGGGGAGCTGATAGGCCAGGTGGCCCAATCCCCGTGCCAGATGCCGGTGGTGGAGCAAGATGGCACCTATGTGGGCCTCATCTCCAAATCCACCCTGCTCAACACCCTCGACAGGAGTAGCCCATCATGCTGAGAACACTGACCCTGCTGACCCTGATCGTGGGGCTGGCACTGACCCTCTTTCCCCCTTATGTCACGGCGGCGGATGCGCCTTTGGCTGCCACTCAGCACAGCGAGGACCCGTGGGGCAGCGCCCCCGAGGCGACCCCTGCCGCCGAGTGGACCCAGCAGATCGCCGCGCCGGAGCCTGCGAAACCGCTGGATCTGCTGCACCCCTTCGAGCAGGCCCGCCTGCCGCTGGATCGCTGGGCCGAGCAGAGCATCGCCGCCCTGGTCGAGCATGGTCGCCCGCTGTTCATGCTGGTCAGAGCGCCGGTTGAGGCGATCCTCGGCGGCATGATCAAGGGATTACAGGCCATCCCCGCCACCCTGATGATTGCAGCGCTCGGCCTGCTGGCCTGGCAGTGGGTGAGTGGCCCCATGGCCATCGGCACCCTGGCCGCCCTGACCGGGATCGGCCTCATCGGTGCCTGGTCCGACGCCATGGTGACCCTGGCCCTGGTGCTCACCTCGCTCTTTTTCTGCCTGCTCATCGGGCTGCCGCTCGGCATCCTGCTGGCCAGAAGCGAGCGCGCCGGCCGCTGGGTACAGCCCCTGCTCGACGCGATGCAGACCACGCCGGCCTTCGTCTACCTGATCCCTATCGTGATGCTGTTTGGCATCGGCAACGTGCCGGGTGTGGTGGTGACCATCATCTTCGCCCTGCCGCCCCTGGTGCGCCTGACCATGCTCGGCATCCGCCAGGTGCCGGCCGACCTGGTCGAAGCGGCCCACTCGTTTGGCGCCAACCCGCGCCAACTGCTGTTCAAGGTGCAACTGCCGCTCGCCATGCCCACCCTCATGGCCGGGGTCAATCAGTGCCTGATGCTGTCGCTCTCCATGGTGGTGATCGCCTCGATGATCGCCGTCGGCGGACTGGGTCAGCAGGTGCTGCGCGGCATAGGCCGGCTGGATATGGGGATGGCCGCCATCGGCGGGGTCGGCATCGTGCTGCTGGCCATCGTGCTCGATCGCCTCACCCAGGCGCTGGGGCGCAACCCGCGCCAGCAAGGGAGCTGGCGCAGCCGTGGCCCGGCCGCCCTGCTGCGCCGACTGAGCCAGACAGCCCACCCCGCCCGACACCAAGGAGTAGAAGCATGAAGAAGATAACCGCGAGCCTGCTGCTGGGCTCCCTGCTGCTGGCCGGCCACGCACTGGCCGACGAGACCTTGCCTGGAGCCGGCGTTAAGGTACAACCCATTCAAAGCTCGCTGCCGGAGGAGAGCTTTCAGACCCAGCTGGTGAGCAAACTGCTGACGCGACTCGGCTATGAGGTCGCCGAGGCCAAGGAGGTGGATTACAACGTGGGCTACACCACGGTCGCCGCCGGTGATGGCAGCTTCCTCGCCTACAACTGGTCACCGCTGCACGACGACAAGTATGAGAAAGCCGGCGGCGATCGGCGCTTCTACCGTCAGGGTACCTATGTGAGCGGGGCCGCCCAGGGCTATCTCATCGACAAGCGCACCGCCGAGCGCTACGGCATTCACAACCTGGCACAGCTCAAGGACCCCAAGATCGCCGCCCTGTTTGACAGCGACGGGGATGGGCTGGCGGATCTGGCCGGCTGCAACCCCGGCTGGGGCTGTGAGCGCATGATCAACCACCAGCTAGATGCCTTTGGCCTGACCCAGACGGTGCACCACAACCAGGGCAACTACGCGGCCATTATCGCCGATACCCTGACCCGTTATCGCAGTGGCAAACCGGTGCTCTACTACACCTGGACCCCCTACTGGGTCAGCGCCGAGATGGTGCCAGGCCGTGACGTGGTGTGGCTGGAGGTGCCCTTCTCGGCACAACCGGACGACGCCGCCATCGATACCCGCCTGCCCAATGGCAAGAACTACGGTTTCCAGGTCAACCAGATGCACATTGTCGCCAACAAAGCCTTTGCCAAGGCCAACCCGGCCGCGGCCGCCCTGTTCGCCCAGATGCAGTTACCTCTGGCCGACATCAACGCTCAGAACGCCCTGATGCGGCAAGGTCAGAGCGCACCGGCTGACGTGGCGCGCCACGCCGATGCCTGGCTGGCTGCCCACCAGGCCTTAGTCGAGCAGTGGCTGAGCCGGGCACGCGACGCAGCGCGCCCATGACGCAAGCAGAATAACAAGAGGAGGCGATAAGCCTCCTCTTGTTATTCTGCAAAGTGCCAGCAATCCCGACCCGCCGCCTTACTACGATAAAGCGCCTCATCGGCCCGCTCGAACTGCTGGCTATCTCCCAGACCATTCATGGCCACCCCCATGCTCAAGGAGACCCGGCACTCCCCCTCTCGCCAGCGCTGGGCCTGGATCTCCTGTTGCAACTTGGCAAGTTGCTCCTCTATTTGCTGGCGGCCTGACAACAGCAAGGCGGCAAACTCATCGCCACCGATACGGTAAACATGGGGAAAGCCCAGCTTTCGCTCCAGCGCATCGCCGATCCGGCGCAGCACCATATCGCCAAACTGATGGCCGAAGCTGTCGTTGATCTGTTTGAAATGATCCACATCGATGAGCACCATGGTGAACGGCTCATTGCGCTTGGCTAGCTTGAACCTGTCCTCATCGAAAGCGCGCCGGTTGAAGATGCCGGTCAGCGCGTCGATCCGCAGTGCCCGCTTGTGCTCCTGATAGCTGATCTCCAGCTGCTCCAAGGTGCCTAGACTCTTGCTGACGAACCAATTCTCGCGATGGGCATGCTCACCACGTCGCTCTCCCAAGCTGCACAACCGCTCCTGCACCAAACCGATCTCCATCTTGAAGATCCGCAGCAAGGAGCGCAGCCGCAATCCCACCACTAAGAGCAGCAGCAATGCCGGCAATAGCACCAGGGCGAGCACTTCAATCAAGACTTGGCGAAACAGGTGGGGGGGTAAATAGATGCCGAGTTCCCAGTCGACATAGGGGAGCCGGTGTGTCAGCGCCACACCGTGATAAAGCCAGCTCAGGGTCTCTTCACAGTCAATTTCCTGGCCGGTCAGGTTTTGTAACCACTCGGGATGCACGGCGGCAATCATGCGGTTACGCCGCGTGTCCGTCAGGTAGAGACTCCCCACCTGACTCCCCAGCGCCCGCTCCAGCGACTGCTGCACCCCGTCCAGCGGCAGATCCGCCATCAACAAGCCAATCGGGTGGCCATCCGGGGCATCGATCCTTCTCACCAGGGTCAGCACCCTGCGGTCAGTACCATATTGGGTGTATGGCCCGACCCATCCTTGCTGTTTTCCCTCATCCTCCAACAACCCGAACCAAGGACGCTGCTCCGGCTCAAAACCCAGGGGAGGCACCCATTGGGGATAACTCTCTAAACGACCGGAACCGAGGTGGTAGAAATAGAGGAAGTGCTCGTCCATCTTGATGCGATGGGCGGCCCTCCAGCTTGAAGTGATGGCCGATCCGCCGCTGGCCAGGAGCTCCTTGTCTAAGGAGTTACCCAGCACTTCCAGTTGGCGCTCGTTTTCATGGACCAGCTTATACAGGTACGTTGCATCCAGTGTCTGCAACATCTGCCTGAAACCGTCCAGTTTGACCTGCACATTATTGCGATAGTTAATCAGGGTCATGCCGAGACTGACCAAGGGGATCACCACGGCCAAGACCATGAATATTTTTGTCAATAAATAGTGCAAACTAGGACGTTTTTTTTCATGCATCCCCAAGCCTCCTTCCCTAAGGAGGGCTACATTAATCACAAAAACCTTAATAAGGCATTAATGCGCATACATTTGCTAAAAAAAAACCAAGATGCGACAAAACCTGTCGCAAATTAGTGCGGCAGTGAAATATTCTCATTCCCCACTCAATTCGCCTTCAATTGCAGACGAGATCGGTAAGCTTCTGTTTTCAAAGAGGTGTCGGCATACTGTCGTGAACCTGTCGTCACCCTTTCCCCACGCTGGTGATTACTCTTGCCCCTGTCATCTGACCCAAGGAGCCTCGAATGATTGTCAGGAAATTGAGATTGCAGCGCGGCTGGTCGCAAGATCAGCTCGCGACCCTGAGCGGCCTGAGCGTACGCACAGTGCAACGCATCGAGCGAGGCCAGGCGCCAGGGCTCGAGTCCCTCAAAGCCCTGGCGGCCGTCTTCGAGATTGAACTCAGCCAACTGCAGGGGAACACCATGCTATCGACATCGGAACAGGGGAACACGACAGGCGTCAGCCGTGAAGAGCGGGAGGCGATGGAGTATGTCCAGGCGCTGCGGGGTTTCTATGGCCATCTCATCACCTATGTGGTGGTGATTGCCGCCCTCTTTGTCATCAATCTGCTCAGCAGCCCGCACTATATCTGGGCCGTCTGGCCCATGTTGGGCTGGGGGATCGGGGTGGCGGTGCACGCCTTCAACCTGTTCCGGTTGCCACGCCTGTTTGGCCCCCAATGGGAGCGCAACCAGATTGAAAAGCGGCTCGGCCGCAAGCTGTGATGAAAAAAGGGGCCTCATGGCCCCTTTTGTGACTCAGCGTCCCGCGCCATCCGGCTCCCCACCCTCTTCGTGTAGGCCACACTCGCGCTTGAGGCCGAAGAAGCGGGTCTGCTCCTCACTCATGCCCGGCTCCCACTTGGCGGTGGTGTGCACGTCGCCGACCGAGAGATAGCCCTGCTCCCACAGCGGGTGGTAGGGCAGATCGAACTCCTTGAGGTAGTAGTGCACCTCCTTGTTGCTCCAGTCGATCACCGGCAGGAACTTGAAGCGGCCACGCTGAATGGCCAGCACCGGTAGCCCCTGACGGCTGCCCGACTGCTCCCGGCGCAGGCCGGAGAACCAGGTGCGGGTACCGAGATCATCCAAGGCTCGCGCCATCGGCTCGACCTTATTGAGCTGGTTGTAGCGGGTGATCCCCTCCACCCCCTGCTCCCACAGCTTGCCAAAGCGCGCCTCCTGCCAGGCGGGGCTGAGCTCGGCACGGTAGATCTTCAAATTGAGGGCGAGGCGCTCGGTCAGCTCGTCGATGAAGCGATAGGTTTCCGGGAACAGGTAACCGGTATCGGTGAGCACCACAGGAATATCGGGGCGCTCGCGACTCACCAGGTGCAGCATCAGGGCGGCCTGGATGCCAAAGCTCGACGACAGGAGATGGCCCCCCGGCAGGTTGGCCAGCGCCCAGCGCACCCGCTCGGGGGCGCTCATCTGCTCCAGCTCCCGGTTGTGGGGAGCCAGGGCCTCAATCTGCTCATCCCGAGTCAGGGTGAGCAGGTGGTCGAGATCGAGTGTCATGTATCTCTCCTGCCTCAAGCGGCGTAGAAATCGACGGCCGAGTTGACGACCGGGGCGACGATGCCGGCGCGGATCACGAAATCCCCGAAGCCTTCACCCGGCGCCCGCTCACCGGCCCAGCGGCCGATGAGGCCATCGAGTTCGGCCAGGATCTGCGCCTCGGTGATGTTCTCCCGGAACATGCGCGGGATGCGCGTCCCCTCGAGATTCCCCCCCAGATGCAGGTTGTAGCGACCCGGCGCCTTGCCCACCAGCCCCACTTCCGCCAGCATGGCGCGGCCGCAGCCGTTGGGGCAGCCGGTCACCCGGAAGATGATGGCGTCCTCGGCCAGAGCATGCTTGGCCAGCAACCCCTCGATCTCGCTGACAAAGGCCGGCAGCATGCGCTCGGCCTCAGCCATCGCCAGCGGGCAGGTGGGCAGGGAAACACACGCCATCGACTGCTTGCGCTGCTCGCTCACCCCATCGTCGATGAGGCCATACTGGCGCGCCAGCGCCTCGATGCGGGCCTTCTCGCTGGCCGGAACGCCGGCAATGATCAGGTTCTGGTTGGCGGTGAGGCGAAAATCCCCCTGATGAACCTTGGCGATCTCGCGCATCCCGCTCTTGAGCGGCTTGCCCGGGAAGTCGAGCAGGCGGCCGTTCTCGATAAACAGGGTGAGGTGGTGCTTGCCATCCACCCCTTCCACCCAGCCGAAGCGATCGCCGCGGCTGGTGAACGCATAGGGGCGCACCTCGCCAAATTGAATTCCGGCGCGGCGCTCCACCTCGGCCTTGAAGGCCTCGACGCCAACACGCTCGAGCGTGTACTTGGTCTTGGCATTCTTGCGATTGACCCGGTTGCCCCAGTCGCGCTGGGTGGTCACCACGGCCGCCGCCACCTCCAGCACGTGGGAGAGCGGGATGAAACCAAAGTCGCTCGCCTTGCGCGGGTAGGTGCTGGTGTCGCCGTGGGTCATGGCGAGCCCGCCGCCCACCAGCACGTTGAAGCCGACCAGCTTGCCGTGATCGCTAATCGCCACGAAGTTCAGATCGTTGGCGTGAATGTCCACGTCGTTGTGGGGCGGGATCACGACCGTGGTCTTGAATTTACGCGGCAGGTAGGTCGAGCCCAGGATCGGCTCCTCATCCTGCCCCTGCTTCTCGCCATCGAGCCAGATCTCCACGTAGGCGCGGGTCTTGGGCAGCAGGTGCTCGGAGATTTTCTTGGCCCACTCGTAGGCCTCCTGATGCAGCTCTGACTCCACCGGGTTGCTGGTGCACAGCACGTTGCGGTTCACGTCGCCGGCGGTGGCGATGCTGTCGATGCCGGTGCTGTTGAGCAACTGATGCATCCCTTTAATGTCGCGCTTGAGCACCCCGTGAAACTGGAAGGTCTGCCGGGTGGTGAGGCGGATGCTGCCATAGAGGGAGCTCTGCTCGGCGAACTGATCGATCACCAGCCACTGGGCCGGGGTGATGATCCCCCCCGGCAGACGGGCGCGCAGCATGACGTTGTGCAGCGGCTCCAGTTTCTGGGCGGCGCGCTCGGGACGGATGTCGCGGTCATCCTGCTGGTACATGCCGTGAAAGCGGATCAGCTGGAAGTTGTCGCCGTTGAAGCCGCCAGTCAGGGGATCTTGCAGATCCTGCGCTATGGTGCCGCGCAGGAAGTGGCTCTCGCGCTTGAGGCGCTCGTTGTCGGAGAGCGGCCCTTCCACCGGGCCGGGAACGGTTTGCTTGCTCATCAGTAGACATCCCTTTGATAACGTTTGGCACGACGCAGTTCGCTCAAATACTCTTCTGCTTCCTCACGGCTCTTGTGACCGTGCTTGGCAATCACTTCCAGCAGGGCCTCCTGCACATCCTTGGCCATCTTGTTGGCATCGCCGCAGACGTAGAAGTGAGCGCCTGCTTCCAGCCACTGATAGAGCTCCTGGCCCGCCTCGCGCAGCCGATCCTGCACGTAGATCTTCTCGGCCTGATCGCGGCTGAAGGCCAGTGAGATCTGGCTGAGCAGCCCGCTCTTCACATAACGCTGCCACTCCACCTGATAGAGGAAGTCCTGCGTGAAGTGGGGATTACCGAAAAAGAGCCAATTCTTGCCCTGTGCCCCTTGGGCCTCCCGCTCCTGCATAAAGGCGCGAAACGGAGCGATGCCGGTGCCCGGCCCCACCATGATGATCGGGGTGTCGGGGTTGGCCGGCAGGCGGAAGTTGTCATTGTGCTCGACGAACACCCGCACCTCGGCCCCCTCCTCCAATCGGTCGGCTAGGTAGGAGGAGGCCGCGCCAGAGCGCAGCGTGCCATCTTCCTGCGGGTAGCGCACCACGCCGACGGTGAGGTGTACCTCGTCCTCCACCTCGCTCTGGGCGGAGGCGATGGAGTAGAGGCGTGGAGTAAGCGGGCGCAGCAGCCCCAGCAGCTGCTCGGCGCTAAGCGGTGTCGGGAAGCGTTTGAGCACATCCACCACCTGGGCGCTGGCCACCAGGGCGTTGACCTGGGCCTTGTCGCCCGCCAGATCCTTGAGCGCCGCGTTGCCCGATATGTCAGCAAGCCCTGTGATAAAGCCGCCGTGCAGCCGGGTCAGCTCGACGTGGCGGGTCAGTGCGGCGCGCAAGGTGCCGTGGGCCGTGGTTTCGTCACCGGAAAGCGCGGCCAGGGCCAGCACTTCATCCACCAGCGCCGGATCGTTGTCAAACCAGACCCCGAGGGCGTCGCCCGGCTGATAGCGAAGGCCAGACGCTTCCAGGCTGATCTCGATGTGGCGGATATCCTTGGTGGAATCCCGGCCGGTGACCTTCTGATTCACCGACAGCCGTGCCGGGAAGGGGTTCTCCTTACTGTACTGGCTGTGGCCGACCGCCTGGGCGACACTGCCCGCCACGCTGGCAGGGGCCGTACCCCCCAGGGTTGCCGCCAGTGAAGTGAGCGCCTGCTCGCCCCAGCTTGCGGCTGCCGCCTGATAATCCACGTCGAGCAGGGCACTCTCCACCACTCGCTCCCCGCCGGCCTTGGCGAGGAAGGTGTCGAAGTCTTTGGCCGTCTGGCAGAAGAATTCATAGGAGCTATCCCCCAGCCCGAGCACGGCGAACTTGAGGCCGTCGAGCTTACCGAGCTTGCCCTTTTTCAGCTGCTCGTGCAGATCCACCGCGCTCTCGGGCGGCTCGCCCTCGCCATAGGTGCTCACCACCACCAGCAGGTGGCTCTCCTTCTTGAGCTGCTTGGGCTTGTAGTCGGACATGGCGGTCACGCTGACCGGGAGCCCCTTGTCGGCCGCCAGCTTGCGCAAGCTGTCGGCGACGCCTTTCGCGTTACCGGTCTGGGAGCCGTAGAGGATGGTCAGGGAGCCTGACACGGCCGCCGGGGCCACCGCAGCGGGGGCGACGCCGCCCTGAGAGAGGCCGTAGAGGTAGCCACTGACCCAGGCCAGCTGCTGGACGTTGAGGCCGGAGAGCACCTGGGAGAGCTGCTGCTGCTGCTCATCCGACAGGGGAGAGATACCCTTCAAAGACATAGCTCACTTCTTCCATGGACAGGTTTTTGGGCAGCCTACCCCTGGCTATGAATAACAACAAAGAATAAAAAAGCATTCTTTAGATCTGAAAATGGATATCGGCGGGCCCGCCGCAGGGCAGCCGAGCCAGCGGCTTTCTGCTATGGTAGGGCCCTCAATCACCCCAGTGAGGATTTGCCGTGTTGGAGCAGTACGACGCCCTGATTTTCGATCTCGATGGCACCCTGGTGGACTCCATGCCCCTGCATCTGAATGCCTGGGAGCAGACCGCCGCCGAATTTGGTCTCCCCTTCGATCGCGCCCGCCTCAATGCCATGGGCGGCATTCCGACCCGCAAAATCGTCGCCCTGCTGGCCGCCGAGCACGGCCTCGACATTGATCTGGACGCCTTTACCCGCCGCAAGGTGGCGCTCTATGTGGCCAATATCGATCAGGTGCAGGTCTATCCCCAGATGTGGGAGCTGGTCAAGAGCCAGCACGGCAAGCGCCCCATGGGGGTTGGCACCGGCTCGTCACGCCAGCACGCCGAGCAGATCCTGCGCCAGACGGGTCTGGCCGACTACATGGGGGCCCTGGTGAGCGCCGATGACGTGGAGCACCACAAGCCCAATCCCGACACCTTTCTCCAGGTGGCCGAGCAGCTTGGCGCCAACCCGGCGCGCTGCCTGGTGTTCGAAGATACCGAGATAGGTCTGCAAGCCGGCCGCGCCGCCGGCATGGCCACCGTGCTGGCCTGCCAGGGTGAGCTGCAATTTCCGGCTTAAGCCGCCTTATCGACAAAAAAAAAGAGCGGCCGCGCCGCTCCTTTTCACTCCACCGACTCGCCGGCCCCTGCCCGGTTCTCGTCGGCCGGCGGCTCGCCCCGCCCCTCTGGCTTGGCAAACCCCTTGCTCGCCATGCAGCTGTCAAAGTCCTCACCGCCCGGTCTGCCGCTCTCCTTGCAGGCGTTGAAGGCCGCCTTCATCTCGGCCGAGATTTGGGGCAGCTCGTCCGGTGGCGTGGGGCGCGCCGCCTCAGCGGCAACCGCCCCAAAGGCGCAGAGGGAGATGAGCAGGGGCAATGCAATCTTCATGATGCGACTCCTCGCAAAGAGTGAATGGTTCTGAATCCTGGTGCACTTTGTCTGGGCCATCTGGGTGGCGTCGCCATGGTAGCGAAAGGCGCGCAGCGGCACCGTCAAGGAGGCGTAAAGATTGTGGCGTGAACGAGCAAAGAGGGGCGCCCCGCGACGGGGCACCCGGCATTACATGGCGTTGGTGGATTCGAAAATCTTGTCGGCCGAGGCTTCGACAAAGCCCGGATAGAGGGTGCCGTCGGCCTGTGGGTAGCGCAGGGCGAACTCGTAGAAACAGCTCGGGATGCGCTTCACCCCGTCGCTAAAGGCCACCTCGGCCTTGTCGGCCATGGTAGAGGACTGCTCCAGCATCACCTGGGGGTCCCCCTTCACCTCGCCACCGACCGTGTTAAGCACGAAGTCCGCCTGCTTCAGGGCGGCATTGACCGCCTGGATGGTGTCAAAACCGTGCAGCCGATTGATGCTGACGGTGAAGTGGTTAGCACGGTAGCCCCAGGCCGCCAGCCAGGCGGCATACTCGCTCTCGGCAAGCAGGGTCTGGTAGTCGCCATGGGAGATAAGCCAGGGGGCGCCGGTGTAGAGAAACACCGGGGAGTCGGTCAGGTGATCCGGCATCTGCGCCACCAGGGAGTGAATGATGGCCTGCGCCTGGGGCGACAGCTCCTCCACCTTCAGCTCGCTGATAAATACCTTGGGGGCGTCCGGATCGCGGTGTTCGAAGTGCTTGGCATAGAGCTTCTTGGCCTTGAACACATACTGCCCCTTCTCCTCATAGCCCAGCGCCCGGAAGTGGGCGGCCAGCTTCTCCAGCCCCACCTTGGGTAGGTTGAAGGTGCGAAACGCCACGTGATCATTGACGATGGGCTCACCGCCACCGAGCAGGGCGTGTACCTGGTGGGCGCTCGGTGTCACCTTGATGTAGCTCTCCCACAGATGGCCGAACAGGCTCTCGATATCCTTTTGCATCTCTCTCTTCCTTTGCTTGCGGGGTACCAACCGGGGCGCCGGCTTGGGGCGCCCCTGATCATCTTCAGAAATGCAGGCCGGGGGACAGCTGATCCGGCAAGGTGGCCCTGCCGTCCTCGACCGAGGCGACCGGATAGGCGCAGTAATCCGCCGCATAGTAGGCGCTGGCGCGGTGGTTGCCCGACGCGCCGATGCCGCCAAACGGGGCGGCGCTGGAGGCCCCGGTGATCGGCTTGTTCCAGTTGACGATGCCAGCCCGGATGCGCTTGAAAAAGTGCTGCCAGTCCGCCTCGCTATCCCCCAGCAACCCGGCCGAGAGGCCAAAGCTGGTGGCGTTGCCCATATCGATGGCGGCATCGAAATCGGAGTAACGGATCACTTGAAGCAGCGGGCCGAAATACTCCTCATCCGGCAGGGCCGCCACCGCGGTTACGTCGATGAGGCCGGGGGAGACGAAGCCGGTGCCCGCTTCCAGGTGCTTGAGTTCGAGCAGGGGCACGCCACCCAGGTGCTTGAGATGCTGCTGGGCCGCCACCATGCCAAGCGCCGCCTTCTCGCTGATCATGGCGCCCATGAAGGGCTGCGCCTCATCATCGTAATGACCGACCTTGATCTGGGCGACCACCTCCAGCAGCCGCTTGAGCAGGGCATCGCCCCGCGCCCCCTCCTCGATGAACAGACGGCGCGAGCAGGTGCAGCGCTGGCCCGAGGTGACAAAGGCTGACTGCACGATGGCGTGCACGGCGCCGTCGATGTCGCTCACCCCCTTGACGATGAGCGGGTTGTTGCCGCCCATCTCGAGAGCCAGGATCTTGCCCGGCTGGCCGGCATACTGCTGGTGCAGCAGGTGGCCGGTGCGCGACGAGCCGGTGAAGAACAGCCCGTCGATGCCGGGGTGGCCGGCCAGCGCCTTGACGGTGTCGACCTCCCCCTGCACCAGGTTGATGACGCCGGCCGGCAGGCCGGCCTCCTGCCAGATCTTGAGGGTCGCCTCGGCCACCAGCGGGGTCAGCTCGGAGGGCTTGAACACGACCGTGTTGCCGGCGATCAAGGCCGGCACTATGTGGCCGTTGGGCAGATGGCCGGGGAAGTTGTAGGGGCCGAACACCGCCACCACCCCGTGGGGCTTGTGGCGGACAAAGGCCCTGGCGCCCGGCATGGGGTTTTCGACGGTGCCGGTGCGCTCGTCGTGAGCGCGGATGGAGATGGCCACCTTGCCCTGCATGGCCGCCACCTCGGTGCGGGTCTCCCACAGGGGCTTGCCGGTCTCGCTGGCGATGGTCATGGCCAGCGCCTCCTTGTGCTCACCGAGCAGCTCGGCGAAACGGGTGGCAATCGCCACCCGCTCCGCGATCGGACGATCGGCCCAGTGGTAGAAGGCGGCGCGCGCCGCCTTGACCGCAGCGTCCACCTGGGCGGCACTGGCGGCCTGACCGCGCCAGATCACCCGATTCTTGGCCGGATCGACCGAGACGAATTCTGTTCCTTCACCGGCCAGCCACTGGCCATCGATCAACTGTACGTTCATTCCATGTCTCCTGAGGGAAGGCAGGGCCTGCGGCCCCGCCCATCGCGGTCACTCGAGCTCAACGGCCCGCACCGTGTCACCATCTTGCACCTTGAGGGCGGCGGCCATCTTGGCCGGTAGGATCGCCTCATGGGTCTCAGGGTTGACGCCGATGGTGCCGTAACAGGCGCGGTACTGGCCGAAACGGGTATTGCAGATGAGGAAGGGATGCCCACCGATGGGATCGCCCACCTGAACCGTCAGCCGCCGGCTGCGGCGCACGCTGCGGATATTGTGCAGCTCGCACTCGACGGCGGGGCCGGCGTCAAAGATGTCGACGTAGCCGCGATTCACGAATCCCTCGTCGTGCAGCATCTTGATGGCGGGCCGGGTCTTCTCGTGGGTCTTGCCGATGACGGCGCGCGCCGCGTCGGAGAGCAGGTTCACGTAGATGGGGTACTTGGGCATCAGCTCGGCGATGAAGCGCTTCTTGCCGATCCCGGTCAAATAATCCACGGTCGGAAAGTCGAGGGAGAAGAAGTGGGTCTGCAACCACTCGTAGAAAGGGCTGTGGCCGTTCTGATCCGAGACGCCGCGCATCTCGGCAAAAATGGTGTTATCAAACAGCTCGGGGTGCTCGGCCAGGAACAGGAAACGGTGCTTGGAGAGCAGCCGACCGTTGAGCCCCTCGCGGGCGCACTCGCGTAGAAACAGGGTGCAGATCTCGGTGCTCCCCGTGTAGTCGTTGGAGAGGGTCAGGGTCTCGACCACGTTATAGATGCCGAGCTTGGGCGAGGAGTGCACCACCTTGCCGATGTGATAGTTGTAAAAGGGTTGAGAGAGGCCGACCGCCGCGTCGATGGCGCTGGTGCCCACCATCTCTCCGGTCTCGAGATCCTCGGCGACGAAGAAGTAGAGGCAATCGCCCTTGCCGGCGGGCTTATCGGAAAAAGTCTGGGTGGAGGCGTCTATCTTGCGCTGTAGCAGCTCGTCGTTGACCGGTAACGAGGTCATGCCGGTGCCGGATTCAATGGCGCAGGTTTTGAGTCCTGCGAAGTCGCGCTGCTCGATGGGACGAATAACCAACATGAATGACAACTCCCTTGATTGACGACAGGCGGGGCTCCCGGCTCCTGCCAGGAGTGGCTCCCCGCCTCAATTCAGGATCAGGCGCCGACGACCTGGGCTACCGCTTTCTCGAAACGGGCCAACCCTTCACGGATATCCTCTTCGGGCACGATCAGCGAAGGCGCAAAGCGCACCACGCTGGCCCCCGCCACCAGAACCAGCAAGCCTTGATCGATGGAGGCCAGCAGGAAGTCGCGGGAGCGGCCCTTGAAGTCTTCGTTGAGCACGGCGCCGAGCAACAACCCCTTGCCACGCACCTCGCTAAAGCAGTGATACTTGGCGTTGATCGCCTCCAGCCCCTGCCGTATCAGTTGCTCACGCTGCTTGACGCCAGCCAGCACCTGGGGGGTGTTGATGATGTCGAGCACCGCCTCGGCCACGGCGCAGGCGAGCGGGTTGCCGCCATAGGTGGAGCCATGGGTTCCCACCTTGAAGTGGGCGGCGATGGCGGTGGTGGTCAGCATGGCACCGATCGGGAAGCCGCCCCCGAGCGCCTTGGCGCTGGTGAGGATGTCAGGGGTGACCCCGAGCCCCATGTAGGCAAACAACTCACCGGTACGCCCCATGCCGGACTGCACCTCGTCAAACACCAGCAGCGCCTTGTGTTTGTCACACAGGGCACGAACCCCCTTGGCGAACTCGTCGGTCGGGCTGATGATGCCCCCCTCCCCTTGCAGCGGCTCCATCACCACGGCACAGGTGTTGTCGGAGATCACCGCCTCAAGCGCGGCCAGATCGTTATAGGGCACATGGGTAATGTCGCCCGGCTTGGGGCCGAAACCGTCGGAGTAACACGCCTGCCCCCCCACGCTGACGGTGAAGAAGGTGCGACCGTGGAACGCCTGGGTGAAGGCAATGATCTGGGTCTTGTGGGCACCGTAGGTGTCGATGGCGTAGCGACGGGCCAGTTTGAGGGCCGCCTCGTTGGCTTCGGCGCCGGAGTTGCAGAAGTAGATCTTCTCGGCGAAGGTGGCGGCCACCAGCTTCTTGGCCAGGCGCAGCGCCGGCTCGTTGGTCATCACGTTGGAGAGGTGCCACAGCTGCTCGCCCTGAGTCTTGAGGGCTTCCACCAGCTTGGGATGGCAATGGCCGAGGCCGCTGACGGCGATACCGGCGGCGAAATCCACATATTCGCGGCCTTCCTGATCCCAGACACGTGAGCCTGCGCCACGCACCGGGATGATCTTGGCCGGTGCATAGTTGGGAACCATCACTTCATCAAACACTTCACGTGTCACCTGCACTGACATAGCGTTCTCCTTGACGTTGGCAAACAGAATAATTGTTCGCCAAAAAGTTAAATCCGTGTAAACACGACGGAATTATCACAAAAAAAAAGTAAAATGTCTGCAACCTAACGGGTTAGGGCACACAATGTTCGATACGCCCTGACAAAATAGGCACCCCCATTGCATAACGGAGCATGCCATCTTGGCAAGGGTCAATTTGGCTGGTGTGATGAGTGAATAAAACGTCAGGAGAAGAAATTTCGTTTTGGTGCCGGATTTGCGGCATAGATCACGGAAATGACCTATCTGGACAGGAAATTTGCCAACAATTCATGCCCCTGCTGGCTGAGTATACTTTCCGGATGGAACTGAACCCCTTCGACATCGAGCTCTCGGTGACGCAGCCCCATGATCTCGTCAAAACGGCCCTGCTCGTCGACGCTCCAGGCCGTGACCTCCAGGCAGTCGGGCAGTGAATCCCGCTCCACCACCAGCGAGTGATAGCGGGTGACCGTCAGCGGATCGGCCAGGCCACGGAAGACACCGCCACCGTTGTGGCGAATCGCCGAGGTTTTGCCATGCATTACCTGACGCGCCCGCACCACCTTGGCACCAAATACCTGGGCCAGCGACTGGTGACCCAGGCATACCCCGAGGATCGGCAACCGCCCGGCCAAGTGCGCGATGGCGGCGAGCGAGATGCCGGCCTCATTAGGAGTACATGGGCCAGGGGAGATCACCAGATGATCCGGCCCCATGGCCTCGATCTCAGCCAGGGTGATGGCATCATTGCGGCGCACCACCACCTCGGCACCGAGGGCACCGAAGTACTGCACCAGATTCCAGGTAAAGGAGTCGTAGTTATCGATGAGCAACAACATGAAAGGAAATCACCTGATGACAATATGACGAGGAAGCGCAAGCGCCATTGTGGTCAGACCATATAAACCGAGACTGGCGCAACGAGGCGGGAATTCTCGCCTAATCGCTTTCTGCTGCGCCATCGTGTGTCGACTTGAGGTGTATATTCGATTCGTGAACAACGGCTGAATGCCATCATTCCTATACCCAGACCTCACAGTGAGCGGACACAAGGAATACGCATTAATCCATTCGAATAATCACAGTTATGATGTTAATCAATAGGGTTGTCTAACGACTAGCCACCATTAAAAAATAATTCCTCATATGAGAGTTTCATATTTATTATGACTCAAAAGCGACGCTCTCATATTAGGTAAAGACCCCCAGCGCCCCATACCAAGGCAGTAGGGCGTGGATAAAGTAACCGGTAACGATTCAGCGATCCAGCAGACGCCCTTGCTCTAATTCGCGCTCACGCTGACATTCAGCCAAGTAGATAGCTGCGGCTACACTGGCTGTGTTGTGGTGGCGATCGATAGCATTGGATACCATCAGTTGCAACGTATTGAGATTCTTGGCTCTGCGAAACTTACGCAACCAGTGTCCCTTATCTTCCAGCTCTTGGACTGGCACATCAATTTGAACTGTCATATTACTCAGTCAGTGAATAAAAATAATTAAATATGTAATGAAAGTACTCAGGACAGTGCACTTAAATACTGGGGGAGATATAAAAACATAAAAAGAAAGCCGGCTATCTACCCGGCTATCTTCGACTACACCTTCCCGGTATGTCAGGCTCGAGGAACGAAGCCGATCACATCATATACCTTGGTCAGGGTTTTTTCAGCCCTTTCACGCGCCTTTTGTGCCCCGTTGGCGAGGATGGAGAGCAGCAGCGGCTCGTCCTGACGCAATTCATGGAAACGTGCCTGCATCGGCTCGAGCAGGGCCACCACCGCATCGGCACACTCGCCTTTGAGATGGCCATACATCTTGCCGTCAAAGTGCTCGACCAGCTCAGGGATGGAGCGACCGGTGGCACCGGACATCAAGGTCAGCAGGTTCGACACCCCTGGCTTGTTCTCCACATCGAAGCGCACCACGGGTGGGTTATCGGAGTCGGTCACCGCACGCTTGATCTTCTTGGCAATCTGCTTGGGATCTTCCAGCAGGCCGATGAAGTTGGCCTCGTTGTCATCAGACTTGGACATCTTCTTGGTCGGCTCTTGCAGGCTCATCACCCGCGCCCCTTCGGTCGGGATGAAGGGCTCGGGCATGGTGAAGACATCGCCATACAGGTTGTTGAACCGGTACGCCACATCGCGGGTCAGCTCCAGATGCTGTTTCTGGTCATTGCCGACCGGCACCTGATTGGCCTGATAGAGCAGGATGTCGGCCGCCATCAGCACCGGATAGCCAAACAGGCCGACGTTGACGTTGTTCTCGTAGCGGGCCGACTTGTCCTTGAACTGGGTCATGCGCGACAGCTCGCCCATCTGGGTGTAGCAGTTGAGGATCCAGCCCAGCTCGGCATGCTGCGGCACATGGGACTGAATGAAAACCGTGCTCTTCTCGGGATCGACGCCGACCGCCAGATAGAGGGCGGCGGCATCCAGGCAGGCCTTGCGCAGCGCCTGCGGATCCTGGCGCACAGTGACGGCGTGCAGATCGACGATGCAGTAGAGGCAGTCATAGTCATCCTGCATGTTGACCCACTGGCGCAGGGCGCCCATGTAGTTGCCGATGGTCAGCTGGCCCGAGGGCTGGGCGCCGCTCAGTACGATTGGTTTAGCCATAGTGAATGCGTTCCTGTATCAGCCCGGCAGAAGGGTATCCAGCCCGGCGAAGTGTTCAAAGACCCAGTCAGGGTCAGAGTCCGCGATGGGACGTCCGTAGTTATAGCCATAGGTGAGCCCCACCACCTTCATGCCGGCCGCCTTGGCTGCCAGCACGTCATTCTCGGAGTCCCCCACCATCAAGGTGCGCTCGGTCGCCCCCTGCAACTCATGGCAGGCATGCAGCAGCGGGGCCGGGTGGGGCTTTTTCTCGGGCAGGCAGTTGCCACCGAGCCAGAGGGAAAAGTGGCGGGCGATACCGAGGGCTTCCAGAATCGGTGCCACGAAGGCACTCGGCTTGTTGGTCACCACGGCGAGGCGGTAACCGGCAGCGTCGAGGCGGGCCAGCGTCGAGGCAACGCCATCATACATACCCAACCCTTCCAGCAGACAAGCCTGGTAGTGGCGACCAAACGCGGCGCGGGCGGTGGCAAATTGCTCCTCTGTTGCCCCCGCATTGGCCAGGGCACGCTGCACCAGCTTGTCGGCTCCGTTGCCAACCCAGGTGCGCACCAAGCCTTCCGGCACCTCGGCAAAGCCACATTCGACCAGCATACGGTTGACGGCCAGCGCCAGCTGCGGGGCGCTGTCGATCAAGGTGCCGTCCAGATCGAACAGCACCAGATCAAACGGGCGCTCAGCGGCGGACATGAGCCAGCTCCGCGCGCATCTGATCGATCACCGCCTTGTAGTCCGGCTTGCCGAAGATGGCGGAGCCCGCCACAAACATGTCGGCGCCGGCCTCGGCGATCTCGCGGATGTTGTCGACCTTGACGCCGCCATCGATCTCGAGACGGATGTCACGGCCACTCTCGTCGATCAGACGGCGCACTTGGCGCAGCTTGTCGAGGGTGCCGGGAATGAAGCTCTGACCGCCAAAGCCCGGGTTGACCGACATCAGCAGGATCACGTCCAGCTTGTCCATCACGTACTCGAGGCAATGGAGCGGGGTCGCCGGATTCAGCACCAGGCCGGCCTGGCAGCCCTGCTCCTTGATGAGACCGAGAGTACGGTCAACGTGCTCGGAGGCTTCCGGGTGGAAGGTGATGAGGGAGGCTCCGGCCTTGGCAAAGTCGGGGACGATGCGATCGACCGGCTTGACCATGAGGTGGACATCGATGGGCGCCTCAATGCCGTAGCTGCGCAGTGCCTGGCACACCATGGGGCCAATGGTCAGGTTGGGGACGTAGTGGTTATCCATCACGTCGAAATGGACCACGTCGGCACCGGCAGAGAGCACCTTGGCCACATCCTCACCCAGACGGGCGAAGTCGGCAGAGAGGATTGAGGGGGCAATCAGAAAATCGTTCATCGGCGTCATCCATTGGCAGCTAGGCAAAAAAGCGGCGCAATTTTACCGCAAACCCGCTGGCGAAACGAGGCCGAATCACAAGACCGGGATCACGTCCGCCTGTGGTTCTTCAGGGTACCAGCCCTGCTCTGGCGAAATGCCGGGAGGATAGAGCGCCAGTAGCTCGGCCACCTTGTTGCGTCCGTTGCCGTTGCGGCTGATGGTGCGCTTGACCTGCACCTCATCGAGACGGGCCCCACGATAGAGCTCACGGGTCAGCTCAATGTCATGGTTGCTGATGAGCACGGGAACCCCCTTCTCGGCCGCCGTGTGACGAGCCAGACGAGCCAGCACCGCCTGATCATCCAGGGTGAAGCCACCGGCCGCGTAGCTGGTGAAGCTGGCCGTGGTGGAGAGCGGCGCATAGGGAGGATCGCAGTAGATGACCCAGTCCGACTCGGCACGCCCCATGGCATCGGCATAGCTCTCGCAGATGAAGGTGGCTTTCTGGGATTTCTCGGCAAACAGCCACAGCTCTTTCTCGGGAAAGTAGGGCTTTTTGTAAGAGCCGAAGGGCACGTTGAAGCCCCCCTTCTTGTTGTAACGGCACAGGCCGTTGAAGCCATGCCGGTTCAGATAGAGAAACAACTGGGCACGCTCGAAACTGTCGCGCGTGGCATTGAACTGGGTTCGCAACCGGTAGTAGGCCGCCTTGTTGTTGAACTCAGGATCAAACCAGCGGCGCGCCTCCGCGATCAGGTGATCTGGCGTCAGCTTGAGGTGGTTGTAGAAACCGATGAGATCCGGGTTGATGTCGTTGAGAACGTACTCGTCGAAGTCGGTGTTGAGAAACACCGAGCCGGCGCCGACAAACGGCTCGAGTAACACGCGCCCCTCGGGCAGACGTTCGGCGATCGCTTCGACCAAGGAGAACTTGCCTCCGGCCCATTTCAGGAAGGCGCGTGTTTTTTTCATGGAGATCCGATGCGTGGAGTGAGGCCAGAAAGGGGGCGAAGTTTACCCCCTTTTCCGGGCTATTTCTTCAATTCTTTCTTCACCTGGGCGAATGACTTCGGCCACGGTTGCTCCTTGAGCAGTGCCGGCGGCAACGTGCGGATGGCCGCTCGCGCCTGCTCCAGCGAGGCGTGATCCCCTTGCAGCACCACATACCATGGGCTGCCGCGGAACTGGGTCTGGTAAACCCAGACCTTGCCGCCCAGCTGATGGGCAGAAACAAACGCCTCTACCGCCTTCATGTTGCTGGCCCCCATCAGCTGCACACTGAAATGGCGGCTGCTTTTCTGGTTGAGGGTGCTCGCCGGCGTCAGCGCAACCCGAGTGGTCGCAGTCGGCGCGGCAACCGCAGTGGCCGCCGGCTTGTTGGCCTTCACCACCGGCTTGGGGGCCTCTTGGACAGCAGGCTTGCTCTCGCTGTGAACTGCGGGCGGCGTCACCGTCT
Source organism: Aeromonas simiae (assembly GCF_000820125.1). Lineage (GTDB taxonomy): Bacteria > Pseudomonadota > Gammaproteobacteria > Enterobacterales > Aeromonadaceae > Aeromonas > Aeromonas simiae. Next base: position 29,112 of record NZ_CDBY01000085.1, on the reverse strand, counting down.
GCTTGCTCGGCACCACCGCCTGCTCGACCTCGGCCGGCAGCGCGCCACTGACCGGACGCGTTTTCATCAGCTGTTGCACCACCTCGTCACCGATGACGACGCGGCGCCCTTCATAGTTCTGGCTCTGCGCCGTGATGGTGTCACCTTCGACCTGGTTCGGCAGCGCCGGCTGCTCACTCTTCCACTCACCGGCAGGAGCGGCGGCAGAGCCTCCCTCAGGAGTCGCCTGACCTTCAGCTTGCGCCGGAGTCTCGGGAACAGGAGGTGGCAGAGTGCCGGCAGGCTGCTCTACTTTGGGCTCAACCGGCTCGTCGGTGCTCATGATGCCGGGGACCAGGTAGGTGAGCGCCAGTAAACCAAGGGCAACAGCGGCCAGTACGATGGCGGCCTTGCGAATAGGAAAGGGTTCTGGGCGTTTACGCGGGCGTCTGTCAGTCATCAGATCCTCCAAAGACGTCATGATGGTTCCGGGATGACCGCCGGCGCGGGCTAGGATCTCCGTCACCTTCTCCTTGGTCAGCAGCAGGGAAGGTACCTTGAGCTGATTACCCTTTTCGTAGAGAAATATTTTCTGTTCGGGGGCGCTCAGAGGCGCCACTTCCAGTTCCAGGGCCGGTATGGTGCGCCCCTTGAGCCGGGTGATCTGCTGCCGGCACCAAGTGTCTCGCCCCGTCACCACAATGGCAAGGCGATGCGGTACCGCCAACGCATCATTGGTCAGCATCAATGCCCACAGCTCCCCCAGCAACTCTTGCGGCAGGAGGTCGATGTTATCGAGCAGGATCACGCAGTGCTGCGTCGTTCCCTGCATCATGCGCAGGAAGCTGTCGGCAAGGGCATCGGCCGGATTGAAAAGCGGGGTGGGCACAACCTGCCGTAGCAAGACCTCACGAACCTGCTCCATCTTCATGGAGGGGTTCGCAACGAGGGTGATGAGGCGCAGCGACTCAGGCAACTGCTCATGCAGTCGCTCGAGCAAGGTGGAGCGGCCGGAACCTGCGCGCCCACAGAGGAGAACAAAGGGATTATTAAATTCAATCAGATGCTGCAACCGCTCCACCAGCTGACGCTGGCTCGGCAGCTGTAGCTGCTTATGGTCAGCCACGGGCACCTTCGATCACTTGCATCAACTGCTCCTCTGTTACGCTAGAGACGACCTCGGCACGGCCAAGACCTGCGGGCAGTACCAGCCGCAAACGCCCCTCCAGCACCTTTTTGTCACGACGCATGTGATGGATGAACTCATTAAACCCCATCTCCTGCGGCGCATGTACCGGCAGGTGTGCGGCCAGCAACAGACGGCGCACCTGTTCACGCTCGGGCGCCGTCATCATGCCACACAGCACAGCGGTATCCGCGGCCAGCATGGTGCCGGCAGCCACGGCTTCACCGTGCAACCAGTTGCCATACCCCATCTCGGCTTCAATGGCATGGCCAAAGGTATGGCCCAGATTGAGCAGGGCGCGAACCCCGGACTCGGTCTCATCTTCGGCCACGACTTCGGCCTTGATAGCACAGCAACGCAGGATAGCCTGGGTCAGGGCTGCGCCATCCAGACTCTGCAACCGGGCCATATTCTGCTCCAGCCAAGAGAAGAAATCGCGATCCCAGATGATGCCATATTTGATCACCTCGGCCATGCCTGCGGCAAATTCACGCTCAGGCAAGGTGGCGAGGCAGTGAGTATCGATAATGACAGCCTTGGGCTGATAGAAGGCGCCAATCATGTTCTTGCCAAGCGGATGATTGACGGCCGTTTTGCCTCCCACGGAGGAGTCGACCTGGGAGAGCAGAGTGGTTGGCACCTGGATGAAGGGCACACCGCGCTGATAACAGGCAGCCGCAAACCCCACCAGATCACCGATGACCCCGCCCCCTAACGCGATCAACGTGGTATCGCGACCATGATTGCCCTCCAGCAGGGCCGCCATGACACGTTCAAAGGTGGCGAGGCTCTTGTGAGCCTCGCCATCGGGCAGAATCAGGGTATCCACACGGTAGTCGCCAAGCTGGGCCAGCACCGTCTCCAGATAGAGAGGGGCCACGGTCTCGTTAGTCACGACCATGACTCGCTTACCCTTGATGACCTGACGATAGAGTTCCGGCTGCGTCAGCAGGCCGGCACCTATTGATATGGGGTAGGAACGCTCACCCAGTTCAACGACCAACCTTTCCATGGTATATCCCCGATTACATGCCTATCAGTTTGACGATTTGGTTAGCAACGATCTTGGCGCTTTGTTCGTCGGTTTGCACCACAAAGTCAGCCACCTCTTCATAGAGAGGGTTACGTTCCTCGGCCAGACGCTCGAGCACCTCACGCGGGGGCTCTTCGGTTTGCAGCAGAGGCCGCCGCTTATCGCGCTGGGTTCGTGCCAGTTGCTTCTCGATGGGGGTCTCGAGATAGACAACGATACCGCGCGCAGAGAGACGATTACGCGTCTCACGGCTCTTGATGGCACCGCCACCCGTCGCCATCACTATGCCCTGTAACTCGGAGAGCTCGCCAATCACGCGCTCTTCGCGTACTCGAAAACCCTCTTCGCCTTCTACATCAAACACCCAGCTGATATCGGCACCACTGCGGCGCTCGATCTCCTGATCAGAGTCGTAAAACTCCATGTGCAGCTGTTCAGCCAGATGTCTGCCGATGGTGCTCTTGCCCGCACCCATGGGCCCTACCAGGAAGATATTGCGTTTCTCAGCCATGTTTTTTCGTTAGTTATTACACACTGTAAGACCCCGGAAAACAGTGCTCCGGGATACCGATGAACCTCATCTTGCGATGGATCAGACGCGGGATTATCTCAGGTGAGCGGGGGACTGGCAACCGGACAACCTAACGCCCCGTCTGCGTTGGGGCGTTAGGTTATAAGTCATTCGTATTCAGGTAGCAAAGGAATTAAAGATTATCGGCCACGATTCTCGGGGTCACGAAGATGAGCAGCTCGCGCTTTTTGTTTTCGCTGACGGTCTTCTTGAACAGAATACCGAGCCCAGGAATATCCCCCAACAGGGGCACTTTGCTGATGTCATTTTTGATAGTCTGCTGATAGATCCCCCCCAGCACCAATGTCTCGCCGTTGTCCACCAGCACCTGGGTCGTGATCGACTGGGCATTGATGGATACCGCGTCCCCCGTTCCCGTCGGCACCGTTTCCCCCTTGGTATCCTGTGTCACGGTCAGATCGAGGATCACCCGGTTATCGGGGGTGATTTGCGGCGTGACCTTGAGGCTCAGCACGGCTTTCTTGAACGTCACCGACGTTGCCCCGCTGGAGGAGGACTCCACGTAAGGGATCTCGGTTCCCTGCTCAATCAGGGCCGGTTTCTGGTTGGCGGTGGTGACCCGCGGGCTGGCGATGATCTCAGCCTTGCTCTCCTTTTCCAGTGCGGAGAGTTCCAGATCGAGCAGGGTACCATCGGCAAGCCTGGCCACCTGGAAGGCAATCGTGCCCGCCGCGTTGGCCACGGGCAGGTTTACGTTGAGGCGGTCATCTGCACCGGGTCGGGTAATAGTGCTGCCGCCATCGTTGTTGCCGGAACCATCGTTACCTTCAATCGAGCCAGAGGTGCTGTTGCCATGACCGTCGTTCTTGGTGACCCCCCAACGAACCCCAAGCTGCTCATCAAAACCGTCATCAATGGTCACCATCCGAGCCTCTATCACAACTTGCTTAACCGGAATGTCGAGCATGTCGAGCATGCGCCGCACATTGGCCAGCACTTCAGCCGTATCCTTGATGACCATGATATTGGTGCGTTCATCCACGCTCACCGCCCCCCGATTCGACAGCAACTTGGTCTTCTCGGACGAGAGTAGTGCCGCCACCTCGCTGGCCTTGGCGTAGTTCACCTGTAAGTATTCAGTTTCAAGCGGAGCCAGATCAGCCACCTGAGTACGATTTTCCAATTGCTGCTTCTCACGAGCCGCGATCTCTTCAGCCGGAGCAACCAGCAGGATATTGTTGTCGAGCCGCTTATCGAGCCCCTTAACCTTGAGGATCACATCCAGTGCCTGCTCCCATGGCACCCCATCCAGGCGTAGTGTGATATTGCCGTTAACGGTATCCGTGGTCACCAGATTGAAATTATTGAAATCGGCGATCAGTTGCAGCACTGTCCTCACAGGGATATTTTGAAAATTCAATGAGATAGGCTTACCACCATACTTCGTGGCCACTTGCGTGGTAGGAAGCTTCTTGTCGACCTGAATAATGAAGAGGTTCTCGGCCTGATCGTAGCGATAGTCAAAAGCCCCGTTAATGCTCAGCTCAAAGCGCGTATCCTTCCCCTGACGAAATGCCTCTATCCGAGTCACCGGTGTCGCAAAATCGGCGACCTCCATAATATTCAGCCACTCGTCCGGTAACTGGGTACCAAAAAACTTCGCGATCACCTTCTGCCCCTGGGCACTGATGTCCATGGCCGAGGCGCTATTTTCAAGCCGCACCAGAAACTCACCCCGGCCATCCTTGCCGCGACGAAAATCCAAATTACGTACCGCATTGAAAAATCCCTGAGCCTCGCTAGCCGCCGTCGTACGCGAGGGATGGCTGGACATGGCGTCAACAGATGGCATGGCCGCGCGCGCAGGCAGTGGCTTAGCCAAAGGGGCCGTAGCCACACGTGGGGAAGCCGCGGGCACGGGCTGCACAGGGTCCGCGCTCCCCATGGAGATACGCACCAGTGACCCCTGCTGGCTCACCTGATAGGGCATTAATTCGTCCATTCCTATCTCTATATCCAGCCCTGCGCCTTGGTTTTCCACCCGAACGTCGCTGATCCCTTGCTGCCGTATTGGCAAGGGATTGTCTTTTAATGTGCCAACAGCACCGGGAATATGCAGCCGCAGCCTATCCGGCTGGTAGCTCAGTCGATCAGTGATACCGGAAACCGGCTCGCTGAAGGAGAGTTCTAATTCAATACGCCCCGAGATCTGCGGATTGACGCGCACCTCCTGCAAGGAGGCCTGCGCCCATACACCTTGACTGGACAGGGCCAGCCATACCATCCCCATCCGGAATAACCCCACTGTCCATTTCATATCGGTCCCTGCTTATGGTTCTATTTGGTGTTAGTCATTGCCAATCGGGTATCACGCGTTACCCAACATCCCTTTCCATCCGGGATGGTTTCGAGTAATTCGATGGCATCCTTGCCAATGCGTACGACTTTCCCATGGTTAAGCCCCATGAAGCGGTTCAGGCCAACCTTGATGACTTGGCCATCCGGCGTGCCCACCAATGCCCACAATTGCCCCTGTTTGGCGAGGGTGCCGGCCATGGTGAGGTGTTCCAGACCATACAGCTCCAGCTTTTCTTTCTCCCTTGGGGGCAAGGGCCGACACTCAGGCTTGAGCACCACCAGAGCGCTTCCCTGCTCGGGTTTGGGTTGAATGAAGGGGCTTCTCTGCTGGGTGGCTTGGTAGGCAAGGGGGATGAAGGGGCTGACTTCGGGCAATGGCGCAATCGGCTGGGCAGGGCGAGCTCTAACCTCGGTAATGTAATCGTCAATATCACTATGCGGGTTGCAGCCGGCAAGGCCTAGCGACATGGCGATAAACAAGCTGGCACCTCTCATGATTTTTTCCCTACCGGTGCTTTCGTCCCGGCATCACCGTTGTAGCGATACGTCTTGGCTCGCATGCTCATGGCAATTTGCTCCCCACCCGGCTCCCCTTTCAATTGAAAGGTATCGAGAATGACAATGCGGGGTAGACCCGCCAGGCCCGCCGCAAACTGACCCAGTTGGTGATAACTGCCCTCAACTTCAATACGCATGGGTAATTCGGTAGAGAACTCATGAGCCACCTCGGGCTCCCAATTAATACGATTGAGCTGCAACCCGTTATCGGTCGCAATGAAGCTGATGTCATCCAACATGCCCGCCACTTCGTTGGTGTTGGGCAGCTGCTTCAGTTGCGCCTCCACCAGTTTCTCCAGTTCAGCCATCTGCACCCGGTAAGCCGGAAGGCTGGCCGCCAGCATCGCTTTTCCTTCAAACTGAGCCCTGAGCGTCTCCTCTTCCCGCTGCACCGTGCGCAGCATCTCTATGGATGACGCGATGACGTAGTAATAAAAAGCCCCCCCCAACAACGCACACAACACGCCGACCAAGAGCATCTTCGCCAAGCGCGGCCAACTTCCGATTGACCCCAGATCAAGTTCATTGAGCTCCTGCCATGTCATGACTTCTTCTCTCCTTTATCAGGGCCATGCTTGCCAAGCACCTGAAACATAAGCGAAAATTGACTGAGTGCTATCGGGGTCTGCTCTGCGGAAAAAATGGTGCTAATCCGTGATAATCCCAACCATCCCGACCCATCGATGCTGCGCATCATGCTGGCCACCCGGCCATACGCTTCGGTCTTGCCGGTCACATCGACCGTGGCGCCTTGCAGCTGCAAGCTACTGAGATAAACCCCGTTCGGCACGATATCCGGCAGGGCATTGAAGAAACGCACCGGCAAGTTGCGCCGTTCCTGCAGATCCGCAATCAGTTGCATGCGAGCAAGCAGGGCTTGGCGACGCGCCTTTAACTTGGCGACTTCGCCCAATTGAACATCCAGCAGCGCGATCTCAGTCTGCAACCGCTGGTTTCGTGCCTTTTGACTATCCACTATCTCCATCACCAGCCAATTAGCGGCCAAGCCCAATAGCACCGTCGCCACCAAACACCCCGCCAACAGCACCCCAAACTGCTTTTTCTGCCTCTGGTTACGCGCTTCCCGCCAGGGCAGCAGATTTATATTTGACATGGTGTAAAGCTCCGCAGAGCCAACCCCAATGCCGTCATGTAACGAGCTCCATGCTCATCAATCGCAAGCTTGGGATGTCGAAACAGGGCAATGGGATCAGGATGGATGACCTCCAGGTTCAGTTCATCGGCTAACTGCATTGGCAACCCAGAGAGCACGCTGCCTCCGCCGGTCAGCACAAGACCGGAGAGTTCTCTGAAGTTGGAGGCGCTGCAAAACAATTGGATGTTGCGTTTAACCTGTTGGATGAGACTCACCACATAGCCGGGAACCACCTCTTCGGCAAAGGTGTGTGGCAAGGAGTGGGAGCACTTGGCCAGCTCAGCCTCCTCCTGGCTCATGGTGTAGAAGCTAGCAACCGCCTGGGTCAGCTGATCACCACCAAAATTTTGCCAGCGAGAGTGGATCACCTCTCCACGAACCAGCACGGCAAATGTCAAAGAGCCTGAACCGATATCGACAATCCCCGTGGCGTGAGTGCTATCGGCCAGCTCCGGGCAGCAGGCCAGAACCCCTCGCCCCAAGGCATGAACACCGACATCCATCACTTTGGCTGTCCAGCCGGCTTCCGCCAATGCACTCACCCGACCCGAGATGCTTTCCGTGCGTGCCGCGCTGAGCAAGACATCCTGCCGCTCCGGATCACTTGGATTAGGTCCTAACGACTCATAGTCGAGACTGATTTCATCGAGTGGGAAGGGGATCAACTGCTCCGCCTCAAGCATGACCTGTTCGTGCAGGTCAGCCTCGGAAAGGGAAGCATCCAGAGAGAGCACCTTGGTGATGACATGAGAGCCGGTGACAGAGACCGACGCATAGTCACTGGAGGGGAGCGAACGTTTGAGCGCCTTTAGCGCATGAACCACCCGCTCAATATCCTGTAACTGATAATCGACAAACACCCCCTTTGGGGTTGCCACATTGGCTAACGCATCGATAAAAAATTTGCCTTCCCGCCCCGTCAGGCTGACCGCTTTGATGGTATGGGAGCCGAAATCGACCCCCACCAGCGGCAGCAGGGCTCCTTCCCTGAAGAGTCCCAGCATAAAGATCCACATCCATATGATTGAGTTATGTGTTTATTGATTCTTCAATCGATTTGCTGACTTAAGAATTAGCACAGCGTTTGGAGGGCAGTACAAAAATCTCCATCCGTCCTCTCTTCTCACGCTCGTTGTGCCAAACCGGGTAACAGGGAAAAGCTCGAACTCAACTAGGCAAAACGGCTATACTCTGCGCCCGTTGGCCAAATTTAAGACGATCGGTAGTAACTCCATGTTGAAATGGCTTGTGCGCCTGATGTTTGTCGGGTTGATCTGTGCTGCGCTGGGCGCCGCCGGACTGCTCGGTATCTACTTCTATATCAAACCCCAGTTGCCTGACGTCAGCTCCCTCAAAGACGTCAAGCTGGCAACCCCGATGCGGGTTTACAGCCGCGATGGTGAACTGATCTCCCAGTACGGTGAAGTGCGCCGTATCCCCCTGAAGATGGCCGAAATTCCCCATCAGATGGTAGATGCCGTGCTGGCCACCGAAGATGCCCGGTTCTATGAACATCCCGGGATCGACCCCATCGGCATTTTGCGGGCGGCACTGGCCGTGGCCGCGTCGGGACACGCCAGCCAGGGGGCGAGTACCATCACCCAGCAGGTGGCTCGTAACTTCTTCCTCTCCAACGAGAAAACCATTGTCCGCAAGGTCAAGGAGATCTTCCTGGCTTGGCGCATCGAGCAGAACCTGACCAAGGATGAGATCCTCGAGCTCTACCTCAATAAGATCCCGCTCGGCTATCGCGCCTACGGCGTCGGTGCCGCCGCTCAGGTCTACTTCGGCAAGAATGTCAGCGAGCTGACCCTCGACGAGATCGCCATCATCGCCGGCCTGCCCAAGGCCCCCTCCATGCTCAACCCGATCCGCTCCCCCCAGCGCGCCTTCGACCGTCGTAATGTGGTGCTCGGCCGCATGCTGGAGACCGGCAAGATCACGCAAGCTCAGTTTGACGAGTTTTCCAAGAAGCCGGTGGTGGCCCGCTACCACGGTGCCGAGCTGACCCTCTACGCCCCTTACCTGGGGGAGATGGTGCGCCAGAAGATGGTGGATCTCTACGGAGAAGACGCCTATACCATGGGGCTGCACGTCTACACCACGGTTGACTCAAAGCGCCAGAAGGCTGCCCGTGATGCGCTGCTCAAGGGGCTCATCGACTACGACATGCGCCACGGCTATCGCGGTACCGAGAAGCAGCTCTGGCAACGCGGCGAGAAGGCGTGGGAATACCCGCAAATTGTCGAATACCTGGCCAAGCAGCCGAGCTACAACCCCCTCATCCCGGCCGTGGTGACCGAAGTGGCCGACCGCTCCGCCCAAGTCATTCTCAAAGATGGCAAGCAGGGGGAGCTGGACTGGAATGCCATCAAGTGGGCCCGCCCCTTCATCACCGACTCACGCATGGGCCCCGCCCCGCGTGGCGCTCGTGACGTGCTGAAAGTCGGCACCCAAGTCTGGGTTCGCCCGGAAGGGGAACGCCTGATGCTAGGCCAAATTCCCGATGCCAACGCGGCCCTGGTGGCGCTCAACCCATTCGATGGCGCCGTCGAGGGGCTGGTCGGCGGCTTTAGCTTCGAGCTGTCTAAATTCAACCGGGTAGAACAGGCTCGCCGCCAGATCGGCTCCAACATCAAGCCGTTCCTCTATGCCACGGCACTGGAGCAGGGCTATACCCTGGCCTCGCTCATCAACGATGCGCCGATCAACCAGTGGGATCCCTCATCCGGCAAGGCATGGCAGCCGAAGAACTCACCCGCCGTCTACGAAGGCCCCCTCCCGCTGCGGCTGGGGCTCGCCAAGTCCAAAAACGTCATGTCGGTACGTCTGCTGCGTGCCATCGGGATTGGCACCTTCGTCAATGGCCTGGAACGTTTCGGCTTTCCGCGCAACCAGATTGCTCCCTATGAGCCGCTGGCGCTGGGCGCCGCCGAATTCACGCCTATCGAAGTCGTCAGAGGCTATGCCGCCTTTGCCAATGGGGGCCGTCTGGTGACGCCCTATTTCATCGGCAAGGTCGTGGATAACACGGGCAATGTCTTGTTCGAAAATACACCGATGGTCGCCTGCGCCCTGGAGTGCGGCCCATCCTCCGCCACCTATGCGGCCAGCGCCTCGGATGCCACGCAAAGCGATGAAGCGCCCGCAGCCACTCAATGTGCGTCGACGCAGAGCACGACCTGTGCACCTCAGGCCATCAGCCCGGAGAGTGCCTTCCTGATCGCCGATACCCTCAAGACCGCGATCTGGGGGGGCAATGGCTGGCGTGGCACCGGCTGGCGAGCCGCTGCCGAGCTCAAACGCCATGACATCGCGGGCAAGACAGGTACCACCAACGAGGCTCGTGACCTCTGGTTCTCTGGCTTTACCCCGGATCTGGTGGCCACCGCCTGGATTGGCTTTGATAACCACCAGCGCTCCCTCGGGGCCGGTGCGTTCGGCGCCAACACGGCGCAGCCTATCTGGATCGACTTCATGAAGGTGGCATTGCAAGGATTGCCCGAGCGGGCAACCCCGAAGCCGAGCAGCATCATCTCGGCTCAGGTCGACAATAACACCGGCCTGCTCAGCTATGGTGGCGGTGGCAGCAGCCACAGCGAGTACTTCAAGCAGGGCACCGAGCCGACCCGCTATGCGGCGCCGGTGGGGGGCAACGATCCCTTCAGCGGAGGAAGCGACGGAGGCGGAGAGAGCATCTCCACCGACGATCTGTTCTAAAAAAACTGGCGGGTTATCCCGCCAGTTTTTTTTCCATCAGCGCCCGGATCCGCTCGGCCAGCTCGTTGAAGCAGGGGCGCCGCACCGAGTGACGGCGATAGAGCAGCGAGATGGTTCGGCCCGGTGCCGGCTCCACCACAGGGCGATAACTGACCCCCCCCTCCTCCGGCCCCGGCACCGCCAGCTGCGGGATCAGGGTCATGCCGTTACCGGCCGCCACCATGTTGCGCAGGGTCTCGAGACTGGTGCCCTTAAAGCGCTGATCCTCCCCCACCCCGGCCGCGAAGCAAAAGCCCAGCGCCTGCTCACGCAAACAGTGACCATCCGCCAGCATCAGCAGCCGCTTGCCCTTGAGATGATGAAACGGTACCTGGGCCACATTCGCCTCTGGGTGCCAAGAGGGCACCGCCAGCCACATGGGCTCCTGATAGAGCGGCAACGAGCCGAACCCCTCCATCCCCTCCAGCTCGGCCAGGATCAGGCAGTCCAGTTCCCCCTCATCGAGCTTCTTGAGTAGCACCTGTGTCTGCTCCTCGTAGAGGTAAAACTCGAGCTTAGGAAAGTGAGCACGCAGATCCTGGATGATGTGGGGCAACAGATAGGGGCCAACAGTCGGGATGAGGCCGATGTGGATCTCCCCCGACATGGGCTCGGCAAAACTCTGGCCAATGACCTTGAGCTCGCGCACCTCCTTGAGTACCCGGCGCGCCTGCTGGGCCATGGCCTCTCCGGCCGGTGTGAAGAGCACCTTACGCGAGGTGCGCTCGATGAGGATCACCCCCAGCTCGTCCTCCAGCTTGCGCAACTGGCCACTCAGGGTCGGCTGGCTGACAAAGCAGCGCTCGGCCGCCTTGCGAAAGTGTTTCTCCTCCTCCAGCGCCACCAGATATTCGAGATCGCGCAGATTCATGGGCTCGGCTCCTCTTTACTGCGGGAATGGCAGGATGCCGGATCGACACGATCGGCTCAAGCCACTGAATGAGAACAAAAAAGCCCCGGCGAACCGGGGCTTTGGCTGATCTCCCTAGACGGGAAGAGCAGAGATTACTTCTGCGGACGCAGGGCCGGGAACAGGATCACGTCGCGAATGGTGTGGCTGTTGGTAAACAGCATCACCAGACGGTCGATACCGATCCCCTGACCGGCGGTCGGCGGCAGACCATGTTCCAGCGCGGTCACGAAGTCGGCGTCATAGAACATGGCTTCGTCATCGCCTGCGGCCTTCTGGTCAACCTGGGCCTGGAAGCGCTCGGCCTGATCTTCGGCATCGTTGAGCTCAGAGAAGCCGTTGGCCAGCTCGCGGCCGCCGATGAAGAACTCGAAGCGGTCGGTCACATCCGGGTTCTGGTCGTTGCGACGGGCCAGCGGAGAGACGGCCGCCGGGTACTCGGTGATGAAGGTCGGTTGCAGCAGCATGTGCTCCACGGTCTCTTCGAAGATCGCGGTGATCACGTGGCCCAGCTCCCAGCTCTTCATCAGCTCGATCTTCAGGCCCTTGGCAACGGCGGTGGCCTTCTCCAGGGTCGCCAGATCGTCACGGGTCACATCCGGGTTGTACTTGAGGATGGAGTCCACCATGGAGAGGCGCTGGAACGGCTGACCGAAATCGATGGTCAGACCCTCTTCGCCCTCTTTGGCGTAACGGATCTTGGTGTCGCCCAGGATGTCCTGCGCCAAGGTGCGCAGCATCTCTTCGGTGAGATCCATCAGATCGATGTAGTCGGCGTAGGCCATGTAGAACTCGAGCATGGTGAACTCGGGGTTATGGCGAACGGAGATGCCTTCGTTACGGAAGTTACGGTTGATCTCATAGACACGCTCAAAACCACCGACCACCAGACGCTTCAGATAGAGCTCAGGGGCGATACGCAGGTACATGTCGATGTCCAGCGCATTGTGGTGGGTGATGAAGGGGCGAGCAGAGGCGCCACCCGGGATGACCTGCATCATGGGGGTTTCCACTTCCATGAAGCGCTTGTCGTTCAGGAACTTACGGATACCAGCCACCACCTTAGTGCGGGTCACGAAGGTCTTGCGGGACTCTTCGTTGGCGATCAGATCCAGGTAACGCTGACGGCAGCGGGCTTCCTGGTCAGTCAGCCCCTTGTGCTTCTCGGGCAGCGGACGCAGGGCCTTGGTCAGCAGGCGGATGGTGGAGACATGCACCGAGAGTTCACCGGTCTTGGTCTTGAACACGGTCCCTTCAACACCGACGATGTCACCCAGATCCCACTTCTTGAACTGCTCGTTGTAGAAGCCTTCCGGCAGGTCGTCACGGGTCACGTAGACCTGGATCTTGCCAGCCATGTCCTGCAGGGTGGCAAACGCCGCCTTGCCCATGATACGGCGAGTCATGATACGACCAGCGATGCTCACCCGTTTACCCAGGGCAGCCAGCTCCTCCTCCGATTTATCGCCAAACTCGGCGTGCAGGTCGCCGGAGAGGCTGTCACGACGGAAGTCGTTGGGGAAGGGATTGCCCTGCGCACGCAGGGCGGCCAGCTTGGAGCGACGCTCTGCCATCTCGTTATTGAGTTCTTGGCCGAGTTCTACTTCCGGAGTCATGGTTTGTTCAGACATGGTGATTCCTGCTTACTTCGTTTTACAGGCCTGATTTCAGGCTGGCTTCGATAAACTTGTCCAGATCCCCGTCGAGCACCGATTGAGTGTTGCGGGTTTCGATACCGGTGCGCAGATCCTTGATACGCGCATCATCGAGCACGTAGGAGCGGATCTGGCTGCCCCAGCCGATGTCAGACTTGGAGTCTTCCAGGGCTTGCTTCTCGGCATTCTGCTTTTGAAGCTCAAACTCATAGAGCTTGGCCTTCAGCTGCTTCATGCACTGATCCTTGTTCTTATGCTGGGAACGGTCGTTCTGGCACTGTACCACGATGTTGGTCGGGATGTGGGTAATACGCACCGCAGATTCGGTCCGGTTAACGTGCTGACCACCGGCGCCGGAGGCGCGGTAAACGTCGATACGCAGATCGGCCGGGTTGATCTCGATATCGATATCGTCGTCGACTTCTGGGTAGACGAACACAGAGCAGAACGAGGTGTGGCGGCGACCGCCTGAGTCGAACGGCGACTTACGTACCAGACGGTGCACACCGGTCTCGGTACGCAGCCAGCCATAGGCATACTCACCGCTGAACTTGATGGTGGCAGACTTGATACCGGCCACTTCCCCCTCGGAGCACTCGATAAGCTCAGGCTTAAAGCCGTGATCCTCACCCCAGCGCAGGTACATGCGCAGCACCATGTTGGCCCAGTCCTGGGCTTCGGTACCACCGGAGCCGGACTGAATGTCCAGATAGCTGTCGGAGGCATCGTTGGGGCCGGAGAACATGCGACGAAACTCCAGCTCGGCCAGCTTGGTCTCAAGCTGGTCGGCCTCCGCCACCGCCTCGTTGAAGGTCTCTTCGTCCTCACCCTCGACGGCCAGCTCGACCAGCATGGAGACATCGTCCGCCCCCTGGGTCAGGGCATCGATGGTCTCGACCACGGTCTCTAAGCTGACGCGCTCTTTACCCAGCGCCTGTGCACGCTCGGGCTCATTCCAAACATCCGGCTGCTCCAGCTCGGCATTAACCTCTTCTAGACGCTCTTTCTTGGCATCATAGTCAAAGGTACCCCCTAAGGAGCGCTGTCCGCTCAGACAGCTCCTTAAGCTTGTTCAATACGGGATTGACTTCAAACATCGTAAATTTCTCGGGTTCGAGGTGCGTAGAAAGCTGGATATTCTAGCGAAATGCGGAAGGAATAAACAGGGCTGAGGCGCGCCCGGCCAGCCTAAAAACCATTTTTATCCGTAAACCCCTGTGACCCCCTCACGTGATGAATCGACTCACTTTTTAGTTCAGCTTTTCCATTTGTAGCCGTTATATTCCCGTGGGCGGTAATCCGCCCCCTGCCCCCATTCTGGATGGAAAACTAGAAGACGCCCGCTATGAACAATCTCTCACTCAAGCAGAAGATACTGTTATCCGTGGTTCTGGCCCTCTCGCTGGTCATCACCCTGCTCTCCTGGCGCAGCTACTCGGGCCAGAAGGCCATGTTGCAACAGGACGGTCAGGAGCAGGCACAGCGCCTCGGGGCCCAACAAGCCGAACGCATCAGCGACTGGCTGGCCGATCGTCAAGACGTGATCAAGGCGCTGGCCAGCAAGGCGTCTTCCGAGCCGCTCAACGCCCTGCAGCAGGCTCAGCTCTCCGGCCGTTTCCAGCTCACCTACTTCGGTGAGGCGAGCGGCAAGATGAACGACTCCGACCCCTCCATCGATCGCAGCGGATACGATCCGCGCACCCGTGGCTAGTATCAGGAGGCCATGACCAAGGGCACCCAGATCCTGACCAAGCCTTACCTCGACGTGGCCTACAACGTTCTGGTCGTCACCTTGGCGCAGCCGGCACAAGGTGGCGTGGTGGGGGGCGATCTCTCCATCACCTCCCTGGTGGAGGATGTCAACAAGATGACCCTGCCTGCCGACGGTTTCGCCATCCTGATGCACAAGGACGGCACCGTCATCGCCTACAAGGACGCCAGCAAGGCGATGAAGCCGGTCAGCGAGATCGACAACGATCTGAACCGAGCCTTCATCGAGCGCACCAAGCAGGGCCAAACCCTGCAACAGGTCTACTTCGACGGCGAAGGGCGTGACAAGCTGATGTGGGCGGTCGATGTCCCCGATACCGACTGGGAACTGGTGCTGGTGCTGGACAAGGCGACCCTGGAGGCGCCCCTCTCTACCCTGCTGATGAGCCAGCTCGGCCTGGCACTGGTGGTGCTGGTCGGCAGCATCCTCGCCATCTCCTGGCTGGTCGGCGTGCTACTCGGCCCGCTGAGCAAGGTCTCCCAGGCCCTGGCCCGCATCGCCGACGGTAACGGCGATCTGACTCAGCGCATTCAGATCGATGCCCGCGACGAGGTCGGCCAACTGGCACAGAACTTCAACCGCTTCGTCGGCAGCCAGCACCAACTCATCTCCCACATCCGCAACCTGGCCAATGAGTTGGGCAACGATGCCGAGCGCAGTCTGATCACCACCCAGGAGTCCGTCAGCGAGCTGCAACGTCAGCAACAGGAGGTGACCATGGTCGCCACCGCGGTCACCGAGATGGCGAGCGCCACGCAGGAGATCGCGGGTAACGCCGAAAACACCGCCGCCGCGGCCCAGCAATCGGCCCAGAGCAGCGAGCAGGGCCGGCATCTGGTGCACCAGACCCGCCAGTCGATCAACAACCTGGCCAACGAGGTCGGCCAGGCCACCGAGGTGATCGGCGAGCTGAGTCGCCACGCCCAGGCCATCTCGGGCATCCTCTCCACCATCCAGGGGATCGCCGAGCAGACCAACCTGCTGGCCCTCAACGCCGCCATTGAGGCGGCCCGCGCCGGCGAGCAGGGCCGCGGCTTTGCCGTGGTGGCCGACGAGGTCAGGGTGCTCTCCAAGCGCACCCAGGACTCCACGCTGGAGATCCACGCCACCATCGAGACCCTGCAACAGACCACCAACCGCGCCGTCAGCCTGATGCAGACCAGTCAGGCACTGGCCGACAACAGCGTGCAGGATGCCGATGCCGCCGCCAAGGCGCTGGAGGAGATCACCCAGGCGGTCAGCCTCATCTCCGACATGGCGGGCCAGATCGCCACCGCCGCCGAGGAGCAGACCCAGGTGACCGGTGAGATCACCCAGAACACCACCGCCATCAAGGATGTGACCGACGACATCACCGCCTCGGCGATGCGCGATCTGGATCAGGCGCAGGCCCTCAAGCAGCGGGCCGGCGACCTCAACCAGCAGGTGGCCACCTTCATCCTTTAACCTGCCCTCTGGCAGCAAAAAGCCCGGCATCATGCCGGGCTTTTTTTATCCTGCGTCGGCACTCACAGCGCCTCGAGGTGCTCTACCAGCAATTGCAGGTTACGACTGCCGCGCCACTCATTGATGTCGAGGCGATAGACCAGCCGCACCCTTTTCACCGAGGCATCGGGCCAGCGCCGCAGATCCACCCCGAAGGCGATGGCATCCAGAGCAAGACCCGCCTCGGTGGTGAGCATCAGCTTGAGGTGCTTCTCCCCCACCAGACGCTGTTGCACCAGCGCGAATTCACCGTCAAACAGGGGCTCGGGGAAGGCCTGCCCCCAGGGGCCAGCGGCGCGGATCAGCTCAGCCATCTCCAGGCTCAACTCCTCGTCCAGCAGCGACCCATCGGTGAGCAGTTCGCCGGTGAGCAGCTCAGGGGTCACCAGCTCGGCGATGACCGCCTCGAAGGCGCTGCGAAACGCCTCGATACGATCCTTGGGCAGGGTCAGCCCCGCCGCCATGGCATGACCACCGAACTTGCTGATGATGCCGGGGTGACGGGTATCGAGCAGCTCGAGGGCATCACGCAGGTGTACCCCGGGAATGGAGCGCCCAGAGCCCTTGAGTTCATGCTCACCGCTCTCGGCAAAGGCGATCACCGGACGGTAGTACTTCTCCTTAACCTTGGAGGCCACCAGCCCCACCACCCCCTGATGCCAGTCGTTGCGGTGCAGGACGATGCCCGAGGGCACCTCCCCTTCCCGAAAACGCAGCTGCTCCAAGGTGGCGAGCGCCTCCTGCTGCATCCCCTGCTCAATCTCCTTGCGCTCCTGATTGAGGCCATCCATCTCGGCGGCCAGTTGCCGTGCTAGGTTGATGTCGTCGCACAGGAGGCAGGCCACCCCGAGCGACATGTCATCAAGCCGGCCCACCGCATTGAGGCGCGGGCCGAGGGCGAAACCGAGATCGGCCGCAGTGAGGCGACGCGCTTCACGGCGCGATACATCGATGAGGGCCTGAATACCGGGACGGCAGCGGCCAGCACGAATGCGCTGCAACCCCTGATGCACCAGGATGCGGTTGTTGCCATCCAGCGCCACCACATCGGCCACGGTACCGAGCGCCACCAGATCCAGATAGTCGGCCACGTTGGGAGCACGCACTCCGCGCGCCTCGAACCAGCCGCTCTGTTTGAGACGGGTGTTGAGCGCCGCCATCAGGTAGAACGCGACGCCGACCCCGGCCAGGGATTTCGAACCAAAACCACAACCATGCTGGTTCGGGTTGACGATGGCGTCGGCCGCCGGCAGCTCATGACCCGGCAGGTGGTGATCCGTCACCAGCACCTGCATGCCAGCCGCCTTGGCCGCCGCCACACCGGCCAGGCTCGAGATGCCGTTATCCACGGTGACAAGCAGTTCGGCACCACGCGCCTCGGCCAGCTCGACAATCTCGGGGGTGAGACCATAGCCATATTCGAAGCGGTTCGGCACCAGGAAGTCCACATGCAGGGCTCCCATGGCGCGCAATGCCAGCACACACAGGGCCGAGCTGGTCGCCCCATCACAATCAAAGTCACCGACGATGAGGATGCGCCGCTCGGCGCGCAGCGCCTCCTCAAGCAGCGCCACCGCCGGCGCCATCCCCATCAGCTCGTGCGGGGGCAGCAAGGAGGCGGCGGAGCGTTCCAGCAAAACAGGGTCATCCACGCCACGGCTGGCGAGGATCTGGCGAAGCAGGGGGGGCAGGGTTGCAGGCAGATGCGAGTCATCTACCTTAGGTCGGCGACGGATAAGCAGAGTCATGGGGCGTTTAGAGATGTTCCAACAGTTTGAGCAGCTGCTTCGGTGACTGATAGCCGCTCACCATGTCCCCATTGGGCAGGATCCAGGTAGGAGAGCGGTGCACGCCGAGCTGGCTGGCAAGAATGGTCTGTTGCTCGAGGATCGCATCACAGCCCTCTTCTGGCAAATCTAAATCGAGATGCTCCGGCATCTCGTGGCACCAGTGATGACGCAGTCGATCGGCACTGAGTTGCGGCCGCGGCACGGGCAACAGGTTGATGCTGACCCCAGCATTTTGCAACGCCTTGAGATCTCGCCGGAACGTGATGCACTCCTGGCAGGAGAGATCGGTAAACAGCTGCAACTCATGGCGCGCCGAAGGGGCTCGCACATAAAGACTGTGCGTGGGCGTTTGGGAAAGCTGCTTCAAGCGAAACGTCTGTTGCTGTTGCAAGGTCAAATTAACGATGCCACTGCGCAAATCAAACAAGGTGCCCAGCAAGGCATAGTCGCCTCGCTCGTCGCTGTAGAAAACGCCTCCCGACGTATCAAGCCGGTAAAGACCAGGCACGGATGAAGGCTCGATGGCCACGATCTCAATCCCAAGGCGCTCACTAATACGTTGCAGCATCTGTTGTTCGTTCGGATGGGATGAGCTGGCCTGCGCCACCAGCGCCATGGTCAAAGAAACAACAAAGAGAAAAAGTCGCACCACCATCGATTCCGCACTCCAACACCAAACCGGCAAACTATGAACAAGACCGTCATTATCAATACCGTTGCTGACTGAATCCTGTTCCATCGCACAAAGTGCCACACCCGTATGACAAAGACTGTCGAGCGAAGAGAAGGGCTCCCCCTAGGCAAGCTCACCCTTTCATGTGAGACTGTCACCGTTTCCATCACCATACCCGGAGGGATCCCTCAATGAGCCTGTTACAAGAGTTCAAAGCGTTTGCCGCGCGTGGCAATGTCATCGACATGGCCGTCGGTATCATCATCGGCGCCGCCTTCGGCAAGATCGTCTCCTCCTTCGTGGGTGACGTCATCATGCCGCCGATCGGCCTCATCCTGGGCGGCGTGGATTTCAGCGATCTCGCGGTGACCCTGAAGGCGGCAGAGGGCAGCACCCCGGCCGTCGTCATCGCCTATGGCAAGTTCATCCAGACCATCATCGACTTCCTCATCATCGCTTTCGCCATCTTCATGGGGCTCAAGGCCATCAACAGCCTGAAGCGCAAGGAAGAAGAGGCGGCCGCCGCCGCACCGGCTCCCACCAAGGAGCAAGAGCTGCTCGGTGAAATTCGCGACCTGCTCAAGTCCCAGCAGCAAAAATAAGTCGGAGTTCCGACATAAAAAAACCGCCGTGAGGCGGTTTTTTTATGTCAGGCGCGCGGATGGTGCTCCCCATGCAGCGCCTTGAGCCGCTCGCCGGCCACGTGGGTATAGATCTGGGTGGTGGAGAGATCCGAGTGGCCGAGCAGCATCTGCACCACCCGCAGATCCGCCCCATGATTGAGCAGATGGGTGGCAAAAGCATGGCGCAGGGTATGCGGAGAGAGCTCCCCCGCAATTCCGGCCCGGATGGCGTAGAGCTTGATGCGGTGCCAGAAGGTCTGGCGCGTCATCATCCGCCCGCGCTTGGAAGGAAACACCACATCGCAGCTCCCCTCAGGGATAAGCAGTGGCCGCGCCTCCCGGTAGTAACGGGTGAGCCAGTGCATCGCCTCTTCCCCCATCGGCACCAGCCGCTCCTTGTTCCCCTTGCCCACTACCCGCACCAGCCCTTGGCGCAGGCTGACATGCTCGGCGCACAGCCCCACCAGCTCGGAGACCCGCAGCCCGGTGGCATAGAGCAGCTCCAGCATCGCCTTGTCGCGCAACTCCACCGGATCGTCGTGACCGGGCGCGGCCAGCAGGGCGCTCACCTCGGCCTCGGAGAGATCACCCGGCAGGGGTTTGGGCAGTTTCGGGCCCTCCAGCAGCACGGTCGGGTCGTCGGCACGCAGCTTCTCCCGGTTAAGGTACTGATAAAAGCGGCGCAAGGCGCTTAAGAAACGGGCGGTAGAGGTGGCGGCAAACCCTTGGTCGATGCGCCAGGCCAAGTAGTGCTGCAGGGTATCGAGATCGGCCAGCAGCACCGAGCTCCCCTGCCCGTCGAGCCAGGCAGAAAACTTCTCGAGATCGGTGCGATACGAGGCGATGGTGTTGTCGGAAAGGCCGCGCTCCAACCAGAGCGCGTCGAGAAATTGCTGGATCAGGGGCTGACTCATGGGCACTCCACGCTTTGCTTGTGGCCATTGTAACCGAGCCTGCATGGCACGGCGCGTTTTGTTAAGATGAGGCCATGTTCACCACGCTGACACCACGATGAAGATAGGTCTGTTTTACGGCTCCACCACCTGCTACACCGAAATGGTCGCCGAGAAGATCCGCGAGCTGATCGGCCCTGAGCTGGTTGATATTCACAACATCAAGGACGTCCCACTGGCCCGGATGCAGGAGTACGAGGTGCTGATCCTCGGCATCTCCACCTGGGATTTTGGCGAGCTGCAAGAAGACTGGGAGTCGAGCTGGGACGAGGTCAGCCACCTGCCGCTTGAGGGCCAGATCATCGCCCTGTTCGGTCTTGGCGATCAGCTCGGTTACGGCGAGTGGTTCCAAGATGCCCTCGGCATGTTGCACGACGCCCTCATCGGCAAGCCGGTCACCCTGGTCGGTTACTGGCCCAATCAAGGCTATGAGTTCGACGCCTCCAAGGCCCTCATCGACGATGGTCGTCACTTTGTCGGGCTGGCGCTCGACGAGGCCAACCAGTACGACCAGACCGACGATCGCATCAGCCAGTGGGTCGAGCAGATCCTGAGCGAAATCCACAGCCTGATCTAATCCTGCCGGGCGCAATTTATGGCGCCAAATATCCCAATGGGCATCACATAGTGATGCCCATTGCTGACAGCGCGATGTAACTCTGCCACTCTTTTCCTTGGCCTTCTCACTCGTTTTCATCACAGGAGGGCCGAAAGCCAATGGACGAGACATCCAACAAGGAGTTTTCATGAATCACCCCCTACTGCTCGACAGTGAGGTGGCCGGAGCCGTGCTCGATCACGCTCTCGCCCTCGGTGCCGACTTTGCCGAGCTGTTTATTGAACGGCGCCGGCGCAGCCAGATCAGCCTGCTTTCGAGCCAGATCGAGAGCATCAGCGGTGGCCTCGATTTCGGCATCGGCATCCGCCTCTGCTACGGCCACAAGGTGCTCTACGGCTACACCAACAGCCGAGAACGCGCAGAACTGCTGCGGATCGTGACCCTGCTGGCCGCCAAGGATCGCCGCGATCCGCTCACCACCCGCACCGCATTTAACTTCCTCACTCACGCCGATCACCACCCGGTGCGCCAGCCCCTCGAGCGCGACCGCATGCTGGAGGCCAAGATCGCCTACCTGCACACCCTGGATCGGGTTGCCCGCGCCGAGAGCCCGCTGATCAGCCAGTTCAGCGGCAGCGCCCTCGGCTGGGAGCAGGAGGTGAGCCTCTTCAACAGCGAGGGGCTGCAAATGAGCGATCGCCGCCACTACAACCGCCTCAGCGCTCAGGCCATCGCCAGCAAGGGGGGCGAACAGAGCACCGGCAGCGACTCACCGGGCGCCCTGATGGGCTGGGAGCACAGCGCACTCATCGACCCGCAGCAGTTGGCCCAGGGCGCCGCCCGCCAGGCGCTGATCAAGCTCGGCGCCAGCCCTTGCCCCTCCGGCAAGCTGCCGGTCATCATGGACAACGGCTTTGGTGGCGTCATCTTCCATGAAGCGTGCGGCCACCTGCTCGAAACCACCTCGGTGGCCAAGCAGGCGTCGGTGTTCCACGACAAGATGGGCGAGCTTATCGCCAACCCTGTGGTCAGCGCCGTCGATGAAGGGGTGACACCCCATGCCTGGGGCTCGCTCAACGTCGATGACGAGGGCATGGCCACCCAGCGCACCCAGCTCATCAAGGAGGGCGTGCTGACCGGTTTCCTGGCCGACCGCATGGGGGCGCTCAAGACCGGCTATCCCCGCACCGGCTCGGGGCGGCGCGAATCCTACAAGTTCGCCCCCGCCTCGCGCATGCGCAACACCTATATCGAGGCCGGCCCGCACAGTCTGGACGACATGCTGGCCACGGTGGAGTACGGCATCTACGCCAAGAAGATGGGGGGCGGCTCGGTGCAGCCGGGCACGGGCGAGTTCAACTTCAACGTGCAAGAGGCCTACCTCATCGAGCAGGGCAAGGTCACCCGGCCGCTCAAGTCAGCCACCCTGATCGGCACAGGGCCGCAGGTGCTCAAGGAGATCTCCATGGTCGGCAACAACCTGGCGCTGGCCGCCGGCATGTGTGGCTCGGTGTCGGGCTCGGTTCCCGCCTCGGTGGGGCAACCGGCCATCAAGGTCGATAGCATTCTGGTCGGAGGGAACGGCTGATGAGCGAGATGAAACAACGACTCGGGCGCCTGCTCGAACAGGTAACGGCGCTCGGTGCCGAAGCGGATCTCATCGCCAGCCGGGAGCAGAGCTTCTCGCTCAAGGCGGATCAGGGCGAGCTGTCGGAGTACAAGGTGACCGGCAGCCAGCAGATCGGTATCCGCCTCATCAAGGAGGGGCGGGTCGGCATCGCCTACTCGGAGGCCCTCGATGAACCAGCGCTGGCCGCCATGCTGCAAGACGCCCTCGATGCCAGCCGCTTCGCCAAGGAGGACCCGGATCAGCGCATCAGCGTCGCCGACAGCCACCTTGAGACGCAGGACTCGGCCATCGTTCAACCGGATGAGACCCCTGTGGACGAGAAGATCGCCCTTGCCCTGCGCCTCGAGGGAGAGATGCTCAAACGCGAAGGCGTGAAGGGGGCCCCCTACAACGCCTACTACGAGTCGCGCAGCGAACTGTGGCTGGCCAACAGCCAGGGCACCCTGTGCCACCACAGTGAAGCGAGCGTCGGCGGCTACACCACCGCCCTCATCGAGCGCGATGGTCGCCAGTCGATGTTCTATCAGGGCGTAAACGAGCGCCGCTTTAGCGATCTGGCCATCGCGCCGCTGCTCGATGAGGTGTATGGCACCGCCCTGGCGCTGCTGGACGGCGCACCGGTGACCACCGGTCACTACGATGCGCTGCTCTCGCCTAACGCCCTGAGCGCTCTGTTCGGCTGCTTTGCCGCCGCCCTTTCGGGCAAGTGGGCGCAACAGGGGATCAACCCCTGGCGCGATAAACTCGGCCAGAGCGTGGCCAGCCCGCTGCTCACCCTGGAGAGCCGCGCCCATATGCCCGGCGGCATGAGGATCCGCGCCTTCGACGGCGAAGGGGCGGCCACCACCGATCTGCCATTGATCGAGACCGGTAACCTCAACACCCTGCTGCACAACAGCGCCACCGCCCGCCATTTCGGTGTGGCGGCCAACGGCTGCGCCGCCCGTGGAGCCCGCTCCAGCCTGGATGTGGCCCCGCGCCATCTGGTGCTGGGATGCGGCCCGCACACCGATAGCGACGTCAAGAGCGGCCGCTACCTTGAGCTGGTCAAACTCGACGGTCTGCACTCGGGGGCTGACGCGGTGAGCGGCGACTTCTCGTTCGGCGCCTCGGGGTTCCTGTGCCAGGATGGTGAACGCATCCAGCCAGTGCGCGGCATCACGGTGGCCGGCAACTTCTATCGCCTGCTCAAGGAGGTGCTCGCGGTCGGCCAGCACCTTCGCCACGACGACGGCAAGGGCTTCTATGCCCCCCTGATCCGCTTTGCCGGTCTCAGCGTTGCTGGCAACTAGATGGCACTCATACCAATGCAAAAGGCGACCCTCTGGGTCGCCTTTTTTATGCCGGTTCCCTTACGGGTTGAGGCGGGTCGGCAGGCCGGTGCGCTGCTCCAGCGCCTGCTTCACCAGCTGGGAGTCGTTCTCCGCGTTGGCAATGAAGCGGGTCAGGGTCTGGCTCATCGGCAACGGCGCCTGAACACTGGAGTTGAACTCGGCTTCAGTGCGCGACAGCGGTTGATGCACCTCGATGTAACGCGCGCCATCGGGCTCCACGCTGAACTTGACCGGGCGGTTGACGAACTCGACCCGGGTGCCCACCGGCACTTGATCGAAGAGATACTCGATATCTTCATTACGCAGGCGCACACAGCCGCTGCTCACCCGCAGGCCGATGCCGAAGCTGGCATTGGTGCCGTGAATGGCATAGAGCTTGCCGATGTAGAGAGCAAACAGGCCCATGGGGTTGTCCGGGCCGGCCGGCCAGACCGCAGGCAGGGTCTTGCCCTGAGCGGCATAACGGCGGCGGATATTCTCAGTCGGTGTCCAGGTCGGGTTGGCGCGCTTGCGCTGCACCGAGGTGACCCAGTTCTCCGGGGTGTCTGCACCAAGCTGGCCGATGCCGATCGGCAATACGTGCACCACCTTCTTCCCCTTGGGGAAGTAGTAGAGGCGCATCTCGGCCACGTTGATGACGATCCCCTGGTGCACCGTATCCGGCAGGATCAGCTGGTGCGGGATAATAAGGGTGCTGCCGGCCTTGGGCAGGAAGGGGTCGACGCCAGGGTTGGCCTCGATGAGGTTGGTCAGGCCTAGCTGGAATTCAGCGGCGATCTGCTCGAGGGAGCGACCGTCATCGGGCACCACATACTCGAGATTTTTACCGATCACGCGGCTGCCGGCGGCAGGCATGGCATATTCGACGGCGGTGGCCGGCATGCTGGTCAGCGCCAGCGCGCACAGCAGACCCGTTGCAAGCGAACGAAGGGTATTCATCACTATCCTGTTGACTCCATGACAAGGGGATCCTCCTGTTGTCACCATCCGGGCGACAGTTAAGAGGCTTCAGGCTGCGCATTCTTCCGTGTGTCGGATAAAAATTCAACGTTGGCGGAATCTTTGGGGCCATTTTTCCCCATTCCGGCTGCATGTGAGATGAATATCTGCCGGCGAAACACGCCACGGGCTGGTGCAGTCAGCCACCCCGGTGTTTTTTCATCGATTTCAGTGATCACCCGTTGAAATTTTGTCCGCTACAGGAAAGAATGCCGGGCCCGGTCTGACCGCATCCAATCCCGCGGGGAGAAGGCAGCGACCGAGTCTTAAGCCCTTTCACATTGCTACAGGTTCACGTATGAAGATCCACCGCCTCGCCACCGCCTCGCTGCTGGGTGGCCTTGCGCTTGCCTCTCTCTCGGCTCAGGCCATCGAATATCCACTGCCCCCCACCGGCAGCCGTCTCATCGGCGACAACCAGGAATATGTGGTGCCCGATGATGGCCGCGCCCTGGAGGCCATCGCGGCCGAAAATCAGTTGGGGCTCACCAACCTGATGGAAGCCAATCCCGGCGTCGATCCCTTCCTGCCCAAGGCCGGCAGCAAACTGGTGATCCCGCACCAGTTGATCCTGCCCGATGCCCCCCGTGACGGTATCGTCATCAACGTGGCCGAGATGCGCCTCTACTACTACCCGAAAGGGAATAAGGTGGTCGAGGTGCTGCCGATTGGTATCGGCCAGCTCGGTACCGATACCCCGGAGAACTGGGTCACCAAGATAGAGCGCAAGAAGGAGGGGCCGACCTGGACCCCGACCGCCAAGATGCACGCCGAGTACGCTGCCCGTGGCGAGCCGCTGCCCGCCGTCTGGCCGGCCGGCCCGGACAACCCCATGGGCCTATTTGCCCTCTATATCGGCCGCATGTATGCCATCCACGGCACCAACGCCAAGTTCGGTATCGGTCTGCGCGTCAGCCATGGCTGCGTACGCCTGCGCAACGAAGATATCGAATACCTGTTCAAGAAGGTACCGGTGGGCACCCGTGTTCAGTTCGTCAACCAGCCGGTCAAGAGTTCGGTCGAGCCGGGCGGCGCCCGCTACCTGGAAGTGCACCAACCCCTTTCACGCAGCGAAGCCGAATTCAACTCCAGTGCCCAAGCCCCGCTGCCGATGACCCCGGCCCTGACCCGCTTCATCGCGCACAAGGAGAGCGACTCCCGCCTGATCAAGCAGGCACTGGAGCAGCGCACCGGCATCCCGACTCAGATCAACCCGGTCTGATAGCAAGACTGCTTTACAGCATGACGGCGCCTTTGGGCGCCGTTTTTTATTGTGGCGATCCAGTAAGGCAGAATGACCATAGGCGGGAATGGAAAGCAGAGCGCAGAGCGCAGAG
>NZ_CDBY01000085.1:0-2501 GCF_000820125.1 Aeromonas simiae | reverse complement strand
CAGAGCGCAGAGCGCAGAGCAAGGATATCGAAGGAAGTGCACTCTAAAGTGGCGTAACCAAGACACCAGTTTGAGGCCGGTGTCAGGTGGTCACTGGATCTGTACACCCTGTCAAAGAGATGGGTGCCCTAGAATTTTGCTCTATCAAAAAGGTGGGCGTCCCAGATATCTTTCCTGAAAATTAACTTATTGAACATCAATTATAATAAAAAAGGATAGAGAAGGATATCAAATAACATAACCTAGAAATCCAAATAAAAATAGTGCTCCTAGACATCTCACACCTTAAAAATAACTCATTGAAAAAATCAAGCTCATTTGTGCTCCCCCCTTTTACATAAAAAATCCTGCAATGACAAAAAATAGAAATAATTCCACATAAACCAACCCCATAAGAAAATATTTTTTCACGGGATTCTCCAATCGCCCATGACAAAGCCAACCCCATGATAAATGACATAAAGAAAAACAAAGAAGATAAATTTGTCAGCAGACAAGACTGAAACATAACTTTATTAATAAATATAAAAACACCATTTGAATCACTAAACTTTATTTTTTCCTTAGTATAAAAATATACTTGGCAGAATATAAGAAGCATGAGAAAAAACGCCACGCCAAATATAAAAAAATTTTTCATCACTTATCCTTTTTGAATTTGTATATTTCACTACCAACTTTACCGCTACCTTCTACATCAAAACCTTTAATTTCTTTCGATCCCCCCAACCAAGAGATGATCCAACCCCAAGGGAAAAGTCTACCCCATCTTTTTCTAGCGAAATACCTAAAGATCCAACCCCTATTCCTATATCAAAAGAAGAGTCATGACTTGTTGGTATTAACCCTGGAAAATAAGGCCAAAAATCCATTCCTACTGTGGTACTTCCCCGTAGTCCCAAAGCCGGAGCTAAGCCTCCACTCAGGGAAAATGAGTCTTCATTGACAGCCCCCTCAGCGAATGCTCCTATTATAATCCCGGTCGCCCCCTCTATCTTTGCCGTCGGTGTTACTTTATATTCTGCACCCAATGTAGGGTTTTGATGCGATAAAATCAGCGCTTTAGCAATCTCATCTTGTGATTTTCCTTGAGACATCAGATGAAATGCTAAATATGCATCTTGCCGGGTCTGGGGAGGAATCAAACTCCCCCAATCTGATAGCGAATTATTCTCCACCACCGTCTTGCCGGTCTGGGCTCCGGCCAAGGCACTGGCAGTGTTGTCTCCGGTCAGCCCACCCGCCAATCCGGCGGCCAAGGTGGAGACGGTTTCCTTCTCCCCCTCGTCAGCTGGCTGGCCTCCTTGTGGTAAAGCTGGATGGCCATCATGCCCACCAGCTCGCCAGTGGCGGCGCCGGTTGCACCGACCATGGCATTTTTGTTCTGGGCGGCGGCCAGTGCCCCTTGTACAAGCGCGTGGGCCATCACACGGGACGGGCCATCATTTGACCATTTGTGCAAGGTAGGGACTGGCTGCGCCTGCGGCGGCTTGAGTCAGGTCACCCCAACTTGTCGACCACCCATTGGCGTCGATGCTCGTAACTCTGGCCGGAATGGGAATCCTCTCCGCACAGAAAAACAGCGACTGACCACGTGGTAGTAAGGCGTATCCTGCAAGCTGATTTGACGTGAACGGGCAATGGTCATGGCACATCCCTCAACGGTGACCTCTCAAGTCAACAACAGCACTACGCCTCTGTCAAAAAGGTGGGTGTCCCAGATTCCGTTTCCCAGATTCCGTTAATCACCACCATTTTGGGTAATCATTAAAAGCCTTATATATCGAGGCTTTGCTATCATCGTCTAATCTTTCACACCCTTTTAATGAGACCATGCCACCGTTACAGTCTTCTTTTATACATGACCATTCCAAACTTTTAACAATCGGATTTAAAATCAATTCAAAGCTATTATTAATATCTTTCAGACAGGCAACTCCCCCCTGACCAAGGCCACTCATAAAATCATCAAAAGTATGGCACTCTATCCATACTTTTGAGTGTACCTCAGAGCTGTAGCTGAATTTTTTCACTATGATTGAAACATTAAATTTCATTGACGGAAGATGATCGTCAACTTCAATAAGTTCAAACTTAATATTTATCGGATTAGAAATTTCTATGTCCATTTAATGTGACCCTAAGTAACGAGCATGGATGACCGTAGGTAGCTCATCTGCTGTACGAGGTGGCTTAATTTCTAATTGCCAACCGTCAACAGTAACTCTCTGACCATAAGGCATTTCATTTTTGGTTGCATTATTTAATGCTGCCTGAAAACTTCTAAGCTCCTCTTGGCTAACAAGCCGCACAGCTTCGGGTGTATGTGTAACAGCTTTAGATGCGGCATATTCTGCCATATGTTCTGTAGCATTGCCGTGTACCCATAATTAGGTAATGTCATTTCGAAAGACTTAGGGATCACAGAGCCAGGGTATAATGGCTGAGTACTCTTCATTGAGTCAAACACCGAAGAAATCTAGTGTTGATCAGCGCGCAAA
>NZ_CDBY01000084.1 GCF_000820125.1 Aeromonas simiae | reverse complement strand
CATTTGACATTTTAGATATTTTTGATATTTGTATCAAAGAGTATCCGGAGCTTTCTTTTTTTTAGATTGCTGGCATCTCACGGATAAGGGAAGGAAGTATAACCATACACCAGAGTAGATGCTGCCGGATTGGGTCGCTGTCATGTCATCAGAGCATAAATCCATGGTTTGTAACATCCTCGCCTAGTGAAAATATACCTAATAATAAAAACATGTTAAAGTTATTATTCATAGATGTGTTTGGCAGTGACATACATCAAAAGGTGTTCTTGCTCTTAGTTAACTGAAGTTACGTACCCAGTTGTTATCCGTATAATTCCGGTATGAACCAAGAACACCTCGACCTTTACCCTGACTCCTGTACATGAACCTCAGTTAGTTAAAGAATGCTGATACCTGAACAATAGTTCAACAACTTTAGTATTTTTACCCAATGCTATAATGTTCTCAACATCATCCCCAGGAACAGATAAAAACAATATAATCGATAAATGGTCTAGTAGACAGACACCGAGTGAAGAACCACCTATACAGTGGATCAGGTTGTCAGTTAAATCTTCAGGTAAGATAACGTGAGTACTTATTAGGTCACTTACAAATAATTCAGGTGTTGACTCCGTGTTCACTTTATCTAACCCAGCGAGTATTTTTCCTGATATCGAATTAAACCGTTCTAGTAAATCGTGACAGATCATCGAGGAGGCGTAATTTATATCAAGAAGGTTTACTCTCAAAAATTTGGAGTTGTTCGCATCAATTAGATTATTGTCCGTAGAGGTGTGCCGTGCAACAGTGAAGTTATAACTGTATATGGCCTGCAATATGATTGCGTTATAAGTATTATCTCCGGTGATTATAGAATATTTGATATAATCATCTTCGGAAAGCCAAGAAATATTGGTGGATGTAGTTACATGAGACGGTCTAATTACAGGGATGAAAACAATCCCTTGGTGATTTATAATGTCATTTACTTGTTGCATTAACGATTGATGTTTTATTTTTCTTCTCTCTAGCTTATACATGAGTCCAACGTAAAGCACTGCGAGTGAATACTTAATGAAGCCAAACAGTGGGTAACTTTTCTTCACTGCATTCTCAACTATCTTTAAAGCCGCATCTGGATTATTTAGTTTAATACAGTTCAGAGCATCGATTAATGGCGTGTATTGAGCATAATGCATTTCAACTCGATTTTTAGTTTTATGCTTTAGTTCTGCAATAGCGAATATGGATTTTTTATCAAACACTATAATGTTCATATCAATAGCGGCGGTTTTATATTTTGAATAAATGGCATCTTCACTGATTACCATAGGTATATCAAATTGAGGTGGAAGAGATACCATCTTTGATAAATATGATTCCTGTGTTGGGAATGGAGCTAGCATATCCAAGTAATTAGATGGTAACCCTGTTTCACACAATTCAATGGCGTGACAAATAATGTTGTCTAAGTTGTTTTTCTTCTTGATGCTTAAGAGTCTTTTGGGCTCATAGCTGAGATATTTACATGCCAAAAACTCATTTATATCAATGTTATTGTAATTCTCATTAAGAGCTGCGTGCAGGCTTGATTGTAAAGCATCTTCATCACCCTCTATGGACATTGCATTGTAAATTTGACAGAAATACCCAAACATATTTGTTTTGGTATCGATATCTTGAAGGATGATAATCGCGGTGTAAGCTGCGGCAATTGGTTGAATGCTAAAATTTTCAATGTTTTTATTGAGGATCAACTTGTTACACACATCAATTTTTTGATTTAATGTCACACATGTTTGATTGCCTTTCTTAGGTAGTTCATCTAAGTATTCTAGTAGTTCAAATATTAACGAAGCAGGTTTTTCATAATTGACTTTAAGCACCTCGCGATTTGCAGTGAAATAGTTATCTATATAGTCAATCATATATTTTCGTGCTGTTCTTTTTCTGAGTTTACCCTGCTCGCCATCGAGTGTGACCAGTCCTTCTATTGCTAGGATCTGGTTAAGATGATAGTAGATGGAGTTTTCATCAGCCTTCTCTTTGAAAATCAATATGTCTGCACATATTAGAGGGATTAATATGGTAGCAATATAAAACTGGTTGATATCATCTGCGAATGCTTCAACAACATTGGGTTGCCGAGCCAGACCAATGTACACACTCTCCAATATGTCAACATGATTGGAAAGAATGTCAGGTGATAAATGACTGCCGACATGCAGCCGTCTACATATTTTTTCTAGTCTTGGTCGGTATTCATCTCTATCAGATTTTGCTGGATCAACACTTTGAAAGTGTTCACGGTGCGCATCGAAAGGGCGTTTACTTGTTTGCTCTGTTTTCCGAGCCTTATACCAAAGACCAAGAGTGTCTTCTACAGCGTAGATAAATTCAGCAAAGGGATGTGTCTTCATGATTTACCTGTTGGGTTCGTTGCTGGGTGGTCGAGCGTATGTGCGGTTTGTGAACACTCAAGATCTGTTTCGATGAACGCATCGTTGGATATACACGATTGAGTTGATGTTGGTAAGTGTTGATTGCTCAATTTACGCGCACAAAATATGGCTGTCGTTCAATAAATGTTCGTATGTTTGCCCAAGATTGGGTCCGTAATTTGTCCCCCTGACACGTTACCTCCAGGTCCACCATAATGCGAGCTCATCCAATCAGACGTTAGAAGGACATCACATAATGCAAGAAGCAATAGACCGCATCATTAGGATGCCTGAGCTTATAAAGATGATTAGCCTTGCTAGATCAACAATTTATGACAAGCTGAACGCCAGGTCTTCCCGGCATGATCCCAGCTTTCCCAAGGCGATAAAACTTGGCAAGTCAGCGATCGGCTGGCGTCAGAGCGAGGTCAATCAATGGATCGCAACCAGGTCACAAAGTAGTCAAACAATGGAGGTCAAAAATGAATCAACACAGAGCCATTGAAGCTGTCATTGAGCGGTTAGATCAGTCCCTTTGGGATACACTGGATGTCGTCGCCTATAAAACAAAGGCCCCGAGATTTATGATCTTGACTCAAATGTTGTCTGTAATGGCTATCGCATCGCAGCAGTTGGTAGATATTAGCCCAAAAAGTGAGATGAAAATACCGGCATCACTTTACACTCTAATTCTAGCTGCTTCTGGCGAGAGAAAAAGCACGGTCGATAAGCTACTGATGAAACCAGTCCGTGAATTTGAAAAATGCTTGGCTGAGCAGGTAGATGCTGCACAGCAGAAATATCAGATCGAACTGGAATTGTGGAATATGAAGGAAAAAGTGTTAAGGAGGGAATTAGGTGAGATGTATAAAAAAGGTGATGAGCAGCCCATTATAATAGAGGCATGGCACACTCACCATTCAAATATGCCTATAGCTCCGTTAGTTAAGAGGATTTTAGCTGAGGATATAACAGTCGCAAAACTGAAGTCGATGTTAGCTGAGAAGAATACGTCATTAGCTCTGGTGTCCGATGAAGCTGGGACACTACTGTCCAGTGACTTGATGAAAGATAATGCATTGTTTAACTCACTATGGTCAGGTCAAACTATACGTGTTGACAGAGCCAATGCCCCTGAAGTTCATATTGAAGGTGCTCGTTTGACTTTGAGCATGCAAATCCAGCCTGATATATATAGAACATTCAGAGATAGTAATGGTGATGCGATGAGAAGCTCTGGATTAGACGCTCGAATTCTACTGTGTGAGCCTGAGTCAGAGATTGGCTATCGTCAAGAAGATAGGGATGATAGCGCATCACTAGATGATAAAATTAAATTAGGTAGATTTAGCTCAAGGATTGATGCATTACTGCAAGAAGGGCTCGAGATGAGAGCACAAGGCAAGGAGCGTCATTGCCTGAATTTAACAGAGAGTGCTAAGAAAATTTGGAATGACAAGTTTAATGACATTGAATACGCAATGAGGCGTGGGGAATATTTGGAGCACTATAAAGATTTTGGTTCAAAGTTTATGGAGCAGGCGTCAAGAATTGCGGCGGCACTTCATGTGTTTAAAAACATAAACTACAGAGCCACGCTTGTGACTCATGAAACTATGCAGACTGCTATTGAACTAGCTGAAATATACTTACATCAAGCATTGATAATATTTAGATCGCCCGAGGCTAGGGAGTTCGTGGACGAGACACATGTTAATAAGCTACTGGAGTGGATTATTCATAACTGGAATAATGAGCTGTTTTTGAAAGGTGACATTAGACGAAGTGGCCCACATTGTGTTCGTAATTCGAATAAGCTAGAAGATGCAATAGAAGTTCTTATTGCTCGAGGAGATATCATTTGCTTTAAAAAGAAACAGTCAATCTATATTTCTTTATCTTGGAAGAAATACCCTAGGCTTGTTAGGCGCTCTTTAGTCCGCACCCGTGATAGAATTTATGTTAGCGAGCTAGTCGAATATCAAGGAAGACGCCATTCAGGAATACCATCAGTTGAACTTTTTGAGAGACCGTTGATTGACATGAGAAATAAGCTCCGACACTAATGGTTGCACCATTCCCATACATCAAGGTTCAGTATTAACTGATTGCAGTACTCCGCTTAAGTAACTTAAGAGTGTTGTTATATAGGGCGGTATCATAACTGCATCTGAATCAGGAACCCTATGTTTATATTTTAGTATATATGTCCATTTGATTGAGGAGTGTATGGGTTTATTTAAATAAGCCATGATGCGGTATATGTATTATATATAGCAATACATATAGTAATACATACACTCTTATATACATCCATAGCCATGCACACTACTAACGATGCATATACGCTATGCAATCTAACGATGGGGTAGCGTGAAGACTACATGCCTCTAAGCATGTACCACTATGGATAGCATCCAGAGTATGGTGTATTTACTTAAGCGAAAAACACATCTATTTATTTAATCCAATAACTATACCTCCGTGTCTATTCACCAAGGTAGGGACTCCTATGTTGAATCACTTAAAAAATTCAGTATTGAAGATGAAAGCACTTACTAGATTATACACAGATAGTTACGGCCCTATGAATAGTAATTATTTAAGGCGTAGCTTAGATGTTGTGTCAGGTACCTTGGCTAGGTATCCTCGTGTTTATGCTCTACGTGTGGATCTGCGTTTTGCTAGTGAGTCGCCTGAAGATGATACGGATACGCTGACTTGTTTACAGCGTTCAGATTCATCAGTGATCACTCGCTTTATGGAGTCACTAAAAAGCCAATTACGTGCAGACCATTGCCGTCAGAAACGGCGTGGTTTACCGTCATTACCAACCGTTATCTGGTGTCGGGAGCAGGAGTCATCGGCATCACCTCATTACCACCTGATGCTGCTGTTTAACAAAGACATGTATGCCTTCCTGGGAGATTATCGGGATTATGATGCTAACAACATGGGAACTCGGATCCAGAAGGCGTGGTGCAGCGCGTTGGGCCTCCCATACCCTGATAATGCAACGCTGGTTAACTTCCCTGTAAATCCACAATACAGGTTTGACCGTAATTCAGCGCGAAACTTAGATGAAAATTTCAGTGCATTTTTATTTCGTATGGCTTATCTGAGTAAACAAAGAACGAAGGTTGCTGATGGACAACGCAACTTCGGTTGCAGTCAAGTACGATAAGACGCTTGAGCACGTCAGTGCTCATTAGTATGCTATAGAACAATCCCTGCGTATTTAATTT
>NZ_CDBY01000083.1:5656-84848 GCF_000820125.1 Aeromonas simiae | reverse complement strand
GTGTAACCGCGCCGGTTGTGGCACCAGCCCCGCCTCGGGCTCTACCTGTGGCAGGGGCGGGGGGGGAGGGGGCGCCGTCAGCCCCAGGTGGCGGCGCCCTACCGGCAAGGGTTGCAGCACCGCATCGGGGTGGCTCAGGTAGAAGCCTTGCGGCAGATCCGAGTAGCGCTCCATCGGGGTGCGCGGGCAGCAGAAGGCGATGTCGTGCAGCCCGGCGAGTTTGAGCTCTTTGTAGCTGCCCACCTGACGCAGCAAGGTGGCGCCGCTGAGCGAGTCCGGATCCAGATAGCGGGCCAGGCAGAAGTGCAGTGAGCCGGCGACCGGCAACTCGGGGGCCAGGGTGAGCTGGAGCCAGAGATCGTCACCGCTGCGGGTCACGGCGATATCTATCAGGGGTGCAGACATGGCAACTCCTTGCGTTGAATGAAAAGCAGGGCGCCTTCCATGGCATCGGCGGCAGGCTCGACCAGATGGGCGGGATAGTGGGTAGCGAGTGCGCCGGAAAGGGCTTGGCCCAATCCCCCCAGCAGGGCGATATGTGGAGCCCCCATCTGGATCAGGCCGCCGATCAGGGTCGAGAGGGCGGCGATGGCCTCGCCGCGCAGAGCGATGGCCAGCGCGTCCCCATCCTGGGCGGCTTCCAGTACCCAGGGAGCAAAGCGGCCGTAGTCGGCGGGAATGGCGTGGCTGGCCCAGACCACCACCCGGGCCTGATCCCCACCGAAGTGATGCAGCAATCGGGTGGCGAGCACGCTGGGGGGCAGGATCCCGTCGTGGCTGAGCAGGGCCGATTGCAGTGCGCGCAGCCCGAGCCAGGCGCCGCTGCCAAGATCCGAGATGGGAAAGCCGCGCCCCGAGCAGGTGCGCACGCGTCCGCCCTGATAGAGCAGCCCGACCGAGCCGGTGCCGGCAATCAAGATGGCGCCCTCCTCCCCCCCAAAGGCGCCGAGGCAGGCCCCGAAGGCATCGGACGTAAGACGCACCTCGGCAAAGGGCAGCGGCTCGGCGAGAAAGGCGTGGTAGCACTCGGGCAGCTCGGCGGAGGCCAGCGCCAGACCGGCGTGCAGGCGGCGATAGTCCTGCGGCCCCAGACCCGCCTCGCGCAGGGCGCCGTCGATGGCGGCCAGCACGGCGGCGCGGGCGACCGGGATGCCGAGCTCCAGATTGCTGCCACTGGCCCGCCCCTCGCCGAGCCGGCGTCCGCTGGCGTCACGCAGCCGAGCCCGGGTGTGGCTGCCGCCCCCGTCGACCCCCACGTAGAGATCACCCATGTGCTTCCCCCTGCATGGTGATGGCCAGCGCAAACCAGGCGGCGTGGGGGAGCCACTGCTCGCCCCAGCGCCAGTTCTGATCCAGCCGCGCCCGGTACGCTTCTGGGATGAAGGCGATATCTTGCTCATCCTCGACCCCAGCCGTGATGCCGTTGCAGATCCCGCCGAGGGCATTGGGCCAGCCCGCCGTGTAGCTCGGATTGTTGCAGCCATGGCCGGCCAGCATGCAGGCATCGAAGGGGTTGTTCCCCAAGATCCAGTCGAGCTGGTGCTGACCATAGGCGGTCAGGGCCGAGGCCAGATGGGGCAGCCAGGGACGGGCGGCAAACGCCAGGGCGGCCAAGGAGGCCAGCCGCGCATTTTACCCTGCCACCAGTAGCCCGACTCGTTGTGATGGGGCATGAAAAACGCCAACCGGGCCGGCTCGTCCACCCCCTTCACATACTGACGGGCCAGGGCAAAGGGGTTGCCTGGGGCGGCGCTCCATGCCAGTTCGCTGCTCAGTGATCCCTCGAGGCAGGCGAGGGCCTCGGCGCGGCGCTCCGGCTCGGGCTCTATCTCCAGATAGGCCATCAGCGCCAGCCCAGGCAGGCCGGCCTCGACCGCGTGGTAGTAGGGGCGCGAGCCGTCGTCGTTGGCGCTCCAGTAGTGGCCCCCGTCGGGATGGCGGCGCAGGCGCCGCGCCAGTCGCGTGGCCCAGTGGCGCGCTTCGCCGAGCCACTCATTGCCGAGGGTGCGGGTCAGCTCGACGGCGGCCAGCAGGGCGCAATACTCGTCGATGATGTTCTCGTGGCCGTCGTCGAGATAGGCGAGGTTGTGCTCGCGCAGGTGGCGATAGCCTGCCTCGGCCACAACGGCGTAGTGAGCCGGTGCAAACTCGCCACCGTGCGCTTCGCGGGCGGCGCGGGCTAAGGCGGCGATGGCCATGCCGCCCCCTTGCCGAAAGCCGGCCTGATAGTCGATTGATGTGATCCCCTGCTGGGTGGCGTAGGCGCACAGGGTGCGCTGCTCGGGGTCTTTGCTCCACCGGTCGAACAGGGTCATGTAGAAAAAGCCCGACTCATCGTGCATGCGGCAGAGAAAATCGGCCCCGTGCAGGGCCTCGTCGGTGAGGCGGCGAGCCAGGTTCTGGCTGTCGATATCCTCACGGCGTGCCAGCCGCTCGCGGCAGGTGAGCAGCGACCAAACCACCAGCGGGGTCTGCTGGGGGTTCATGTAGTTGGCGTAAGAGAGGTGGCTTAAGTACTTGCTCACGTCACCGCTCGCGTCATACCAGCCGCCGTGCACGTCGCGGCGCGCTTCGCGGCCATGGATGCGGGCGCAGCGGTCGGCCCGCTCGAAGAGGCCGCTACAGCGCTGCCCCTTGAGGTAGTGCACCACATCGGAGAGGCACTGACGCGCAAGTAGCCGCTCACCTACCTCAAAGCGGGCCGAGCGCACTGTGCCTTGGTCGGTGACCACCTCGAGGCGATAGTGACCCGGCGCCGTGAGCGCCGAGAGATCCGCCCGCCAGAAGTGGCGCCCTTGCCAGCCCGGCACGCTTTCTTCCGGGCCAAACGGCGCGCGTAGCACCACGGCGTCATCGCTCAGGCGACGCACCCGCAGGGGGCCTGGGGTGAGCGCGGCCTGGCTGTGTTGCAGCAGCGCCAGCTTGGGGGCGTGGGGATCAAAGCCGACCTGGTTTATCAGAAGTTCCATGGGGCCTCACTCGAACAGGTAGCAGCGCACGAAGTGGTTGTCGGCGAGTCGGGTCACCGGCGGCAGGGCGCTCTGACAGCGCGGCTGGGCCGAGTGGCAGCGCCCGGCAAACGGGCAGCCGCAGGAGTCCGGGGTCCACAGCGGGATCTCCCCCTTGCGCCCCCCCTCCAGCTCGGCGTGGATGCTCTTTTCAGGGTCCGGAACCGCCGAGATGAGCAGCCGGGTGTAGGGGTGCTGGGGGTGGTGCAGGATCTCATCCACCTCGCCCCATTCGACCATGTGGCCCACGTACATCACCGCCAGATCTTCGGCCACATAGCGGGCGGTGGCGATGTCGTGGGTGATGTAGAGCATGGAGACGCCGAGCTCCTCCTTCATCTGCTCCATCAGGTTGAGGATGCCGATGCGAATCGAGACATCGAGCATGGAGGTGGGCTCGTCGGCCAGCACCACCTCGGCCTCCACCGCCAGGTTGCGGGCGATGTTGACCCGCTGGCGCTGGCCGCCGGAGAGCTGGTGCGGGTACTTGGCGGCCGTCGCCCTGGCCGGGGTCAGCCCCACCTTTTCAAGGAGGCCATAGACCATGTCGGGCAGATCCCGCTTGTCGAGTACCTTGCTGTGCAGCAGCAGGGGGCGGGCGATGTGGTGGTAGATGGTGTGGGTCGGGTTCAATGAACCGAACGGATCTTGCCACACCATCTGCACGCTCTGGCGGTAGTCGAGCAGGGCGGTGCCCTTGTTGAACTCCTCCAGATCCCGGCCGCGATAGAGGATGCGGCCGCGGCTTGCCTTGTACATCTTGGCGATGATCTTGGCCACCGTGCTCTTGCCCGAGCCCGACTCGCCGACCACCGCCAGGGCGCGTCCCCTGGCGAGGGTGAAGCTGATGTCGGAGAGGGCCCGCATCTTGTCGCTTTTCAGGGCGTTGGAGTTGATGGGGAAGTCCTTGTAGAGGTGCTGCACCTCGATGATGGCTTCCGCTGTCTGTGCAATCGTCATGGCTTACCTCTTCACGCGCCTGCGGCCTGACTGAAGTGAATGAACGGTGACTCTTCTTGTGCATGCAGGTGGCAGGCGGCGAGCTGGCCTGGGCGCACCTCATGCAAGGTGGTGTACTCCTGCCGGCAGCGCGCGTGTGCTTGGTTGCAGCGCGCCTGGAAACGGCAGCCGACCGGCACCTCCAGCAGGTTGAGCGGGGTGCCTGGGATCCCCTCCAGCACGGTCTTGGGCCCATGCAGGGGCGGGAAGGAGTTGCCAAGCCCCTTGGTGTAGGGGTGCAGCGGCGCGGTCAGGATCGACTTGGCCGGGGCCACCTCCACCAGTTCCCCGGCGTACATGATGCCGATGCGATCGCAGAACTCGACCATCAAGGAGAGGTCGTGGGTGATGAAGAGGATGGAGAAGTTGAACTGCTCTTTCAGTGCATAGACCTTTTGCAGGATCTCCCGCTGCACCACCACGTCGAGCGCCGTGGTCGGCTCGTCCATGATGAGCAGCTCGGGGTTGAGGGCCAGCGCGATGGCGATCACCAGCCGCTGGCGCATGCCGCCGGAGAACTGGTGCGGGTAGTCGAGCAGCCGGCTCGGGTGGATGTCGACGATCTCGAGCAGCGCCTGCGCGCGCTTTATCGCCTCATAGCGGGTCATGCCGGGGTTGTGGGCGAGCAGCACGTCGCAAAACTGCTCCTCCATGCGCAGCACCGGGTTGAGGGCGTTCATGGCGGACTGGAACACTACCGCGACCTGCTGCCAGCGGTAGTCGCGCAGGCGGCGCTCGTCGTAGTGCAGGATAGCTTCGCCCTTGAACAGGATCTCGCCGCCACTGATGTAGGCGGGCGGCTTGTGCAGCCGGGCCACCGAGAAGGCGACGGTGGACTTGCCGCAGCCCGACTCGCCGGCGAGGCCGAAGATCTCGCCGCGCTGGATGTCAAAGCTGACCGAATTGACGGCGCGCACGTCGCCGCTCTCGGTGAGGTAGTCGACGCAGAGGTTGCGCACCGACAGCAGGGGGGGGAGGCTCATGCGGTCTTCTCCTCGGGCAGGGGGGCAGCCAAGCGCTTCCAGCGGGCCAGTCCCTTGTGGGAGCGCAGCTGCGGGTTGGCAATCTCGTCGATGGCGAAGTTGAGCAGGGCCAGCCCCGCTCCCAGGGTGGCGATGGCCAGACACGGGAAGAGCACCTCCCACCAGGCGCCGACCAGCAGGGCGCTGGCGGTCTGGGCGTTGTAGAGCATGATGCCCCAGCTCACCACCAAGGGGTCCCCGAGTCCGAGGAACTCCAGGGTCGCCTCGGTGACGATGGCGTAGATGATGGAGCCGATGAAGCTCACCCCGATGATGGAGATGAGATTGGGCAGGATCTCGACCAGTATGATGCGCCAGGCCGGCTCCCCCAGCACCTCGGCGGCGATGACGAACTCTTTTTCCCGCAGCGCCAGGGTCTGGGCGCGGATGACGCGCGCCCCATAGGCCCAGGAGGTGAGCCCGATGATGAGGGCAATGACCCAGGGGGAGGCCTCCCCGATGAAGCTCGCCAGCACCAGCAGCAGGGGGAGGTTGGGGATCACCAGCACCACGTTCATCAGGAAGGTGAGGGCCTCGTCGATGACGCCGCCAAAATAGCCGGCGGTGATACCGATAGAGACCGCCAGCACGCATACCAAGAGGCCCGCGCCAAAGCCGACCAGCAGCGAAACGCGGCCGCCGTGGACGAATTGGGACCAGATGTCGCGCCCCATGCGGGTGGTGCCCATCACGTATTCGGCGCTCGGCTCTTGATGGGGGCGGGCGACCCGTTTGGTGGGGTCATGGCTGGCGATCAGCGGCGCAAACAGGGCCATCAGCACGAAGGTGACCACGATGGCGAGGCCAAACGCGGCCTTCTTGTTGCCAAGCAGGATCTTGACGATGACAGGCATCTGCATCTTATTTGCCTCCTTTGCGCAGGCGGGGATCGAGAAAGACGTAGAGCACGTCGGCGAGGAAGTTAAAGCTGAGCATGGCGATGGTCATGATGAGCAGCTGGCCCTGAATGAGCGGGTAGTCGCGCGCCAGGATCCCCTGATAGAGGGTTAACCCCAGGCCGGGGTAGTTGAACACCACCTCGGTGATGAGGGAGCCGCCGATGACAAAGCCCAGCGCCATGGAGAGCGCGGTCACGCTCGGCAAGATGGCGTTGCGCGCCCCGTAGTTGAAGATGACCCGCGAGGTGGAGAGCCCCTTGGCCTTGGCCATGGTGATGTAGTCCTCGCCGAGCAGGTTGATCATGTTGTTGCGCATGGTGATGAGAAAGCCGCCGATCTGCACCAGCGCCAGGGTGCCGACCGGCATGATGGCGTGGGTCAGGATGCTCTTGATGTGCGCCCAGCCCCAGTCGGCCGGGATCTCCGGGCTGTAGGCATAGCCAATCGGCAGCCATGCTAGGCTCACCCCGAACAGGAACAGGGCCAGCAAGGAGACCACCACGGGGGGGATGGCCTGCATCACCAGAGTGAGCGGCGAGAGGAGGCTGTCCATGCGCCCGCCCCGGTACCAGGCGGCGAAGATGCCGATGACCGAGCCGACGGCAAAGCTCAGCACGGTGGAGGTGCCGACCAGAAACAGGGTCCAGCCGAGCGCCCGGCCCAGCACGTCGGCCACCGGCTGCGGATAGAAGCGCACCGAGGTGCCGAGATCCCAGGTGAGGACGCTCTTCACGTAGGTGAGGAACTGCTCGCCGAGGGGGCCGTCGACAAAGCCGAAGGTGGCCTTGAGGGCCTCCAGGGCGGCAGGCTCCATCATGGCGCCGGCGCGGGCGAACATGACCGAGACCGGATCGCCCGGCATGGCGCGTGGCAGCAGGAAGTTAATGGCGGCGGCCACCAGGAAGGCGACCAGATAGAAGGAGAAACGTCGGAGTACGAAGCCCATGATGACACCTTTTTACTGCGCGCTTCCCGCCGTGCGGCCACAGTGACCCTACCCATGCGAAGTGGGGGCTGCCGACGGTGAGGGAAGTGGCCCCCCGCAGGGGGCCGGGTGTGGGTTAGCTGTTGGGTTTGAGCGACAGGACGTGCAGCAGGCGCTCGGGGGTGTCCGGGTGGACTTGCGGCTTGGCGACCGGGTTGTCGGCGCTGAACCAGCCGTGGAAGCGCTTGGTGCTGTACTCGTACCAGGTCGGGTTGTTGAACACAGGGATGATGGTCTGGTTGGCACCGACCTTCTCCTGGATGGCGAACATGATCGCCTTCTGCTTGGCCGCGTCAGCGGTCTGGGTGAAGGCGTCGATCAGCTTGTCGAGCTCCGGATCCTTGTAGCGGGGGGCCGCGAAGCGGTTGCCGCGCTCACCCATGTTGCGTGAGTGGAAGGCGGTCTCGAAGTACTTGTGCGGGTTGGCGCCGGCAAAGTAGCCCTGCAAGGCCGCGTCGAAGTCACCGGTGACCAGGGCCTCGGTCCAGACGGTGGCCTCCGGGGTGGCGGTCTTGGCGTTGATACCGAGGGCCTGCAACCCTTCGACGCCGATCTGCACCGTGTTGACCCAGTCGGTCCAGCCGTTTGGCACCAGCACCTTGAACTCGATCTTCTTGCAGCTTGGGGTGTCGAGGAACTGGTCGCCGTCGCAGTCCTTGTAGCCCGCCTGTTTGAGCAGCGCCTTGGCCCCCTCCAGATCGAACTTGTTGTACTTGCCGTATTGCTGCTCGACGGCCGGGTTGTCCCAGGTCTCGAAGGCCTTGCCGAGCCCGGAAGGGTACTCGTTGACGGTGGGGTAGCCGTAGCCGGCGATGTCCACCATGGACTGGCGGTCCATGGCCATGGAGAAGGCGCGGCGGAAGTTGACGTCGTTGAACGCCTCGTGGTTGCCCGGGTGCTTGGTCTGGAAGTTGACGTTGAACGCCACGGTACCGGAGGCGGGGAACCAGTACTTGTTGTTCTTGGGATCGTTGCCGACGTAGAGGCGCTCGATATCCGGCACGAAGGAGCCGAACCAGTCGACATCGCCCTTCATCACGGCGGCCAGCACCTGATCGTTGGTGGCCATCTGCGGCATGCGCAGGCAGTCGATGGTG
Source organism: Aeromonas simiae (assembly GCF_000820125.1). Lineage (GTDB taxonomy): Bacteria > Pseudomonadota > Gammaproteobacteria > Enterobacterales > Aeromonadaceae > Aeromonas > Aeromonas simiae. The sequence continues at coordinate 76,838 of NZ_CDBY01000083.1, read as the reverse complement.
AGGTTGGCGTTATCCCAGTAGTGCGGGTTGCGGCACTGGGTGTAGAGCTGGGCCGAGAAGTTCTCCACCTCGGTGAAGGGGCCGCTGCCGACCGGCTTGTCGTTGGTAAAGGCGACCGGGTCTTTCACCGACTTCCACTGGTGTTCGGGCACGATGGGCACCAGCACCAGATCGTTGACCACGTTGGTGTTCACTTCGCTCAAGGTAAACTTCACCTTGTTTTGCGCCAGCTTCTCGACCCCGGTGATCTGGGTCCAGATGGAGCGCTCATCCAGCGCCTTGTTGGCCTTGATGAGATTGAAGGAGAAGAGCACGTCGTCGGCGTCGAAGCCCTCCCCGTCAGACCACTTCACCCCGTCGCGCAGATCGAAGGTGACGCTTTTCAGGTCGTCGCCAAAGGCGTAGTGAGTGGCCAGGCGAAAGACCGGTTTGCCCCCCTGCATGTCATTGAAGATGACCAGGGGCTCGTAGATGAAGTGGCGGGTGGTGTGCAGCAGGCCGGCCTGCAAGAAGGGGTTGAAGTTCTTCACCCAGGCCGTTTCTTGCTGGGCGACCAGGGTCAGTACCGTCTTGTTGTCGGCCGCCATGGCGGTGCCGGCAACCATCAGGGTGCCCAGCATGACCGAGGCAGAGAGTGTGGACAGTTTGGCAAGCATGGTTATTCCTTTCTTCTTTTATTCCTTGTTGGGTGTGAGCACCGCATCAGCATGCTGTGGTGCGGTCCTCCGGCGTTGGTGCGGTCTGGCGCCGCATTGCTTATCCAACGGCTCTTAGCAAAGCAGAGGAGGGGGGCCCATCACAAGCCGGGAGATCGTTGTTTTCGTAAAAAGTGAAGGGTTTTCGTCATTTTCGTCAAAATTGATTTTTAATCGTTTTAAATCAATGCATTGAATTTATTTGATCCGAATAAAAAGCGCCGGCTTTGCCCTGGTTATTAAAAAGTTGTGACGGTGATCCGGGCTCTTGGCCGGGGAGCCCTGAGCGCGTCATCAGGCGCAGGAACGATCCCCGGCCCCCTCTCTGGTTAGGGGCGGCGGGTCGCCAGTTGCCGCAGCTCCTGGCTATGCAGTTGCAGCCGCTGGCGGGTTGGCTCGTCGAGGGCGCAGTGCTGCAATACATACTCGGCGGTGGCCACCACCGTCTTCCAGCGCGGAGCCTGGGGCAGGGTGTCGAGGGTCAGGTATTTATCGAGGGTGCGGGTCTGGGGGCTCGACTTGTCGAGGTAGACCCGCCACAGCTTGCTCTTTTCGGCCAGCGCCACCTTGCCCTTGCCGGTCGCCTGCTGCCAGGCCGCCAGCGAAAGGTTCAGGGTGTCGACTAAGGCGCGGCGCAGGGGATCTTCATCCTGCTGGCGGATCAGGTTGTCGGCCAGGGTGCGGAACTCGCCGCCAAGCCGGCTCAGCTCGCCGAGCAGCTGTTCATCTTCGATGATGGCCTGGCGTGAGAGGCTCTTGAGGGCGCGCTCCAGCGCCTCGATGCGTTCGGGGGCCGGCTCCTCTTGGGTCAGCAGGCAGAGGGCGAGCGCCGGCTCACCGCGGTAGCGGGTGGCGATGCTGCGGGCGCGGATGGGGGTGGGCTGGCCGGCCAGCAGCAGCGTCAGGGTGAGCTCGTCTGCCGATTCGACCAGGGGCAAGGGCAGTGGCTCGGCCAGCAGGGAGGCGAGGGGGCGCCCCTCCAGCTCGGCCCCTGGCATGCCGAGCAGTTCGGTGGCGCTGCGCGAGGCCAGCAGCAGGGTGCCATCGGGGCGCACGAACAGCATGCTCTCGCGTCCCTGGGCGAGCAGCGCGAGCAGGTGGCGCTGATCGTCGAGCAGGGCCTCTTGCAGTTGCAGGCGCCGCTCCACCTCCTGTTTCAGCAGGGCGTTCTCGACTAAGGTGTCGCGGCCGCGCTTGGCCTCGAGCAGGGCGCGGATACGGGCCAGCAGCTCCTCGCGGGCGAACGGCTTGACCAGGTAGTCGTTGGCGCCGGCGGCGAACCCCTCCTCGATCTCCTTGGGGCCGCCGAGGGCGGTCAGCAGCAGCACCGGCAGGCGATCGCGTGGATAGTGCTCACGCAGGCGGCGGCAGAGATCGAAGCCAGAGAGGGTCGGCATCATTACATCGAGCAGCAGCAGATCGACCGGCGTCTCCTCAAGGCGGCGCAGGGCGTCGTGGCCGTCGCTGCACAGCAGCAGGCGATAGCCATAGGGGCTGAGCAGCTGCTGCAAGATATGCAGGTTGATGGGCTCATCATCGACGATGAGTAAGGTGGCGACGGCCTCGCTCGCCTCCGGCGCGCTGGCCGGGGGCGGCAGCGGCAGCTCAGGGGGACGCAGCAGTTGTGGCCTCGGCGCCGCGCTATCGCTTCGGCCCGGCTGCGCGCCTTCGGGGGCCAGCGGCAGGCTGATGCTGAACACCGAGCCCACCTGGGGCTCGCTGCTGACCGTCAGCTCCCCCCCCATCTGTGCGATCAGCTGGCGGGTGATGGAGAGGCCAAGGCCGGCCCCCGGCTTGGCGCCTGGCGTATCGAGGCGCACCAGCGGCTCGAAGATGTGCTCGAGCTGATCGGGCGCAATGCCGATGCCGGTGTCGGCGATGCGAATGCACAGCCTCCCCGCCTCGCGATGGGCGCTCAGCACCACCTTGCCCTCCGGCGTGTACTTGATGGCGTTGCCGACCAGATTCCACAGCACCTGCTCGAGGCGCTGCTCGTCGGCCTGCACCGGAGGCAGGTCGTCGGCGCTGCGATCGATCAGCCGAACCGGCTTGCCCTGCACCAGGTGCTGGCAGAGATCGAGCACCAGGCGGATCACCGCCTTGGCAGAGACGGGGGCGGGGCGGATCTCGAGCTGACCGTGGCGCAGGCGGTGGTAGTCGAGCAGATCGTCCACCAGCCGAGCCAGACTGCCGGCGCTCTTGATGATGAGACCGAGCTGCCCCTGCTGGCGCTCGCTCAGCCCATCTTCGCTGGCCAGCATGGCCTCGGCCATCCCCTTGATGCCGTGGATGGGGGTGCGCAGCTCGTGGGAGGTGTTGGCCAGCAGCTCGTCCTTGAGGCGATCGGCCTCTTGCAAGCTGAGGTTCTGGCGCTGGGTGAGGGCCACCTGATCTTGCAGCTCACGGGTCTGGATGGCGATCAGGGCCAGCTTCTCGCGCACCGAGCGCTGCATGTGGGCGAAGGCCCGCGAGAGGCGGCCGATTTCGTCATCGGCCCGGCTGGTATTGATGGGGTGCTCGAGATCGCCGTTGGAGACCCGCTCGGCGGCCTCCGAGAGGGCGCGCAGGGGGGCGGTGATGGTGTTGGAGAGCCAGCGAGAGAGCAGCAGCGCCAGGATCAGCGAAGCCAGGGTCAGGGTGACGGCCAGGGTCTCGAGCTGGCGGATGCGGCTGTAGGCCTCGCGGGTGGAGATCTCGGCGATCAGTGCCCACTCGCTGTTGAACGCCTGCACCTGGGTATAGGCCGCCAGCACCTCGTCCCCCTGATAGGAGCGAAAGAGGCCGACCCCCTGCTCCCCGGCCAGGGTCCGCTCGACCAGCGGGGTGTTCATCGGGTGGCCGTTGGCCGAAAAGCTCTGGGCCACGCTGAAGTCGGGGCTGAGCAGGGCATCGGCGCGCATCCGCCGATCCGGGCCGACGAGGATGGTCTCGCCGGTCTCACCGAGCCCTTCGCGCTCGGCCATGATCCGGGTCAGCTTGTCGGGGCGTAGCTCGAAGAGCACCACGCCGCGCACCGAGTCGTATTGCATCACGGGGGCGGCTAAGTAGGCGACCACCTCGCCGCTCAGGGGGTTGAAGCTAAAGTCGGTGAACTCGAATACCTGCTGCGGGTCAATGCCTCCGTCCAGACGCAGCTTGACCCGGGCGAAGGTCTGGGCCAGGGCGCTCGACTGGTAGGGGCCCGAGAGCAGATTGGTGGCGAAGTTGGGGCGCTTGGTAACCGAATAGACCACGTCGCCGTTGAGATCGACTAAGAAGATGTCGGCGTAGTTGGCGTGGCGCACCAGATCCGCGTAGCCGCGGTGAAAGCGCTGGTGCACGCGGCCATACATCTCGTCGGCCAGGATCAGGGCGCTGATCTCAGGCGCCAGTGGCGCCTCGGGATCGGGTTTTTGCAGCTTGTCCCATGAGCCGGCTACGTAACGGGCAGCGGCGCGCTGGCGCGCTTCCTCTGGGGTGAGGCCGAGTTTTTCAAAGGCGCCAGTGAAGCCGTAGAAGCGGCCTATGCTGTTGCCGGCGAAGTCCTGGCGGGCGAAGGTGACCACCTGATCCTTGAGGTTGGCGAAGTAATCCTCGATCTGCGCCTTCTTGATATTGCGTGCCGAGACCAGATGGTTGGAGGTCTGTTCGGTCAGATCCTTGCTGTGGGAGTGCAAAAAGAGGATGGAGACGGTCAGAAAGGGCACCATGCCTAGCAGAAAGAAGACCAGCATCAGCCTGGGGCGCAGCCCGGTCGGCATAGAAATCCTTTTCATGGTCGTTTGATGGGGAAACGTCGGTAAATCACGGGACTCTATCTTGGCCTAAACCTTTGGGATTTCAACGACCTTTACCGTAAAGCGCCACCTGCCTCACAGCCTCGCGTCGTTTTTTTCGGCGCTTTGGGCAAAGGCTGAGCAAACGCGCCAAATTGGCGCCTTCGCCGCCAAAAAAAGCTTGTCTCACCGCATTGGCTCCGTATAATGCGCCTCGTTGTCAGGTAACTGCCTGTGCAAAGCGGGAATAGCTCAGTTGGTAGAGCACGACCTTGCCAAGGTCGGGGTCGCGAGTTCGAGTCTCGTTTCCCGCTCCACTCTCTCATCGAGAGTCTGGCGCGTTAACAAAGCGGTTATGTAGCGGATTGCAAATCCGTTTAGTCCGGTTCGACTCCGGAACGCGCCTCCATCTTCTTACAGAGCCCGCTCAATGAGCGGGCTCTGTGCTTTTGTACGCCTTCTGGACAGATGTTGATAACTCTCCTGCCGTTCAGCTTTGTTGGCCTATGTTGCTAAATTTCACTTTGTGCTTACATCTGCGCCTCGCTCATAAATATTTAGGTTTTTGATGTAGAAAAACTACACAGCATGGGGTACTCTTTGTTCAGTGGTCTAACCAGTGGAGGGAGTTACCATGTTTCGTCCGTTTTCTCTGACCCGGATCCTGCTGCGTCGTACTCTGGTGCTGCTGCTCGGTGTGTTGGCCTTCCCTTTCATGCTGTTTCGTCAGGATCGGGCCCGCTTCTACAGCTATCTGCACCGTATCTGGTGCAAGACCAGCACCAAGCCGGTGTGGCTGAAGCAAAGTGAGCGTGCCGAACGCCTCTTCTACTGATACACCCGTTTCCCCCCACATCCCGCCCTCATGGCGGGATGTGTGTTTCTGGCGTCTGCCGACAGGTGGCTGGCCGGAGGACATCAACAAAAAAGCCCCGTAAAACGGGGCTTTTTGCATGCATCAGTGGCGATCAGTGCAGGATCCGGGCACGGATGGTGCCGTCGATATCCTTGAGCTTGGCCAGGGCCTTCTCGCTCTGCTCGCTTTCGATGTCGATCACCACATAGCCGATCTCGCTGCTGGTTTGCAGATACTGACCGGCGATGTTGATCCCCTCATCGGCGAACGCCTGGTTGATCTTGTTGAGCACACCCGGCTGGTTGTGGTGGATGTGCAGCAGGCGGCTGGAGCCGCGATGGCCCGGCAGTGAGACCTCGGGGAAGTTAACGGCGGACAGGGTGGAGCCGTTATCGGAGTACTTGATGAGCTTGTTAGCCACTTCCAGACCGATATTCTCCTGCGCTTCCTGGGTGGAGCCGCCGATGTGCGGGGTCAGGATCACGTTGTCAAAGCCGCGCAGGGGGGTCATGAACTCCTCGTCGTTGGACTTGGGCTCGACCGGGAAGACGTCGACGGCGGCGCCGGAGATGTGGCCGCTCTTGAGCACTTCCACCAGGGCATCGATCTCTACCACGGTACCGCGCGAGGCGTTAATGAAGACGGCGCCCGGCTTCATCATGCGCAGCTGCTCGGCGCCGATCATGTTCTTGGTGGAGGCGGTCTCAGGCACATGCAGGCTGATGACGTCAGACATGTTGAGCAGCTCGGCCATGGTGGGCACCTGGATGGCATTACCCAGCGAGAGCTTGTTCTCGATGTCGTAGTAATAGACTTTCATGCCGAGGCTTTCGGCGATGATGCCCAGCTGGGTGCCGATGTGGCCGTAGCCGATGATGCCGAGTTTCTTGCCGCGGGCCTCGACGCTGTGATTGGCCAGCTTCTCCCAGATCCCGCGGTGGCACTTGGCACTCTTTTCGGGAATGCCGCGCAGCAGCAGCAGGATTTCACCCAGCACCAGTTCGGCGACGGAGCGGGTGTTGGAGAAGGGGGCGTTGAAGACGGGAATGCCACGCACCTCGGCGGCCTTGAGGTCGACCTGGTTGGTACCGATGCAGAAGCAGCCGACGGCGACCAGCTTGCTCGCCGCGTCCAGTACCTTCTCAGTCAGTTGGGTGCGTGAACGCAGGCCGACGAAGTGCACGTCGCGGATGCGCTCGACCAGCTCCTCTTCGGAGAGCGACGTCTTGAGGTACTCCACACTGGTATACCCGGCCGCACGGAAGGTCTCCACCGTGTTGGGGTGAACCCCTTCCAGCAGCAGCACCTTGATCTTGTCCTTGTCCAATGAAAACTTGACTGTCATGACGTTCCCTTTGCCTTCTTATAGTGCGTGAATAACTCGTAAATTAACAAAAACGTTTGGGTCTGGGAACAAGTGTGATGAAAGTCAAATTTTTTGAACTTTTCAACGTTTTTAGCATATGCCTGGCGACCTTGCCTGGCGTGGTTTTCGCAAAATAAAAGGCGCCCGAAGGCGCCTTTTATCGAATAAGAGTTCACATCAGCTGATGACCACCCCATTTGGGGTGCCCATCACCACCACGTCGGCGCCACGGGCGGCGAACAGGCCGTTGGTGACGACCCCCACGATGGCGTTGAGGCGCGCCTCAAGCACCTTGGGCTCGGCGATAGCCATACCGTGCACGTCGAGGATGTCGTTGCCGTTATCGGTCACCACCCCTTTACGCCACACCGGATTGCCACCGAGCTTTCGGATCTCGCGTGCCACGTATTCCCGTGACATGGGGATCACCTCGACCGGCAGCGGGAAGGTGCCGAGTACATCGACCGTCTTGGTGTTGTCGATGATGCAGATGAACTTGTCGGCTACGGCGGCGACGATCTTCTCGCGGGTCAGCGCGGCGCCACCGCCCTTGATCATGTCGTGAGCGGCGTTGATCTCGTCGGCTCCATCCACATAGACGGAGAGGCTGTCGATCTCGTTCAGATCGAACACCTGGATGCCAAGGGCCTGCATGCGCTCGGTGGAGGCGATGGAGCTGGAGACGGCCCCCTTGATCTGATCCTTGATGGTGCCGAGGGCGTCAATGAAGTGGTTGACGGTGGAGCCGGTGCCCACCCCGACTATGGTGCCGGGAACCACATACTGGAGGGCTGCCCAGCCGGCGGCCTTCTTCATCTCATCTTGCGTCATGACTGATCCTTAGGGGGGTAAAAAGCGGGCGCATTATAGGATAAGGGGAGGGAGCAGGGCGACCGCTAGCATCCCCTTTCATGTGCGTTGGGTCACATTTTTTTCAAAAACGCCAGTGCTTGGATGGGGTGAGGATCTCGGGCAGAGGAACGTCCCATGCCTCGTTTGGCACGGCTGCCACCTGTTGGCAGTCATGGGCGATGCCGATCGGCTTGGGGCCCAGCTGGTGCTGCTGCCAGCAGGCCAGGGTGCGATCGTAATAGCCGCCTCCCATGCCGAGCCGGTTGCCCTGCGCATCGAACGCCACCATGGGGGTAAACATCAGATCGAGGGCGCTGTGGGGGATGACACGGCTCATGTCGAGCTCGGGCTCCTCGATGTTGAACTTGTTGCGCACCATGGGCGAGGTGGGGGTGTAGTGCAGGAACAACAGGTGTCCCGGGGTGAAGGGGTGCACCACCGGCAGATAGACCTCTTTCTTTTCAGCCCACAGCCAGTGGATGGCGGGCAGGGGGTTGATCTCGCCATCGTTGGCCAGGTAGCAGGCGACACGTCGGGCGGCACCGATATCGGGATGAGACTGGATACGCTCGAGCAGCTGCTGGGCGGCCAGGTGCTGTTGTTCGGCGGTGAGCGCCCGGCGGCGCTCCCTGATCTGCTGGCGCAGGGTGTGGCGTTCAGACATGGGACCTCCTTGTAGCAAACGGAGCATACCACTGCGGTGGCTGCCTGTGGATGGCCCCGTTGAGGTGAGTTAATGGCTGCGAACTGTGTGCTTGATAAAAATGGCGATGAGGGCCGCGATGGCCAGAACCAGCGGATAGAAGCACAGGCTGACCACGACAATCGGCGAGAGCGCAAAGATGGAGCCGAGCAGCAGCGCCTGGGCTCCCCAGGGGATCAGCCCCTGTACCACGCAGGAGAAGATATCGAGCAAGGAGGCGGCGCGGCGCGGTGTGACGCCGTGCTGATCGGCGAGCTCCTTGGCCACTTTGCTCGCGACGATGATCGCCACCGTGTTGTTGGCGGTACAGGCATTGGTCAAACCGACCACGGCGGCGATGCCGAGCTCGGCGGCCTTTTCGTTCTGCTCGCCGTCATGGCCGCGGCTGAAACGATGGATAAGGGCGGCGATCCGGCCGTTGAGCCAGGCCAGGCCACCCTGGCGCTCCATCAGGGCGCCGAGGCCGCCGATCAGCATGGAGAGCAAGAAGATCTCCTGCATGCTGCCAAAGCCTTTATAGATGTCCTGAACGAACTGGCTGAGCTGGTAATCGGCGCTGATGAGCCCCACGGCGCCGGCCACCACTATGCCGGTGCCGAGCACCAGAAAGACATTCATGCCCGCGAGGGCCAGCACCAGGATGAGCAGGTAGGGCAGCACTTGGAGCCACTGGCTGGTGCTTTGCGCCGGGATGGTGGCGACGTCACCCAGCAGCAGGTAGCCGAGCACCACCAATATGGCGGCGGGGGTGGCGATGGCCAGATTCTCACGGAACTTGTCTTTCATCTCGCACCCCTGGCTGCGGGTAGCGGCGATGGTGGTGTCAGAGATGATGGAGAGGTTGTCGCCAAACATGGCGCCGCCGAGCACGGCGCCGGCCACCAGAACGGGGTCCATGCCGGCCGAGTGGGCCACGCCGAGGGCCACCGGCGCGACCGCGCCTATGGTTCCCATCGAGGTGCCCATGGCGGTGGCCACGAAGGCCGAGATGAGGAACAGGCCCGGCAGCAGCGCCCAGCTGGGAATAATGGAGAGCCCGAGCGCCACGGTGGCATCCACCCCGCCGGTGGCCTTGGCCACGGTGGCGAAGGCGCCCGCCAGCAGGTAGATGAGGCACATGGCCATGATGTTGCTGTCACCCACCCCCTTGAAGAAGGTCTCGAGGTTGGTGTTGAACCCCTCGCGGCCGAGCAGCAGCGCCAGTATGACGGCGGGCAGGGCGGCTACCGGTGCCGGCAGTTGGTAGAAGGCAAATTCGACCCCCTGCAGGGTCAGCCAGGTGCCGGTACCGATGAAGAGGGCAAGAAAGAGCAGGAGGGGCAACAGGGCTTTGGCGCTGGGTTGGATCTGGATCATCTGTTCCTCTGGGATTGAACAATGACCTCCTGTCGTGGCCTGTGCGAGCCCGGAGGGCTCCGGGGACAGGGCGGCATCCTGCCACAGTGGGTGCACACACTAGAGAGTCGATGGCACCGGGTCAACATAGACGTCCGGATGGATAATGCTTTTTTCAGCGCGATTCCGTTTATGTTTATTTACCTGAAGTTTGTTTGTGATTTTTATTGTTTTCCGTGAATTATTCGTATGGCGGTGGGCGAACTGGCGGAGGCGGACGAGGCGTCATGTCATGGCTTTTGCTGCTCTTTATCAAAGCGCGGCCGTCAAGGGCTAAACCGGGCAGGGGCTGAGGGGGCCGCCTTGGCCCAAGGTGCGTGCTCGCTTCTGCTCTGCCCGGCGAGATGGCGGCGCGCGTTGTGACTGCGGGCGTCGGTAGTGTCTCCTGCAACCCAGGCTTTGCAAAGTGCGCCCCGGCTGGTAAAACAGGGGACTTTGCAAGCAGAACGAAATGAGGAAGGCGATGGAGACTCCGATCCGCGTAGCCGTGATGGGCTGCCAGGGACGAATGGGCAAGGTGCTGCTGGAGGCGATCCAGGCACAAGAAGGGGTGGTGCTTGGGGCTGCGCTGGAGCGTCCCGGCTCGGCCGTGATCGGCCTTGATGCCGGCGAGCTGGCCGGACTCGGTCATCTTGGCATCGCCATCGGCGACAGCCTGGCCGCCGCCATTGAGCGGGTGGATCTCATCATCGACTTCACCCGCCCCGAGGTGACGCTGGAGAACCTCGCACTGGCCCGCGCCCACGGCAAGATGATGGTGATCGGTACCACCGGCTTCGACGACGCCGGCAAGCTGGCCATCGAACAGGCCGCCACTGAGATCGGGATCGTCTTTGCCTCCAATTACTCGGTGGGCGTCAACCTGGTGTTCAAACTGCTCGAACAGGCTGCCCGTGTGATGGGGGAGTACACCGACATCGAGATCATCGAGGGGCACCATCGTCACAAGGTCGATGCCCCGTCCGGTACGGCGCTCTCCATGGGAGAGGTGGTGGCCAAGACCCTGGGTCGGGATCTCAAGGAGTGCGCTGTTTATGGGCGCGAGGGGATCACCGGCGAGCGGGATCGCAACACCATCGGTTTCGCCACCATCCGTGCCGGCGATCTGGTGGGGGAGCACACCGTCATGTTTGCCGACATCGGCGAGCGGGTTGAGATCAGCCACAAGGCATCAAGCCGTCTGACCTTCGCCAACGGCGCCGTGCGGGCCGCCCGCTGGCTCAAGGCTCAACCGGCAGGCTTGTACAACATGCAGGATGTGCTCAGCCTGACCTAGGTGTGCATAGATAAAACGTGTAAAAAAGGCGGCTTTGCCGCCTTTTTTTATTGAATGATGAAAAATCACATGTCGTCGCTCTTTTCCTCATCCAGATTGTGAATCTTCCCGCCACTGAACGGTCACACCCTGTTATCATCAGCTGGTTTTGTCACCACAAACCAGCGCACAAAAAAAAGATTAAAAATGCATAACTAGTAAAACGTTTTTCTATGCTGTGAAAAAATTAATCTTCACATCAAGGCTGATAAGGCGCCATGTTATTTTCATTTCTTGTTTTTAAGTTGATGATAAACATCAGTTAATTTTAATTATGTTGGAAATGAAAGGGGTGGCCGCCCTGGGTAGCATGGAGGGCGCAAAAAAGTTTTGCGGTGGGGGTTGCGCGGCGCTCAAATGCATAGATAATGACTGAAATTGCTTTTTTATAGAATTTAAATGCAATCTTCTGCGCGCCAGTGGTTGAAATGCCACTGATTTTCAGTAGAATGCGCGCAATTTGCCCGAAATATGCCGGCCCAGCTGGGTCCTTAGGTCCCGGCGCGAGGCTAGCAACACCCAGGTAAGTTGCTGATTTTCAAGCTAAAAAACTGGAGGTTGTCTTGAGTCACACTGCATTGTTAGTGCTGGAAGATGGAACTGTCTTCAAGGGCGTATCGATAGGCGCCGAGGGATGTTCCATTGGTGAGGTGGTTTTCAATACGTCGATGACGGGCTATCAGGAAATTCTCACCGACCCCTCCTATTCCCGTCAGATTGTTACCCTCACTTATCCCCATATCGGCAATACCGGCACCAACCCAGAAGATGAAGAGTCTACCCAAATCCACGCACAGGGCCTCATCATCCGCGATCTTCCTATCCTCGCCTCCAACTTCCGCAATCAACAATCCCTCTCCGATTATCTCAAGACACGCGGCATCGTCGGCATCGCCGACATCGACACCCGTAAGTTGACCCGTATCTTGCGTGAGAAGGGAGCCCAGAACGGTTGCATCATGGCTGGCAAGGCGCTCGATGAGGCCCATGCCCTGAGCCAGGCTCGCGCCTTCCCTGGACTCAAGGGGATGGATCTTGCCAAGGAAGTGACCGTCGCTGAGCCCTATCGCTGGCGTGAAGGGAGCTGGGAGCTGGGTAAGGGACACGCGACCCCGGCTGAGGGCGATCTCAAGTATCACGTGGTGGCCTACGACTTCGGCGTCAAGCGCAACATCCTGCGCATGCTGGTCGATCGCGGTTGCCGCCTGACCGTGGTGCCGGCCAAGACCCCGGCCGCCGAGGTGCTGGCGATGAATCCCGATGGCATCTTCCTCTCCAACGGCCCGGGCGATCCGGCCCCGTGCGATTATGCCATCGAGGCCATCAAGGCGTTCCTCAACACCGACATCCCGGTGTTTGGCATCTGCCTGGGTCACCAACTGCTGGCGCTGGCCTCCGGCGCCGAGACCATCAAGATGAAGTTCGGCCACCACGGTGCCAACCACCCGGTGAAGAGCCTGGATGACAACACCGTCATGATCACCGCCCAGAACCACGGTTTCGCGGTGGATGAAAGCAGCCTGCCGGATTGCCTGCGCGCCACCCACGTCTCCCTGTTCGATGGCACCTTGCAAGGGGTGCATCGCACCGACCGCCCGGCCTTCAGCTTCCAGGGTCACCCGGAGGCGAGCCCCGGTCCGCACGACTGTGCCGGCCTGTTCGACCACTTCATCGAATTGATTAAGCAGTATCGCGCCTAAGGAAAGAGGAAAGAGTTCCATGCCAAAACGTAATGACCTTCAGAGCATCCTGATCCTCGGCGCCGGCCCCATCGTCATCGGCCAAGCCTGCGAATTTGACTACTCCGGCGCCCAGGCCTGTAAGGCTCTGCGCGAGGAGGGGTACCGCGTCATCCTGGTCAACTCCAACCCGGCCACCATCATGACCGACCCGGAGATGGCCGACGCCACCTATATCGAGCCCATCACCTGGGAAGTGGTGCGCGAGATCATCAAAAAAGAGCGTCCGGATGCAGTGCTGCCCACCATGGGTGGCCAGACCGCGCTCAACTGCGCCCTGGATCTGGAGCGCCATGGGGTGCTCAAGGAGTTCGGTGTCGAGATGATCGGCGCCACTGCCGATGCCATCGACAAGGCCGAAGACCGTCACCGCTTCGACATCGCCATGAAGAGCATTGGCCTGGAGTGCCCGCGCGCCGGCATCGCCCACAACATGGAAGAGGCGTGGAAGGTGCAGTCCGAAGTGGGCTTCCCCTGCATCATCCGCCCCTCCTTCACTATGGGCGGCTCCGGCGGTGGCATTGCTTACAACACCGAAGAGTTCGTCGAGATCTGCGAGCGCGGTCTGGATCTCTCTCCGACCAAGGAGCTGCTCATCGATGAGTCGCTGATCGGCTGGAAAGAATACGAGATGGAGGTGGTGCGCGATCGCAACGACAACTGCATCATCGTCTGCGCCATCGAGAACTTTGACCCCATGGGCATTCACACCGGTGACTCCATCACGGTCGCCCCGGCTCAGACCCTGACCGACAAGGAGTACCAGATCATGCGCAACGCCTCCATGGCGGTATTGCGCGAGATCGGCGTCGAGACCGGCGGCTCCAACGTTCAGTTCGGTATCAACCCCAAAGACGGCCGCATGGTCATCATCGAGATGAACCCGCGGGTGTCGCGCTCCTCGGCGCTGGCCTCCAAGGCCACCGGCTTCCCCATCGCCAAGGTTGCCGCCAAGCTGGCCATCGGCTACACCCTCGACGAGCTGATGAACGACATCACAGGTGGCAAGACCCCGGCCTCGTTCGAGCCGGCGATTGACTACGTGGTCACCAAGGTGCCGCGCTTTAACTTCGAAAAGTTCGCCGGTGCCAACGACCGCCTGACCACCCAGATGAAGTCGGTGGGCGAGGTGATGGCGATTGGCCGCAACTTCCAGGAGTCCCTGCACAAGGCGCTGCGCGGCCTCGAGACCGGTAAGACCGGCTTCGACCCCATGGTCGATCTCAACGCCCCGGACTCCCTGACCCGCATCCGCTACGAGCTGCAAGATGCCGGTTGCGACCGTATCTTCTACATCGCCGATGCGTTCCGTGCCGGTCTCTCCATGGACGGCATCTTCAAGCTGACCAAGATTGACCCCTGGTTCCTGGTACAGATTGAAGAGCTGGTCAAACTCGAGGAGACCGTCAAGGAGCGCGGCATGGCGGGTCTGGATGCCGACTTCCTGCGCGCCTTGAAGCGCAAGGGGTTTGCCGATGCGCGTCTGGCCAAGATCCTCGGCGTGGCTGAGGCCGAAGTGCGCAAGCTGCGCGCTCGCTACGAAATCTTCCCGGTCTACAAGCGGGTCGATACTTGCGCCGCCGAGTTCGCCACCAACACCGCCTACATGTACTCGAGCTATGACGAGGAGTGCGAAGCGGCCCCGAGCACTCGTGACAAGATCATGGTCATCGGCGGCGGCCCGAACCGTATCGGCCAGGGCATCGAGTTCGACTACTGCTGCGTGCACGCGGCGCTGGCCCTGCGTGAAGACGGCTACGAGACCATCATGGTCAACTGCAACCCGGAGACCGTCTCCACCGACTACGACACCTCGGATCGCCTCTACTTCGAGCCGGTGACCCTGGAAGATGTGCTGGAGATCGTGCGCGTCGAGCAGCCCAAGGGCGTCATCGTCCAGTACGGCGGCCAGACCCCGCTGAAACTGGCCCGCGACCTGGAAGCCAACGGTGTGCCGGTGATCGGCACCAGCCCCGACGCCATCGACCGCGCCGAAGACCGCGAACGCTTCCAGTCTGCGGTGGAGCGCCTCGGCCTCAAGCAGCCGGAAAACGGCACCGTCACTGCGCTCGAGCAGGCGGTACTGCTGGCCGAGCGCATCACCTACCCGCTGGTGGTGCGCCCCTCCTACGTGCTGGGTGGCCGCGCCATGGAGATCGTCTATGACGAGCAGGACCTGCGCCGCTACTTCGCCGAGGCGGTGAGTGTCTCCAACGAGTCGCCGGTACTGCTGGATCGCTTCCTCGACGACGCCATCGAGGTGGACGTGGATGCCATCTGCGACGGCGAGACCGTGGTCATTGGCGGCATCATGGAGCACATCGAGCAGGCCGGTATCCATTCCGGTGACTCTGCCTGCTCCCTGCCGCCCTATACCCTCTCCAAGTCCATCCAGAACGAGATGCGCGAGCAGGTGCGTAAACTGGCGCTGGAGCTCGGCGTGGTCGGCCTGATGAACGTGCAGTTCGCGGTGAAAGACGGCGTGGTCTACCTCATTGAGGTGAACCCGCGTGCCGCCCGTACCGTGCCGTTCGTCTCCAAGGCGACCGGGGTACCGCTGGCCAAGATCGCCGCCCGCGTCATGGCCGGTCAGAGCCTGAAGGAGCAGGGCTTCACCCAAGAGGTGATCCCGCCCTACTACTCGGTCAAAGAGGTGGTGCTGCCGTTTGCCAAGTTCCCGGGTGTCGACCCGCTGCTGGGCCCTGAAATGCGCAGTACCGGTGAGGTGATGGGGGTGGGGGCCACCTTCGCTGAGGCCTATGCCAAGGCGGTGCTCGGCGCCGGTCACCAGGTGCCGCGTGAAGGGCGCGCTCTGCTCTCGGTGCGCCACAGCGACAAGGAGCGGGTGGTCAACCTCGCCGCCAAGCTGCAAGAGCTCGGTTACGAGCTCGACGCCACCCACGGCACCGCCGTGACCTTAGGGGAGGCGAGCATCAACCCGCGTCTGGTCAACAAGGTGCACGAAGGGCGCCCGCACATTCTCGATCGCATCAAGAACGGCGAGTACACCTACATCGTCAACACCGCCGAGGGCCGTCAGGCCATCGAGGACTCCAAGCAGCTGCGCCGCGGCGCCTTGCAGCACAAGGTGGCCTACACCACCACGCTCAACGCCGCCTTCGCGGCCTGCATGGCCATCACGGTGGATGCCACCGCGAGCGTTGCCTCGGTGCAGGAGCTGCACGACAAGGTGAAAAACCGCTAAGGCAAACGCCACTTGAAACCGACACCCCGCCCACTGGCGGGGTGTTTTTTTCTGGACGTGCGCTGGGGGGCGTCCATCCACTACAATGGCGCCTCGTTTGTCTTGCCCCTGCCCGGATGTGTGATGACCCGCTTGCCGCTTCTTGCGCCGTTTCTGTTTCTCTCCTTGCTGCTGGCCGGCTGTGCCAGTGAACCTGCCCCGGTCAGCCAGGCGGGGGCCTCCTCCGCCACGGCGACCAAATCGGTGCCTAAGGCCCTCAAAGCGCACCCGCCGGCCGATATGAAAAGTCGCATCGTTCGTTTCTTGCCGCGCGGGGTGGCCGACAAACCGGGCTGGGCCAACGACGTGGTGACATCGCTCACCAGCCAGGGGCTGACGGTGAACGATCACAATGTCTGCTCTGTGCTGGCGGTGGCCGAGCAGGAGGCGACCTACCAGGCCGATCCTGTGGTGCCCAATTTGGGCAAGATCGCCTGGAAGGAGATCAACGCCCGCGCCGATAAGCTGCTGATCCCCGAGTTCATGGTGCGCACGGCGCTCTCCATCAAGTCTCCGACCGGCAAGAGCTATGCCGAGCGCATCGACCGGCTGCGCACCGAGCGGGAGATGAGCGAGATCTTCGAGGACATGATCGGCGAGGTGCCGATGGGCAAGCGGCTCTTTGGCAACATGAACCCGGTGCGCACCGGGGGGCCGATGCAGGTGAGCGTGGCGTTTGCCGAGGCCAATGCCCGTGGCTACCCCTATCCGATCAAGGAGTCCATTCGTCACGAGGTGTTCACCCGTCGCGGCGGGGTCTGGTTTGGCACCCGGCACATCTTCGGTTACGAGGCCGACTATCCCGACACCCTCTATCGCTTCGCCGATTTTAACGCCGGCTGGTATGCCAGCCGCAACGCCGCTTTCCAGGCCGCCGTGAGCCGCCTGAGTGGCAAGAGGTTGGCGCTGGATGGGGATCTCATCCGCTACGACTCGGATAACCCCGGTCAGACCGAGTTGGCGGTCCATACCCTGGCCGACCGGCTCAAGATGAGCAAGCAGGCGATCCATCAGAGCCTGAAGCTGGGAGACAGCCGCGACTTTGCCCACAGCGCCCTCTATCACCGGGTCTTCACCCTTGCCGATCAACAGGCGGGTCAGCGCCTGCCGAGGGCCATCCTGCCCGGTATTGAGCTAAAGAGCCCCAAGATCACCCGTAACCTCACCACCGCCTGGTTCGCCAAGCGGGTGGATGAGCGCGAGCAGCGCTGCGTGCGGCAGATGGCGAGTATTCGCTAACGAGCAAGCAGAGCAGGGCGGCCAGGTGGCCGCCCTGCTGTTATGGCGCCTTGACCACCCGGCTGGTCAGGGTTGGCAGGTGCCATGGGCCGCCCGGGGTGATCAGCCGGCAGCTGCCGCTGCTGCTCTCCTCGGCCTGGATGAAGGCGTGGCCGTTCCAGATCCAGAGGGCGGAAACCCAACAATCCCCCAGACCGCGCCCCTTCATGGCAGAAGAGATCTGCCCCTGCTCATAGTGGTTGGCCTCGGTGGTGACGAGGCGGGCACGATTGAGCGCCAGATCATGGCCGAGCACGATATAGGCGCTGCTCGCGTTGTAGGCCCCTCGCCAGCAGGGCAACTCGGCCAGCACCCGTTCAGGGCTGAGGCGATAGAGGGTGCCGGAGGGCTCATCCTCACTCCTGTCACAGAGCGCCTCCTGAGCCTGCGTGGCCAGCCATGCGGCCATGGCGCCGGCCTCGGCGCGGCTCAGTGGCCGCAGTGGGCCCGAAGGCACGGGAGCTGCACGAATGAGCGGCGCCGCTTGGGCTGGTGGCACGCGGGAGGCGGGCTGATCTCCGACTTGGGTCAACGCTGTCACGGTGCCAAGACGCCCTTGGAACTCATCCATCTTGAGCAGGACGGCGTAGGCGCCGGCCCCTGAGAGTGCCACCTCGTGTCCCTGCCATTGGAACGTCACCTTGCCCTTCCCCTTGATGGCGCGCAGCAGGGCCTCGGTCTGAGGTGGGCTGAACGGGGTGCGTTCCTGCACTGTGCCACGGGCCTGTCCGTTGATGTGCAGGGTTATCTTGCTGCCGCGTGGTGTGGCCGGGGTCTGCTCATCGTAGTCAGCGATCACCATCTCTACGCTCGGCGCCCCCTGCGGCCCGCCGGGGCGGGTCAGCAGCACCGAGAGCCCGCCCTGTTCGCCGCTGTAACCGGCGGCGCGGCAGGTGAGGGTGTTATCGCAGGCCAGCTCCCAATCCTTGTACTGAAACGAGATGCCGGCAGGCGAGCCATGGGCGAGGGGGATGGCGAGCAGCCATGGCGCTGCCAAGAGGAGTAGGGGTGATAACATGTTCGATCCATCGAGTGGGAAAGGGGGCCGGATGCGAGCGTATCGTCTCCCGCTGCGCCGGGTCGCTCGTTGGAGGAGTGACGGGCAGGGGAACTCTTGCAGTATCATGGCATCATGCAGGGTGAACAAGGGTCAAGCATGACATTGCCGCGTATTTTCAGATTGCATTTGAGCCACCTGACACTGGCGTTGACCGTGTTTACCTTGCTGGCCGTGCTCGGTAACAGTTTTTACGCCACCTATCGGGTGCAGCGGGAGCTGCTTATCGCCAGTACGCAGGAGTCCAATCGTGCCTACGCCGCCAAGTTGGCCGAGACGGTCGGGCTCATGCTCGATACGGCGCAGCGGCAACTGGCCTTCAGCGCCGACTTGCTGGGGCATGAGGGGCACCATCCGGCGCTGGCGACCCGCGAGGTGGAGCGGTTGTATCGCCAGACCCCTATGTTCAATACGGTTGCCGTCGTGAGTCGAGACGCTGTGGTGCAGGCTCTCTACCCCGATAAGGCGCGCCGGGTCGGCATGCGGGCCACATCAGCGGGGGCCCAGCAGATCCTGGCGTCCCGCGAGCCTATGATCACCGATCCGTTTGTCTCTACCTCCGGACGCTACATCGTCAGTGTCACCTATCCCATCTTTTCACCAACGCGTGACTATCTCGGCTTCATCGCAGGCAACATCTATCTGGAGTCGAATAACATCCTGTCGGAGCTGCTGGCCCGCCACTACTACACCGACGGCACCTATATCTATGTGGTCGATCGCAGCAAGACGGTGATCTACCACCATAACCGCGACCGGATCGGCCGGCTGGTCGAGGGGAACCCGGCGGTGGAGGCGGTGGTGCGCGGGAAAAGCGGCGCCGCTGCGCTGGTTAACTCCAGCGGCATCGAGATGCTGACGGGGTATGCCGCCGTGGAGGGGAGCCGCTGGGGGATAGTGGTGCAGCGACCGCTTGAGGCGACGCTGACCAACCTGAACCAGCAGATGAAAGACATACTGCTGGCCAGCATACCGGTGAACCTGCTGATCATAGTTGGGGTCTGGCTCGCCTCGTTGTTCATTGCCCGCCCACTGTGGCAACTGGCCCGCAACACCGCCAGCATGAGCAACCGTGATGCGCAGCTTCGCATCGCCAGGGTTCGCGCCTGGTATTACGAGGCCGCCCAACTCAAGCAAGCCATCTTGCACAGCATCGGTCACATCAACACCCGCTTCGATGAACTGCATGCAGAAACCCGCAGCGATCCGCTCACCGGTTTGCTCAACAAACGCGGGATCCAGATGCTGCTGCACTGTTATGAGGAGCAGCAGATCCCCTTCTCGGTACTGGCGCTTGATGTGGATCACTTCAAGCGCATCAATGACACCCATGGCCATGATGTGGGGGATCAGGTGCTGGTGGCCCTGGCCGGACTGATGCAGCAGAACTCTCGCAAGGATGATGAGTTTTGCCGCAGTGGGGGGGAGGAGTTTCTCATTTTCCTGCCCCATACCTCGAAGGCGAGCGCCAGTGAGATTGCCGAACGGTTGCGCCAGCTGGTGGCGGCGGCCCCGATGGCGCCGGTGGGCGCGGTCACGCTGTCGATTGGCGTGTCGGAGTGGAGCCCTGAGCGCTCCTATCATGCCGCCCACGCCATCAAGCGGGCCGATCGCGCCCTTTACCGCGCCAAGGCCGCTGGCCGTAATCGCACCGAGCTCGATGAGGAGCCCGCGGGCTAGTGCTTGAGTGAGCGGGTGTGGCGGCAGAGCGGGTAGCCACTGCATCCCCAGAACTGCGCGCCTTGCCCGGCGCCTCGGTGTGCTGTACGTAGCACCATGGGACGGCCGCAGCGAGGACAGGCTGCACTGGCCTCGACGGGCAAGCTATGGCGCGCCTTGAGTGCGGCCACATGGGCCCTGTGGGTTGCTCTGGTCGGGGACAACCGGCACTTCTCTAGCGTGGCGAGGATATCGTTCACCGCCTGCTCCTCAAGCAGCACGGTTTGCTTGGCCCGGATCCAGCGGATAAGCCCACTTTGCATCACGTTATCGGGCATGGGGGTTTTGAAGGTGCAGTTGCCGATGAAGTAGATCACCGAATGGAGCTGATGATCCGTCAACCCCAGCAGGGATCTGAGCGCCATCATGTGTAGATGATTCTGGTGCAAGGGGTTTTGAAAGTGGTGCTTGCGGCGATAGATCTGCTGGGTCCAGCTCTTATGGGCAGGATTGCCGAAGATCCACCCATTCATGTTTTTGGTCTCTATTACGAATATTCCGAAGCGGGAGATGATCACATGATCGATCTGGGTCGTCCCCTGTGTGATGGGCAGGGTAACGTTCTTGAGCAGGTGATATCCCCGCTTATCGAGGAAAAGGCGGATGCTGAGATTGATAAACCACTCTCCGATCATCCCCTTGAACCAAGGCGTTTTGATCATCGTGATCATCAGCAGCAGTGGAAGTAGAAACCAAAGCTGAGCCAGCATCGGGTATATAACCGCAGTGATATCCATGTCGCTTCGCCTTTACAGACCTTAGTCAGGAATGTGCCTCTATGGGGATGATGCTGCGGCACTTGGGATAGCTTGGGCACCCCCAGAAGCGATTGCCCTTGGTGTCCCCCCGCGTGCTGATGCGCAATACCATAGGGGTACCACATTTGGGGCAGGTCGGTGCAGGGCCTGTATGTGTGGTCGCTAAGTCATGTTCGTTACTGTCGCTTGCGACACGCTCCAACGTGATGCGTACCTCCTCGCTAACCCGGATTATTCGCTGGGCTTCTTCGTAGGCATCGCGGTACAGGTCGTTGTCTTCTGAACGTTGAATCAATACCCCCATCTCGTTGTTATTCACCTGACTGAACTCGTAGAGGTTCAGGCTGGTGATGATGCACATCTCTTCATTGAGGTAACACTTGGCATGGAGGTTCTTGCAGAAGCTGGTGCGGATATAGGTGAGTTCCTTGAGCCAGCTGATCTCTTCCGGCTGAAGCTCACTTTTGCCATACACGATCCGCACATCGATCTTGAGGCGATTCTTGTCGGTCAGCAACTCCTTGATCCTGTCATTGAGCTTGAGGAAGGGACTGATCAGGATCAGTCGCTCCTTGGCATCCTTGATCAGTTCTTCAAGAAAGTAATTGGTTGCACTGGTATTGAGGAACTTGGCCATCGTGATTTCCTTTTCGGTCTCTTCCGTTTCGGTGCCCCTAGTCTCCATGGCTGTAACAGTAGGTGAGGGCGTTCTCTTTTTATACAGGGCCATTTGGAGATGTTAAATCGCTCAACGATGAAAAAGTGTGCGCGGGATCAAGCGGTTGGCCCGTGATGAGGGGTTGGCGGCATTGCCGCTGGCAAGGAATTGCCGCCGGTTTAGTGGGTCGTGGTAACGCGTTAGTCAGAGATGCTGGTATTTGGCGCAATGAAGAGGAACATTCGGTAAGAATGCGCTTGTCCGGAGTGAAAAGCCGAGTGTAAAGATTGTGTTGGCTGGCAGAGCCCTTGCCTTTTTAGCGAGCCGCCCACAGAGGTGGCCGCTGGCAGACCCAGCGTCCATGACGTTCAGGAGATCATGATGACAAGCAGCATTACCTCGGCAGGGAGCTCCGGCTCCCTGGCCCAGCTCTGGCAAACCAATGTGAGCCAGACCCAGAATCAGCAGACGCCGCCCCCACCCCCGCCCGGTGGCGACAGCAAGATGCAGGAGGACGTAATGTCGGCCCTGTCGGATGCCGGCATTGATACCAGCCATCTGACCGAAGAGCAGTCTGACTCCTTGACCGCCTTCATGCAGACCCTGATGGAGACCTTGCATCAGCAGGGGGCGGCTCAAGGGCAGGAGAGCGCGGCGCAGGAGAGTCCGATGCAGCGGGATTTGCAGAGCCTGCTCGGTCAACTCACCGGCAGCAGCGAGAGCAGCAGTAGCAGCACCGACGAGTTGCAGGGGCAGTTCTCCTCCCTGCTCGATAGCCTGGGAGCCAGCGAGAGTGGCGTCACTTTGCAACAATTTCTCAGCGCCTTCTCGGGCAAGATGGAAAATGGCCGCAGCGAACCGGGTTATTTCGTCAACACCAGCGCTTGAGTCCGTCTCTTCCATGCCAGCCTTCGGGCTGGCTTTTTCGTATTGATCGCCTCAATGCGTCTCAGATGAGGCGTGCTTTGCTATGGTTCATGAGGTTATATTGAGACCTTTATCGGTGACAGCCTGTCGTGGTGTTACCTGATCACTCTGCCGGGCATGGCAAGGATATCCATGCGGTGGCAGGTGCCAAGCATCCAGAACAGGGAGATCAAGGATGAAGAAGCTGGGATTGGCGGGCAAGATGGTGCTGATAGTCTGTCTGCCGCTGCTGGCGCTGCTGTTCTTCTCGGGGCGCTATGTCTACGAGCACTATGTCGGCAGTCGTGAGATGGGGCTGGCATTGACGCAGTTGGAACAGGTGCAGGTGGCGGCCGCGTTGGCGCATGAGCTGCAAAAAGAGCGCGGCATGTCGGCCGGTTACATCGGCTCGCAGGGCAAGAAATTTGCGACCGCATTGCCCGCGCAGCGTAAGTTGGTGGATGGGCAGGTTGCAACCTTGCAGGCATTGCCGCTGACAGGGGAGCTCAGTGAGGTGATCCGCCAGTTGGAGGGGCTGGCGCAGATGCGCCGTCAGGTGGATAAGCTGGCCGTCCCGGTCGCCGATCAGGTGGGCTTTTACAGCCGCTTGGTGGAACGGCTGCTGGCGCTGGTCGATGAGATTGGTCTGCACAGCCGTGATGCGAGTGTGGCCATGCAGACGTCGGCCTACGGCGCATTTTTGCAAAGTAAGGAGCGCGCCGGGCTGGAGCGGGCAATCTTGAGTACCGTGTTTGCCCGTGACAGTTTTACCCCCAAGTTGTTGCAGCAGTTTATTGCCCTGCTATCGGCGCAGCAGACCTACCTGGAACGCTTCAATGCCATGGCGAGTGCGGAGCAGCGCACCCTGCTTGAGCAGCGCCTGCAAGGGAGCGTGGTGGAGAAGGTGAGCGCGCTGGAGCAGTTGGCGCTCAACCAGGCCGCCGAAGGGCGCTTTGGGGTGGATCCCGAGCGGTGGTTTGCGGCCAGCAGCGCCAAGATTGAGCTGCTGCGCCAGACCGAGGTGCAGTTGTTTGAGGCGCTGCGCTCTCGCGTGCAGGAGCGCCACGAGGTGGCACTGCGTCAGTTTAACTGGGCCTCTGTGCTGGTTGCCTTGTGCGTGCTGATCACCGGTCTGGTGTGCTGGCGGGTGGTGCGCGATCTGCACCGGGGGTTTGTGGCGCTGCATCGCACCTTCTCTCGGCTGGTGCAGGACAACGATCTGACGGTGCGGGTGGACTGGCACTCTCATGACGAGCTGGGGGCGCTGGCCCGGGATCTGAACCGCTTTTTGGATCATCTCGAGGGGCTGTTGGGTGAGGTGCGCCGCTCCTGCGACGTGCTGACCCGCAGTGCGGCCGAGTCGGCGCAGGTCATTGCCGAGGTCAATGCCGGGGTGGTGAAGGGGTTTGGTCAGGTGGATCTGGTGGCCACGGCCGCGACCGAGATGGCCTCAACGGTGAGTGAGATTGCCCGCAATGCCACCGAGACCTCTCAAGTGACCCAGCAGGCCATCGGCCGGGCCAAACAAGGGGACAGGGAAGTGGATCAGATCATCACGGCGATCCAGAAGGTGGCCAGCAGCCTGGCCGACACCCGCCTGCTTATCGACAGCTTGCATCAGGAGACCGGCGCCGTTGCCGAAGCGCTCGGGCTCATCAAACAGATCTCCGATCGCACCAATCTGCTGGCGCTCAATGCGGCCATTGAGGCGGCCCGCGCCGGCGAGTCGGGACGGGGGTTTGCGGTGGTGGCCGAAGAGGTGCGCGCCCTGGCGGCCCGAACCCAGCAGGCGGCCGATGATATCGAGCAGATGTTGGCCCGGCTGCGTGACGGGGCCGATCAGGCGGTGAATGCCATGCACTCGGGCAGCCAGCAGGCGGAGATCAGCGTGGTCGAGGCCAAACGGGCGGGGGATGAGATCTCGGTGATTGTCAGCGAGGTGCGACGGGTCAGTGACATGACGGCCCAGGTGGCCACCGCCACCGAGGAGCAGCGCTATGTCACCGACGACATTCAGAACAACGTGCTCACCATCCGCGAGGTGTATGAATCCCACCGCCAGCACTCCGAAACCTTGCAGCAGAGCAGCACCGAGCTCGATGCGCTGGCCCGTGAGCTGGCCCGCCGTGTCGCCTGTTTCCGTCTGCGTGAGCAGGAGCGGCCCCACTGAGGTGAATCCGGTTGATGGAAAGCGGCCCCGTAAAGGGGCCGCACTCATTTTTGCATACTGCCGAGCAGGGGGCGACGACGGGTGAGCGGGCGCCCAAGTTTGCACAGGGTGACCCAGAAGGGGCGCAGTACCAGGTTGTGCAGCTGCATGTAGCGCTCGTTGTCGCGAGGCCCGACGCCAAACTCCAGCGGCTCCGGTTCGGGGGTGGTGACGTAGAGGGTGCCGAACCACCAGTCCCACACTGACAGATTGGTGCCGAAGTTATGGTTGAAGTGCTTCGGATCCCGGCTGTGATGGATCTGGTGCTGGGCAGGGCTGTTGATGATGTGTTCGATGCGCGGCCCAAACGAGAGCCAGACATGACTGTGGCGCAGGTTGGCGGCGAGAGAGTTGAAGAGCAATACCAGATAGCCGACCCCAAACAGGGTATAAGGGCTGACGGTGCCACCGCAGAGCCAGTAAAACGCGCCACTGTAGAGGGCGAGCAGGGTTCCCTTGACCAGTTGCTCGCACAGTTTTTCAACCACATGAATGCGGCTGGCCGTCGCTGGCACCATGACGGTGGCGCTGTGGTGCACCTTGTGGAACTCCCAGAGCCAGCGGCTGTGAAAGGCCCGGTGCAGCCAGTAGTGAGCCACATCGCTGATCAGAAATACCCCGAGCCCGTAGAGCGCCATCACTCCCGCATTTTTTCCCAGCTGTGGGCGCTCTCCCCAGATGCGCTCCAGCAAGTGCTGCACATTGCTCGGCTCCAGTCGCAGGGGGTCGAGCAGCGCCAACATGGGGGTGATGAAGGCAACATGCAGCAGGGCGCGTATGAAATAGTACTGATAATCCACCCGTGCCGAGCGGTGCAGCCACACGGCTCGACCGCCGAGGAAAGTACCGAAACCGTGGCTGAAACCGCGCCGGCGCTGCCTGCAATAGAGGCAATAGGCCACCATGCCCGAGATCGCGAGAAAGCCGATGCCGAGGCGGCCATTGAGATCGAACAGGCCAGAGAACTGATGCCAGAGCGGAGCCAGCAGCAGGCGGGTAACTAGGTCGGGGAGGGCGGCGAACAACTCCATGGTTGCATCTCAGTGCCGGAGGGTGCGCGGATTGTAAATGATAGTCGCTCGCAACTCTAGCCGGTGACCTGCCTATACTCCTACTCGCCTTGTCACTTTTGGTCTGAGGAGGAGACACCATGAGCCACTGGATCCTGGCGGTGGAGCGAGTGATGGCGGCGCCGCCTGAGGCGCTCTATCGGGCATGGAGTGAGCCTGCATGGCTACAGCGCTGGTTTGCCCCAGCCCCTTGGCGTGTGATCAGTGCCGAGCTTGATGTGCGTCCGGGTGGAGCGAGCTTGGTGGTGATGGGGGGGCCAAATGGTGAGGAGAGCCTATGTCATGGGGTCTATCTCGAGGTGGTTCCGGGCCGGCGCCTGGTGATGACAGATGCCTACCTGCGGGCCTGGGAGCCCTCGCCGCGCCCCTTCATGACGCTGGTAGTGACCTTTACGCCTTGTCCTAGCGGCACCCACTACCTGGCGCAGGCGCATCACTGGAGCGCCGCTGACATGCGAGAGCATGAGGCGATGGGGTTTCATCCTGGCTGGGACATCTGCACCGATCAGTTGGAGGCGCTGGTGAGCCGCGAGGCCTGAGCCTGATGACAGCAAGAACAAAGCCGGCACTGGGCCGGCGTTGTTTTTTATTCACTCTGCTGCTTACTGGGCCGTGGGCTCTGGGGCCTTGGCCACCGGCACCAGATGCAGTTCAACCTGGTCGCCACCACCCTGAGTCAGGGCCGGAGTGAAGGTGTCGGTGGTAAAGAGCAGCTCATCACCCACCCGGATAGTGGCGCGGACGCTGTAGCGGTGGCTCTGATCGACCTTGCTCGGGTCATAGTCGAGGGTGAAGGCAAACGGCGGGGCAGCCAGCTCATCGAGCGTGGTGCGGCCGAGCACCCGGGCCGGCGCATCGGCCAGCGAGACATCTTCCAGGGTGATCTCGAGACGGGCTCCTGGTGGCAGTGCCATGCGCGCGCGATAAAGGGCGGTGCCACTGATGCTGGCGTGTTGCTGGCTGGCTTCGCTCTTGGCGGGCTCGTCGGTGGGAGCGGGGGCCGGTGCCTTGGCGTCATTGCAAGCGGACAGCAGCAGGGCCGAGCCGAGCAGAGCAAGGGGGAACAGAGGACGCATGGTGATCTCCTAACTGGATACAAACGGCGCAGGTATAGCATCTTCGCCGCTATCGCGATAGCGAAACGGGTTCAGCACGCCCCAAAACGAGGTGCTCTGGGTCGACTCCTGTCGCCACGCCCCATCCGCTGAACCGCCTCGGAACAGAGTGGCCGCATGGTTGGAGTTTTCTTTCGCTGAGCGGTATGGTCTTGATATGTATTCGGAACTTTCGCAAGGGGAATGTCATGCGAACATCATTTGGCGTCATGCTTGCGCTGCGGCTTTTGGGGGTGATCCTGCTCGGCTGGAGTAGCCTTGGCGTGGCGCAGTCTCTCTCCTGGCAGGAAGCATGCCGCCGTGATCTGGCGGTGCTTCCCGACTTTCTCTCTCAAAATGATGCCGGCGGTCGCTGGGCCGAGCGGCAGCAAGGGGAGGCACGCCTGGCGCAGGCGCTGGATGAGGCGAGGCAGAAGGTGGCGACCGTCGACAATGAGGCGCAATGCGTGCGCCTGCTCAACGGCTATCTGCATCACTGGCGACCGGGTCATCTGGCGGTGCTACCTGTCCAGATGGAGCCAGGTGAGCAGGCGACGCCTGCGGCCCCGACGCTGGAGATGCTCTCGGATCGCACCTTGCTGCTCACCCTGCCCAACTTCGCGCCGGCGCAGGCCGATGCGCTGGCCAACCTGCTCGATGCCCATTTTTCCCAGCTGGCCGAGACGCCCAACTGGATCATCGATGTGCGTGGTAACGGGGGCGGGCTGCCCCAGATCTACCAACCCCTGCTGGGCTGGTTGTTGCCGACGGCCCGCATCGACTATCCGGGGGCTTTCCTGGTCACCCGTGCCAACGTCGCGGCTTGGGCGCGGATCTGTCATCAGCAGATGGCGGATGCGCCTTGTGATAAGGCTGCCCAGCACCTGTTGCGCCGTCTTGGCAAGGCAGATCGCCTATGGTTGCCGCTGGGGGGGATGGGCCCTTTCAGTGAGCGGGCCATGCCATTGCAACCGAACCGGCCGAAGCAGGTGGCGGTGTTGATGGATGCAGGCTGTGCCAGCGCCTGTGAACAGTTCCTGCTAACCGTGCGCCAAGGGATGGGGATCAAGCTGGTGGGCCGGCCCAGCTATGGCGCCATCGACTATGGGGAGCTGCTGGCCCACCCCCTGCCTTCCACTCGTCTGCAACTGTTCTATGCCAGCGCCCGCACTACCCGCTCGCCAGACATGGCGCTCGATGGGGTCGGGGTGCAGCCTGATGTCCTGCTGCCCGAGCCGGCCAGCCGCCGTGCCGAGACAGTGCAAGTGCAGCTATGGCTGGAAAATGGCGAGTGGCGCAGCTGGTCGCAGTGAGTGCCCATTAAGGCGATGTTCATGGCGCGGCGGCTATAAACCGGCCTCACTATTTGTCGCCCTTGGAGATCCCTATGCAAGAGATGCTGCTCGCCATCTGGCAACAGGATTACGCCTTGCTGAGCCAAACGGGCGCCATCGGACTGCTGGTCGCCTGTCTGGTGGTGATCCTGTTTCTGGAATCGAGCTTCGTGTTTCTGCCGCTGCCTGGCGACAGTCTGGTGCTATTGGCCGGTGGCCTGGTCGGACTGGGGGTGCTCGGGCCCGAGGTGACGCTGCTTTACCTGCCGTTGGCGGCGGGGTTGGGCTCTCTGGTGGCCTACTGGCAGGGGAGGGCGCTGGCGGAGACCCGCTTCATGCATCACATCGAGAAACTGCTCCCCGAGGGGCAGCTGGCCAGGGCTGGCAACCTGCTGGCGCGCCACGGTTTTCTCGCCATGTTTTCGTCGCGCTTCGTCCCCTTCGTGCGAGTGCTTACTCCCATGTTGATGGGGATCTCCCGCCTGCATCTGCTGCGCGTCGTGGTGGCGGGCTTTGCCAGCGCCTTTCTCTGGACCTTCGCGCTCAGCATGGTGAGCAAGGGGATGATGCAGGTGCCGTGGCTCGCGACCTATCAGCATCTGCTGGCTAAGGGGCTGCTGCTCACCTCCCTGCTGTTGTTCGTGCTGGCGGTGTTTGCCATCGGCGCGCGTCTCTATCGACACCGTCGGCGATCCGTGTGTGATGAGTGAAGGTGGTGGCGACAGGCGAGATAGGGCTGGCCTTGCGGCGTTGAGAGGGGTACGCTTTTACCCCTGATATAGAGAGGAGTGGCCGTTGCGCCCTCTTCGTCCGGGCTCAACGCGAGCCACGGCAGAGTGAGAGTATGCCGGCCAGGGGGGCCGGGCTGGCGACAGGAGATCGCCGATGACGCCGAGGAGCGTGACAGCCGTATGCACGACATGCTGGTGGCCATCTGGCACCAAGACTACCAACATCTGGCCCACATGCAGGCCATGGGGCCGCTGATCGCCTGTCTGATGGTGATCCTGTTTCTAGAGTCGAGTTTTGTTTTTTTGCCGCTACCGGGGGATAGCCTGGTGCTGTTGGCCGGTGGCCTGGCGGGTCTCGGGGTATTTGGCCCTGAGGTGGCGCTCGTCTATATGCCGATTGCGGCGGGCCTTGGCAGCCTTATCGCTTACTGGCAGGGCCATGCGCTGCACGGTACCCCCTTCATGACCTTCATCGAGCGAACCATCCCGGAAGGCAGCCTGCCCAGGGCGTCACGCCTGCTTAACCGCTATGGCTTCCTAGCCATGTTTTCGTCACGCTTTATCCCCTTTGTGCGGGTATTGACCCCGATGCTGATGGGGATCTCTCGTCTGCGGCTCACTGGCGTCATGATATCGAGCTTTGCCAGCGCCTTCCTCTGGACCCTGTTGCTTGCCCTGTGTGGCCATACCGTGATGGCGCTCCCCTTCTTTGCCGAGCATCAGCAACTCTTCACCAAGGGGCTGCTGGTCTGCTCAATGACCCTGTTTGCCATCGCCATTATCGCCATTCTGGTGCGCCTCTACCGCCATCGTAACGCCTGACTCCGGAGTGGGCGCCGCCCCTTCGGTGAGCGGCGCTCCAAAGCCCGGTCAACAGCCCCTGTCTCAACCCGCGTCGCGATCGCTGTGTGCTGAACAGGCCAGCAGCGGTTTTGTGGCTGGCCGGCGCATGGCCTAACCCCCTTGAATGGCCTTATCACTGCAAGCGCACCTGTCGCGGTAAGGCTGCGTGACCGCGTCGAGAGCACGCTGAAAAATTCCCCAGTAAGTTGCACCATTCACGGTGCCGACAAACCCCCATCGCCAAAAATTCATTGAATTTGTCATTTTAAAGAAGTTTCTACTGGTCTTACCTGGCTGAATCTTTTTGCAAGTTCGTTAACAATGATTTTACATTCAGAAGGTCATCAACGGCGGTGACGTTCAACCGGCAAGGAGCCAGTTATGACCCATGTCGAGATCCCTCTCCTGCGTTACCTCGATGAGGAGGGGCGCCCGGTGGCAGACCTGCCCACCTGGCTGGACAAGGCGTTGGCACGCACTTTCTACCGCAACATGGTGGTGGTGCGTAGCTATGACAAGAAGGCGATCGCCCTGCAGCGCACCGGCAAGCTGGGCACCTTTCCCTCTCACCTGGGGGCGGAGGCGGTCGGCATCGGTGTCGGTCTCGCCATGGGGGAGGAGGATGTCTATGTCCCTTACTACCGCGATATGCCCACCCTGTATGTGCGCGGAGTGCCCATGGAGAAGAACTTGCAGTATTGGGGGGGCGACGAGCGGGGGAGTGACTTTACCAAGCGCGATGGCTCCCGCTCAGAGGATCTGCCCATCTGCGTGCCCATCGCGACTCAGATCACCCACGCCTGCGGCATTGCCGCAGCCTTCAAGCTGCGCCATCAGCCGCGGGTGGCGGTGGTTTCAATCGGTGATGGCGGCACTTCCAAGGGGGATTTTCTCGAGGGGCTCAACTGCGCCGGGGTGTGGCACCTGCCCATGGTGATAGTGGTGAACAACAATCAATGGGCCATCTCGGTGCCGCGCACGCTGCAATCTTCGGCGCCCACCCTGGCCCATAAAGGGATAGGAGCCGGTGTGCGTAGCTTGCTGGTGGATGGCAACGATGTATTGGCCGTCTATGACGCGGTCAGGCATGCGCTGGAGCGGGCCCGCCGTGGTAAGGGGCCGACTCTGATCGAGGCGGTGAGTTATCGGCTCGGGGATCATACCACTGCCGATGATGCCACCCGTTACCGGGAGGTGGCTGAGGTGGAGGCGGCTTGGCGCAAGGAGCCGGTCAAACGACTGCGCCAGTTCATGGTTGATCAGATGTGGTGGGACGACGCCGCCGAGCAGGCCCTGCTGGCCGAAGCCAGTGCCGAGGTCGAGCAGGCGGTGGCTCGCTACGAAGCGCAGCAGGCCCAGCCTCCCGAGGCCATGATCGACTATCACTATGCCGAGCTGCCGGCCGATCTGCGGCCCCAGCGTGAGCGCATCATTGCCAAGGCGATGCGCCGGGAGGCAGATCATGAGTGAGGTGAGCCTGCTCGAGGCCATCAACATGGCCCTGCACTATGAGATGGCGCATGACCCGGACGTGGTGGTGCTCGGTGAAGATGTGGGGGTGAACGGCGGTGTGTTTCGTGCCACGGTCGGCCTTCGCGACCGGTTTGGCTTTAAGCGGGTGATCGATACGCCACTGGCCGAGGGGTTGATCGCCGGCGTTGCGGTCGGCATGGCCACTCAGGGGTTGAAACCGGTGGCCGAATTTCAGTTTCAGGGTTTCATCTTTCCGGGGATGGAGCAGATCGTCTGCCAGGCGGCGCGTATGCGCAATCGCACCCGGGGGCGGCTCAGTTGCCCGCTGGTCTACCGCTCCCCCTACGGGGCCGGCATTCACTCGCCGGAGCATCACAGCGAGAGTGTCGAGGCTCTGTTTGCTCACATACCGGGGCTAAGGGTGGTGATCCCATCGAGCCCAAGGCGGGCCTATGGGTTGCTGCTCTCGGCCATCCGCTGCCCGGATCCTGTGCTCTTTTTCGAGCCCGATCGCATCTATCGTTCGCTCAAGTCCCGGCTCGACGATGACGGCGTCGGTCTGCCGCTCGATGTCTGCTATACCTTGCGCCCCGGCCGGGACATCACAGTGGTGGGGTGGGGGGCCTGCCTGCAGGAGATCCTGCGCGCCGCCGAGGTGCTGGCGGATCAGGACATTCAGTGTGAGGTGATCGATCTGGCGACCATCAAGCCGCTCGACATGGCCACCATCCTCGCCTCGGTATGTAAGACGGGGCGCTTGCTGGTGGTACACGAAGCGTGTGGCAGCTTCGGTGTGGGGGCTGAAATTGTCGCTCGGGTGTGCGAGGGGGCGGCCACCGCCCTCAAGGCGCCGCCGCGTCGCCTGACTGGAGTCGATGTGGCTGTTCCTTATTATCGCAACGAAGCCTATTACCTCATCGATGAGCAAGAGATCGTCGATGCCGCGTGCACCTTGATGGAGAGCTGGAGATGAAATTTTTCAAGTTACCGGATCTGGGTGAAGGGCTGGCCGAGGCCGAGATCGTCGAATGGAAGGTGAAGGCCGGAGAGCGGGTCGAGGTGGATCAGGTGTTGCTCTCGGTCGAAACGGCCAAGGCATTGGTGGATGTTCCCTCACCGGTGGCAGGGGTGATCGCCCGCCTCTGTGCTGCCGAAGGGGATATTCTGCACATCGGTGCCCCTCTGGTGGAGTTTGAAGGGGGCGAGGATGACGGCACAGTGGTTGGCAAGGTGCTCGGTAGCAGCCAGGTGTTCGAGGATCACTTTGTGGTTGGCGCCGTCGCAGCAGGCTCTGGACTCACCCAGGCGATGCCAGCCGTGCGCCGCCTGGCGTTACAACTCGGGGTCGACATCAATGGGCTCAAGGGGAGTGGCGCCGGGGGATTGGTGAGCGAGATGGACGTGCAGCAGGCGTTCGAGGCTCAGGGGGAGAGTCACAACGAGGTTCTCAAGGGGGCTCGCCGCGCCATGGCCAAGGCGATGACCTTGTCGCACCAGAGCGTGGTGCCGGTCAGTATCACCGACGAGGTGGACTTGCGAGCCTGGCGTGCTGACGAGGATGTGACGGTGCGCCTGATCCAGGCTATCGGTGTGGCCTGCCGTGGCGAGCCGTCGATGAATGCATGGTTTGATGGTGACACCTTGACCCGCCGTCTGTTTGACGAGGTGAATGTGGCTATCGCCGTTGATTCCAAGCACGGGCTCTACGTGCCCGTGATGGAAAATGTGGCGCAGCGGACGGCGTCCGATCTGCGCGCCGGCCTCGATCGCATGATTGCGGATGTGAAGGCTCGCGCCGTACCGCGCGAGATGTTGCAAGGGGCGACCATCACCCTCACCAATTTCGGTGCCATTGCCGGTCGCTACGCCAGCCCGGTCGTTTCGCCGCCCCAGGTGACGATTGTCGGCGCCGGCAAGCTGTTTGAGAAGGTGGTGTTTGTTCATGGGGAAGCCCGTCCGGTGCGGGCCCTGCCGCTTTCGGTCACCTTCGATCACCGGGCCTGTACCGGGGGTGAGGCGGCGCGTTTTCTGCGTTTGCTGGTCGATGCGCTGGAGGCGCCTGAAAAATAAATGCTGTTGCGCGTTAATACAGGGCAGAATTCGTTTGCTTATCAGGTAAGTCCACGTATAATCAACCGAGCTTGAAAAAGGCGTCATTTATGTCAATGAGTATGATGTTCTGCATCTTTATCCTGTTGTTCATAAGTCACCCTTCGTTTCGAAGCTTTGTCCGCCGAAAGGCACGAGTAATTTTTGAATACAGGTTTATAAAGATATGTCTAACATGATCACCGGTACCGTTAAGTTCTTCAACGAAACCAAGGGCTTCGGCTTCATCCAGCAAGAAAACGGCCCGGACGTGTTCGTACACTTCAGCGCCATCCAAGGCAACGGTTTCCGTACCCTGGCTGAAGGCCAGCGTGTACAGTTCTCCGTGACCCAAGGCCAGAAGGGCCCGCAGGCTGAGAACGTCACTGCTCTGTAATTGCACAGAATTTAAAAAAGCCGCTGCAAGCAGCGGCTTTTTGTTGCCTGGAATAATCCGGCTATCTGAAAAAGGCCACCTCAGGGTGGCCTTTTTGTATTGGTTACATTACTCAGAGCGCAGCGCGGTGAGCAGATGTTGCAGGTGCTCGACCTGGGTGCGACCGAAGGCAGTCAGATAACCGCCGTCGCTGGCCTCAAGCAGACCACGTTGGTGCAGGCGGCGGGCGGCGTCATGGATCTCCTCCGGGCTCTCCTTGTGCAGCTTGATCCCTTGAGCCAAGTTGGCCGGGTCATAGCAGGCGAGTACCTTGAGTTCACTGACGAATTCGGGGGTGATCTGATGGATGCTGGACATGGCACTCTCCTTGGACTGAAACGAGTTCTTGAAAGAACCATAGCATTCTCCATGAGCCCTTAATGAGGGCTGTCTCAAACTCTTGCCGCCCCTTTTTCCAAGTGAGCGTTTGTTGAACACCCCTGAGACATCAACGGGATAGTGATGATTTCATGCTATGATGCCGGCTCATTCATTCAAGGAGTCGTCATGGCGCGTATCGTGCTGGTATCTCTGTTGCAGGGCCTCGCATCCCGTTTTCCCGTCTACTCCCAGACCTGCCTGAACACAGCGCTGGCCAATTATGGGGGACGGGTCTGGTTGCCGCCGCATCAGAGTCGTGACGTGGATGAACTGCGCCGTGGTGTGGGCAACCGGCCGCTTGGCATGCTGGCCGATCTCAAGGCGGGCTGGAGCCCGATTGATCCAACCGCCGGGGGCGATGATGCCGGTCGGTTGGCGCTGGCCCAATACGACGATGAGCTGCTTGGCAACCTCGATATGTACTGGCGAATCCCGGCCAAGATCAACAGTCCAATCACCGATAACCTGTTCGAGCTGCGCCGCGAAGTGGTGGATGAGGCGCTCGGCGCCAAGGTGACCCAGGCCTGGCAACAAGGGCTTGAGACACGCTTGAAAGCGCTGCTCGTGGCGGCAGCGAGTGGTGAGGATCAGCTGGTATTTGCCGAAGTGGAGTGCGCCTACTGGTTACGCTGCCGCCTCAGTGATGAGGCCGGCATCGAGCTGGTGTGGCCAGAGATGGCCGGCTGAGCTGGACAAGGGAACGGGGGCATGTGACCATAACGCCCCGATTTTACCCCTCATACGGAAGGCACCCATGAGCTACACCCTGACCGACACCGAGCGCAATGCGGCGCTCAGTCTTAATGCAGACTACCGCTACGATCACTTCATCAGCAAGCTGGTGGAGCATGGTGAGCTCTATGTGCTGACCGATGAGCACGGCGTGATGATGTTGACCACTGAGGATGAAGATTGCATCCCGGTGTGGCCGCACCCTGAGTACGCCGAGGCGTGGGCCAATGGCGAGTGGGCCGAATGCAAGCCCCAGGCTATTACCCTCAAGGTATGGATGGAGCGCTGGATTGATGGCATGGAAGAGGATCAGCTCTGCGTTGCAGTTTTCCCGACCGTCGATCAGGAAGGGATCGTGGTTGAGCCGGGTGAAGTGGCTGATGCCATCGAAAAAAAGCTCGGCAAGCAGGGCAAGTAACAGTCCCCGCGCGCTGATGCCGCGTATGGCCCTGATGTAATACGCGGCTTGTAGCGAGATAGCATTCACCTGACGGTTGCCCACGAAATGGTGTGGTCATGCCGCTTCAAATCGGATAGTACGCTCCCTCTACCGTGTTATCCGAGGCAGCGGTATGGTCAGTGATGGGCACATCGCACCTTAAACCTAGCCGGCTGGCGTTCGCGAAAAGGCCAGCTGTGCCCGCAAGGTCAGCAAGCTGAGCGGTGATCACCATCAGCAAGCATGATGACATTCTCCAACCTTCTCTGATCTCTGAGGCCGCGAGTGTGCTCGGCAAGCCTTCTGGCGGCAAAGTCCCACCGCTATCGATCCGCTCCCTAATGTTGGGCAGGTCACCTTCGATACCCCCTTACCATGCCTCTGCATGGCCCACTGCGGTTCAGCTGCAAGGGGCCTTCGCAACCAATGGCAAGATGTGCTGGCTGAGCGATGATGGGTTATTCCCATCAGCTCCTCGGGAGCAGACAGGTGAACTTTGCGATGCGCCGATTTGCCGGCTTGTCAGCACTGGGTTTCGAGAGTACCAGTGGGGGAGTCACTTCATTGGGAAACTGGTGAAGAGATCGATACGAAAAAGCCCAGCCAAAAGGCTGGGCTTTAGAATGTGGCTCCCTCGACAGGACTTGAACCTGTGACATACGGATTAACAGTCCGCCGTTCTACCGACTGAACTACGAGGGAATTGGCTCCTCCAACTGGACTCGAACCAGTGACATACGGATTAACAGTCCGCCGTTCTACCGACTGAACTATGGAGGAATCACGTCTCTCACAAGACGGACGGCATAATAATGAGGGGGACGCTGGCTGTCAAGGCGCTGGGGAAATGGCGCTATTATGTGAGCATTTTCAATACAATCAGAGGCTTAAATAAGCAAACCCCCTAAAGCGCCAAGCTGGAGAGGAATAAAACGAGAGAAATGCGTATTTCGCCATGAAAAGGGGGAGAAGAGGCGGGAAAGAGCGGTAACTTGATCCCGATCCTCGCCAATGAAGGGGAATCGGCGTATGGTGCAACCATTCCATCGTCGCGCCGACCCTGCTGCCGACGCCCTGATGATTCGGGTACCGGTACTGACCGGTGTATTGTTCTCTTCTGGTATTTCACGTCGATGCACAATCAAGCACAGCTACAGAGTGTGAGGCTAGGTGTTGCCCTGCGCCAAGCCTGTTTTAATGAACCTTATAGTTTGACCCGCCTGGGGCGTGATGTGGTGGCGGGTATTACCGTCGGCATCATCGCCATTCCGCTGGCCATGGCACTGGCTATTGCCAGTGGCGTTCCACCTCAACATGGTCTTTACACCGCGATCGTCGCAGGGGTGGTGATCGCGTTGACCGGTGGTTCGCGTTTCTCCATCTCGGGACCGACCGCCGCCTTCGTGGTGATCCTCTACCCGGTAGCCCAGCAGTTTGGCCTCTCCGGCCTGCTCATGGCCACGCTTATCTCCGGCATCTTCCTGGTGCTGATGGGGGTGGCGCGTCTTGGTCGTCTCATCGAATACATTCCCAACTCGGTGACCTTAGGGTTTACCGGCGGGATTGCGATTGTCATCGCCACGTTGCAGATCAAGGATTTCTTTGGCCTGAGTGTGGCCGATATGCCCGAAACCTACCTGGGTAAGGTGGAGGCGCTGGCCCATGCCTTACCCACTTGGCAGTGGGGAGACACCCTGGTCGGCGTGGTCACGCTCCTGGTGCTGCTGCTGTGGCCGCGCCTCAAACTGCCGGTGCCGGGCCATCTGCCTGCCGTGCTGGTGGGGGTGGGGCTTGGCTATGGCCTGCATCTGGCCGGGGTTGATGTCGCGACCATTGGCTCCAAGTTTCACTACACCCTGGCCAATGGCGCCCAGGGCAGCGGGATTCCGCCGATCGCGCCCGAGCTGATCCTGCCTTGGTCACTGCCGGGGCCAGATGGTCAGCCTGTGGTGTGGAATCTTGCCACGCTGGAGCGCTTGCTGCCGGCCGCCTTCTCCATGGCCATGCTGGGGGCCATCGAGTCGCTGCTGTGCGCCGTGGTGCTCGATGGCATGACCGGTCGTAAACACAGCTCCAATGCCGAGCTGGTGGGGCAGGGGATAGGCAATATCATGGCGCCCTTCTTTGGGGGGATCACCGCCACCGCGGCGATTGCGCGCTCAGCCGCCAACGTGCGTGCCGGTGCCACCTCGCCCATCTCAGGTGTTATCCATGCCCTGGTGGTGCTGGCGGCCATCTTGGTGCTGGCACCCTGGCTCTCCTGGTTGCCGCTTTCGGCCATGGCGGCGCTGCTGCTGCTGGTGGCATGGAACATGAGCGAGGCACATAAGGCATTTGATCTCATCCGCCGCGCCCCGCGCTCCGATGTGCTGGTGCTGCTGGTATGCCTGTCGCTGACCGTTATCTTCGACATGGTCATTGCCATCACCTTCGGCGTGATCCTGGCTTCGCTGCTGTTTATGCGTGAAGTGGCCAAGATGACCCGCTTGCACAACCTGACCGATGATCGTCGCCACGCCCATGCCGTGCCGGAAGGGGCCTTGCTGTATAAGATCAACGGGCCGCTCTTCTTTGCCGCCGCCGAGCGGGTGTTCGGTGAGCTGATGAGCCTGATTGAGGGGCATCAGGTGCTGGTGTTGCAGATGGAGGCGGTCACTGTGCTCGATGCCGGTGGGTTGTCTGCCTTCCTGCAGTTTGAAAAGCAGCTGGCCAAGCAAGGGGTTGAGCTGCGGGTGGCCGAGTTGCAGTTCCAGCCGCTCAAGACCATGGCGCGGGCCAAGGTGCACCCGGTACCGGGCAAGCTCTCTTTTTACCCGACGCTGGAAGAGGCGCTGCTGGGCGGAGAGTAATCAAGGATGTGGGGTTTTTGCCCAGATGGCATGGTTTTTGAGCGAACGGGCCATTAAGGGCAAAATTGTGTTGACCCCACCTCTCTCATCCCCTACATTACGCCCCGTTCCGACGCACAGCGCGGTGCCGTGGAGATTGACCACGATAACAACAACCGACAATTTGGTGAGGTGTCCGAGTGGCTGAAGGAGCACGCCTGGAAAGTGTGTATACGGCAACGTATCGAGGGTTCGAATCCCTCCCTCACCGCCAAACAGTAAACCCCGACCTTGATGGTTGGGGTTTTTCTTTTGCGTCAGTAACTTGCTGGTTTTAGTGGTGTTTCGTTCACACTTTGCCCCCTGTCACTTTGTCAGGAGGGCCAGAAAGGTGGTACAAAATGGCCATTATGCCGAACCCCAAAAAAGACCCGAAGACGGGGGTCTACAAGATCCGTCAAGTCATCCCGCCAGCACTTCGCCCCTTCGTTGAAGGCAATAAGGGCGAGCTTAAGCGTTCCCTAGACACCAAAGACCCGCAGGAAGCCAAGTCCAGGGCATTTCTGGTTCAGAAAGAGTTTCACGCTATCTTGGCAAATGCACGGAGCCTCAAGGCACAGCAGGAGAGCAAGGTAGCTCTCACCTTCTCCCAAATCCGCAGCTTCGCCGAAGCTTGGCGTGAACGAGAAGAATTACGCTTGGGAGACCCCGACATCCTTGCTCGCTATGTA
Source organism: Aeromonas simiae (assembly GCF_000820125.1). Lineage (GTDB taxonomy): Bacteria > Pseudomonadota > Gammaproteobacteria > Enterobacterales > Aeromonadaceae > Aeromonas > Aeromonas simiae. The sequence continues at coordinate 38,153 of NZ_CDBY01000083.1, read as the reverse complement.
CTTTGTGAGTATGAGGATGACTCGGCCGCCCGGCACTTCAGCTCACACGGGGAGTTTTATGGGGATGCGTTAAGCTCGATTAACCCCAAGCGTCTATGTGTGGCTATGCGTGAGTTTGCACAGGAATGCTTAGCTCTGGCTCAGGTTGAGCTGGCTTCTGATGACCCCCTTTATACCAAGCTGTGCATGCTACTAGCCGATCATTGTGTATCGATCTGCAAGTCCTCCTTCAAGAACATCCAGCATCAGATAGACGAAAGGCCCAAGAGCTTACCCATCGCCCCTCTTTTCCCCTCAGCGACAGGTACGACAGCCCCCTCTGAACCAGATGCCCTCCGCCTCAGTGCATTTTTCAAGACGCTGGCCGATGAGCAGGGCAAGGTTAACCCCAAGGGGGCTAAGACGTGGCGACGTGAGCGGGAGTCAGTTGTCCGCCGGTTTATCGAGGCGTTCGGCGATCTACCGCTCAACCGTATCACCAAGCCGCTGTGTATCGAGTTCCGTAACTTGCTCATGTTGACCCCTTATCGGCCCAATCAAGAGATTGAGCAACTGCCTTTCAGAGAACAGGTTGCCAAGGCTCAGCAGAAGGGCTTGCCGACCATCTCCTTGGCACGGGTGAAGGGGATCATCCGTCTGCTTTCCGGCATACTGGAGCGGGCACATGGGGATGCCCTGATCCCCGACAATCCCTGCCATGGGGTCAAGATCGAAGTGCCTAAAGCGACCCGTGACCGGGCTCCCGAGTTTAGCGATGCCGAGATGAATACCCTGTTTGGTAGCGGCCTGTTTACCGGCAACATCCGCCCGCAACGAGCCCAATTTGGCGAGGCGATCTACTGGGTACCCGTGCTGCTGGCCTATACCGGGGCTCGTTCGGAGGAGGTCTGCCAACTGTTCCGGCGTGATGTCGAGCAGAAAAACGGTCAATGGGTCATCCATATCCGAGACTGGGACGAATCACAGTCGGTCAAGACTGGAAAAGAGAGGGAGGTGCCGCTCCATCCACATCTGTTGGAGCTTGGCTTTGAACGTTTCTTGGCGAGCCGAAGCGCAGCAGGCCCGTTGTTCCCCGAGTTGGTCCCAAGCCAGTCTGGTGGGCGCTACAGCGTCGATTTGGGCAAGTGGCTCAGGAAGCAGATCAGTCAGATCTTGGAACTCAAGGCGGGCTCCATCTCCCCGATACACGCCTTCCGGCATACCTTCATTACCCACATGCGGGAGTTGGGTATCCGGGAAGATTTGCAAAACGCCATCACCGGCCACTCGCAAGGCTCCAACGTGGGCAGACGTTACGGCTCGTTCAGACAGTTACATGAGGCCATCTGCCAGATGCCCCGATGGCCGGTGCCTGTATGGCAGCCCCTTGGTGTCATTGAAGGCTCCGTAGCAGCAGCGGAGGTGCAATCATGAAGCTGACACTAGACAACCTACTGCAAGAGCCGGGACGGAATGACTTGTTGTGTCCTTACCGTGTGCTGGACCTCGTCCCCGGATTTGATGGCGAGCATGAGCAATACGTACAGCAAGCGTTCCTTAGCCTCATTGATATTCCTGAACTTGATTGGTTAGAGATCCCCAAACCCGATGATGGACTTGGTTCATGGACACCTCAGCAGGCCCTCGCGATCCTGACCTATGGCCCTCGTTCCTATCTCAACGTCGAGCTGATCGTGGAGATTGAACGCGTCACAGGTGAATCTCTTCCTCGCATGGAGGGAATGAGCCGGTTCGAGGCGGCCTTCTACCTCGTCTATTTGCTGCCGCTGCTTAACGAGTTCAGGCAGCGTGATGTCTGGACGACAGTTCAGCCCCAATACGTTTGTGCTCCCTATCGAGTCGATTTCTCGGTTGGCCTGAGTATCTTCGGGCCAGACTCTTCGAGTTGCAGAGCCATGGGGGGTTGGGAGCAGTACCTGATTGAGTTTGATGAAGCCTATCACCAAGAGCCCGCCAACCGCTTGCGTGATCAGCAACGTGATATACATATCGAGCAGGCTACCGGCCTGAAGCCAATCAGGGTGCGTCACGAGGAGCAGGAAGTCTGGGCCGCAATCTGCCGGATTGAACAGGAGATCATCAGTGTCGAAGAGTACCTGCAACGGCTTCTGAAGCTGATGGTTTGGCGACGGGGGGAAAAGTACATCGACATCACGCGAAAGTCTGCCCAGCTTGGTTATACCTGTGACGCAGCCGGATATCTGCTCTATCCGGTGCAGCCACTACGCGACCTGAAGCGGATTGCCAAACGGCTTGGGTTGCGGGTTAAGTCAAAGCACACCGGCAAACAGGCATTCTATCGCTTCTATCTCTGATAGTTAGTGCCGCTTGGTGTGTCAGTGGCACACACATTGTTCAACATGTGTGTGGCTCCATTCGGGGTCGCACACATGAAGGAATGTAGAGAGCAAGAGGGATTCGTCATCTGTGTGTCTACTGTGTCGGTGTTCCAGGCCGTAGTTCACACCTCTTTCTTTTACTAGTACGACCCGAGACGGGAGCTTACCAGCCACCCGAAGGAGAGATTCCGAGAAGATAGCAACGATCCCGCCTCGTTGGGGGCCCTGAAAAAACAATCCCAAACCCCACCAGCACAAGGAAAACGAGCAGGCAACATTCAGACCCAACGCCGGTATAAGCCAGATAGAGATCAGCACCATAGGAGAACCCCATGGAATACATCACATCTGGCCCCTTGTCGGGAGCCATCCAGCAAGGAGAAGGCGTATGAATGAGCAGCAAGGAAACCCGTTACTGAAAGCGTTGGAGGCGGCACTGCTGGCAGCCTTGGGCGTCCTCATCAAGGAGGCCGTCAACTCGATGCAGACACCACAGCCCCCGCCGAAGGAGCCGGACACTCAATAGACCATGCCCGTGTGACAGACCGGAAGCCCCCCGGCAACCCCTGTCACACGGGTTGGTTTTCGAGTTTTGACACGTTTTTCTTGCAAGGTCTTGAGCCTATTGGGAGGCCATCATGGCAATCATCGGGTATGCCCGTGTCTCGACCACGGGGCAATCGCTGGAGCAGCAACTGACAGCTCTGGCGGAGTGTGAAAAAGTTTTTCAGGAGAAGGTCAGCGGTAGCAAGACGGATAGGCCGCAACTACAGGCAATGCTCGAATTTGCCCGCTCTGGAGACGTGCTAAAAGTGACCAAGCTGGATCGTCTGGCCCGGAACACCCGTCACTTGCTGGAGATCACAGACCAACTACACGCCAAAGGGGTAACATTACAGATCCAGAATCTGGGCATCGACACGGCCACTCCGACAGGCAAGCTGATGCTGACGATGATCGGAGCCATCGCCACGTTCGAGCGGGAAATCATGCTGGAGCGTCAGGCGGAAGGGATCGCCTTGGCGAAGGCCAAAGGGGTCTACAAGGGCCGGAAGCCAACGGCGATGATGAAAGCAAAAGAGATACAAACACTGGCCAGTTGTGGTATTTCTAAGGCTGAAATTGCTCGTCGGGCTGGTGTTAGCTTGTCTAGTGTTCATCGGATATTGGCGAAGACGTTAGAAGCGTAGGTGGGGGGATATGGGATTCTTTACTCGAACAAAGTCTGTCTTTAAGAAATCTGAAGCAAGTGAGGCTTTATTTCAATTAATGAATAGGTGTAATAAATTTAGGCTTATTCCAGAAAAAAATGTTGAACCTCTATCTCGTGCTTTGATTGAACGAGTATGGGAGTCAGCTCCTGATATTTATGATGGAAAGTTTGGTCAAAGGCCTCATAAATATGCTGTTGTTGCCAGCGCTTTGTACTCTGTTATCGAGACAGGGCAAGAGGACGGAACCAATCAGCAACTAATTGAATTACTTTGTCTTTGTCTCAGCTCTTTACTTGATGAGCTGACTGAGAATGGGATCTTGTATCCATTCACCGACTTGGATAAAGCATTTATCACCAAGATAAAACACTCATTTGAACAATATATTGCCACGATGGATTCTGCTATTTCCAAGGAATATAACTCTTGGGGGGAATGGTATGTTGCATTTGTAGATAAATGTTGTGAGTTAAACCCTCAAATATCGACAGATGAGAACGGAAAAAGTATCATAGATTTTATTGATCATAAACCTCTCAGAAGAGCCTTTAATGATGGTGTTTCTCCTGAGTCAGTTGCGTGTGCATTTGCCCCAGAGTTTGACATTCGCACATTTGGCAGATAAATTTCTAGTAGTTCACTGTCGTCGGTACAAAACTTTGGTACAACAGCGAAGAACTCAAGGTGCATCACTGTAATGAAATCAGTGAGTTACTGAAGGTTGGTGAGAATCGAGGGTTCGAATCCCTCCCTCACCGCCAAATATAACCCGTTGAATTTCAACGGGTTTTTTCATTTCTAGACCTGCGTGATTATTTTCCTGGATCAACTGGGTGAAACAATCATGTCTCTGAGTAAAAACGCCTCCGGCACCGGCTACACTCGCCTCCCGCAGCCTAAGCCATTACGTGATCTTGGCTATCCGTGCTTCCCTGTGTACCAACATCGTCTGCTCGCCGTAGAGCGAAACGTGGCTGTGGCAGCTCGAACTCGCGCTCTGTCGCGGCGCCCCTGCTGATGTGGCCCCCGACGTTTCTATCGCGGGATCTGCGCCTATCTAGACTTTCAAAGCCGCGGGGATCATTTCTCCCCAAACTCAATGGCTATTAGTGATCTAGGCACTCCCTGCGGTTCCCGACCAAGAGAGGGCAATGGTCGCACCGCTCGCCGGGGGCATGGTGCGGCCCACTCCTCCTTTTCAATTGCCACCCCAGGGCTGCGCCGCATTTTCGTGCTCTAGGCGGTGAGATCTGGTGACGCTGGCACCATCCGCCTTACAGGGGTCTGCGTGGCAGCATCTTTTGTAGCACACCGTCTTTGAGATAGACGTGGTGAAAGATCGCAGCCAGCGCATGCAGTCCCACCAGGGTGATGAAGGCATTGCCGATGAGTTCATGGGCGTTGCCAAGGGCGGCCAGCAGGCTGGTCGGGCTCGGCAGCAGGGGGAGGTGCCACCCCAGGGCACTGAACTCGGTCGTCTTGGCCGAAAGCTTGCACCAGCCGGCGAGCGGGGTGAGGAACAGCAAGAGGTAGAGCAGCAGGTGGGCCGCGCTGGCGCTCTTGTTTAGCAGCGGGTGGCTGGGGGTCTGCGGCGGCATCGGCAGGCTCAGGCGCAGCAGCACTCTGACGCAGACCAGGGCAAACACCAGCATGCCGGTGGCCACATGCAGCTGGCCGATAAGGGCATCAAGGCTGGAGTGGGCTCGGGTCGGATCACCGCTGGTCAGATAGGCGAGGATGACGCTGACTGCGGTCAGCCAGTGCAAGGTGATGAAGGGAAACGGGTACTTGGTCATAGCGCTCTCCTGCGCATCATGATGGTGAGCCGAGTGTGCGTCCCTCCCATTAAGAGTTGCTTAAGAGCCAGGTGGCTCGGCAAATAAAAAGCGGGGCCAAGGCCCCGCTTTTTATGTCTGTGCTCTTACCAAAGGCCGAACAGGTTGCGGCCGGCCAGTGCACACCAGACGACGCCGTTGAGTGCCAGGGTAAGGAAGACCGCGGCCGAGCCGAGATCCTTGGCGCGGCCAGAGAGCTCGTGGCGCTCATGACCGATGCGATCCACCACGGCTTCGATGGCGGAATTGATGATCTCGACGATGACCACCAGCCAAGCCAGAGCGATCAGCAGCAGGCTTTGTAGCAGGTCGTGGCCGACCACGAAGGCGAGCGGGGTCAACAGCACGATGAGGATCAGCTCCTGGCGAAAGGCGGCCTCGTGCCGCCAGGCTGACCCCAATCCTTGCATGCTGTAGCCGGTCGCGTGAATCACCCGGGTCAACCCCGTGGCGCCTGGCTTTGCCATCGTTCTCTCCTTTGCATTTTCGATGTGGACGGCCGCCACCTTGGCATGGCCGGCTTAAGACTCTATTAAGCAGAGACGACACAGGGGAGCCGAGGCTCCCCTGTGTATGGATGCAGCGCTTAGCGCAGGATCATCTCGTCACGGCCAGGGCCAACAGAGACCATCGGCACCGGTACACCGAGCAGCTCCTCGATGCGCAGCACGTACTGCTGGGCAGCCAGCGGCAGCTCTTCGAAGCTGCGGCAGCCGGTGATGTCTTCGCTCCAGCTCTCCATCTGCTCGTAGACGGGCTTGAGGCCGGCGGTCTGCGGCCAGATCGGGTTTTCGGTGTGGGCCCCTTCGTAGGCCACGCAGATCTTCAGATCCGGCAGGCCGGTCAGGCAGTCCAGCTTGGTCAGGGCCACTTCGGTGGCGGCTTGCAGCTCGACGCCGTTCTTGGTGGCGACGGCATCGAAGTAGCCGACATCACGGGGGCGACCAGTGGTGGCGCCGAATTCGTTGGCGATCTTACGGAACTCGTCCTGGTTCTCCATGGCGGTCAGCAGGGTGCCGGTACCGACGGAGGTGCTGAACGCCTTGGCAACCGCGATGACGCGCTCCGGGCGCAGACCCGGCAGGCCGCCACCGATGCCGGCATAGGCGCCGGAGACGTGGGAGGAGGTGACCCAGGGGTATTCGCCGTAGATAAGGTCACGGCCCGCACCGAGCTGGGCTTCGAACAGCAGGGTCTTGCCTTCGGCTTGCAGCGCCTTGAGCGGCATGCTGACGTTGCAGACTGAATCAATCCAGGGGGCAGAGACTTCCAGCAGCCAGTCGGCCATCTCTTGGGCGCTCTGGGTGAACTCGAAGCTCGGGTAGAGGGCCTTGAGTTGCGGCAGTTTCCAGTCGAGGAAGAACTGGATCCGCTCGACCAGCACGTCCGGCTGTTTCAGCCAGCCAACCAGGATCGCCTTTTTCATGACCCGATCACCGTAGGCCGGGGCGATGCCCTGACGGGTGGAGCCATAGGCGCCATCACCCAGACGCTGCTCTTCCAGGGTATCTTCCATGGCGTGCAGCGGCAGGCACAGGGTGGCACGATCGGAGATGGCGAGCTTAGGCGTCACGCCGGAGGCCTTCACTTCGTCGAGTTCGACGGTGAGTTTCTCAGGGCTGATCACCATGCCGGGGCCGAGTACGACCAGGCAGTCCGGATTGAAGACACCACTCGGAACCTGGTGCAGCTTGAAGGTGCCCAGCTCGTTGACGACGGTATGCCCGGCGTTGTTACCGCCCTGGAAACGGATGCTGGCACCGGCTTGGCCGGCCAGATAATCCACGATGCGGCCTTTGCCTTCATCACCCCAGTTGGCTCCAACCACCACGATAGACGACATGCTGCTTTCTCCTAGAACGTGACACATCAAAACACGAAGACTTCATCCTAGGTGCCCGGCAGGAATATGAAAAGTTAATTATCTTTATTCCTCCGATAAGCAACTCATATAATGAGACCTGGCGCACGACCCGGTGGCTCTTCATGCTCGACATCAATTGGCTCAATACCTTCGTTACGCTGGCGCGGCTCGGTCACTTCGGCCAGACCGCCGCCGAGCTGCACATGACCCAACCCAACGTGAGCTTGCACCTCAAACGTCTGGAAGAGGCCACTAAGGTGCGGCTCATCGAGCGCAGCCCGTTTCGTCTGACCCAGGCGGGTGAGCGCTTGCTGGTGAGTGCCCAGCGCACCCTCAGCGAGTTGCAACTGTGCCAGTCCGATCTCAATGCGCTGGGGGATCTGGCGCAAGGCACCATCACCCTAGCGGCGAGCGACATCATCTCGCGGCTGCTGCTGATCCGCCCGTTCCAGCGCTTCAAGCAGGCCTATCCCGGCATCGATCTGGCGCTGTTTAATACCACCTCGGATCGCTCCGCCGAGCTGGTGCGCAGTGGCCGCGCCGATCTCGGTTTCGTGCTGGAGCAGCGGCAAAACGACTCGCTGCACTTTACCGCCCTGCGCGAGGTGGGGTGGTGCGCGCTGGGCGAGGGGCTCGACGAGCAGGAGCCCACCCTGATCCTGCTCGGTCACGATACCCGCACCCGGGCCTTGCTCGACCCGGCGCTGCCGCAGCTTGGGCGCTACCGGGTGATGGAGGTGGGCAGTGTCGATGCCCAGCTCGACTGGGCCGAGGCGGGATTCGGGGTGGCGGTGGTGCCCGATTTTGCCTTGCTGCGCCGGCGTGATGACGCGGTGCCGGTGCGCCGGCTGGTCGAGTTTCCAACCGCCAGCCTGGGCTACATAGTGCGGCAGAACCAGATCCTCTCGCGCGCCATCAAGGCGCTGCTCGGTTGGGTCGAGGAAGAGATAGCGAGCCGCATGCCGGCCCCGTGATAAAAAAACCGGCCCATGGCCGGTTTTTTTATCTTATCTGGGAACTCGCTGCACTGGATGCGCCCCGGGAGGGAGCGGCGGCCGAGCTTGCCGGCGCCGCGCTGACCGCTGGAGGCGTGGCCATGGGGGGCGTGCCGGCCAGGAAGGCGGCGCTGCCCGGGTGGAAGGGGAGGAAGGCATTGGCCAGCATCTGTTCGCGCCGCAGGTGGGCAAACGCCGGGTGCAGCCGCTTGAACGCCTCGAACTGATTGAACACCTCCTGATCGATCCGATAGACCAGGGTAGCCGGCAACTGCTGACGGGCCACCAGCAGCGCTGTGGTGCCAAAACTGGTCAGCGCCTGATCCTGCATGCGATAGAGGCCACCTGGGATCTGCACCTTGCTGTAGTAGGGGAAATTGGCGAGCAGGGTGTTGATGGCATCGCCCTCCAGCGGCACCAGTCTGGCGTTGCACTCGGTCACGGCCTCGGTCACGGTCTGGTTGGGGTGGGCGGCGACCATGAAGAAGGCATCCGTCTTGCCACGACACAGCGCCTCGACCCGCTCGGCCGCCTTGCTTTCATCGACGGCGGCAAAGGCGTGGGCATCCCAGCCGAGCGCGGCCAGCAGGGCGTCGACCGTGGCCCTGTCCCCCGAGCCGGGGTTGCCGATGCCGACCCGCTTACCCTTGAGATCCTCCACTTGCTGGATATCGCTGTCACCGCGCACCACCAGATTGAGAGGCTCGACATAGAGCGAGAAGAGGGTGGTCATGTCGCGCAGCGGCTTGCCAGCGTACGCCCCCTGGCCGCGCACCGCCTCCCACAACAGATCCGACTGTACAAACGCCAGTTCGATCTCCCCCTTGGCCAGCAGTGACAAGTTGTCGCGCGAGCCCCCCGTGCTCTCCACGGCGCAGCGGGTGGTGGCACTTTCATCGCGGTTAAGCAGGCGGCAGATGGCGCCGCCGGCCGGGTAGTAGACGCCGGTGACGCTACCGGTGCCAATGGTGATGACGCCGGGCAGCTCGTCGGCCTGAACGGGCAGGAGCATGCTGAGCATCAGCGGCAGGAGAAAGGGTCGTAATTTCACTGTGGTGTGGCCTCGCAGGCAAAACCCGGTTTCAAACTTTAGCCAAGGCCGGATAGTGAAGCAATCCGGCCTTGGCATCATCCCAGATGGGCCAATATCGCCTGCTCCATGCGAGCCAGCGCCTGTTGCAGGCGGGCGCGGGGGCAGCCGAAGTTGAGGCGTACACACTGGCCATCGCCAAACTGGGCGCCCGGCGAGAGGCCGACCCCGGCCTGCTCGAAGAAGGCGATGGGATCGCCCAGGCCAAGCGCCGTGACATCCAGCCACGCCAGGTAGGTGGCCTGATGGCGCGCCAGCTTGACGCCCGGCCAGCGGGCCACCGCCTGCTCGATCAGAGCCAGGTTGCCGCGCAGGTAGTCAAGCTGGGCATCCAGCCACGCCTCGCCGCTCTCATAGGCGGCCTCGGCGGCCACAAACCCCAGCAGGTTGACGTCGGCACTGATGCCGCGCATCGCCTGTTGCAGTTTGAGGCGCAGCCGCTCGTTGGGGATCACCGCAAACGAGCAGCACAGGCCAGCGATGTTGAAGGTCTTGCTCGGCGCCATCATCACCGCGCAGCGCTGGGCGGCCTCCTCGCTCAGGGCGCCGTAGGGAATGTGGCGGGCATCCGGGTCGAGGATGAGGTCGCAGTGGATTTCGTCGGAGCAGACCACCAGGTTGTGGCGCGCGGCGATGGCATCGATGGCGGCCAGCTCGTCGCGGGTGAAGACGGTGCCCCCCGGGTTGTGCGGGTGGCACAGTAGCAGCAGATCGGCGCCCGACGCCTGCAACTCGAGCTCGTCGAGATCGAGCACCCAGCGACCAGCTACCTCCTGCATCGGCACCGTGAGCAGCGGGCGCTCGTTAAACCCCGGCGCCAGCAAGAAGGGGTAGTAGACCGGCTTGGGCGTGATGACGCCGCGGCCAGGGGCGGTCCAGGCGCGGCAGGCCAGGTTCAGCCCCGGCACGACCCCCGGCAGAAACACCAGCCACTCCGGCTCGATGTGCCAGCCATAGCGATCGGCCAGCCGGTTGATGATGAGTTCGATGAGGCGGGGGGAGGGGCGTGAGTAGCCAAAAATGCCGTGAGCAACGCGCTGGGTGAGGGCCTCGATGACGCCGGGGGGGGAGAGAAAGTCGGTATCGGCCACCCACATGGGCAACACGTCACGACCCTTGTACTTGTCCCACTTCAGGCTCATGGTGTTGCTGCGATCAATTTCCTTATCAAAATCAAACATATCTTCATTCCGCGCTCGGTGTTTGTCCGCTCCACTCTACGGGGCAGGAGGGGGGAGGGCAAGGGGCGCGGCACAATTGACAGCGGGGGGAAATGCCCTCATAAAGCGAACTCCACGCCATTCATCCTCATGCCAGATGTGCCCATGAAACTTGTCTCAGCCCTGCGTCGCGGCAGCGATCCCATCTCCCTCTCCTTCTTGGGGGTCACCTTTACCACCGGCATGGCGGTGGCGTTGCAGGTGCCGACCCTCTCCCTGTTTCTGGCCCAGGAGGTCGGGGTGCGCCCCTTTCTCATCGGCCTTTTCTACACCATCAACGCCGTGGTGGGGATCTTGGTCAGCCAATGGCTGGGGCAACGCTCCGATCTTCGTGGCGATCGCAAGCAGCTGATCCTGATCTGCTGCGGTGCCGGTGTGCTGGCCTCGCTGCTGTTTGCCTTCAACCGGCATTACTGGCTGCTCGCTTCGCTCGGGGTCCTGCTTGGCAGCATCGCCGGTACTGCCAGCCCCCAGCTGTTTGCCTTGGCCCGTGAGCACGTGGATCGGGAAGGGCGCCGCGCTGACATGTTCAGTTCGGTGATGCGGGCCCAGTTCTCGCTGGCCTGGGTCATCGGCCCGCCGCTCGCCTTTGCCATCGCCATCGGTTACGGCTTCTCCTTCATGTATCTGGCCTCGGCGCTGGCTTTTCTGGTGTGCTGCGCCATCGTCTGGCGCTGGCTCCCCTCACTGCCGCTGCCGGCCCCGCTCGGCGATCGACCCAAGGTGAGCAGCTGGCGCGATCGGGACGTGCGGGCGCTGTTTATCGCCTGCACCCTGATGTGGACCTGCAACAGCATGTACCTCATCAACATGCCGCTCTACATCACCCGCGAGCTGGGGCTGGAGGAGCGTCTGGCGGGCCTGCTGATGGGCACGGCGGCGGCGCTGGAGATCCCCTTCATGCTGCTGGCCGGCCACTACACGGCGCGCTTTGGCAAGCGTCCCATGTTGCTGCTGGCGGTACTGGCGGGGGTTATCTTCTATGGCGGCCTGCTGTCGCTGACCGGGGAGCGCACCCTGCTGATGCTGCAACTGTTCAACGCCATCTTCATCGGCATCGTGGCCGGGATCGGCATGTCCTACTTTCAGGATCTGATGCCGGGCAGGGCGGGGGTGGCCACCACCCTCTTTACCAACAGCATCCGCACCGGCTCCATCCTGGCCGGCGCCATCGCCGGTTTGGTGGCCGAGTGGTGGAGTTTCCACGGGGTGTTTGTGGTGGCAGCCGGCCTGGCGGTGCTGGCCCTGCTCGGCTGCCTGCGGGTGCGTAACGTCTAGTGCTGGTATTCGCTGCGCAGCAGGCGCAGCAGCAGCTCGGCTGCCGGGCCCAGCTTGCTGGGATCGGGGGTCAGCAGGTAGGTATAGAGGCGTCGCTCGCTCCCTTCCACCGGGTGCAGTTGGTGTAGTGAGCCCAGCTCCAGCTCAGGTTGGATCAGATGGCGTGGCAGCCAGCCATAGCCGAGCCCCTGGCCGATCAGGGTCAGCGCCTCGGTGTAGTGGGTGACGGTCCAGGCGGTGTCGCTGTGGCCCCAGTCGACGGCGCGGTGGATGGGGGGATGCAGCGCCAGCTCGGTGTGGTTGGCCAGATCGTTCACGCTCAGGTTGTCAGCCCGCTCGGCCAGCGGATGGGTTGGGGCGCAGACCGGGATCAGCAGCACCTCGTCAAGAGGCAGGCCGCTCTGATCGCCCGGCAGGTGTTCGGTCATCATCAGATCGCCCGGTTGCATGGCGTTGAAGTGGCAGTGGATGCGCTCAAACAGGTTGATGCGGCACCCGCGCGAGCGCGGGGCGAAGCGCGTCATGGCGCGGTAGAGCCGCTCGCGGGGTTGCAGTGCCGAGAGGTAGAGATTGATCTGCGGCTCCCACTGGCGCTCCAGATTCTGCGCCAGCCCCTCCAGCTCCTCCATCTGGGTGAGCAGCTGGCGCGAGCGCTGCAAGAAGAGCTGGCCGGCCGGGGTCAGTACCGCCTTGCGCCCGCGCACCTCAAGCAGGGCGACACCGAGGGATTGTTGCAGCTTGGCCACCGCATGGTTGAGGGAGGATTGGCTCTTGCACAGCGCCTCGGCGGCCTGGGTATAGCCGCCGAACTCCACGACGGCCTGGAAGATGCGCCACTGCTCGATGGTACTCTTGGGGCGAAACATAGGGTTACCTGACAAGAACTGTGCCTCAAGCATATCAAATGCCGGGAGGGAGCAAGGGGGCGGGCGACAGGAATGCTCGCGCCGTCACACCCTCGTCATTTCGGCTGGGCCACGAAGGTCTTGCCGCTCTGGCCACGGCTCTCTTTGCCCATCAAATAGAGATAAAGCGGCATCAAGTCGGCCGGAGTTTTGAGGTTCATGGGATCTTCGGCCGGGAAGGCACTGGCCCGCATCTTGGTGCGAGTGCCGCCCGGGTTGATGGTGTTGACGCGCACCCCTGTGTGTTCCAGCTCGTCGGCCAGCACCTCCATCATCCCCTCCACGGCAAACTTAGAGACGGCGTAGCTGCCCCAGTAAGCGCGCCCTTTGCGGCCCACGCTCGATGAGGTGTAAAGCAGCACCGCCTCGCCCTGCGCCTTGGCGGTGCGGCGCAGCAGTGGCAGCAGCGCCTGGGTCATCAGGAACTCGGACTTGACGTTGACCTGCATCACCTCGTCCCATTCGTGCTCCTTGATCTGCTCAAAGGGGCAGAGGGTACCGAGCTGGCCGGCGTTGAACAGCACGCCGTCGAGGCGGCCGAACTGGCGCTCGAAGGTGTCGGCCAGACCGCGGTAGTCGGCGGCCTTGGCGTGCATCAGATCGAGCGGCACGATGGCCGGCAGCGGCCCGCCGGCGGCCTCGATGGCGTCGAAGGTGGCTTCGAGCTTGGCCACGCTGCGCCCGAGCAGGATCAGGGTCGCGCCGTGGGCCGCATAGGTGAGGGCGGCCTCGCGGCCAATGCCGTCACCGGCGCCGGTGACCAGAATCACCTTGCCTGCCAGCAACTGCGGCGCTGCACGATACTCCAGCATGATCTCTTAACTCCTGTTTCGGGCGGGGCGAACCGGGCCAGTGTACTGATCCGCGCGCCGGCTTGACCAGAGTCTGGCATCAAAAAAGTGAAGGGAATTGAGGAGTTGTGTCATCATTCATCCCCATGAGACCCGCATTGAGAGACAGATGAACAGTCCTGGAGGAGAGAGTGGATTTTCTGAGTGAATATGGCCTGTTCCTGGCCAAGACGGTGACCCTGCTGCTGGCCCTTGGCGTGGCCGTGGTGCTGCTGACCCTGGCCGGCCGTGGTAGCAAGGGGGGCAAGGGGCAGCTGGACGTGACCGATCTCAGCGCCGATCTCGACGAGACCCGCACCCGCCTCAAGGCGCTGCTGGTGGGCAAGGAGGAGCGCAAGGCGCTGGAGAAGCAGCGCAAGCTGGAGGAAAAAGCGCGTAAAAACGACGATCCGCGCTCGCGTTTGTTTGTGATCGACTTCAAGGGGAGCATGGATGCCCGCGAGGTGAGCGGCCTGCGTGAAGAGGTGACCGCCATCCTGGCGGTGGCGACCCCGCAGGACGAGGTGCTGGTGCGCCTCGAATCGGGGGGCGGCGTGGTGCATGGCTACGGCCTGTGCGCCTCCCAGCTGCAACGCATCAAGAGCCATGAGATCCCGCTGACCGTGGCGGTCGACAAGGTGGCGGCCAGCGGCGGTTACATGATGGCCTGTGTGGCGGATCGCATCCTGGCGGCACCGTTCGCCATTGTCGGCTCCATCGGCGTGGTGGCGCAGCTGCCCAACTTCAACAAGCTCTTGAAAAAGCACGATATCGAGTTTGAGATGCACACCGCCGGTGAGTACAAGCGCACCCTGACCCTGTTTGGCGAAAATGACGACGAGGGCAGGGAAAAGTTCCGTGAGGAGCTGGCGGCCATCCACGCACGTTTCAAGGCGTTCGTGCAGCAACACAGGCCGGCGCTGGAGATCGACAAGGTCACCACGGGCGAGCACTGGTTGGCCAGTCAGGCCAAGGAGCTGGGGCTGGTGGACGAGCTCAAGACCAGCGATGACTACCTGATGGAGAGCGCCCGCACTCGCCGCGTGCTGGCGTTGCACTATCGCACCCGCAAGGGGCTGCTGGCGCGCCTTGGCAAGCAGGGGGCGGAAGGGGCGATCGAGGGGGCCAGCCGGCTGCTCGCTCGCCACTCGCCGTGGCAGTGAGCCGCACAGATGCCTAGAAAGAACCCGCCATCGGCGGGTTCTTTTTCATGGGCTCAGCGCTGGAAGGGGTAGATGGCACCGAGCTTCAGGATCTGGGTCAGCTCGTCGAGGGCGGCGCGCGATTCGCCAACCAGGGCCGGGTCGCGCAGATCGTCGAACGAGAGGCGATCGCGGTAGTGCTGGTCGGCCCACTGGTTGAGGCGCACAAACAGCGCTTCGTTGAGCAGGCAGGCCGGATTGACCGCAGCCAGCTCCTGTTCGCTCAGGGCCACGCGCAGGCGCAGGCAGGCCGGGCCGCCGCCGTTGCGCATGCTCTGCTTCACGTCCATGAAGTGCACCTGGCGGATCGGGGTGCCCTGTTGCACCAGCTGGCCCAGATAGGCGGCCACCGCCGGCGTGTCGCGGCACTCGGTGGGGGCGATGATGGCCATCTCGCCCGAAGGGAGGGTGAGGATCTGGGTGTTGAACAGGTAGGAGCGCACCGCGTCTTGCAGCCCCACCTCGGCGCTTGGCACCTCAATCAGGTGCAGCTCCCCCTCACCAAACTTGCGGCGCACCTCGTCCAGGGCCCCTTGCGTATCGAGAAACGCCTGCTGGTGGTAGAACAGCACATTCTGGTTGCCCACCGCGATCACGTCGTTGTGAAACACCCCCTGATCGATCACCGCCGGGTTCTGCTGGATGAAGACGCAGCGCTCCTCATCGAGTCCGTGCAGGCGGGCGACGGCCTGGCTTGCCTCCAGGGTTTGCCGCGCCGGGTAGCGGGTCGGGGCCGGGCGGGAGAGATCGAAGGCGCTGCGGCCATAGACGAACAGCTCCACCCCGGCCTGGCCGTAATCGCGGCACAGGCGGGTGTGGTTGGCCGCCCCCTCGTCCCCGAAGTGATCGTTCTCCGGCAGGTGCGGGTGGTGGCAAAAATGCGTCTCGCCGGGGAAGACGGCGCGCAGGATGCGACCGGTCACCTCGGGCTCGAGGGAGCGGTGGAACTTGTTGGTGAGGTTGGCCGGGGTGAAGTGGACGCGGCCGTCCTGAGTGTCGGCGCTCGGCGATACGGTGGCGGCGTTGGCGGTCCACATGCTCGACGCCGAGTAGCAGGCGGTCAGCACGGCAGGGGCCTGGGCGGCCGCCTGCGCCAGCACGCTGGCATCGCTGCCACTGAAGCCGAGGCGCCGCAGGGTGGCGAGATCCGGGCGCTCCTGGGGGGCCAATACCCCCTGAATCATGCCGAGCTCGGTCAGCGCCTTCATCTTGGCCAACCCCTGCTTGACCGCTTCGCGGGGGTTGGAGGCTTCGTTCGCATTGTTTTGCGAGGCGACGTTGCCGTAGGAGAGACCGGCATAGTTGTGGGTGGGGCCGACCAGGCCGTCAAAGTTGACCTCGAAGTGCTTCATGCCATACATCCTTTTATGTGTGCACCATGGGGGCGAACGTAGTCCATTTCCCCATGAATGGGGGAATCGGCCTCATCATATCCTGTTTTTTTATGATTGTAACAAGTTGATAACTGATATAACGCTCTATTGGCACTTCGGTATAAAAAGTCGGCGTTACTGACGAAACGGGAAAAAAGAGGTTGCCACCGGGGGCTTGGCTTCGCATTAATAAATATAAGTAAGGCGCTGAAGGCGAACCTTAGGGTTTGCTTTTTGCCCTTAAATCTCTTATACAGCCCCACAAAACTGCAGGCCCCCCCGACGGGGCGATAGGAAACGAGTCACAGCATGGGCAAATCACTGGTCATCGTGGAGTCTCCGGCCAAGGCCAAGACTATCAACAAATATCTGGGTAAGGACTACGTGGTGAAATCCAGCGTGGGCCATATCCGGGATCTGCCGACTGCCGGCAGCGGCTCTAGCGAGCCGAAGAAACCGGCCGTGCGCGGCGTCAAGCTGAGCGAGGCCGAGAAGGTGGCCAAGGAACGCCGTGCCCTGTTCAACCGCATGGGGATCAACCCCGAGCACGGCTGGGATGCTCACTATCAGATCCTGCCCGGCAAGGAGAAAGTGGTCTCCGAGCTGCAAACCCTGGCGGCCAAGGCCGACACCATCTATCTCGCAACCGACTTGGATAGAGAGGGGGAAGCGATCGCCTGGCACTTGCGCGAGGTGATTGGCGGTGATGACAGCCGCTACAAGCGGGTGGTGTTTAACGAGATCACCCAGAGCGCCATCAAGGAGGCCTTCTCGCAGCCCTCCGAGCTCAACATCGACCGGGTCAATGCCCAGCAGGCGCGCCGTTTCCTCGATCGCGTCGTGGGTTACATGGTCTCGCCGCTGCTGTGGAAGAAGCTGGCCCGCGGTCTCTCCGCCGGCCGCGTCCAGTCGGTGGCGGTGCGCCTCATCGTCGACAAGGAGCGCGAGATCAAGGCGTTCGTGCCGGTCGAGTTCTGGGATCTGCACGCCGATCTGCTGACCGGTGATAAATCGGCCCTGCGCATGGAGGTGCTCAGCCACCTCGGCAAGGAGTTCAAGCCGGTCACCGAGGCCGAGACGCAAGCCGCCGTCGCCGCCATCCAGGGGGCCCCCTTCGTGGTGCAGAGCCGCGAAGACAAGCCGACCGGCTCCAAGCCTTCGGCGCCCTTCATCACCTCGACCCTGCAACAGGCGGCCTCGACCCGTCTCAGCTTTGGGGTGAAGAAGACCATGATGCTGGCCCAGCGCCTCTATGAGGCCGGCTACATCACCTACATGCGTACCGACTCGACCAACCTGAGCCAGGAAGCGGTGAGCGCGGTGCGCGACTTCATCGTCACCCAGTACGGCCAGCCCTACCTGCCGGCCGAGCCGAACCTGTACGGCTCCAAGGCCGGTGCCCAGGAGGCGCACGAGGCGATCCGTCCTTCCGACGTGAACGTCAGCGCCAGCGATCTGGAGGGGATGGAGGCCGATGCCCACAAGCTCTACGACCTCATCTGGCGTCAGTTTGTGGCCTGCCAGATGACCCCGGCCCAGTACGACGCCTCCACCCTGACGGTGCGGGCCGGTGACTACGAGCTTAAGGCCCGTGGCCGGATCCTGCGCTTTGCCGGTTGGACTAAGGCGCTGCCCCCCATGGGGCGCAAGGGCGAAGACATTCAACTGCCGGCGGTGGAGCCGGGCGAGGTGCTCGAGCTGGTTAAGCTCGATCCGCGCCAGCACTTCACCAAGCCGCCCGCCCGCTTCACCGAAGCGGCCCTGGTGCGCGAGCTGGAAAAACGCGGCATCGGCCGTCCTTCCACCTATGCCTCGATCATCTCCACCATCCAAAACCGAGGCTATGTGCGGGTCGAGAACCGCCGCTTCTTCGCCGAGAAGATGGGGGAGATCGTCACCGATCGCCTGGTCGAGAACTTCGTCGAGCTGATGAACTACGAGTTCACCGCCCGCATGGAGGGCAAGCTCGATGAGATTGCCGAGGGGCAGAGCGAGTGGAAGGCGGTGCTCGATGCGTTCTATAGCGAGTTTACCGAGGAGCTGGAGCAGGCCGGCAAGCCCGACGAGGATGGCGGCATGCGCGCCAACCAGATGGTGCTGACCGACATCGCCTGCCCGGATTGCGGCCGCCCCATGGGCATTCGCACCGCCACCACCGGCGTGTTCCTCGGCTGCTCCGGTTATGCCCTGCCGCCCAAGGAGCGTTGCAAGAAGACCATCAACCTGGTCAGCGCCGACGAGTTCGTCTCGGCCGGCGAGGAGGAAGAGGCCGAAACCAACGCCCTGCGCGCCATGCATCGCTGCAAGATTTGCGGCACTGCGATGGACTCCTACATCATCGACGAGACCCGCAAGCTGCACGTCTGTGGCCGCAACCCGGATTGCGAGGGCTACGAGGTGGAGCAGGGGCAGTTCAAGCTCAAGGGCTACGAAGGCCCCTCTATTGAGTGCGATCGCTGCGGCGCTGAGATGCAGCTCAAGAACGGTCGCTTCGGCAAGTACATGGGATGCACCAACCCGGAGTGCAAGAACACTCGCAAGATCCTGAAAAACGGTGAGATTGCACCGCCGAAGGAAGATCCGGTACCGCTGCCCGAGCTCAAGTGCAGCCAGTCCGACGCCTACTTCGTGCTGCGTGACGGCGCCGCCGGTCTGTTCCTGGCTGCCAGCAGCTTCCCCAAATCGCGCGAGACCCGCGCCCCGCTGGTGGAAGAGCTCAAGCGCTTCCGTGACCGCATCTCGCCCAAGCATTACTACCTGGCCGATGCGCCGGCCTATGACGGCGAAGGGAACCCGGCCATCGTGCGTTTTAGCCGCAAGACCAAGGAGCAGTACGTGATGACCGAGGTGAACGGCAAGGCGACTGGCTGGACCGCTCACTTTGAGGGTGGTCGCTGGGTTGAGAGCCGTAAGGGGAAATAACCCGCTACGCGACGGTGAACTGTGTGGAGGCTCCCAAAAGGAGCCTCTTTTTTTTCCTATACTAGCCCCGGGCCAGGAGGGCCTGCTGTCGAGGAAAGATGATATGGATATTCACGAGATCCGCCCTGGCATGTACTGCCAGACCCGTGAAGGGGCGGCCTGGGTGCTGGAGGTGGATCGTCAGAACCACCTGGTGCTGTTGCAGCGCGAGGATGAGACGATTCCGGTACAGGTTCGCAGCGAAGAGATCCTGGTGACCGATTTGCGCTGAGCTGCGCGACCTAAAAAAAGAAGCCGCCCATGGGCGGCTTCACTGTTTGCGGGAAAGGGATCAGGCGGCGCTGCGCTCTGGCTCGAATCCCTCTTCTTGCAGGGAGCCTTCGCTCTTGGAGACCACGCTGGCGGCGATGGCATTGCCCAGCACGTTGGTGGCGGAGCGGCCCATGTCGAGGAAGTGGTCGATACCGAGCAGCAGCAGGATGCCGGCCTCCGGGATATGGAACTGGTTCAGGGTCGCGGCAATCACCACCAGCGAGGCGCGCGGTACCCCGGCCATCCCCTTGGAGGTGACCATCAGCAGCAGCAGCATGGTGATCTGCTGGCCGATGGAGAGCTCGATGCCATAGGCCTGGGCGATGAACATGACGGCGAAGGTGCAGTACATCATGGAGCCGTCGAGGTTGAACGAGTAGCCCATGGGCAGCACAAAGCTGGCGATGCGCTTGGAGCACCCGAACTCCTCCAGACGTTGCAGGGTCTTGGGGTAGGCGGATTCAGAGCTGGCGGTGGAGAAGGCCAGCAGGATCGGCTCACGGATGAGGCCGAGCAGCACCAGGATACGGCGGCCGATGAACAGGCTGCCGAGCAGGATCAGCACCAGCCACAGGGTGCCGAGGGCCAGATAGAACTGGCTCATGAAGGTGCCGTAGGTGGCCAGGATACCGAGCCCCTCCTTGGCGACCATGGCGCCGATGGCAGCAAACACCGCCAGTGGGGCGAAGTTCATCACATAACCGGTGACTTTCAGCATGATCTCGGCGGCGCTGGCCATGACGGAGACCACCGGCTTGGCCGGATCGCCGATGGCGGCGGCAGCCAGCCCGAAGAACAGGGAGAACACCACGATCTGCAAGATCTCGTTGGTGGCCATCGCCTCCACCACGCTCTTGGGAATGGCGTGGGAGACAAAGTCTTTCAGACTGATGGCGCCGGCGCTGATACCGCTGGTGCTGGTGCCGTCAGGCAGACTCAAGTTAAGACCCACGCCCGGCGAGAGCAGGTGCACCATGATGAGGCCCAGGGTCAGCGAGAGCAGGGAGGCCATCATGAACCAACCCAGTGTCTTGATCCCAATGCGACCCACGGTGCGGGTGTCGCCCATCTTGGCGATGCCGACCACCAGGGTGGTGAACACCAGGGGGGCGATGATCATCTTGATGAGACGCAGGAAGATATCGGTCAGTAGCGTGATGTTGTCGGCGAAGCTGGTCGCCAGTTCGGGGGTTAGCCAGCGCAATCCTTGGCCGGTAACGATCCCCAGCACCATGGCGATGAGGATGGCGATCGTCAGCTTATTCATTTTCATGTGAGGCTCCATTTACAACAGGCCGTTCAGGGTCTTCTTTTGTGCCCGGCTTCGGCAGTCCATCCAGCTGGCTACGCCGCCGGAAAGCAGCAGAATGCACAATATACAGCGCTAAATCCAGCGGGTTTTAAGGGAAAAATTTAAGCGTGATCTGCTTGGAAAAGGGCTGTTCTCAGGATGAAAACGGAGTGTTCCCAGGCTGTGTTGCAACTGAAACAGAAGGTCGTGCTGGCAGCACGACCATGCGGCGAGCCTGCCGTATTCTTGTACGGCGATGTTAATGACTGGGGTTCAAGTGAACACTTTTGTTAATTAATCAAGGGCGGGAAGCGGCAAATATGGCGCCTCACAGGGAGAGGAAAAAAAGAACCAGAATGGGGCCGAGCAGGCTCAGAATGAAGCCGGAAACGACCGCCACAGGGACGACGGCGATCCCGCCCGAACGCTGGATCACCGGCAGGGTGAAATCGAGCGAGGTAGCACCGCCATAGCCGATGGCGGCCGAGGGGTGACGGCGCATCAGCACCGGAATGAGCATGATGGCGAGCAATTCGCGGCCGAGATCCCCGAGAAAGGCCGCCGAGCCCATGACAGGGCCGAGGGCGTCGCTCACGAGAATACCCGAGAGCGAATACCAGCCAAAGCTTGAGGCCAGCGCCAGCGCATCGAAGGGGGGGAGATCGAGCAACAGGGCGGCCAGCAGGGCGCCGGCCCAGCTGCTCACCATGACGCACAGCGCAATGCTCATGCCCCAGCGGTTGAGCAGGATCTGGCGCAGGTGCATGCCGGAGTTGCGCATCTGGATGCCGATGAGCAGCAGTAGCAGCATCAGTGCCCATTCGCTCCACTGCTCGATGGGCAGCGCACTCAGATCCAGCAGCAGCCCCACGAGAAAGCCCCCCAACACCACCAACGCCAGTTGTAGCGACTCGGCCATCATCTTGAGCTTGCCCGGTTGCGGGCCAGTGGCTTGCTGCTGCGCGCCGCCACGGCGGCGATCCAGCCACCACAGCGCCGCCAGGTTGGCCAGCGTGATGCACCCGAGCATCACCGCAGAGACGTTCAGGATCACCGCCATGTTGCTGCCCAGATTGTCCACGCCGGCCAGGCTCATCCCCATCAGGGCCAGGATCAGGTAGACCATCTTGCTGAGCGTGCCCTGGATGAGTCGCAGCGCGGTGTGGTGGCGAACGGGGATGAGGTAACCGATGAAGAGGGGAAGCAGGATCAGCAGGGCATTGAGCAACATGGAAGAAACCATCTACGAAGCGGAAAAACCTGTTCTATGCTGCCTGCCATCGATGTTAAGCGCAAATTAAATCCCTATCTGCCCCGGACAGGGATGAATTTAAGGGGTAAAGAGAGTCATACGGAGTTGAATTGACCTGAGAGAAAAGGATCTTTCAATGAGAAAAGATGCATTTCGTGTTTTTGCCGGTTTTTTCACTGCATACTCTTTTATTCCACATAAAATATGGCATCCTTCGCTCTTGTTGGTAGAGGGTATGCTCTACCGCTGAAAGATTGTTATGCATTTAAATCGAATTTAATTCTAAGTTGTTTCTCTTTTTTAGTCTGTTTTAGTGGCCAAACCGCTTGGATATTGTGTTTTAAGCGTGCCGATGTTAATTTCGCAGTAGATGCCTTCTGTTGCGTTTTTGTTAATGGTGGGCGCTGGCCAAGATGGCCTGCTAGGGACAGCTAATAGGGTTCTAATGGATGAGCGACGTTGCCGCACTAGAAGTTCGTGATCTTCACAAGTATTTCGGGTCTCACGAGGTGCTCAAGGGCATCAGCCTGACGGCCAACAAGGGGGATGTCATCTCCCTGGTCGGCTCCTCCGGTTCGGGTAAATCCACCTTTTTGCGTTGCATCAATCTGCTGGAGACCCCCTCATCGGGCTCGGTGGCGCTGCATGGCGAGCTGATCCGCATGAAGAGTCTGCGCAGTGGCGAGCGGGTGGCGGAAGACATGCGCCAAGTCGAGCGTATTCGCAGCCGCCTTGCCATGGTGTTCCAGAGTTTCAACCTCTGGTCACACATGACCATCATGCAAAACATCATCGAAGTGCCGATCCAGGTGCTCAAGGTGCCGCGTGCTGAGGCCATTGCCAAGGCCGAGCATCTGCTCAACCGGGTCGGCCTGTGGGAGCGGCGCGATTACTATCCCGGCCACCTTTCCGGTGGTCAGCAGCAGCGCGCAGCGATTGCCCGCGCGTTGGCGGTCGACCCTGAGGTGATGCTGTTTGATGAACCCACTTCCGCCCTCGATCCCGAGCTGGTGGGCGAGGTGCTCGGGGTGATGCGCGAGCTGGCCGAAGAGGGGCGCACCATGCTGGTGGTGACCCATGAGATGGCGTTTGCCCGCGACGTCTCTAACCAGGTGTTGTTTTTGCATCAGGGCAAAGTAGAAGAAGAGGGCAATCCCAAGGAGATTTTTGCCCACCCCAAATCGGAACGCTTCAAGCAGTTCATATCCTCCATCTACTGATATCCCGGTTTTGCAGATCAAGGAGAGTGCAAGATGATGAAGAAAATGGTTCTGGCTGCCGCCGTGCTGGCGGTCATGGGCTCCTCCAGTGTCATGGCCAAGGAGTGGAAGCAAGTGCGTATCGGGGTTGAGGGGGCCTATCCTCCCTTCTCCTGGACTGAACCCAATGGTGAAGTGAAAGGTTTTGACATCGACATCGCCAACGCCCTGTGCGAAGAGATGAAGGTCAAGTGCACCCTCATCAAGCAGGATTGGGACGGCATCATCCCGGCGCTGCTGTCGCGCAAGTTTGACGCCATCATCGCCACCATGGACATCACCGAAGAGCGGCTGAAGAAGGTCGATTTCACTCAGAAGTACCAGCATATCCCGGCCCGTTTTGCCGCCAAGAAGGGGAGTGAGCTGAAGCTCGACAAGGCCTTCATGAGCAGCAAGACGGTGGCGGTGCAGCGCGCCACCTCGATGGACACCTACATCACCGACAACTTCCCCGAGGCGACCATCAAGCGCTACGGCACCGCTGATGAGGCCTACCTAGATCTGAAGTCGGGCCGTGTCGACTACGTGCTGGCCGACTCTGCGGCCATCACCGACGGCCTGCTCAAGAAGGAAGGGGGCGACGCCTTTGAATTCATCGGGCCCAAGCTGACCGATCCCAAGTGGTTTGGTCAGGGCGCCGGTATTGCGGTGCGCAAGGCCGATAAGGATCTCAAAGAGAAGTTCAACCAGGCGATTCTGGCCCTGCGTGCGAACGGCAAGTACAAGGAGATCAACGACAAGTACTTCGACTTCGACGTCTACGGCGAATAAGCCGGATTCATCCGCTGTGTTCGGGCCCGCTGAGCGGGCCCGAAATCGATGGAGCGACTCATGCTGGATTTGAAAGGATACGAAGGCTCCCTGCTGGAAGGCGCGGGGGTCACGTTGCAGGTGGCGCTGGCCTCACTGCTGCTGGCCATGCTGCTCGGCATGCTGGGGGCACTGGCCAAGCTCTCGCCCTATCGCTGGGCACGCGCCATTGCCGATCTCTACACCACCATCATCCGCGGCATCCCCGATCTGGTGCTGATGATGCTGCTTTTTTTCGGCGGTCAGGTCTTCATCAACTTCGTGCTGACTTGGATCAACGAGAGCTATAACGCCTGGCTGCTCAAGAGCAACCCGAACCAGGAGTGGATCTCCCTGGTGCCCGATTATATCGACATCAGTCCGTTTGCCGCCGGGGTGGCCACCATCGGCTTCATCTTCGGCGCCTACATGGCCGAAACCTTCCGCGGCGCCATTTTGGCGGTCGACAAGGGCGAGCTGGAGGCGGCCCGCGCCTTTGGCATGCGCGCCCATCAGGTGTTCGTGCGCATTCTGTTCCCCCAGATGATGCGCCACGCGTTGCCTGGGTTTGGCAACAACTGGCTGGTACTGCTCAAGACCACGGCGCTGGTTTCGATCATCGGTCTTGACGACATGGTGAGAAAGGCGTCATTGGCCGCCGGCTCGACCCAGCTCCCCTTTACCTTCTACATGGCGGTGGCCCTCATCTTTTTGGTGTTCACCGCCGTTTCCACGTCGCTGCTCAAGTGGGCCGAGCGCCACTACGCCATCAAGACGAGGTAAGCCATGGATTTTTCGATCATTCTCGATGAGTGGCCCACCTACTGGCAGGGGCTCTATACCACGGTGGGGCTGGTGCTCGCCTCGCTGATCCTGGGGCTGGCGCTGGCGGTGCCGCTCGGGGTGCTGCGCACCAGCCGTAACTGGTTCATCCGTTTCCCGGTGTGGGCTTACATCTACTTCTTTCGCGGCACCCCACTGCTGGTGCAGCTTTTTATCATCTACTACGGCGCCGCCCAGTGGGAGTGGCTGAAAAACAGCGCCGCCTGGGAGCTCTTCTCTCAGGCCTGGTTCTGCGCCCTGCTGGCGTTCACCCTCAACACCGGCGCCTATACCGCCGAGATAGTGCGCGGGGCGGTGAGCAACATGCCCAAGGGGCAGATCGAGGCGGCGCTGGCCTTTGGCATGAACCGCTGGCAGACCCTGACCCGGGTGATCCTGCCCAACTCGTTCCGGCGTGCCCTGCCGGCCTACAGCAATGAGGTGATCTTCATGCTGCAAGGCTCGGCGGTGGCGGGCATCATCACCATCGTCGACCTGACCGGTGCCGCCCGTATCGTCAACTCCCGCTACTACAGCCCGTTTGAGGCCTTCATTACGGCTGGCCTGCTCTACATGGCGTTGACCTTCGTCATCGTCTGGCTGTTCAAACGGCTCGAAACCCGCTGGCACGCCCATCTCAAGCCACGCAGCCTCTGACGCAAGCATCACCTCAAGAGCGCCCATCAGGGCGCTCTTTTTTATGGCCGAGGGGGGCCGAGATAGACGTGGTCATGAAAGCTGTAGACCCAGTGGGGGCGGTAGACGGCGAGCAGGGTCATGGTCATGCCGTTGAGCAGCGCCTCGGGAAAGAGCAGCAACGGCCAGATGGCGAGGTAGTCGTCAGCGATGATCTGCCAGGGATAAGCCCCGCTCATCCCCATCCAGAGCGCGGTGGCCAGCAGCTTGACCGAGATGGCGGCGGCGCCACCGAGAAAGGCAACCACAAACAGGTAGACAAACAGGTGGCGCGCTAGCCAGGCCCAGCTGGCCAGAAACAGCAGCTCGGTGGTCAGCACCGGTAGCAGCACCCCGAGCAGGGCGTGGCTGCCGAGCAGGGGCCAGGGCTCGCTGCCACAGGCGGTGAGGGTGAGCAGGGCCAGGCTGCCTGCCACCAGCGCCAGGCGCCAGCCGAGCAGCAGGGTGAGGGCGGTCAGGCCGAGAAAATGCACCTCGAGCCCGGCATGCAGGCCGGCGCGCAGCCACCACAGCGGCAGCAGCGCCAGGGCGGCGCCGAGCAGCAGATGCTGATAGAGGGGGGTGGCGAGCAGTTGTCGCCAGCGGGAACCATGCTGGCTGGCCAGCAGTACGGCTAACCACAGCAGCAGGGCGGTGAGTTCTGCATCGCTCATGAGCAGGCCCTTGCCATCTAAAAAAACAGGGCGCCATGAGGCGCCCTGTTGTTATCAATATTTCACGTTGGGGTGGTACTTGCTGAGGATCCCCTGGATGCGATCCATGGTCTCCTTCTTGGGCGGCTTGATCCCGTTGAGATCATAGGTGTCGCCCAACACCTCCCACTTGTGCTTGCCCAGCTCGTGATAGGGCAGCAGCTCGATCTTCTCGACGCACTCGCCGAGCGAGGCGATGAACTGCCCCAGCCCCTCGGCACTCTCGTCATCGTCGCTCCAGGTCGGCACCACCACGTAACGGATCCACATCTTCTTGCCCTTTTTGGCCAGATAGCGGGCAAATTCCAGGGTGTAGCGGTTGCTGACGTGGGTCAGCGGGATGTGTTTCTCGTCGTTGATCTGCTTGATGTCGAGCAGCACCAGATCGGTGACGTCGAGGACGGCGTCGAGCTGGGCGTCGTAGTTGCGCACGAAGCCGTTGGTGTCGAGGCAGGTGTGGATGCCTTCTGCCTGGCAGGCGGCAAACAGCTCGGCGACGAAGGCCTGTTGTAGCATGGCCTCACCACCCGAGGCGGTAACCCCACCGCCCGAGGCATTAATGAAGTGGCGATAGCTGGTGATGTCCTTCATCAGCTCGGGGACGGTGACCTCGCGGCCCCCTTCCGTGTCCCAGGTGTCGCGGTTGTGGCAGTACTTGCAGCGCATCAGACAGCCCTGCATGAAGACGATAAAACGGATGCCGGGACCGTCCACAGTACCGCAGGTCTCCACCGAGTGGATACGACCAATCACAGACATATTGCGCTCCTGATAGTGTTGCTGGCGGCCATTTTATGCCAAAAGGCGGCGCCGATCACCCTGCCGTGGGGCAATCGGCGAGGAAGGACTCCAGCGCCCGCACCGGCAGCGGCCGGCAGCGCAGATAACCCTGGAAGTGCTGGCAGCCGATGTCGGCGAGGATGGCGAGCTGCTCCTGCTCTTCGACCCCCTCGGCGATCACGGTGAAGCGGAACACCTTGGCCAGCTCCACGACGGCGCGCACCAGGGCCCTATCCTGCTCGCTGTGCACCAGGGTCAGGATGAAGGAGCGATCGAGTTTCACCTCGTTGGCCGGCAGATCGCGCAGGTAGGCAAGCGACGAGTAGCCGGTGCCGAAGTCATCGATAGAGATGAGCACCCCGAGTGAACGCAGGCGGCGCATCCGCTCTATGCTCTCCTCACGGTGCTCGAGCACCACCGACTCGGTGATCTCCAGCATCAGGCGCGAGGGGGGCAGGCCGGTGTCGCGCAGCACGTATTCCACCTGTTGCAAGAAGGCGGGGTTGTGGAACTGACGGGCGCTGACGTTGACCGACAGCTGCGGGATGGCCACCCCCCGGCTCAACCAATGGCTGAACTGGGCGCAGGCGCTCTTGAGCACCCAGTAGCCGATATCCTCGATAAGCCCGCTCTCCTCGGCAACCGGAATGAACTCTCCCGGCGCCACCATGACCCCGTCGGCGCGTTGCCAGCGGATCAACGCCTCGATGCCGGTCAGCACGCCGCTGTCGACCCGGAACTGGGGCTGGTAGTGGAGCTGAAACTCGCCGCGGCGCAGGGCATCGCGCAGCTGGTTGCTGATGGCCAGCCGGCTCTTCTCCTGCTCGGCCATGTGGTGATTGAAGAAGGCGTATTGACCGTGGCCGTTGCGCTTGGCTATGTGGGCGGCGGTATCGGCCTGCTGCATGATCACCAGGTGATCGTGCTGCTCGGGGGAGAACAGGGCCACCCCGAGGGAGGCGCTGCAATGCAGCTTGTCGTGGCCGACACTGAACGGCTGGCGAAACAGCCTGATCACCTCGCGGGCAAAGTGTTCGGCCAGGATCTTGGCGGCAACCTGCCCCTGGCCGAGATCGGTGAACAGCAGCTGGAACTCATCCCCCGAGCTGCGCGCCAGCAGCAGGTTCTCCTGGGGCAGCTCGCGCAGCCGCTCGACCACCGCCAGCAGCAGCTCATCGCCGCGTTGGTGGCCGAGGGAGTCGTTGACCGACTTGAAGTTGTCGAGATCGATGTAGAGCAAGGCTCCCCACTGGCGATGTGGCTCTTGCAGGCGCTGTTGCAGCCGGGTGAGCATGCTGCGGCGATTGAGCAGGCCGGTCAGATCGTCATAGTAGGCGAGGCGCTCGATGTGTTGCTGCGCCTCCCGCTCCTCGGTGAGATCGTGGAAGCTGCTGACGTAGTGAGTCAGGCGGCCGGCGCCGTCGAACACGCCGCTCACTTGCAGCCGCACCGGGAAGAAACGCCCCTCGTGGTTGAGGCACTGCTCCTCGCCTTCCCAGAAGCGCTGCTGCTCGATGGTTCTGGTGATGCGGCTGGCCAGATCGTCGCCATAGTAGGGGGGGCGCAGCAGGCGGATATGCTGACCCACCACCTGCTCGGGGGCATAGCCCGTGGTGCGGGTGAAGGCCCGATTGGCCTTGAGGATCTGGCCGTTGGCATCGCACACCACCATGGCGTCGTGGGTATCGAAGGCCACTTCGGCCAGGCGCAGCGCCTCCTCAAGCGACAGGCGCTGCATCTCGATGGCGAGGCGCGGTGCCAGCTCGCTCAGGCGATCGAGCAGGGGCAGGGGGTCATCGAGGGTGTCGAGCGGCAGCAAGGTGAGCTGGCCGATCGGCGTGCCATCTGGCAGCAGCAACGGCACGCCGATGTAGGCGGGGGTGCCAAAGGCGAGCAGCTGGTGCGCCTTGGGATAACGGGTGGCGAGGTTATCCAGATAGAGGGCCTGGCCGCTCTGGTGGATGTCGTGGGCCGGGCCCGGCTCGAGGCGCTGTGGCAGCGAGCTGTGGGGCTGCCCTTCCAGCTCGACATAGCGCGGGATCAGCCACAGCTCCTCGCCGCGGCGCTGATACTCGCCAACCCAGCCGGCGCGCAGTGGCAACTGCTGGCGGCACCACTGCAACAGGGCGCGGCAATACTCCAGGCCCACGTGCAGCGCCAGGGGATGGGTATCGTGACTCGCCTCCTCGGGGTCGTTCTGCGCGGCGGGCTCGTTGGTGGGCGGTTGCCACTGGCCAAGCTGCTGGCTGCAAAACCGGGCCAGTTGCAGCAACTCCTCCCCAAGCGGCACCGGGTCGAGGTACTCGAGGCTCAGCATGCCGAGCAGACGATCCCCTTCACGCAGCGCCGCATCGAGACGGGCGGCCACCCCGTGGCTGGCCAGATAGCGATGCTGGGCCAGCATGGGTTGGTGGGCGCACTCGGAGAAGCTCAGCGAGCCACGGCTGCGCAGGGTACGCAGATAGCGGCCGTCGGCCTTGATGGGGAAGAGGGTGCCCTTGACCCCGAGCTGGTAGATGGGGGTGAGCAGATCATGGCTGTCAAAGTGCCACAGGATCAGGCGATCGGCCTGGCTGCCTTCCCACAAGGCTTGCAGCATGGGGGCATATTCGGCCCGGCTGGCCAGTTGGCCGAGGCGCGGCAGCAGTAAGGAGAGATTGGGCGGCGTATGGGCGCGCCCTATTTGCAGACAGATAAGCCAGAAGTGGCCCTGCTCGGGCGAGAGAGAGACCCGCCACTCCTGGCCCAGGGCGCGGATGGTCAGCTGCCCCCCTTGACCACTGGCAAGCTGGGCTTCGATGGGCTCTCTTAATGGCGGCGGCAGTTGGGTCGGCCAGGGGGAGCGCGGCTCATCGAGCCAGTAGAGCGGTGTTTGCATCACGTCCGTCAGGGCGACCAGCCGCTGTGAGCGCACATCGAGGCGAAAAAACAGTGGCATGGGGCGCACGGGTAACGGCAGAGTGAGGACGGTAGACGACATGACCCGGTTAACATCCTGTTGGCAGAGAGGGCGCGCGCCAAAGAATACTCCAAATGCCCTTGAAACAAAAATTCATTGAAATCTAAATTAGAAAAAGCTAATTTTCACTGCATCATACTGGAAAAGGAGCCTTCACCATGACCCGCATCCTGATCGTCGGCGGCGTAGCCGGCGGTGCTTCGGCTGCCGCCCGTGCCCGCCGCATGGACGAACATGCCGAGATTATTCTGTTCGAACGCGGCGAGTTCATCAGCTTTGCCAACTGCGGTCTGCCCTATCACATCGGCGGCGATATCCCCTCCCGCGATGCCCTGCTGTTGCAAACGCCATTGAGCTTCAAGCGCCGCTTCAACGTCGAGGTGCGGGTCTTCAACGAGGTGGTGGCTATCGACCGCGCCGCCCGCACGGTGCGGGTGCGCGATCTGGCACGCGGTGAGGAGTACGAGGAGCGCTACGACAAGCTGCTGCTAAGCCCCGGCGCCGCGCCGATCCGCCCGCCGCTGCCTGGCATCGACACCGCGGGCGTCTACACCCTGCGCAACATCCCCGACATGGATCGCATCCTCGCCGCGCTGACCCAGGCGCCGCCGCGCCACGTGACCGTGGTCGGAGGGGGCTTCATCGGGCTTGAGATGATGGAGGCGCTGCACCAGCGCGGCCTGTCGGTGACTCAGCTCGAGCTCTCGGATCAGGTGATGGCGCCGGTCGACCGGGAGATGGCCGCCATGCTGCACGAGCGCATTCGCGAGGCCGGTATCGATCTGCGGCTGCGCACCGGGCTCAATGCCATCGAGGCACAGCCCGAGGGGGCGGCGCACCGCTTGCTGCTGCAACTGGGGGAGGGGGCCACGCTGGAAACGGATCTGCTGATCCTCGCCATCGGGGTCAAACCCGAGACCCTGCTCGCCGCCCAGGCCGGGCTGGAGCTGGGGCCGCGCGGTGGCATCAAGGTGGATGCCGCCATGCGCACCTCGGACCCCGATATCTTCGCGGTGGGGGATGCGGTGGAAGAGGTCGACTTTGTCACCGGTGACGCCGCCCTGATCCCGCTCGCCGGCCCTGCCAACCGTCAGGGGCGTATCGCCGCCGACAACATGTTGGGACGCGCCGAGAGTTACAAGAAGACCCAGGGCACGGCGATCTGCAAGGTGTTTGATCTGGCGGTGGCCAGCACCGGGCTCAATGAGAAGCGCCTCAAGCAGCTCGGCATGGCCTATGAGAAGGTGTATGTGCACCCGGGCAGCCACGCCGGTTACTACCCCGGTGCCCATCCGGTCAGCCTCAAGCTGCTGTTTGCCCCCGATGGTCGCATCCTCGGCGCCCAGGCGGTGGGCAAGGATGGCATCGACAAGCGCATTGACGTGCTAGCGGTGGCCCAGCGGGCCGGCATGACGGTGTTCGATCTGCAAGATCTCGAGCTGACCTATGCACCGCCGTTCGGCTCGGCCAAGGATGTCATCAACATGGCGGGCTTTGTGGCGAGCAATCACCTCAAGGGGGATTCGCCCATCTGCCACGTCAGCGACGTGCTGGCGCTGCGCCCCGATCAGCAGGTACTGGATGTGCGCAATCCCGCTGAGCTGGAGCGCCTCGGCGCCATCCCCGGCGCCATTAACATCCCCCTCGACGAGCTGCGCGGCCGTCTGGACGAACTGCCCAAAGACAAGGAGTTCATCGTCAGCTGCCAGGTGGGGCTGCGTGGCCACGTGGCGAGCCGCATGCTCCAGCAGCACGGTTTTCGGGTGAAGAACCTCTCCGGTGGCTTCAAGACCTGGCTGATGGCGACCGCCGAGTAAGCGTGCTTCGTGATTGGCAAAGCAGAGGGAGGGCATGGGCCCTCCCTCTTTTTTTTATCAAGGATGCGGACTGAGCTCCCGGCGCCGCAGTGCCAGCAGGGTGAGCAGCATGGCCAGCGTGGCCAGCGCCGCCATGCCGAGATAGGTGGTGGCAAAGCCGAGCGAGAGCTCCTCCCTGGCATAACCTGCGAGCGAGCCGGGGGGCAGGGGCAGGTGAAACAGGATGGCGCACAGGGCCACCCCGAGCGCCCCACCCAGCTCGCGGCCGAAGTTGAACAGGGACATGCCGATGCCGCGATCCTGAGGCAGTAGGGCATTTTGCACCACCACAGAGAGCGCCGGCAGGGTGAGCCCGAGCCCGAGGCCGGCCAGCACCAGTGCCAGGGCGGCCGCCTCGCCGAGGTGGATCAGCCACAGGGCCAGCGCCGCCAGGGCAAACCCCGTCAGCACAAACCCCTTGTAGCGCCCCCGGCGGGCGATCAGCTTGCCGGCGCTGAAGGCGCCCGCTGTGATGCTGGCCATGAAGATCACCATGGTGCGGCCGCTCTCGGCCGGGCCCATGCCCTCCTGCCATTGCATTTGCAGCGGCAGGTAGACCAGCAGGGCAAACATCAGCATCTGGGCGATGAGGATCAGCAGCACGCTCACCAGATAGCCGCTCTGGCGGGCGAGCTGGGGTGGCAATATGGGGTCGCGGGCCTGCCGCTCTCTGAGCAGCAGCAGCGTCAGGGTCGCGGCCAGCGCGCCGGCGAGCCAGTGCC
>NZ_CDBY01000083.1:4718-5474 GCF_000820125.1 Aeromonas simiae | reverse complement strand
CGGCGCGTCAGGTGAGAGCAAAAGCAGCAGCAGGGTAGTCGAGAGCATCAGCAGCAGGGCGCCAGGCCAGTCGAAGCGGCGGGCGTGGCGCTCATTGAGGTGGCCGAGGTGGCGGTTGACCAGCCACAGCGCCAGGGCCCCGAGGGGCAGGTTGATCCAGAACACCCAGCGCCAGCTCAGGTGTTCGGCAAAGTAGCCCCCCAGCAGGGGGCCGGCAATGCTCGAGACCGCATAGACCGCCGAGATGTAGCCCTGGTAGCGGCCCACCTCGCGCGGGGGAATGGTGTCGGCGATGACGGTGAAGGCGAGCGCGATGAGCCCGCCCCCACCGAGCCCTTGCAGCACCCGGGCGGCCAGCAGCTGGGGCAGGCTCTGGGCCAGGGCGCAGGCCAAGGATCCGGCCAGAAACAGCCCCAACCCGATGTTGAGCAGGCGCAGCCGGCCAAACTGATCGCTCAGCTTGCCATAGACGGGCAGCACGGCGGTGGCCGCCAGCAGGTAGCTGGTCACCACCCAGGTGAGGGCGGCGCCGGCGTTCAGCGCTTGGCCGATGAGGGGCAGCGGGGTGGTGACGATGCTCTTTTCAAGCGAACCGAGGATGATGACCAGCGCGACGCTGGCAAAGACGCTCTTGGGGGACATGCCGGCTCCAGGTGGCAAGAGAGGGGGAAGCGGTGTCGGCAAGGTAGCACATCTCAAGAGGCGGTGAGCTGGCGCAGGCTGCCAAGGCGCGTGAAGCCGTGGCGGCTGCGCGGG
>NZ_CDBY01000083.1:2161-4532 GCF_000820125.1 Aeromonas simiae | reverse complement strand
GATGAAAGTGGCTGCGCTTGATGGGCAAAAAGGCCAGGGCCGCCAGCTGCGCCTGCCAGGGGCCGTGGTAACCGCGCAGGGCATGCAGCATCGGGGCGGCCGGCAGCCGGGTGCTGACCGAAAGGCACAGTGGCACGCTGACGCACTCGGGGCCCATCAACTGGCCGAGGGTGGCGTGGGCGGCAAGGAAACGCTCCAGCACCGCCAGCTCGGCATAGCCGGAGTCGAGCATGAGCAGCAGCGCCTCGAGGCGGGTGTGAAACGCCGCGAGGGCAGAGCGAAATCCCTGGCGCTGACGCAAGGCGAGCAGCTCATCGAGTGGCAGGCTCGCCAGGGCGCGCGGCACCGGCAGGGCGATCTCGAGCAGGAAGCAGTCCTGGCCGCCCCTGTGGTGATAGCGCGACTCGAGCAGGTGCAGCAGGCGGTCGAGGTAGTCGTGATCGGTGATGAGCACGCCCTCGTTGGCCAGCGCCCAGTCGCGCGCCAGCCGCATCGAGAGCAGGTTGGCCAGCCGGCGCGCCATCAGGATGCCGCCGGTGGTGGCGCTGGCAAAACCGGTCTGCACGCAGAAGTGGTGCAGGGGTTCAAGGCCGGCCTGGGCCGGGCAGAAGCAGTCGTGGTTGCGTCCCTCGCGCCAGCGCGCGATCAGCTCGCGGTTGCCAAAGACCTTGTGGCGCTCGAAGTCGGGGGCGAGCAGGGCCTCAAGCTGGGTGATGGCCGCAGGAGCGGCGCGCCTAAAAAAGTCGGCGCCGGGGGATTGGCCCAGCAGGTCGCTGCCCCGCAGGCGCTCCAGCGCGCCGTGCAGTTCGCTGCTCTCGCTCACGGTGAAGACAAAGGCGAGCCGCTCCAGCCAGAGCAGGGCGAATTTCAGCCAGAGCTCGTCCCGAACCTCCATGCCCGGGTAGTAGAGAAAGGTCTTCATGACGGTGTCCGGTGCGTGCGCGAGGGTTGCACTATAACGATTCGCTTTCGCAGCGGCAATTTCATGGGGAAGCGGCGGCCGATAGGATGAGCGCAAGCGTATTTTTGCCAGCGAAAACGGCGCTGGCCGCTCAAGAAATGGCCGCATTGGTGCTAGGTGATGGGCGGCTCCTTTGCTATAATCCGCGCCCTTGTTTCCCGCTCACCCGAGTTAATCCATGAAGTTCATCATCAAGCTGTTCCCGGAAATCACCATCAAGAGCAAGTCGGTTCGCCAGCGCTTCATCAAGATCCTGCAAGGCAACATCCGCAACGTGCTGCGCCGCTTCGACGAAGACGCCCGGGTGCGCATGGATTGGGACAAGCTGGTGGTGAGCTCGCGTAACGATCAGTTCCGCGATCAGGCCATCGATGCGCTCGCCTGCATTCCCGGCATCCAAGCCTTCCTCGAGGTGCAGGCCAGCAAGTTCACCGACCTGCACGACATCTTCGAGCAGGTCAAGGCCGTGTGGGGCGAGCAGCTCCAGGGCAAGACCTTCTGCGTGCGCGCCAAGCGCCACGGCAAGCACGAGTTCTCTTCGCTCGAAGTCGAGCGCTACGTCGGCGGCGGCCTAAACCAGCACTGCGAGAGCAACGGCGTGCGCCTGAAAAACCCGGACGTGCAGATCAACCTCGAGATCGACGGCGAGGAGCTGTTCATCGTCAGCGCCATCCACCAAGGGCTCGGCGGCATGCCGATCGCCACCCAGGAAGACGTGCTGAGCCTGCTCTCCGGCGGCTTTGACTCCGGGGTGGCCTCCTACCAGTTCATCAAGCGTGGCTGCCGCGTGCACTACTGCTTCTTTAACCTCGGTGGCGCCGCCCACGAGATCGGCGTCAAGCAGGTGGCCTACCACCTGTGGAGCCGCTTCGGCTCGTCGCACCGGGTGCGTTTCACCGCGGTGGACTTCGAGCCTGTGGTGGCCGAGATCCTCGAGAAGATCGACAACGGCCAGATGGGGGTGGTGCTCAAGCGCATGATGATGCGCGCCGCTGCCAACATCGCCGACCGTTTCCAGATCCCGGCCCTGGTGACCGGCGAGTGCGTGGGTCAGGTGTCGAGCCAGACCCTGACCAACCTCAACGTCATCGACCGGGTGACCGACAAGGTGATCCTGCGCCCGCTCATCACCTGGGACAAGCCGGACATCATGAACCAGGCGCGCAAGATAGGTACCCTGGAGTTCGCCGAGACCATGCCCGAGTACTGCGGCGTCATCTCCAAGAAGCCGACCGTGAAGGCGGATCTGGCGCGTATCGAGGCCGAGGAGCAGAACTTCGACTTCGCTATCCTCGATAAGGTGGTGGACGAGGCGCGCTACCTCGATATCCGCCGCATCGGTGAAGAGACCGCCGAGCAGGTGCAGGAAGTGGAAACCACCGCCGAGACCGGTGACGACGAGGTGATCCT
>NZ_CDBY01000083.1:1572-1981 GCF_000820125.1 Aeromonas simiae | reverse complement strand
GGTGACGACGAGGTGATCCTCGATATCCGCTCCATGGATGAGCATGAAGAGAAGCCGCTGGTGGTGGCCGGGCGCGACGTGCTGCACGTTCCCTTCTTCAAGCTGGCCACCGCCTTTGGCGATCTGCCCAAAGAGAAGACCTACCTGCTCTATTGCGATCGCGGCGTGATGAGCAAGTTGCAGGCGCTCTACCTCAAGGAGAAGGGCTTTGACAACGTCAAGGTCTACCGCCCGTAACGGAGCGCAGCAGAAAAAACCGGCCAGCAGGCCGGTTTTTTTATGGGCCCGGATCAGGTCGCCTCGCGCCAGCGCTGGGTGCGGCGGCGCAAGGCCCGCCCGATCAGCAGCTCGAGCAGCTTGACGCCAGCGGCGGTCAGGGTGATGAGGGTCGCCATGGCGGCGGCCGCCG
>NZ_CDBY01000083.1:0-1364 GCF_000820125.1 Aeromonas simiae | reverse complement strand
CGCCATGGCGGCGGCCGCCGCCGTGTTGCCCGAGTCCTCCATGTTGAGCACGGCGACGGCGGCCAGCACGCTGTCGCTCGAGTAGAGGAAGATCACCGCCGAGGTGGTGGTCATGGCGTTGACGAACAGGTAGACGACGATCTCGAGCAAGGCGGGTAGCATGGCCGGCAGGGTGATCTTCAAGAAGGCCCGGCGCAGCGGGATGCGCAAGGAGAGGGCCACCAGCTCCAGCTCGCGCGGCAGCTGCTTGAGGGCGGTGAGCGCCGTCATGTGGCCCACCGTGTAGTAGTGCACCACGCAGGAGAGCACCAGCAGGATCAGGGTGCCATAGAGCGCCGAGAGGGGGTTGCCTGGCTGGTTGAAAAAGAAGATGTAGCCAAGCCCAAGCACCATGCCGGGCACCGCCAGCGACAGCATGGCCAGCAGGTGGAACAGCTGGCGCAGCGGGGCGAAGTGGCGCCCCTTCTCCTGGGCCCAGGCGAGCAGCACGATAAGGCCGGTGCCGGTCAGCGCCGTGAGGGCGCCGAGCTTGAGGGTGTTGGCAAACGGGAGCCAGCCATAGACGCTGTTGGCATCGAAGCGGTAGTGGTCGAGGCTGAGCGTCAGGTTGTAGGGCCAGAACTGCACCAGCGAGCCGTAGACCGCCATGCCGAGCAGGGCGAGAAAGGCCAGCGCCCACAGCGAGCACCAGAGCAGCGCCAGGGTGTCGCGGACCCGGTGCGGCGCAGGTTGGTAGGGGACGGAGCGGGCACTCACCTGCTCCTGCATGCGCCGGCGCACCCGGTGCTCAAGCAGGAAGCTCAGCAGGGCCGGCAGCAGCAATAGCAGGCTGGCCACGGCCCCCAGCGAGAAGTTTTGCATCCCGATCACCTGACGATAGATGTCGGTGGCCAGCACGTTGAACTGGCCCCCGATCACCTTGGCAACCCCGAAGTCACAGATGGCCAGGGTGAACACCGCGATGGCGGCGCCCAGCAGGCCGTAGCGGGCCCCCGGCAGGGTGACGGTGATGAAGGTGCGCAAGGGGGAGGTGCCGAGCACCCGCGCTGCCTCATAGAGGCGGGCATCGCTGTGACCGAGGGCGGTCACCAGGATCATCAGGGCGTGGGGAAAGCACCAAAAGCCCAGACCTATCACGATGCCAAGCGGCCCGTAGATGCTCTGCCCACCCAGCAGATCCCGCGCCATCCCCTGATTGCCGAACCAGTAGACCAGGCTGATGGCGGGCAGCAGGGAGGGCATCAGGATCGGGATAAGACCGATCAGGCGAAACAGCCCCTTGGCCGGCATGCAGGTGCGCGTCAGGGCGTAGGCATAGCCAAAGGCGATAGTGACCACCAACACCGTGATGATCCCGCCGAGCC
>NZ_CDBY01000082.1 GCF_000820125.1 Aeromonas simiae | reverse complement strand
GTTCCACCAGAGGGTGCGCAGCAACTCAAGGATGTAGTGCTGTGGCATCGGGGCATTGCAAAAGCGGTGTAACTGTACGGCAAAGGCTAGGTAATCCTTGCGATCGATCATGAAGGCAGACATGGGGTGATTCCTTGAAATGCAAAAGGCCACCTGCAGTGAGGTGGCCTTGTTGGGGGGATCGGAATATCCGGATCTTGGTGTTGGACCTGATGATCCGGGTTTGGGAATGCTGGCGTTATTCGTGCGCCTGCTCTGTGCTGGGGAGAGCCGCATCGAACAGGATGGCGTAGAGTGCACCATCAATGCCGTTGACGGCATCGTGATGCGGGTAATAGGGCGGCGTGTCTCGGGATCGCTCAAAGTAGTCACCAAAGCAGCTGAGACACTCGCGGATCTCGATGGTGGATCCCTGCAGCAAGGTCTCTTCAAAATGCTTGGCATAGGCCTCGTCATCATGTGCCTTGGTGACGGCCTTCTCCAGCAATGTCAGCGCATCCTCGTTGCAGGCGGCTGCTAGCCTATGGCGTAGCTTCTCGAGGGTTTCCTCAAGGGAATAGGGATTGGGTAATCGCATGGTGTTTATCCCTTCTTGGCTCGGTTAAGGGCGTAGCTGATGGAGCAGTGCATCAATGGCCTCGACACAATCGCTCTGGGTGAGCTGATAGCCGTTAGGCAGGTGAGCCACGATGGCAGGCTCGGCCTGCATCTCGACGTTGTCTGCAAGCCAGCCGCGCAGCTCGAGGAGGATGTCGAGGGTGGTGAGGTGTGACTTACCTAGGGTTAGAGTCATAGCTGACCTCTTTCGGCCAGCGAGACCACGCCCTCGGCACCGACCACCAGATGGTCGAGCAATCGCACATCGACCAGCGCCAAGGCCTCCTTGAGGGCTTGGGTAAAGACCCGGTCAGATTGGCTGGGTTCAGGGTCACCGCTTGGGTGATTGTGCACTGCGATGATGGCCCCGCAGTTGAGTATCAGGGCCCGCTTGACTACTTCCCGTGGGTAGATGCTGGCGCTGTCCAAGGTGCCGCGAAACAGTTCCTCAAAAGCCAGTACGCGGTGTTGGGAGTCAAGGAACAGTGCACCAAACACTTCGTGCTCCCGGTCCTGCAGCAGGGTTTGCAGCCGCTCGGCGGCCTCGGTGGTGCTGGTAATGGCGGTGCCTTTGGCCAAGCGCTTACGGGCAATCTGGTTGGCGATACGCAGCAGGTCTTGTTCGGTCACGGGTTCAGTGACGACATAAGTGCCGGGGCATTCCCCGGCTTTCAGCTTGTGATAACGCATAGTGGAATTCTCCAAATAAACAAAACCCCGGCACGCATGAAGCATGTCGGGGTTAAAGGTAGAGCGGTTGTTGGTTCACTTTGAGGGTAGTTCAGTTGGTCTTGGTGGCGGCTTCTGCTCCTGCTCAGGCTGTAGGGGCACGCTTCACCGGCATCAGCAATCCGGGGACCTGCAGGGTGAGCGGCATAGCGAGCGCAACGCTCAGCCGTTCCGCCAGCTCATAGGCTTGGCCGATAGTGTCGTAGTCAGCTATCCAGGTAGCCAGCGCCAATCCACTGGCTTCTACCGCTCGCAAGTAAACGCCGTAGCCGTGCACGGGCAGGGCGCTGCCCCGAACCACTTGCGTCTCGCCATTACGATTGATGGCTTCAAGTTCAACGGCTACCGGTTGTTTTGGCATCTTGTGCCTCCTCTTGGGGTAAGGGGTCACTCTCCACACGATAGCCGTGATGGATGCAGGCACGCTGCAGGTCACTCATAAAGCTTCCCAGCACGCGGGGCTGCTCAGAGAGTGGGACGGCTCCTGCCTGGCTGCGCCAGAAACAGCGACGCTTAGGGTCCACACAGATTTCATCCACGGGCTGGCTCATGGTGTGCCAGTCCTCGGCATTGGTGAGGGAGAGCAGTTGCCACTGCACGCCAGACCAACGCACTTGCAAGGTGACTGTGCGGGCTGGTGGGCTATCCGGTGTCAGGTGCAGCAGCCAACGCTGACCACTGCGAGTGGGGGTTAGCTTGGCGCTGGTGGCGACTCGTCCCAGCCACTGGCGTGAGTAGTGGGATAGAGCTAATTCTTGGGTCATCGTGACCTCCTAATCTCCTGCGACCGTGACGCTGAAGCATTCCAACCGGCAGTAGGCAATGAAGTTGCTTTGCCAGATATCGAACAATTCCCGCGCTTCGGCCAGCCGCAGCGGTCCCCAGCCCAACATGGTGTGTTCCCCATCGAGGAAGTTGAAGTCGATCTCCTTGCAGAGCTCGGCATCATGGCCGAGCCCCTGGTAGCTGAAGTCGGTGACGTAATCGAACAGCCAGCCATCTAGCCCACGGATCAGGCGGATCTCGACCGGGTGCACGCCACCTTGCTCGGCGCTGTAACCGGGGTTACGGAAGTTGAAGGTCAGCTGGGTGCAGCGCCCCAGATCGAGATCGGTTCGTTCGGCTTCCTGACTGAGCAGAGCCAGCAGGGCGGGGGTGACGGGCAGGGCAAAGCCGTCCCGGTAGAAGGGAATAGTCATAGGTTGTGCTCCTTGTTGTGCGAGGGTAGGCAGTGGCTCAGTCGGTGAGCCAGGACCAGAGGCGGCTGACTGCGTGAACGGCTAATGCGCCGGTTGCCAGGGGGACCCAGCTTGGCGATGTCGCGAGGGTGGTCAGGGTGATAGCAGAGGTGGCGAGCGTTATGTAATCAGACGTTGTGCGCTCGCGGCTCAACACAGTCATAGCTGGGGGAATGATAGTAGTCTGTGGAGTACGAAGGGCCGCTTTCGCCACCGCCGTTGCTACCTGACTAACCTGTGTCGAGTGGTGGATACCGTGGATGCACCACATCACGAAGTGTTCACAGTTACTGAACAACACATCGTAACGGTGTTCGCCCAGCCGTGTACGGGCACGTTTGAGGCTCGCTGTTCGGTCATACCGCCTGACAGGGCAAAATTTGCACCAGACCGGCTTACCATCGGAAAACGCATCCAGAGAGGTCATCACGATTTCACCGGGTAGGCCGAGATTAGGCCCCTGGTAGTGGATAACGAGGTCGCCCCCGACATAGAGGCCGTGGTGGGTATAACCGAGGCGAGCGGTCACCAGATGATCGCCTGGGGTGAATCGAGACATGAAGTTAACTCCTTGTGGTCAGGCATAAAAACGAAACAGGGCACCTTGTGGGTGCCCTGTTATCAGTGTGGAAAAGTGACGACGTTATTTGTGCAGCATCAGGGTACGAGAATCCCAGATCCAGGTTTCGGCGGGGTTGCCTGGCAAAGCTAATGTGAAGCCGTTGGTATCATGCGTCAGCTTGCCAAGATCGCTGCAGGTGCCGAAGGTGGGAGTGAGCAAGGGAAGCGTATCCGAGCGGATGACGGCTAGCTGATAGAGCATCGGACAACCAAATCCCCCGGTGTTGAGTTCGAGCAACACGGCTTTTCCCTGAGTCAATGGTTGCTCATGTTTGATGGTAATAGAGTGGTACATGTCAGTATTGAGCAGGACCTGCTCGCCATTGGTTACCACGATGGTGCCGTCGTCTTGCGGGCTAATGGATAGCCCTGGTGAGGCCGGGGCCGAGAATTTGGGCTCGAAATAGACACTCCCGTTTGAGTAGGTCACCATGGCGCCGTTGAGCGATACCTGTTTCCCTACGAGCTCGATAAGCCCTCCCTCATTGTCTGCATCGGTGAGTAATTCCACATTCCCTTTGCCTGGCACCTCTATCCAATATTTCAGACTGGCATAGCCGAGTGTTCCGCTGATGGTAGTAGGGATTTTCGATTCAATCTGTAGCGCATAATCGGCAGCAAAGGCAGTGACTGAGCAACTTAGCAGAGTTGCCATCGTTACCGCTCGTAGAGTTCGTATTATCTGCATGCTTGGGGATCTCATTGGTGGGGGCGCTTGGCGCTCGTTACTTTGATGTTGATCGTGTCGTTTTTTCGGTTATTCACCAAATGTGTATGTCACCTCACCGAGGTCAGTCACTAAGGTAGCACTGAACACGGTGCAGGACTCGTATCGAGCCGCAAACGTCACTCCTTGACCCAACTTGAGTTTGAGAGGGAAGGTGCTGCCGATGCCGAAATCGTGTTTAGCCTCCATCACCCTGCACCCTGGCTCGCCATCATTAATTACTACCTTCTCGATGATGACTTGGGCATTTTTTGTGACTACATAAATCTGTGGCCGTCCGATGGCTGTGTGAGTGAGTTCGACTTCAAATGTGGGGCCGCCAGAACCGCCACCACAGGCGCTGAGTGTTAACATGCTGGCTAGTAGCAGGGCATATCGGTAGATATGGGGCATAACGGTTTCCTTGTTGTTGCAGCACGGTCAAGCTTGTCTCCGAGTGGCTGGAAACAAGGACTTGGCCTTGAAGATAAATGCCTGGTTTTGTTGCTTTTCCGCACTGCCTTGAAATGGCATGACTGGAAAATACTCAAGTCCAACCTTTTGAGGTGGTCTTCCGAGCTTCGGATGTCAGTTAGGCGCTACTCGACCATGACGGTCGAGTAGCGGTCTGATGGCTGGCATCAACTTGAGCGAGGTAGAGTTATGCGCTGCAACTGCTGAGCATGATCAGCGAGAAGGTCACTAGCCAACACCAGAAATAGGTCGGCTTTTGTTGCAATGCCTTGGCGCGCTTCCAGAGATACACCGGCACGAGCCAGACCATTTTGCCAAATTGCTGTGTGTTGACGCCGGCTTTGCGCAGCGTATGTTCATCCCAGTAACTCAGTGCGATATTGATGATCAGTGAGATGTAGAAGAATGAGCCTTCCGCCACTGCGTTCGCGGCTTGGTCCGTATCATGGTATACGGCACCGGCGACAAAGCCTTCGCAGAAAATACCGATGATGGGCGCAAAAGCCAAAATCCAGATCAAGGTATTACTAATCGCAATTGCAGGTAGCGCTGGAGGGGTCGATGACGGCGGAATATCGGCGGCCAGCGGAGTCGCATGTAGTGGCAGCCATTGTGGCTGGCTCTGGTGCCATACCAGCGTCTGGTGACTGATATCTCCGGCGCCAAGTAAGCCTATCAACTGCTCCTTCATGATCGGACCAATCCGTTGACCATTCTTCTCGTAAAACCATTCACTCATTTGATTATTCCTTTAATTGCCTGTGGTGGTTGATGCCTGTGCTGCGAAAACAGACTGGATACCTCTCCAGAAACCCGCGAAGAGTTAAAAAGCCCCTCACATAAGACTTATGTTGTTGATGTTCATCCCTTTAAGTCCTTCATGTCAATGGGTCCTTATTCAACGATATAGCTTGATTGGAGGACTTATGACGAACATCAAAGTTGAGCTGCTCGCTAAAAGCGTGGGCAATGCGATCGGGCGGCAGCGCCAGCAGGCGGGATTGACCCAGGATCAGGTGGCAGAGCATCTCAATATCGGGATGGAAGCCGTCTCCCGGATGGAGCGCGGTATCGTAGTGCCGACCATTGCCCGACTGGCTGAACTGGCTCAGCTGTTTGAGTGCGAGCTGGCCGATTTCTTGCGCGAAACCAGCCCGCGCCCAACTGAGCAGGGTATCGTCTTGGGGCAGAAACTCGCCCGGCTGGACAGCGACGACCGGGCGTTGCTGCTGGAGACGTTTGAACGGTTGGTCGAGCGCCTGGCCAAATCCTGAGTTAGGGCGCACCGGGTATCGGTGTAGCACCTTTACCCAATTTATTGGTTAACGGGGATGCCCGTGCTCGCGTTCCCCGTGGTTGGGCCACTGTTTGCGGTGCCGGTTCGGCAGTCGAATGTTCCCCTTCCTCCACCTGGGGGTAAAACTCTTCCAGTAGCATTGGCACCTCTTCATCCACATCCTCGAACTGACCATTACGCAGCAAGGCTCGGGCCACCGTTTCCATCTCGCTAATCGTCAGCCCGGCCTCATCGTCCTGCATCGATTCCTGCCGTGCTTGGCCGACTGCCTCCGTCAGAGTCAGCTCGTCCCGCAGAGTCAAATCCACGTAGTAGACCGGGGTGCGGTAGGACTGGGTGGTGCTCTTGGCCCGTAGCCGTAAGGTCAGCGGCAGATAACGGGTCAGGCCGCCACTCACCGCCTCGAAGTACTTGAGGCGTGCCGCCAGGGTCCGTACCGAGTTATAGCCTGTGGTACGAAAGATAAAGCTGCCGAGCTCATCCCCCTGCCCCTCCACAAATAGGTTCAGTCGTCCGTACAACTTGCAGCCCTGTTGCTGGCCGTAGGGACAGCGCTCCGGACCGGGGCAACTGACTTCCTCCATCCCTTGCGCCCCCACCCGTTTTGCCACCTCTCCATTGCCGACACAAAGCGGCCGTCCGGTTTGGCGGTCAAAGGCGCTGTACTCTGCCCGCAGGTTCAGATCGCTGTCATTGAACAGCACCCGTACCGGAATGGCGCGGATCTTGGCCTGCTCATGCCCTTGAGCGAACTGTTGATGCAAGGGATGGAGCAACCATCCCCCTTTCTGCTGTACCTGGGTGGTGAGGGTGAAACTGTCGTCCTTCTCCGGTACCCATTTCCCCTCTTTCTGTACCAGCTTGCCAATACAGATCCGCCCAATCACGGGCGGGGTAATCGCCAGTCCTTTGATCATGGTGTGTGTCTCCTGACAGCGTGAACTGCTTGAATGGTGAAACGGCGTGAGCCGGGCACCGGTTTGACGTAGTGGCTGAGCAAATCGGGATGATCCTGACCGAGCCGGTCCAGATCGGGGGTCAGCCGATCCTTGCTGCGTTTCCAGGTGATCTTGCCGTCGGCGAAGAGTCCCGCCGTGGCCTCACCCAGCGTGGCCTGTAGCCGCTGCTTGATCTGCGATTCACGTAGCTCCACTTCCTCCTTGTGCTCG
Source organism: Aeromonas simiae (assembly GCF_000820125.1). Classification (GTDB taxonomy): domain Bacteria; phylum Pseudomonadota; class Gammaproteobacteria; order Enterobacterales; family Aeromonadaceae; genus Aeromonas; species Aeromonas simiae. The sequence goes on along the minus strand of NZ_CDBY01000082.1, from coordinate 1,478 downwards.
CGCAGATGCAGCAACTCCCCGAACAGCTGGTTGAACTCGGGCGAATCTGACAAGTCCACCGTCTCGCCATCATCACGGGGAAATAGCCAGGCTAGCGCCGATCCTGCATCCTCCGAGCCATCGGGCTCGGGCTGCTGGTTGCTAGTGACTTGCTGCCAGAACTGCGCCTCACGCTCGGTGAGATCCCGGATCTTCTCCTCGTCGCGCTCGATGCGGTAAATCCGAAAATCTTGACCCCCGATCAGTACCGCCACTTCCGCCCAGGCATGACCGGTGACGGCGAGCTGATGGAGTACCTGACACTGGTAGGCGACCGGTACGCCCTCCTCCCATTGGGGGGCACTGTGATAGCTGGCAGTCTTGATTTCGAGGATGCCGGGGCCGTCGGGGTGGCCCACCACCTCCCGGTCGAGATTGGCGAGCATAAACAGGTGCTCGGGGTGCTGTAGTACCGCATTGACCCGGCGCACCCGATAACCGGTGCGCTTGGCGTAGACCTGCGCCAACACCGGTTCGAGCTCGATACCCCACAGCACAGCTTCTTTGTGGGAGATATCTTCCGGCTCCTTACGCCCGGTCTTTTCCAGCCACAGTGACAGCGGGCATTTATAGGGTGAGAGGCCCACCGCAACGGCGGCATCGGATGAACCTAGCCCAAGCTTGCGGATCGCCAACCACTGCTTGCGAGAGAGGTCGGTGGTGGAGGCTAAGCGAATAGCCTGACCGTATTTGGCTTTTGCTTTCATCATTACTCCTTGTCAGCGGCATAAACGTCCCCGCCCGGCCTGATGGCTGGGTAGGGGTCTATGACGGGTAAATGAAATAAATCGGTAGAGCGGGGATTACTGCAGCAGAGTAAGGGCCTGATTGAGGGCCTGAGACTTTAGCTGAGCACCCTGACCAAACCAGGCAGAGTCCAGGCGATAGTCCTGACTTCGGGCACGGCGATGATGGTCCACATATTCCGTCACCGCATTGACCAGCCCCCAGGCGGTATTCTGGGAGCTGGCCAACTCCGAGCCCATACCGGCGCCTTGATATAGCTCGTGGAGCTGTTGGACTGGTCGGGTGAGGATAATTTGATTGTCGGCATCCAATGGCTGGTCCAGCAGGACGCTAAAGAAACGTAGCGCCTCTTCTGGGGCAACAGGACGGGCAGCCAATGCTTTGGTCTGGGTTTTGAATTCATCCCAATGAGCAAGTCCCAACCCTAATTCCTCTTTGACAATAGCCGGGTCAAATGTCGTCGAGTGAGAGACTTTGACTGCCCCAGTGCTATTACGCAACGCCATCTGCAGGGTGTTATTACAGACCACTCGCAATGAGGTAAATTGCGCCGTGGTGCAGAGCGTGCCGTCGCAGCTGGTTGCCAGCAGCAGATAGGACTTCACCAAGTCATTGCCTTTGAGTTTCAAGTCTTGGCCGGTACGGGCCAGCGCCCACAATTTACGGCCGCCCTTAAGTGAGCCTGCGGTTTC
>NZ_CDBY01000081.1:422-37464 GCF_000820125.1 Aeromonas simiae | reverse complement strand
GCCGGGCAAGGGGGGGACAGTGGCATCTCTTCCTGTGGGGTGACGCTGGTGTCGACGTCGGCGGCACGCTCGAACACGGGGAAGGGGATGAGCAGGATCAGGTTGAGCGCGAGGGAAAGCGACAACAGGATGAACAGCAGACGGGTGCGCATGAGGCCTCCGCGATGGCAACAATGGGCGGATTTTAACGGTAAAGAGGGGCCAAGTCGGCCCCTTTCTGCTCAAGGGTGCAGCAATCACGCCAAAACACTCATGGTATATTCATTCTTCTCATATAAAATCAACGGCTTGTTTTTCAAGGAGCCCGTTTATGCAGACTCACCCCATGCCGCGTCGCCATCCTATTGGTCGTGGCTGGTACTGGACCCGTGGCGGGTTCACTCTCTTTCTTCATGGGCGGGGAGCTAGCGTCGGCATGTTGCTTTGCTGGCTGGCCATCGGTTTGTTGTTGGAGATGCTGCCCATTGGCGGCGTGATCTCCAATCTGCTTTATATGGTGTGGATGGCAGGGTGGATGGCGGCAGCCGAGCGGGCTTGGCGGGAGCAGAAGATCCGCTTCGACGATCTGTTCACCGGCTTTCGTCAGCAGTTTCGGCCACTGCTGGCTGGCGGCGTGGTGTTGATCCTGGCGCTGCTGCCCATTGAGATCCTCAGCTCGGCGCTGCTCAGCCACTGGGACCCGGTCCAGCTGTTGCAGTCCCGCGAGGCGATCAATCTCACGTTCACGGTGGACGAGATTCGGGCCGTACTGCTGGCCATCTCGCTGAGTATGTTAATGGCGGTGCCACTGTTGATGGCGGTGACCTTTGCGCCGGCGCTGATTTTGTTGCAGAAAGTCCCGGTTCACCGCGCCCTGTGGCTGAGTTTCGTCGGCTGTCTGCGCAACATGTGGCCCTTCCTGACTTGGAGCCTGCTGGCCTGCGTGCTGTTGCTCCTGAGCAGTATGCTGCTCGTGGTGGGGTTATTGGTGGTGATCCCGATGCTCAACTACTCCGTCTATGTCGCCTATCGCGACATCTTTACCGACGGGCAGATGCCGGTGATCCCCCCTGGCGAGGCGACTGCCACTCACTTCGACGCCTGAGCGTCATCAAGCAACAGGCCGGGTTTCCCCGGCCTGTTTTTTATTAGCGCTTCTTGCCCTTCTTCTTGGCGGACTTTTTCTTGTCCTCCTTGGGCTTTTTCTTCTTGGTGGGCACCTTGGCCTCTTTGTGCTTGGGGCGCAGCTCGTCGATCACCCGGCGCTTGAGGCGCTCCTCGGTGTAGCGTTCGATCTTGGCGACCACCGCCATGTCATGGGCTTCGGTCAGGCTGATGGCGCAACCGCGGTTACCGGCGCGGCCGGTGCGGCCGATGCGGTGCACATAGACGTCGGCGCTGTAGGGCATGTCGTAGTTGATGACATGGCTGACGTTCGGCAGGTCGATACCGCGGGCGGCCACGTCGGTGGCGATGAGGAAGGGGACATCCCCCTCGCTGAACTTGCGGATCGCCTCGACGCGCTTCTCCTGCTCCATCTCGCCACGGATCCAGGCGCAGGGGATCTCTGCGGTCTGCAACTGGCCCGCGAGTTCGGCCAGCCGCTCACGGGTCTTGACGAAGATGATGGCCTTCTTGGTCTCGGGGTCGCGCAGTATGTGGGTCAGCAGCGCCAGCTTGTGGGCCGCGTCGTCGGCCAGGTGGATCCATTGGGTGATCTTGCGGCGTTCACTGCGCGGCGGTTCGGCGTGCAGTTCGACCGGCTCCTTGAGGATCTCATTGGCAAAGCGGGTCAGGCCCGCCCCTTCCAAGGTCGCGGAGAAGAGCAGAGTGTGCTTGCGATAGCGCGCTTCGGCCACGATGCGGCCGACGTCGTCGATGAAGCCCATGTCGAGCATGCGATCCGCTTCGTCCAGCACCAGGATCTCGATGTCATCGCTCTCGAACTCGCCGGCATTGATGTACTCGAGCAGGCGGCCCGGGGTGGCGACTACGATGTCGGTGGTACGGGTCATGGCCGGGCGCTGCTCCTCGTGGGAGACACCGCCGATGATGGTCTCGACCGCGAGTGAGGTATGGGCGGCCAGCGCCTTGGCGTGGGCGGTCACCTGCAACGCCAGCTCACGGGTCGGTGTCAGCACCAGCACACGGCAAGGGCCGGGTTTGCGGCGCGGAAAATCGAGCAGATGCTGCAAGGCAGGCAGCAGGAAACCGGCGGTCTTGCCGGTGCCGGTCGGTGCAGAGGCCAGAATATCGCGGCCGTCCAGGGCCGGCTCCAGCACCATCTGCTGGATGGTCGTGGGGCGGGTGAAGCCCATGTCGGCCAGGGCCTGGTTGAGGGCTGGGTGCAGGTCGAAGTCGTCGAAGGACATGCTCATGGCGATACTCGGTTACGGAGAAAACGCCGCATTATAGGCGATAGTGGGGCCGGCTCCTATGGCGAGAGGGCGACAATCGCTATAATCCGCTCCCTGTGCAGTAGGAGTGTGTAATGGTAAGCCCTGGATTTACCTTCAAACAGTTTCATGTGGCCCATGACCGCTGCGCCATGAAGGTGGGGACGGACGGGGTGCTGCTAGGCGCCTGGGCGCCGCTCGACGGGGTGCGGCGCATCCTCGATATCGGCACCGGCTCCGGCCTCATTGCCCTGATGCTGGCCCAGCGCTCGGCCCCTGATGTGCAGATCGACGCGATCGAGATAGATCCTGCCGCCGCCGCGCAGGCGCAGGAGAATGTGCTGGCCTCCCCCTGGCCTAATAAGATTCATGTGCATCCAATCGCCTTACAACAGTTCGAGGGCGGGCCGTATGATCTCATCGTCTCCAATCCCCCCTATTTCCATGCCGGTCAGTCCTTTGCCGATCCGGCGCGAGCCCGCGCCAGGCATACGGGGAGCCTCAGCCAGCACGATCTGCTGGCTGCCTGTCAGCGCCTGCTGGCTCCACAGGGGCGGGTGGCGCTGGTACTTCCCCGCGAGGAGGGCGAACGTTTGCGGGATATCGCAGCACGATATGATCTGCATTGTGCATGTGATGAAATAGTGGTCGGCAAGGAGGGGAAAGAGGCAAATCGTGTTTTATTGCTGTTTTCCAGAGAATTAATCACGATTAAACAGGGTCAAATCGTGATCCATTCTGCTGATGGTCGTTATTGCGAAAGATATATCCAGCTAACCTCTTCCTTCTATCTCAAGATGTAAATTTCGTCTTGAACTTATTTCTCACTCCTTTATTCTGACGTTAAAACGGGCGACCGCTCCAGACCAGCAAAAATCACTGCTTCAGGTCATTAAAACAGCGGCGCCTTTTTTTTGCCTACCGTTCCCCAAGGGGGTCTGTAGGGCCAAAAAAATACAAAAAAGCAATAAGTTACAAGACAGACGAGGTTGACCTTGACGAAATCACTGACACTGTCCGATGTACTCGGATTGGGCTTTATGACCTTCGCCTTCTATTTGGGCGCTGGCAATATCATCTTCCCCCCCCTGGCCGGTTTTCTGGCCGGTGAGCACATGTCCCTGGCCATGTTTGGCTTCTTGGTCACTGCCGTGGGTCTGCCGCTGGTGACCATCATCGCCGTCGCCAAGGCGGGCGATGGGTGGGCGGGCATGACCCGTCTGCTGCCGGCAGGGGTCGCCACCGTGCTGGCGGTGGCCATCTATATCATCATCGGCCCGGCCTTTGCCGCGCCCCGTACCGGTCTGGTGGCCTATGAAATGGGTCTGAAGCCGTTCCTGGGCGAAGTGGGTCAGGGGGGACTGGTTCTTTATACCCTGATCTTCTTCGGGCTGGCCATTTTGGTCTCCCTCAATCAGGGCAAGCTGATGGATGCCGTCGGCAAGGTGCTGACTCCGGTGCTGATCGTGCTGCTGCTGGCGCTGGCCGCCGGTGTGCTGATCGCCCCGCAAGGCACCATGCCGGAAGCCTCTGGCGACTACATCGATAGCCCCTTCATCAAGGGGATGTTGGAGGGGTACAACACCATGGACACCTTGGCGTCCCTGATGTTCGGTGCCCTCATCGTCGACCTGCTGCGTCAGAAGGGCGTCACCGACTACCGCAGCCAGTTCAAGTATCTGGCCATTGCCGGCACCATCTCTGCTACCGGCCTGTGTGTGGTCTATGTCTCCCTGTTCCAGCTCGGCAACACGGCGCTGGGCGTGGTGAGCGAGGCGAGCAACGGCGGTGCCATCGTCAGTGCCTATGTGCTGAGCCTGTTCGGTCAGCCGGGTCAGTTGATCCTGGCCGGTATCATCACCCTGGCCTGCTTTACCACGGCGGTGGGGTTGATCTCTGCCTGCTCCGACTATTTCCACAACCTGACTGGCGTCGCTTATCGCAAGCTGGTGCTGCTGCTGGGCGCCATCTGTGCCCTGGTCGCTAACGTGGGCCTGAGCCAGCTCATCAGCCTCTCCATCCCGGTACTGGTCGCCATCTACCCGGTGGCGGTGGCGCTGGTGCTGCTCACCTTCCTCAAGGAGCAGTTCGGTCGCCCGACCCTCACCTTCCGCCTGGTGCTGACCATCGCCTTCCTGTTCGGCTGCCTGGATGGGCTGGGTGCGGCCGGCGTGAAGATGGACACCTTCTCCTTCCTGCCCCTGTTTGACAAGGGCCTGGCCTGGCTGCTGCCGACCCTGGCCGCCTGCGGGCTTGGCATCCTGGTTCGCTCCTCCGGGCGCGTCGAGGCCAAGACGGTCTGAGTCATCACGCCATGAAAAAAGGGCCTGCAATTGCAGGCCCTTTTTCTTTTTCGTTATTCGGGGGGGATGTCGAGGGGGCGGCGCGCCCCTTCCAGACCATACCAGTCCCACTGCCACTGTCCGGCATGCCAGATCAGGCGGGCCCATGGGGTGTCGGCCTGCCAGCGTGGTAGCCGCAGCTCGACCCGGTTGTCCTCGTAGCGGTAGATGGAGGTCTGCAGGCGCATGTCACACAGGACAAGCACCCCGGCCCAGCCGATGAAGATCCATTTCAACAGCTTCCACATGGCGTGGCTCCTATTCGAAGCAGATCTCGACGGTTGCTCCCCCGAATTCACTTTCGAACGGCATCATGATCTTCATGCCTTCGGCCTTGTGGGTAATGGCATGGCTCGGCCCCGCGACGACGATGGGGGTCGCCATGTCGAACTCATAGCCTTTTTCTCCCAACATTCGCTTGGCGCCACCGGCGACCATGTTGGTGATCTCGCCAATCATGTCCGTCACTTCGCCATTGAGGTGTGCGGGGGCCTCGCCCAGCATGCGGCGCATGATCTCGAGCGCCAGTCGCTTCTCTAAGCTGATGGAGAGTGAGCCACGGGTCTTCGGGCCCACCATGCCAATGAGGCCGGAGATATCGCCACGGGCCAGCTCATCGGTTTTACGCTTGGGCTTGCCGGGTTTGAGTTCGAGCTGGGCCATGGTGGACATGACGTTAAGCAGGGATAAGAGAAATGGATTGATGAAATCAGCCTTCATGTTTATGCCCCTGACTGGGTGTGCAGCGGGCACACTGACCGTGTGCCTCTATGGTCTTGTTGGTAATAGTAAAGCCATACAGTGAAGCCTGTTCCATAAACGCACTGTCGATCGCGTTGTCGTGCAGCTCGACCACGTTGCCACAGCGATCGCAGATGAGGAGTTGCATAGGATGAGCGTGATCGAAATGACAGCAGAACAGGTAGGCGTTGAGGGATTCTACCTTATGGGCAAAACCTTGTTCTAGTAAGAAATCGAGCGCGCGATAGATGGTTGGCGGCTTGGCATTGGGCTCGGTGAGGCGCAACTGATCGAGCAATTCATAGGCGCTGATGGCATTGCCATGCCGGGCCAGCAGGCGCAACACCTGCTGCCGGGTGGCAGTGAAACGAAGTCCGCGCTGGTCACACAGAAGGCGGGCGCGCTCTAGCAGTTGATCCTGTTCCATCACTCGATTGGTTATGTCTCATGAGGCATTCATAGTACCACAGCCGGCGGCGATCGACGTCGGGCTGGGCGAGGCGGATGCTGAAAAACCGGCCTTTGGGGGGATAAAAACGCACGGGGTCGAGTGGACGCGATTGGCATCTGGCCTTGCATGGGCGGCATAGCGCCCGCGTTGCCGGTGAAGGTGGCGTAAAAAAAGACCCCGGCCTTGGCCGGGGTCTTTTTGTCAGAACTGCATCGTCATCAGACCGCGCACCAGCGAGATGACCGGTTGCGGCAGGATGCCGAGCAGCACCACCAGGATGGCGGAGAGCAGCACCACCACGCCGCCCGAGGAGAGGTGCCAGCCCGCCTCGGCGTCGCGGCGCTGCATGCCGGGTTCGCGCAGGTAGAGGGTGACCATGACCCGCAGGTAGTAGAAAAGACCCAGGGCACTGCCGAGCACGATGGCGCCGGCCAGCCACCACAGCTTGGCTTCGACGGTCACGCCGACCAGATAGAACTTGCCGATAAAGCCGAGGGTCATCGGGATCCCGGCCAGCGAGAGCATCATGACGGTCAGCACGGCAGTCAGGTAGGGGCGCTTCCAGAACAGGCCGCGGTAGTGGTGCAGGCTGTCGGCATCCTTACCGTGGAACGGGCTCGACATCATGCTCACCACCCCAAACGATCCCAGGTTGGTCAAGAGGTACATCAGCAGGTAGACACCGGCCGCCTCGACCGGGATCTGCCCCAGCCGGCTCGCCACCACCACGGTCAGCAGGTAGCCGAAGTGGGAGATGGAGGAGTAGCCGAGCATCCGCTTGATGTTGCTCTGCATCAGGGCCAGCAGGTTGCCGATGAGGATCGACAGGATGGCGATGGCGGTCAGTAGCCACTGCACGGCGGCGTCACCGGCGGCGGGTACCGCCAGGTAGAAGCGCAGCAGCACGCAGAACACGGCGACCTTGCTGACGGTGGCCAGGAAGGTCGCCACCGGGGCCGGTGAGCCCTCGTAGACGTCCGGGGTCCACAGGTGGAACGGCGCCAGCGAGAGCTTGAAACCAAAGCCCACCAGCATCATGCCGATGCCGCCGAGCAGCAGTGGATGGTGCTCGGGGCTGGTGGTCAGGGTCTTGCCGATGTCGGCAAAACTCAGGCTGCCGGCCTGGGCATAGAGCAGGGCCATGCCAAACAGCAGAAAACCGGTGGAGGCGGCCGAGAGCACCATGTACTTCACGCCGGCCTCCAGGCTGTGGCGCTCGCCACGGGCATAGGCGACCAGGCCGAACATGGGCAGGGTCAGCATCTCGATACCGATAAACAGGGAGGCGAGATGGCGCGAGCCGGCCAGCACCAGCCCCCCAGCGGTGGCGATCAGCAGCAGCAGGTAGAACTCCTCGCGGTTGTCCGGCAGGGTCTTGAGCCAGCTGCGGGCGAAGGTGCAGGTGGCCAGCGCCCCGACCAGCACCAGCGCCGAATAGAACAGGGCGTAGCTGTCGATGACCAGCAGCGGGGTGACCTGCTGGGTGCCGAGCCCCATCACCAAGGGCACCGAGAGGAGCGCGGCGTTGAGGCCGGCGATGGTCACCATGAAGGCGAACTCGTGGTTGCGCCGCCAGGCGATGGCCAGCATCAGCGCCACCAGGGTGGCGCTGGTGAGCAGCAGGGGCAGCAGGGCCAGCAGTTGAGAAGCAGTAAACGTCATTGCAGGGCTCCGGCAGAGGGGGACACATACCAGTGCATCACTTGGGCCACACTGGCGCTGGCGGTATCCAGCACGGGTTGCGGGTAGAGGCCGAGCAGGATAAGAAGGCCGGCCAGCACCAGCATCATGGTCACCTCACGGCCATCGAGGGCCTGCAGCGGGCTGCTGCTCTTGGCCGGGCCGAAGCTGGCGCGATGCAGCATGATGAGTGAATAGACCGAGGCCAACACCAAACCGAAGGTGGCGAGGATGGTCATCAGCGGGGCGACCGGGAAGCTGCCGAGCAGGATCAGGAACTCGCCGACGAAGTTGCCGGTACCCGGAAGGCCGAGCGAGGCCACCGCGAAGAACATCATCACGCCGGGCAGGTAGCGCAGCCGGCTCCACAGGCCGCCCATCTCGCGCAGATCGCGGGTATGCAGGCGCTCATAGAGCTGGCCGCACAGGATAAACAGGCCGGCCGCCGAGAGACCGTGGGCGATCATCTGCACCACGGCGCCCTGGATGGCCAGCTCGGTGCCCGAGTAGATGGCGATCATCACAAAGCCCATGTGGGAGATGCTGGTGTAGGCCACCAGGCGCTTGATGTCGGTCTGGGCGAAGGCGGCCAGGGCACCGTAGACGATCCCCACCAGGCCAAACAGCATGGCGTAGGGGGCAAACGCCGCCGACGCCTCGGGGAACAGCGGCAGGGCAAAGCGCAGCAGGCCATAGGCGGCGGTCTTTAGCAGGATGCCGGCCAGATCCACCGAGCCGGCGGTCGGCGCCTGGCTGTGGGCGTCCGGCAGCCAGCCGTGCAGCGGCACCAGCGGCATCTTGACCGCGAAGGCGATGAAGAAGCCGAGCATCAGCGCCCACTGCATCCCTTCGCTCATCTCGGTGTGCAGCAGATCCTGATAGTTGAAGGTGATGGTACCGGTGGCGTGGTAGTGGGTCAGCACCAGACCGATGATGGCCACCAGCATGATGAGGCCGCTGGCCTGGGTGTAGATGAAGAACTTGGTGGCCGCGTTGATGCGCGACTTGCCGTCACTGACCGAATGGCCCCACAGGGCGATCAGGAAGTACATGGGCACCAGCATCATCTCCCAGAAGAAGAAGAACAGGAACAGATCCACCGCCATGAAGACGCCGAGCACGCCGCCCAGGATCCACAGCAGGTTGAGGTGGAAAAAGCCCACCCGCTGCACGATCTCCTTCCAGGAGCAGAGGATGGCCAGCACGCCGATGAAGGCGGTGAGCACCACCATCAGGATGGAGAGACCGTCGACCGCCAGGTGCAGATCGATGCCAAAACGCGGGATCCAGGCAAGGCGCAGCTCGGCGGCCCACTGAATGACGCCGCTTTGCGGCAGGGCATAGGTGCCGCCGAGCCAGAGGGCCCCGGCCAGCACCAGCACCGTCGTCATCGACACCAGCGCCACCCAGCGCACGAAATGGGCGCCAAAGCGCTCACCCTGCCAGCAGAGCAGGCCGCCGATGAAGGGGATGAGCAGGATTAGGAGTAGAGTCACGATATCCTCTCTTAATGCGGTGACGGCAGCGCCGTCACACCAACAACAGCACGGCCAGCACCAGTACGGCGCCCATGCCGATGGACGCGGCGTACCAGCGCAGCTTGCCGGTGACGGTCAACGCCACCAGACGGTTACCCAGCAGGGCCAGGGTGGCACTCCAGCCCATCACCCGATCGACCGGGTCCGGGCCGCTCAGGCGGGCCAGGGCCAGGAACGGCCGCACGAACAGGCGATCATAGAGCCAGTCAAACCCCCAGGCGTGCAGCCACAGGCTGGCGACCGGGCGGCCGAGCGCGCTCTGGCCCAGCGCCGTGGTGAGGCGGCGCTCGCCGAGAAACAGCAGGGCCGACAGGGCAATGCCCGCTATCGCAACGATGCCCGACAGTATTTCCAGGCTGTGGCGCCCCTCTTCGAGATGATCGCCGGGGCCGGCCGGCAGCACGCCGGCCAGCGGCGGCACGATCAGGGCGCCCACCGCGGTGGAGAGCACCAGCAGCACCAGCAGCGGCAGATGATGGGCCAGCCCGTGACCGGCGTGGGCCTGGATCTTCTCCTTACCGTGGAAGGCGATGAAGATCAGGCGGAAGGTATAGAGGGAGGTGAGGAAGGCCCCCACCAGACCGGCCAGCAGCAGGGTCTGTTGCCCCGAGGCCTGCACCTGCCACAGGATGGCGTCCTTACTGTAAAAGCCCGAGGTGACCAGCGGCAGGGCCGAGAGGGCCGCCCCCCCCACCAGGAAGCAGAGATAGACCAGCGGCAGGCGCTTTCTCAGCCCCCCCATGCGGAAGATGTTCTGCTCGTGGTGGCAGGCGAGGATCACCGAGCCCGACGAGAGGAACAGCAGCGCCTTGAAGAAGGCGTGGGTCATCAGGTGGAAGATGGCCCCTTGCCAGGCGCCGACCCCGAGGGCCAGGAACATGTAGCCGATCTGGCTCATGGTCGAGTAGGCCAGGATGCGCTTGATGTCGGTCTGCACCAGGGCGGCGAAGCCGGCCAGCAGCAGGGTGATGGCCCCGACCACGCCGACCAGGTGCAGCACGTCCGGCACCATCACAAACAGGCCGTGGGTGCGGGCGATGAGATAGACCCCCGCCGTCACCATGGTGGCCGCGTGGATCAGCGCCGAGACCGGGGTCGGGCCGGCCATGGCGTCGGCCAGCCAGGTTTGCAGCGGCAACTGGGCGGACTTACCGACCGCGCCGCCGAGCAGCATCAGGCAGGCCAGTTCGAGGGCCGGCGAGCCCTGCTCGAGCATGGCAGGGGCGCGCACCAGCAGCTCGTGCACGTTGAGGGTGCCGAGCTCCCGGTAGAGGATGAACAGGCCGATGGCGAGGAAAACGTCGCCCACCCGGGTCACCACGAACGCCTTGAGGGCGGCAGCGCCGTTGTTACGATCCCGGTAGTAGAAGCCGATCAGCAGGTAGCTGCACAGCCCCACCCCTTCCCAGCCCAGGTAGACAAACAGCAGGTTGTCGGCCAGCACCAGGAAGATCATGCTGGCGATGAAGAGGTTGGTGTAGGCGAAGAAGCGCGAATACCCCTCTTCGCCGCGCATGTACCAGGAGGCGAACAGGTGGATGAAGAAGCCCACCCCGGTCACCACCCCCATCATGGTGAGCGACAGCCCATCCAGTGACAGGGTGAAGGCGGGGGTGAAGTTGCCGACGGCAATCCACTGCCACAGGGTCTGGCTGAAGACGCCCCCCTCGGGCGGGTTACCGATAAAATCGATGCCGACCCACAGGGTGGTGAGCGCCGAGAGGCCGATGCTGCCCACGCCGACCAGCGCGGCGCGTTGCTCGCTCCAGCGGCCCTGGGAGAAGGCCAGCAGCAGCCAGCCGAGCAAGGGGTAAACGAAAGTCAGGGTTAGCAGGCTCATCCGCGCATCTCGCTCACAGTATCCACGTTCAAGGTGTGGTAACGACGGTAGAGCAGCAGCACCAGCGCCAGTCCGATACTGGCCTCGGCGGCTGCCAGGGAAATCACCAGGATGTACATGATCTGGCCGTCAGGTTGCAGCCAGCGGCTGCCGGCCACTACGAAGGCCAGCGCCGAGGCGTTCATCATGATCTCGATGCTCATCAGGATGAACAGCAGGTTGCGCCGGATCAGCAGACCGCACAGGCCGATGCAAAAGAGGACGGCTGCCAGCAGCAGGCCATGCTCCATGGGAATGTCGATCACGCCTCACCTCCTTGTTGTTCTTTCTGTTTCGGCACCGAAAGCACCTCGCCCGGCTTCTCCTCGCGCCCCAGGTGCCAGGCGGTGATGAGACCGGCCAGCAGCAGGATGGAGGCGAGCTCGACGGCGATGACATAGGGGCCGAACAGGCTGATGCCCACCTGCTTGGCGGTCACCTCGGCGCTGCCGAGCTGGCCGCCGGTCACCCCGAGGATGCCGTAGGCGAGAAACGCCAGCAGCAGGGTCGAGAGCAGGGCCGGGCCGACCCAGGTGGCCGGAGAGAGCCACAGCTTCTCCTGCTCCTTGGCCGAGCCGAGGTTGAGCATCATCACCACGAACACGAACAGCACCATGATGGCGCCGGCATAGACGATCACCTGCATGGCCCCGGCGAATGAGGCGCCCAGGGTGAAGAAGATGATGGCCACCGCGATGAGGGAGACGATGAGGTTCAGCAGCGCATGCATCGGGTTGCTGGTGCTGATGACCCTCAGGGTGGAGTAAACGGCGACCAACGCCGCCATATAAAAAAGCAGTTCCATGCAGGCTCCTCAGGGCAACAGGCTCTTCACATCGATGGGCTTGGCTTCGTTCTCGGCGGCGCCCTTGGGCTTGCCGTCGATGGCCATCCCGCTCATGCGGTAGAAGTTGTAATCCGGGTACTTGCCCGGGCCGCTGATGAGGAGATCCTCTTTCTCGTACACCAGATCCTGGCGGCGATACTCGCCCATCTCGAAATCCGGGGTGAGCTGGATTGCCGTGGTCGGGCAGGCTTCCTCGCACAGACCGCAGAAGATGCAGCGCGAGAAGTTGATGCGAAAGAACTCCGGGTACCAGCGGCCGTCCTCGCGTTCGGACTTTTGCAGCGAGATGCAGCCGACCGGGCAGGCCACGGCGCACAGGTTGCATGCCACGCAGCGCTCGTCGCCGTCCGGATCGCGGGTCAGCACGATGCGGCCGCGATAGCGCGGAGGGAGCGGCACCGCCTGCTCCGGATAGTTCAGGGTTTCGCGCGGGCGCCAGGAGTGGGAAAACACCATGGCCAGGCTGCGCAGTTGGGAGCCGACTCCCTTGATAATACTGACGATCTTCATCTCATCTCGCCTCACGCATTGACCAACACCAGTGCCCCGGTGACCAGCATGTTGAGCAGGGTCAGGGGCAGACACACCTTCCAGCCGAACGCCATCACCTGATCGAAGCGCGGGCGCGGCAGGGAGGCCCGCAGCAGGATGAAGAAGACGATGAAACAGGCCGTCTTCAAGGCGAACCAGAGGATGGGGGGCAGCCAGGGGCCGTGCCAACCGCCGAAGAAGAGGGTCACGATGAGCGAGGAGATCAGCACGATGCCGATGTACTCACCCACGAAGAACAGACCCCACTTCATGCCGGCGTACTCGATGTGGTAGCCGTCGGCCAGCTCCTGCTCGGCTTCCGGTTGATCGAAAGGGTGACGGTGGGTCACCGCCACGCCGGCGAACAGGAAGGTAATGAAGCCGAGGAACTGGGGCACTATGTTCCACAGTCCCGCTTGGGCCTCGACGATGTCGCGCAGGTTGAAGCTGCCGGTCTGGATGACGATGCCCATCAGCGACAGACCGAGGAACACCTCGTAGGAGAGGGTCTGGGCCGAGGCGCGCAGGCTGCCGAGCAGGGAGTACTTGTTGTTGCTCGACCAGCCGGCAAACAGCACCGCGTACACCGCCATCCCGGCGATGGCCAGGATGTAGAGCAGGCCGACGTTGAGATCGGCGACGCCCCAGGTGGGGGTCACCGGCACCACGGCGAAGGCCAGGATGAAGGCGGTGAAGGCAATGATGGGCGCCAGCACGAACAGGCGGCGATCGGCGAACGGCGGGATCCAGTCCTCCTTGAAGAACATCTTGATCATGTCCGCTGCCAGTTGCAGCAGGCCGAACGGGCCCACCCGGTTGGGGCCGTGGCGATCCTGCCACAGCCCCAGCAGGCGCCGCTCGATGAAGCTCATGAAGGCGCCGGCCCCGATCACGGCCACCAGGATCACCAGCGCCTTGCCCACCTCCATCAGCAGGTTCAGCAGTTCGTCGCTCATGCGATCGCCTCCTTGAGATCGTGAAGCACGGCGTGGTGCATGGCGGTCGGCAGACCCTCCATGCCAAGCGGCAGGCCGACCAGACCGGTCGGGAAGTGCTCGCTCACCCGCACCAGGCATTGCCAGTGGTTACCGCCCCAGCTGAAGGCGATCTTCTGGCCATCTTGCACTTGCAGGCGGGCGGCATCGGCCGGGCTCAGCAGCCCTTCCGGCACCCCCATGCGCTGCTGGAAGACTGGGCTTTTGGCCGAGAGCTCTTCGCTGCCGAACAGGCGAGCGAGGCTCACCACCTGCAACCCGCTGGCGGGGGCGCTGAAGGGGGCCGGGGCCTGGAACCAGGTCAGGGTGTCGTGGCCTGGTTCAATCAGGCGACGACCCGGGTCACCGGCGCGCAGGTGGCCGCCCACCTCGTCTTGGAATTTGTTCCAGGCCGAGGGCGAGTTCCACCCTGGCGCCCAGGCAAACGGCACCTGGGACAGCGGCTGGCGGGCACCGGCGTAGCCTTCCATGGAGAAGACGAACGGCGAGTCTTGATCTTGCGCCACCCGCGGCTCGTGTACGTTGCGGTCGGCCAGCATGGAGGTGCGGCCGCTGTAGCGGTGCGGCTCACGGGCCAGCTTCATGCCGCGGATGCGCAGGCCGGCGTTGGGGGCCGGCTCGGTCATCGGGGCCAGTACCGGATAGGCGTCGATGCAGGCGTGGCAGACGTCGCTCCACTTGGCCCAGCGCGGCGCCTTGCCCAGCAAGGCGCCTTCCAGCGCGCTCAGCCAGCGCCAGCTCTCCTGTACCAGCACATCCGGCTGATACCAGTGGGGATCGAACACCTGGAACAGGCGCTGGGCGCGCCCCTCCATGTTGATCTGGGTGCCATCCCCTTCGGCGAAGGTGGCGGCCGGCAGCACCAGGTTGGCCCGCGCTGTGGTGGCGGTCTCCTGATGATCGATGACGATGAGCTGATGCAGTCGGCTCAGCGCGGCATCGACCCGCTCACGCGGGGCGCGGCGGTAGAGATCGTTCTCCAGCACCAGCAGGGTCTGGTCTGCCTCGGTCTCGATGGCCTCGAAGGCGGCCTCGAGCGGCATGCCGCCGAGCATGGCCAGACCGAGGGAGTTGACTTCGGCGCCGACCAGCGCCAGCTCGGCCTCCTGGCCGCGCTGCTTGAGGGCGCGGGAGAGGTTGGCGGCCGCCTCAATCAGTGCCGGGGTACGCGCCTGGGCGCCGGCGATGATGAGCGGTTTCTTGGCGCCAGCCAGCAGCTCGGCCCACTGGTGGGCCAGGGCGGCGGTGGTCTCGTCCAGATCGGTGACCGCGGGGGCACTGCCACAGAGCTGGTGGGCGATGGCAAAGCCGAGGCGGGCCTGATCGACCGGGGCGCCGTGCCAGGTGGCCTCGGCCACGTCATCCAACCGGCTCGGGTGGGTGCCGGTGATGAGCAGCGGCCAGCGATCGTGCTGACCCAGGGTCGCCACGGCGGCGACCTGCCACTGGTCGACCTTCATTGCCTTGGCCTTTTCCCGCGCCTTGCCCTTGACCGCCTGGCGCAGGGCCAGCGCGATGCGGGCGGCACTTTGGGTGACGTCTTCGCCGAGGATCAGGATGGCGTCGGCCTCCTCCATGTCGCGCAGGCTCGGGGTGCGCACGCCGCCCTCGGTCAGCACTGTGTGCATCAGGGTCAGGCACTCCCACTCGCTGCGCTCGATGCCGCTGGAGAAGCGCTCGGCGCCGACCAGCTCGCGCAGGGCGAAGTTGCTCTCGAGGCTGGCGCGTGGCGAGCCGATGCCGATCACGCCACGGGCCGAGCGCAGGGCGTCGGCGGCGCGGTTGATTCCGCCCTCGCGGGTGATGCTGAGGCGGCTGTCACCGTCGCGCAGCAGCGGCTGGCGCGGCCGGTCTTCCCGGTTGACCCAGCCATAGCCGAAGCGGCCGCGGTCGCACAGGAAGTAGTGGTTGATGGCGCCGTGGTAGCGGTTCTCGATGCGGCGCAGCTCGCCGTAGCGCTCGCCCGGGCTGATGTTGCAGCCCACCGAGCACTGCTGGCAGACGCTGGGGGCGAACTGCATGTCCCATTTGCGGTTGAACCGCTCGGAGTGGGTCTTGTCGGTGAACACCCCGGTCGGGCAGACCTCGACCAGGTTGCCGGAGAACTCGCTCTCTAGGGTGCCGCTCTCGACCCGGCCGAAGTAGACGTTGTCGTGGGCGCCGTAGACGCCGAGATCCTCGCCGCCGGCATAGTCCTTGTAGTAACGGACGCAGCGGTAGCAGGCGATGCAGCGGTTCATCTCGTGGGCCACGAAGGGGCCGAGATCCTGGTTCTGGTGGGTGCGCTTGGTGAAGCGGTAGCTACGGCTGTTATGGCCCGTCATCACCGTCATGTCTTGCAGGTGGCAGGCGCCCCCCTCTTCACAGACCGGGCAGTCGTGGGGGTGGTTGGTCATCAGCCACTCCACCACGCTCTGGCGGAACTCTTTCGCCTCTTCGTCCTCGATGGCGATATAGGTGCCGTCGCTGGCCGGGGTCATGCACGACATGACCAGGCGGCCGCGCTTGTCATCGGCATTTTGGTACTGTTTCACCGCACACTGGCGGCAGGCACCGACGCTGCCGAGCGCCGGGTGCCAGCAGAAATAGGGGATATCCAAGCCAAGGGAGAGACAGGCTTGCAGCAGGTTGTCTGCTCCGTCGACTTCATATTC
Source organism: Aeromonas simiae (assembly GCF_000820125.1). Classification (GTDB taxonomy): domain Bacteria; phylum Pseudomonadota; class Gammaproteobacteria; order Enterobacterales; family Aeromonadaceae; genus Aeromonas; species Aeromonas simiae. The sequence continues at coordinate 21,431 of NZ_CDBY01000081.1, read as the reverse complement.
CTTGCCATCAACATGAATGGTTGCCATACAGCATGATTCCTTCGCAACGAACTACCGGTACGGGTGGGATGGATGCGAGCCCGGAGCCTTCCGGGCCGCTTCCTACCAGCGTTGATCCAGCAGGTTGGGCTGTACGCCCTTGATTGCCTTACGGTTGTCACCCGCACCCTTGATCCCTGCCTCGAACTCCGAGCGGAAGTACTTGATGGCGCTGCCGAGTGGCTCGACGGCGCCGGGGGCGTGGGCACAGAAGGTCTTGCCTGGGCCGAGCTGGCGGCACAGGCGCTCCAGGGTCTCGATATCGCCGCTTTGCCCCTCGCCGAGTTCGATGGCGCGCAGCAGCTTGACGCTCCACGGCAGGCCGTCACGGCATGGGGTACACCAGCCGCACGATTCGCGGGCGAAGAACTCCTCCATGTTGCGCAGCAGCGAGACCATGTTGATGCTGTCGTCCACCGCCATGGCGAGGCCGGTTCCCATCCGGGTGCCGACCTTGCCGATACCGGCGGTGTACATCTGGGCATCGAGGTGTTCGGGCAGCAGGAAGCCGGTGCCGGCGCCGCCCGGCTGCCATGCCTTGAGGCGATAGCCGTCGCGCATGCCGCCGGCATACTCCTCGAACAGTTCGCGGGCGGTGATGCCAAAAGGCAGCTCCCACAGCCCCGGGTTTTTCACCTTGCCGGAGAAGCCCATCAGCTTGGTGCCGTGATCCTCGGAGCCGGCCAGTGCCAGCCCCTGGTACCAGGTCACGCCGTTGCCGACGATGGCCGGCACGTTGCACAGGGTCTCGACGTTGTTGACGCAGGTGGGCTTGCCCCAGACGCCGGAGACGGCGGGGAAGGGGGGTTTGGCACGCGGGTTGGCTCGGCGCCCCTCCAGCGAGTTGATGAGGGCCGTCTCCTCGCCGCAGATGTAGCGGCCGGCGCCGGTGTGCACGAACAGCTCGAAGTCAAAGCCCGAGCCGAGGATGTTCTTGCCGAGCAGGCCGGCAGCCTTGGCCTCGATCACCGCGCGGCGCAGGTTGGCTGCCGCATCGACGTACTCTCCGCGCAGGAAGATGTAGCCGCGGTAGGCTTTGAGCGCCTTGGCACTGATGATCATCCCCTCGATCAGCAGGTGGGGCAGTTGCTCCATCAGCAGCCGATCCTTGTAGGTGTTGGGCTCCATCTCGTCGGCGTTGCACAGCAGGTAGCGCAGGTTCAGGCTCTCGTCCTTGGGCATCAACCCCCACTTCACGCCGGTCGGGAAGCCGGCGCCGCCACGCCCCTTGAGGCCGGCATCCTTGACGGTGCCGACGATCTCGTCCGGGCTCATCTGGGTGAGGGCCTTGCGGGCGGCGTCGTAGCCCTGTTTGCTCTGGTATTCGTCCAGCCATACCGGCTGGCCGTCATCGCGCAGCCGCCAGGTGAGCGGGTGGGTCTCGGCCGCGCGCGCCGTGCGGTTGGCGGTGCCCAGTGAGGAGAGTCTCATTGGTAGCCCTCCAGCGTCTGCTTGAGCGCGGCGGCATCCAGACCACCGTAGGTGTCATCGTCGATCATCATGGCCGGCCCCTTGTCGCAGTTGCCGAGGCAGCAGACCGGCAGCAGGGTGAAGCGCCCGTCGCTGCTGGTCTGGCCCGGCGCTATCCCGAGTTCGTCCTTGAGGGTGGCGAGCACCCCCTCATGGCCGTTGATGTAGCAAACCATGCTGTCGCAGACGCGGATGATGTGGCGCCCGACCGGCTGGCGGAAGATCTGGCTGTAGAAGGTGGCGACCCCCTCCACGTCGCTGGCCGGGATCCCCAGCTCGGCGGCGATGGCGGGAATGGCGCCGTCGGGCACCCAGCCGCGGGCCTGCTGCACTATCTTGAGTGCCTCTATGCTGGCGGCCCTGGGGTCCTCGTAGTGGTGTTTTTCATGGGTGATGGCATCACGCTCGGCGTCGGAGAGGACGAAGGCGTCCTTGCCCTGGCACCCGTGTGCATCTTGTTGTAATGCGCCGCTTTGGCACTGACATTGCTGGTGGCTCATGGCTTAGCGATCCACATCCGACATAACGAAATCGATACTGCCCAGATAGACGATGAGATCCGACACCATCTGGCCGCGGATCACCGAGGGGATCTGCTGCAAGTGGGCAAAACTCGGTGTCCGCACCCGGGTGCGGTAGCTCATGGTGGAGCCGTCACTGGTCAGGTAGTAGCTGTTGACCCCCTTGGTCGCCTCGATCATCTGGAATGACTCGGCGGCGGGCATCACAGGCCCCCATGACACTTGCAGGAAGTGGTTGATGAGGGTCTCGATGTGCTGCAGGGTGCGCTCCTTCGGGGGGGGCGTGGTGAGCGGGTGATCGGCCTTGAACGGCCCCTCCGGCATGTGCTCGACGCACTGGGCGATGATGCGCATGCTCTGGCGCATCTCCTCGAGACGCACCAGGGCGCGATCGTAGGCATCACCGTTGGCGCCCACCGGCACCTCGAACTCGAACTGGTCGTAACCCGAGTAGGGACGCCACTTGCGGATATCGAAATTGAGGCCGGTGGCGCGCAGGCCACCGCCGGTCGTGCCCCAGGCCAGCGCCTGCTCAGTCGAGTAGGCGGCGACGCCTATGGTGCGCCCCTTGAGGATGCTGTTGCGCATGGCCGCCTTCTCGTAATCCTTGAGGCGGGCGGGCAGCCAGTCGAGCAGGTTCTCCTTGATGAGCTGGCGCCACCCCTTGGGCAGATCGTGCGCCACTCCACCGATGCGGAACCAGGCCGGGTGCATCCGCGCCCCGGTGATCGCCTCGATGATGTTGTAGATGCGCTGGCGGTCGGTGAAGGTGAAGAAGACCGGGGTCATGGCCCCCACGTCCTGGATGTAGGTGCCGATGAACAGCAGGTGGCTCTGGATGCGGAACAGCTCGGCCAGCATCACCCGGATCATGTCGACCCGCTGCGGCACCTTGATGCCGGCCAGCTTCTCGACCGAGAGCACGTAGGGGAGGTTGTTCATCACGCCGCCCAGGTACTCGACCCGGTCGGTGTAGGGGATGTAGCTGTGCCAGGACTGGCGCTCACCCATCTTCTCGGCGCCGCGGTGGTGATAACCGATATCGGGCACACAGTCGCGGATCTCTTCGCCGTCGAGTTGCAGCACTAGGCGAAACGCCCCGTGGGCGGAGGGGTGGTTCGGGCCGAGGTTCAGGAACATGTAGTCCTCGTTCTCGTTGCCACGGGCCATGCCCCACTCTTCGGGTTTGAACAGCAGGTTCTCCTGCTCCATGTCCTGCTTGGCGGCATCGAGCATGAAGGGATCAAACTCGGTGGCGCGCGCCGGGTAGTCTTTGCGCAGCGGGTGCCCTTGCCAGCTCTTGGGCATCATGATGCGGGTCAGGTGCGGGTGGCCGTCGAAGGTGATCCCCAGCAGATCCCACACTTCGCGCTCGTACCAGTTGGCGTTGGGGAACTCGCCGGTGGCGGTCGGCAGATGCAGATCGCTCTCTTGCAGCGCCACCTTGAGCATCAGATCGCTGTTACGGTCGATGGAGATCAGGTGATAGAAGACGGTGAAGTCGGCCGCCGGCAACCCTTCGCGGTGGCTGCGCATCCGCTCGTCGACCCCGTGCAGGTCGTAGAGCATCACAAACGGCTTGGGTTGGCGCTTGACGAAACGCAGCACGTCGATGAGCAGTTCGCGCGGCAGCCAGAGCACCGGCACCCCGGTGCGGGTGCTCTGCACGGTGAAGCGTTCGGCCCCGAAGTGGGCGAACAGCTCACCCAGGATCGGTGCGTCCAGATGGTCGCTCGGTTGCCAGAGCGCCATCGCGGGATTGGTCGGAAATTGGTTGGTCAGTCGCATATCAGCTCTCGTCCGGGGTGCGCAGGTTCTTCACGGCGATCCGCTCGCCACGCTTGCGTTCTTTGAGCGCTTCCAGCTGGGGACGGTAGATCCCCTGATCGCCGGCGACCCAGGAGAGGGGGCGGCGCTCCTTGCCAATGGAGTCCTGCAACAGCATCAGGGCTTCGAGGAAGGCCTCGGGACGGGGCGGGCAGCCCGGAATGTAGACGTCGACCGGCAGGAACTTGTCGACCCCTTGCACCACGGAGTAGATGTCATACATGCCCCCTGAGTTGGCACAGGCGCCCATGGAGATGACCCACTTGGGCTCGAGCAGCTGCTCATAGAGGCGCTGGATGACCGGGGCCATCTTGATGAAGGGGGTGCCGGCGATCACCATGAAGTCCGCCTGGCGCGGCGAAGCGCGGATGACCTCGGCCCCGAAGCGGGCCACGTCGTGGGGAGAGGTGAAGGCGGTGCACATCTCCACATAGCAGCAGGAGATGCCGAAGTTATAGGGCCACAGTGAGTTCTTGCGGCCCCAGTTGACGGCGTCGTGCAACACCTCTTCCACCCGCCCGAGCAGGATGCCCCGCTCGGCGTGCTGGGCCAGAGGATCGTCTACAGTCTGGCGTTGTTCTTGCGGATAGCGCTCGATGGGCGCGTCTGGGTCGATCCGGGTCAGGGTGTACTTCATGCGCAAACCTCAGAAAAGGCGTTAATCCTGGTGCTGGTTGAGCGGCTTTTTCTTGGGCGACCACTCGAGGGCGCCGATGCGCCACAGATAGAGTAGGCCGACCAGCAGCAACACAATGAAAATGGCGGCTTCGGCAAAGCCGACCCAGCCGCTCTCGCGCACCGAGACCGACCAGGCAAAGAGATAGAGGGCTTCGACGTCGAAGATGACGAAGAACATGGCAACCAGATAGAACTTGGCAGAAAAGCGTAAGCGGGCGTTGCCGACAGAGTCGACGCCCGATTCGAAAGGCTTGTTCTTGGCTCGTCCCTTGGCGCGGCCACCCAGCAGGGCTGCGAGGCCGATCATGGTGAAGCAAATGGCAAAAGCGGCAATCACATAGACAGTGAAAGCCCAGTGTTGCGCTATGACTCCAGACAACATATGCGGTGTTCCCTACCGAAGAGTGAAACGGCAGGGTAATGATGTCATCTTATGTAACTGCTTGATAGCGTAACGTGATGCGTTTGTGATGTTTTTTAATTAATCGTAACGCTTGATGGTGGTCATGTTTTTATTTGGTAAATAAAAATCCTTCTCATTTGAAGGGCTTTTACCGCTATTGAGACTCTAGTGGAGCATAGGAAGCTGCTGCTCGCTGGGGGAGCCCTGCGACAAGGTGATCTCGACGCGGCGGTTGGCCTGGCGATGCTCCGGGTTGTCGTTGGCAAAGCGAGGCTGGGCATCGGCGCGCCCCTGAGCGACGATACGGCTGGCGGCGAGCTCCTTGTTGGTGATCAGGGTGTGTACCACGGCGGCGGCGCGCAGCACCGACAGCTCCCAGTTGTCCCGGTAAAGCTCGGCTGGAGGCGTGGAGTTGTCGGTATGCCCGGTCACGGTGACCGAGCCCGGAATGGTGGTCAGCACAGTGGCGATCTTCTCCAGCAGCGGGATGAACTGGGGTTGCAGGAAGGCGGAATCGGCGGGAAACAGCGCCTTCTCGCCGATGCGGATCACCAGCTGGCTGCCGAGCTGCTCCACCTCGATCTCCTTGCTTTCGATCTGGCTCTTGAGACTGTGCTCCAGCTTATCTTTGCTCTGTTTGATCCAACCCTGGGTCTCCGGGCTGGGATGGGGCCAGGAGTTGGTCTGATCCGGCTTGGCCGACTGGCCTATGGTCTCATTGATGGGGTCGGAGGCGGGGGCGTGATCGCTCTCCATCACGCTTGGTTTGTTCTCGGTGCTGACGGTGCTGCGTGATTCTGGCTCGAGGATGCCGGTGCCGCCCTGCAAGACGGGGGAGCCGGCTGGCGGCGAGATGAGCCCAATCTTGCCGAGCGACTGGATAAAGCCCTGAATGATGACCCGCACCTCGGACTGCTTGGCCATGGCGAAGGAGTAGAGCACCACGAAAAGGGCGAACAACAGGGTCATGAAGTCGGCATAGGAGACCAGCCAGCGCTCATGGTTCTCGGGCGCTTCAGCCTTTTTCTTTTTCATTGCCATCTTCTCCTGTGTAGGGGCTCAGGCTGATCTGCAGGCGCTGCTGAGATTCACCATCCATGATGCACATGATGCCGGTGAGGGTCATCTCCTTGTAGTGGCGGATCTGATGGGCAAAGGCTTTATAGCGGTTGCCGAAGGGGAGAAAGATGAGGTTGGCCGCCGATACCCCGTAGATGGTGGCGATAAAGGCCACGGCGATGGCGCCGCCGAGCTTGTCCGGGGCATCCAGCAGCCCCATGGCGTGGATCAGGCCAAACACAGCCCCGACGATCCCCATGGTGGGGCAGTAGCCGCCCATGGCCTCATAGAATTTGACGGTCTGCTCTATGTCTTCGTGCTCGAACTCGATCTCGTTTTCCAGCACTTCATGGATTTTCTCTTTTTCATAGCCGTCGACCATCATCTGGATCCCCTTGCGCAGGAACGGATCCTGGATCTGATCGAGCATCCCCTCCAGTGCCAGCATGCCGTTGCGGCGGGCATTACCAGCCAGCTCTTGCAGCAGTTCGGATTGGGCGCGCAGGTCGGTGCGCAGGGGGCTTATCAGCCACTTGAAGCGTTTCATGGAGGCGCCGATGACCGAGAAGGGGAATTGGGTCATGGCCGCACCTATGGTTCCCCCGATCACGATCATGAAGGCCGGCAGATCGAGCAGGGCGCTCGGGTGCCCGCCCTCGATCATGTTGCCACCGAGGATCACGAGGACGGCAAACAGTACACCAATCAAACTCATTGCTGCGTATCCTTTGCATCAAATGTCATGAGTTTCGCCAGGCCGCTCTTGGCTGCGAAGAGCCGGCAGGGCCCGCCATGGTAAGTCGAAGCATGATCTATATCCATATATGAAACAACAGATTAATTCTGCATTGAGTGATAAGTCATGGTTTCGCTTCCGCCTTGCCGTGGGGGCTAAAAAGGAGGGGAAAAGAAGATGCCCTGTGTCGTGGATAGCCCTCTTCTTTTACTGGCTGGGGCTCGGTGGCAGCGGGTCTCAATAAGCTTCAATTGGCTGTGGCTGACCAACATCCGAGGGTGCCATATTCCAGGGGGAAGTCCGGGTGAGCGGGGGGAGATGAGCCTTGGATCTCGTGGCATGGCCATGTGGTTACATCGGCCTTAATCGGGGAAATATATCGAGTTATCTGGCATTAATGACACCAATTGTCTGTGTGTGATGTGATTTTCAATCTTTGTGGCGGCGCTCACCAAAATGTAAACTGATCGTTTCATTTCCTTATCGACCTGCTCACTATGTCTCCAATGACGCCTTTCGGAGGCATGCTATGGTGTGCAAAGTGAGACTTTCCATCCTGCGTGAACTCGCAGAATTTGGTCTTTACCGGGAGTTTGTTCGCTGTCGGGATGAGGCGCCGGACAGTGGAGAGGCGTGCATTGCTGAGTTGACGGGGATGTTGGTGTCGCCGCTGGGTGGGGGACGCTGGCTGCTTGATGATGGCGCCCGGCTCAGGGTGATCCTGCTACCCAGGCCGGAGGGATACAGGCCCGGGCAGTTTGTCACCGCGATGCAGTGCCGGGTGCTTCGTCACGGTATCCACACCCGGCTTTGGGCTGGGGAGTATCGTGACTGGAAACGAGAGGGGCAGGAGGCGCAGAACTGAGAGATATCTCTCACATTTGTGTGCAGAGGCTATGTAAAACGTTTGCGCGTCATTATTATCGCCGTTGCCAGTTTAGGAGGTGTCCCCTTCTAAAGTTTCTTGCGGCGTAAGTCGCAATTCCGTAGCACCTTTTTTCAAGGCCCACTATCTCAAGATAGCGGGCCTCGTTTTTTTCAGCCGGAGTAGTGGCCAATGTTGGGGCGACGGCTCGGCCCTGCGAGGTGAATGTCGACCGGATTGAAGGCCTTGATGGCCTCAAAGCTGAAGTCGCCGATGGCGCGGTGCAGGCTTTCCGGTGAGTGGTTAGTGATGAGAATGACACTACGGGAGAGGTTGCGACGCCGGCGCAGCAGGTGGCCGAGGAAGCTGGACTGGCTCTCGGCCAGCTTGGCGCGGTTTGCCGCCACCTCATCGACGATCAGCAAATCGACCTCTTCCAAGGCTCGGCGGTACTGGTTGCGCTCCTCCTGATCTTCGATGACGTTGAAGAACAGGCGATCGACGATGGAGGCCCACTGCTGGAAGATCACCGATTTCTGGTGGCGTTCGATGAGTTCATGGGCCACGGCGCCAGCCAGGGTGGATTTACCGGTGCCATAGTCGCCATAGATGAGCATGCAGCCGCCGCCGCTCTTCTCCCAGTGCTCGAAGCCGCTGATGAAGTAGCGAGCGGTTTCGATGGGGTATTGCAGGCTGGGATCGTCGTGATCCATGCGTTCAAACACCCACTCCGGATTCAGGTCGGCTTGGGCGATGAGACGCGAGATCCGCTCCTGACGCGCCTGTTTTTGCAGCTCGCGCACCTCGGCATTGGCCTTGGCCTCGTACTCTTTGCGCAGGGCCTCGTACTCGTAGTGTGAGCCACCGGTCTCGCGTTGCAGGCGCCGGATCCGATCCAGCAGTGTGCCAACATGACGTTGCAGATCGGGATCATGGGGCTGGCGTCCTCGCTTTTTTTCGCGCTGGAGCTGCTGGCGCTTGGCCTCGATATCAGCCAGCGCCTCTTTCAAGGGATCCTGCTCATTGGACATCATCTTGTTCCTTTTGCTGGGTCAGGCGCTTGGCCTCTTCAATCATTTCCTGGGCCCGGCGGCTGGGGCCCGATTCGGCGACCGGCGGGCGGGCCTGCTGGTAGCCCTGGGCGGCAGACTCTGCTGGGGGACGGCGGATATAGCGCCGGGTCTTGATCGCCCGGACAAACTTGAGCATCCACTGATGCTGGTTCTCGAACACCTCCGGCCTTCCCAGCCAGTAGGCGATAAACTCGCCAAGTTCTTCCTCACCGTAGCTGCAATCGATGACGCCACACAACCGGGCAAGGGCGGGCAGGGCATCATCGGGTCGCCATTGCAGATGCATGGGGAAGGGGCGCTGGGGCAGTGGAGAGCTGGTCTCCTCCTCCAGCAGGGGCAATCGGAAGGTCTGCTGGTGGTAGTGCTCACCGCTCTGCTCGCACTCGAGCAGCCCGGCCATGACCAGTTCATCGAGCAGGCCGGTCAGTTGCCTGGCATTGACCTGAAAGCTGAAACCGGAGGGATCGCTCGGGTCCACGACCGCCAGGGCACGCCCAAGCACCGGGTAATTGATGACCCGGGGCTGATGCTCCAACCAGATCCGGCGCAGTTGCAGGCAGTAGAGCGTGCGGGCCGGGTGGGAGAGGCGGGGGTGTTCGAGCGCACTGTATTCGGCTGGGGTCATATGGCTTATTGGAGAAGGTTCCTGCGAGCATTATCCCCGAAGCGGGCGTTGCAGACAAACGAGCGCATCGTACGGTGAAAATGTGTCTCTGTCGCAGGGGAAACGGAGTCGAACTGGCAATCTACACCGAATTAATGGCGAACGATGGCTAAGCGGCTGGCATGTTTTCTGACATTGAACGCTATTGACCGGAATATTATTCTCAGGCAATCGTGGTACACGCCCTTTGAGCTGAACTAGTCTTAATGGCGATGCCTTCCCCTTTTCACCCTCTTGCCGAGCCGTCGCTGTATGTTGGAAACCGGAATCCGAATACTGGTCATCGAGGATGATGCGATCTTTCGCCATCAGCTGGTCTGCTATCTGGAGATCTGTGGTGCCCGTGTGTTTGAGGCCGAGGATGGGATTGAAGGGGTGGCCGCCGCCGCCTTGTATAAACCCGAGCTGGTGCTGTGCGATCTCAACATGCCGGCGATGGATGGCCATGAGGTGCTGGCCTGCCTGCGGGTGCGTTATCCCGAGCTGCCGATCATCGTGATTTCGGCCCAGAGCCGGATGGATGTGGTGGCGCGGGTGCTCCGGGCCGGCGCCAGGGATTTTTTGATCAAACCCATCCGTGACTGGGAACTGGTGCGCTTTAGCATCGAACAATCCCTGAACCATACCCCGAGTGCGATGCAGCAGCTCGAGCTGCTTGAACACATGGATGCGCTGCGGCGCGACGATCGTCTGGCAACCCGTATGGTGAGACAACAGCTGGACTCGACCCTGCAGGAGTGGGGGCCGTGGCAGGTGACCAGCGAGGGGATGGGCCATCTGTTCATTGTCGAGAGCTTTCGGGTCTCCCGTTCCCTGCTCATCCTGGTGATGGAGCTGCCGCTGCTCGGGCAGGATGGCCCTTTCTGTTCGGCATTGGTCCGCATGCTGATGAACGGCCCCTATCGCCAGTATCAGGAGGGAGAGAGCCGGCTGTTGGAGCAACCGGCGAAGCTGCTCAGTTATCTCAACTGGCACCTGTGTGAATCGGGGATCCGCCAGCCTGTCAGCGTGGCAGCGCTGCTCTTCTCGCCTGACGACAACCTGCTGCTGGCTAATGCGGGTCTGGCGTCGCCCCACTGGTTGGCGCGTTGCGGTGGCATGCCACTTGGGTTACTGCGTGATACCGACTATCCCTTGCACCGCCGTAGCTGGCACGCCCCCTTCTCGCTACAGGTCAGCAATGAGTCCGGGGCGGAGCTCAACCTATGTATCCAACATCAGCAGTAACAAAAAAGGGCGCCTAGGGCGCCCTCTCTCATTGAGATCCATCAGATGGTGGAAGCGTGTGGCTTCCCTTGCTCTGCGGCCTCCTGATGGGTGGCCGGACCTTCGGCACCATGCATCCAGTAGACCAGACGGTTTGCCATCAGTAGCAGCAGGGTGGCGCTGATGGTGGCCGCCACGGCGATGCCACCGAAGATGGCTAGCGGGCCGGACTCGCCGACGAAGGAGCCGACGAAGCCTGCAATATAGTTGGCAAGGGCATTGAAGCCGAACCAGGCACCCATCATGAGGGAGGCCAGACGCAGCGGAGCCAGCTTGGTCACCATGGAAAGGCCGATGGGGGAGAGGCAGAGCTCGCCCAGGGTATGGAACAGGTAGGCGCCGATCAGCCAGAACATGGAGGTCTTGACGGCACTGTCACCACCTTGTTGCAGCACGGCTCCGACCATGAACAGGAAGCCGATGGCGAGGAACAGCAGACCCATGGCGAACTTGACCGGAGAGTTGGGTTCACGTTGCCCCAGTTTGACCCACACGGTGGCGATGATCGGTGCGAGTGTGATGATGAAGAAGGGGTTCAGGGACTGGAACCAGGCGGCAGGGACTTCAAAACTGCCAATCATTCGGTCGGTGTACTCCTGAGTATAGAGGTTCATCAGCCCTCCGGCTTGTTCAAAACCGGCCCAGAAGATGATGGTGAACAGGCCCAGCACCAAGATGACCTTGATGCGATCCCTCTCCTGCTTGGTTAGGGGGTTCTTCTGCTTGTTCAGACTCTTTTCTACTGCCCGCTTGGCTGCCGGCACACGGCCGATATCACCCAGAAAGCGCTGGGCCATGGTGGCCTGCAGCAGCAGCGAGATCAACATACCGATGCCGGCGCCGACGAAGGCGGCCTGCCAGCCGAAGGCATTGGCGGCGGCGCCACAGATCACGCCCGTCAGCAGGGAGCCGAGATTGATCCCCATATAGAAGATGGTGAAGGCACCATCACGGCGGTGATCTCCCTCTTCATAGAGATCCCCCACCATGGTGGAGATGTTGGGCTTGAACAGACCATTACCAATGATGAGCAGGGCAAGACCGGAATAGAAGACGGTGAAGACTTGATCCGGGAACAGGGAGTGGGGGAGGGCCAGGGTAAACTGACCGGCGGCCATCAGGGTCGCGCCTATCAGAATGGCTCGGCGTTGGCCGAGGAAGGTATCGGCCAGCCAACCACCAATGAGCGGGGTGATGTAGACCAGACCGGTATAGATGCCGTAGAGCCTGAGTGCATCGGCTTCATTCCAGCCGAGACCGCCATTGGTGGTCTGGGCGGTGAGATAGAGAACCAGAACGGCACGCATGCCGTAGTAGGAGAATCGCTCCCACAGTTCAGTGCTAAAGAGCAAAAAAAGCCCTTTAGGATGACCTAAAAAGGTCCCTTGAGACGGGGTTTGCATGGAACTTCCACCTGTGTTTACTGTTTTATTTGTGATTTTATGCAAGGGCTATGGAAATAGCCTTATTTCTTATAAAGCAATGGTAGGTTAATTACAAGAATATGATTTAACGTATTTTTATTATTTTGTTGATGAATTTTTGTTGATTTAAAGAAAAAAGGGCATCGAATGATGCCCAGTTTTTTATGCTGAATTATTCAGAAATATTCAATATTACAGTTGGTTGGCAAACGCCTTCAGCCAACTGATGAATTCACCATTAAGTTCGCGATGACGTACCGCATACTCGACGTTGGCTTTCATGTATCCCATTTTGCTGCCGCAGTCGTGGCTCTTGCCTTTCATGAAGTAGGCGTTGACCTGCTCCTGATTGATCAGCATGGCGATCGCATCGGTCAGCTGGATCTCGTCTCCGGCGCCAGGCAGGGTCTTCTCCAGCAGCGGCCAGATGTTCGAAGAGAGCACATAGCGGCCGACGACGGCGAGGTTAGATGGGGACTCATCCTTGGCCGGCTTTTCCACTATGGCTTGCATCGGCAATGACATACCGGCGGCCAATGTCTCACCGTTGATGTCGGCAATACCGTATTTGTCGACTTCGCTCTGCGGCACCTCTTCCACCATGATCTGGCTGACCCGCTGCTCCTCGAACAGATGCACCATCTCGGAGAGGTTGTCGCGGCTGGGGTCGCTGGCGGCATCATCGAGCAGTACATCCGGCAGCAGTATGGCGAAGGGATTGTCACCAATTAGTGGACGGGCGCACAGGATGGCGTGGCCAAGACCTTTGGCTTCCCCCTGGCGAACATGCATGATGGTGACATCCTTCGGGCAGATGGCCTGCACTTCTGCCAGCAGCTGGCGTTTTACCCGCTTCTCGAGCGTGGCTTCCAGTTCGAAACTCTTGTCGAAATGGTTTTCAATGGAGTTCTTGCTTGAGTGGGTTACGAGGACGATCTCCTTGATCCCGGCGGCAATGGCTTCATTGACCACGTATTGGATCAGCGGCTTGTCGACGACCGGCAGCATTTCCTTGGGGATGGCCTTGGTGGCGGGCAGCATGCGGGTGCCGAGGCCGGCAACGGGAATGATGGCTTTGCGAACTACGCTTGGCGTCTTTTTCATTGATGAGTCCCATCGGGAGGGTAATTGCCGGCATCTTACTCCAAGAAGAAACGGGCGGCCACTAGCCGCCCGGGGGTTATTTTACGACGATGCTCTGCCGGTTCGACTCCAACGTGGCCGGCCCGATGCCGCTGACATCGGCCAGTTGTTCGACCGAGGTGAATTTGCCCTGCTTCTCCCGATAGTCAACGATCGCCTGCGCTTTCTTGGCTCCGATCCCCTTGAGCTGGGTTAATTGCTCGGTACTGGCGGTATTGATGTTGATTTTGCCGGGGCTGGCGGCCTCCACTACCGTGCTCTGGGGTTTGGCGGCGGGTTTCTCTGCGGCTTGCAGGCCGGTCAGGGGGAGGGTGGCCAGCAGCATGGCCAGCAACAGATTCCGTGTCTTCATGGTGCGTTCCTCGACGGTGGAAAAACCGTTTTAGGTTTAGGAGAACGGTCTGTAGGGCCTATGTCAGATTTGACACGGGCATACCCCATCACGAATAGCTATAAGCCTGGGGCTGGCGCTGCTATATGATGGCAACATGATGAAAAATTGAGGAAAAATAAGATGATGCTAACCACTGAGCTGCGTGCTGCCGTCTGTCGCGTGGCTCGCGCGGCCGGAGCGGAGATCCTCGATGTCTACGGACAGGCGTTCGCCGTCGAGCACAAAGCCGACCATTCGCCTCTGACAGAAGCTGACCACAGAGCCCATGACTGCATTGTTCAGGCCATGGCTGACTTGACCCCCACCATTGCGCTGCTCTCGGAAGAGTCCCCTGCCCAGGTGCAGGAAGCGCGTCGCCAGTGGCATCGTTACTGGCTGGTGGACCCCCTTGATGGCACCAAGGAGTTTGTCTCTCGCAATGGGGAGTTCACCGTCAACATCGCATTGATTGAAGGGGAGCGAGTCGTATGGGGGGTGGTCTATGCCCCTGTGCTGGATGTTTTGTGGGAAGGGGGGCGCGAGCTGGGGGCGTGGCGCGAAGCACAAGGGGAGCGCAGCGCAATACGCACCGTCCCCCATCAGGAAGGGGAGCGGTGGCGGGTTGTTGGCAGCCGTCACCATCTCAGTGCTGAAACGCTCGACTATCTGGCGCCGCTTGGGGATAACCTGGAGCTTATCTCCCTCGGCAGTTCGCTGAAACTGTGTCTGGTGGCCGAGGGCAAGGCGCACCTCTATCCGCGACTGGCCCCCACGTGTGAGTGGGATACGGCGGCGGCGCAGGCGGTGGTCGAGGGGGCGGGTGGCAAGGTGACCACCTTGGAAGGCGTCCCCCTTCGCTACAACAAGCCCGAGATCCTCAATCCCTGGTTTGTGGTCAGCGCGAGCGAATAAAAAAACACCGGGCAGAGCCCGGTGTTTTTTTAGAACACCTTCTTAAACGGCTTCACCGTCACCTGGGCGTAGACACCTGCGGCGACATAAGGATCGGCATTGGCCCAGGCGCGCGCCTCGGCATAGGAGGCAAACTCGGCGATCACGGTCGAGCCGGTAAAGCCTGCCTCACCCGGATCTTCTGCATCGATGGCCGGGTTTGGGCCGGCAACCAGCAGTCGCCCCTCATTTTGCAGTGTTTGCAGGCGGGCCAGATGGGCCGGTCTGGCCTCTTTGCGCATGGGCAGGCTGCCCGGGACATCTTCGGCGTAGATCAGGTACCACATGTGACTCTCCTTGTGTTAAACGCTATTTCTTCTGCTCGGCCGGCAGATGGCGATAGAGATAAAGGCCGCTGAGCAGGGTGAACACCAAGGTCATGCCAAGCAGGCCAAACACCTTGAAGTTGACCCAGACCTCTTGTGGCAGGTTGAAGGCGATATAGAGATTGAGGGCGCCACACAGGGCAAAGAAGCCGACCCAGCCGAGGTTGAGGCGATCCCAGACCCCGTCCGGAGCGGTCAGCTCCTTACCGAGCATCTGTTTGATCAGATTCTTGCCAAAGCCGTAGCGGCTGATCAGCAAGGCCAGTGCAAACAGTTCGTTGATGACGGTGACTTTCCACTTGATGAAGGCATCGTTGTGAAAGATGAGGGTCAATGAGCCAAAGAAGGCGACCACCACGAAGGTGATGAGCTGCATCTTCTCTACTTTTCGATACTTCAGCCAGTTGTAGAGCAGTTGCAGGGCGGTAACCACCACCAGCGCGGCCGTGGCGTAATAGATGTCGTAGAACTTGTAGATCGCAAAGAAGACGATCAGCGGGATAAATTCGATAAATTGTTTCATGTCGAGGTCGTCAATTCGGTGTGGAAATCAGTGTACCCGAGTCGGTTCGGGCACAACAGCTCAGGTAAATAACTCTCGCGCCAGTTCGGCGCCAAGGCGCTTTTGCTCTGCCAGCAGCGCCTCAATATGTTCGCGGCGGATCTGCGGGTTAAGCAGCACGGCGCGCAACAGGGTCAATGGCTGCTCGCCATAGCGGGTGACGCTGCGAGCGGTGCGGGAGACAAAGCTGTGCCCCTCGGCCCGCTGGCGTTTTTGCAGCGCAATATTGAAGGCATTGATCTGAATATTGTCTGACTCATCCGGGGTGCGCCCCTGCAAATGGGGTGGAATGCAGCGGTAGGCCAGCAGGTTCATCACCGGGGCCGCCATCAGCTCGAAGGCGGGATCGGCCTCGATCAGGGTGGCCATCAGGCGGGCTCGGTCGTAATTCTCCTCGATGAGGCGGGCGTAACCACTCAGCCCTATCAGGTGGAAGGCGGCGTCCAGATAGAGGGCGTTGGCCGGGCGAGTGCCTTCCAGGGTGAAGCGCCCCTGATCGAACGAGGTGGCGCGGATGGCGTAAGGGGCCTCGCGCTTGACCGCCATCATCAGGCCGGGCTCACGGCACAGCAGCATGCCGGTGCCAAGGGGGACCAGCAGCTGCTTGTGCCCGTCCAGGGTGACGGTGTCGGCTCGTTCCATGCCGGCCAGCAGATCGCGGTAGCGCGACGAGAAGCGGGTCGGGCCTCCCCAGGCGGCATCGATATGCAGGTGGATATGCTCCCGTTGGGCGATGTCGGCCAGCTCGGGCAGGGGATCGATGGAGCCAAAGTCGGTGGTTCCCGCCACCCCGACGAGGGCCAGCACCTTGATCCGCTCCGCCTTGCAGCGGGCCAGCTCGGCCTCGAGGGCGGGAATGCTGAGGCGGTTGTGCTCATCGACCGGCAGACGGTGCACCGCGCCGGCGCCAGCCCCCAGCAGATCCATGCCTTTGTCGAACGAGTAGTGCATCAGGCGTGAGCCGAGCACGGCCACCCCGCGCCACCCTTCGGCCGCCAGGGCGAACAGGTTATCGCCGCAAGCACGGTTGCGCGCCAGCCAGAGCGCCGTGACGTTGGCGATGGTGCCACCGCTGGTCATGACGCCGAGGGCGGAATCCTTGGCATGCATGTGAGTCTGGTAAAACGCGTCGTCCTGGTCATAGACCAAGCGATGCAGGCGGGCCAGCGACTCGCGCTCGAGGAAGCTGAGCAGGCGCGATGACTCCATCTTCATCGGGTTCTGATTGAGCATGGCCAGCAGGCGTGACAGCTCTCCGGTATAGGCCGGCAACGGCGCCGTCATGTGTCCCATGTAGCGGGGAGAGGCGAGGTGGGAGATCCCGGGCAGCAATCCGGCCAGCCGCTCGACGTAGTTGGCCAGCGATGCCTCGCCAGAAGGCATGCCGGCTTCACTCAGCTGGTGGATGAAATGGGCGCGATCGTAGGGCAGGCGACTGTCATCGGTCTCGTGGAAGGCGCGGATCAGGGCGCTGATGTGACCATCGAGATCCTGATGGGGAGAGAGAAACAACTCGTCGAATTTCATTGGCGGCCTACACTCCATGCTCGATGCGCCGGACTGGGCGCAGAGCATACCGCAAATGGCCGGGCATGGCAGCAGGAGCGGCGTAGGGAGGGAAAAGTCCGATAGGGCCTTATAGATTAACCCTAAATTGGTAGATGAAAGGGCGTTATTTCATTAAAACGTGCTCTTAAACACAGTCCTTTCGGGGGGGAACTGAGAAGCTAAGAGCAGTTTTTCTTTTGAGGATACAGACAGATGAGTGATATCGCACTCGCCATCAGCATACTGGCGCTGGTGGCCGTGTTGGGTCTGTGGCTCGGTAATTTGCGAGTCTATGGAGTCGGTCTCGGCATCGGTGGCGTTCTGTTTGGCGGCATTCTAGTCGGTCATTTCGCCGGCCTGATGCAACTTGAGCTGGATGCTCATACCCTGCACTTCATTCAGGAGTTCGGGTTAATCCTGTTCGTTTATACCATTGGTATCCAGGTGGGCCCTGGTTTCTTCTCTTCCCTGCGTAGCTCGGGGTTGAAGCTGAACCTGTTTGCCGGCCTGATCGTCCTGCTGGGCGGGCTCATGGTGGTGTTGCTGCACCACGTCTTCGACGTGCCGCTGCCGGTTATCCTCGGGATCTTCTCGGGAGCCGTGACCAATACCCCCTCACTCGGTGCCGGCCAGCAGATCCTCTCCGAGCTGGGGGCCGATCCCGGGATCACCGGGTTGATGGGGATGGGGTACGCGGTGGCCTATCCGTTTGGCATCTGCGGCATTCTGCTGACCATGTGGCTGGTGCGCCTCGCTTTTCGTATCAAGATCGACAACGAAGCAGCCGAGTTTGAGAAGCACAGCGGCAAGACCACCGAAAGCCTGCACACCATCAACATCGCGGTTCGCAACCCCAACATGAACGGGCTGATGATCAGCGAGATCCCGAGCATGAACGAGGCCGATATCGTCTGCTCCCGCCTAAAACGCGGTGACGATCTGATGGTTCCGCGCCCGGATACCCGGGTGGAGCTGGGGGATCTGCTGCACCTGGTGGGGGAAAAACAGGCGCTGCACAACGCTCTGCTGGTGCTCGGTGAAGAGGTGGAAACCTCTCTCTCTACCCGGGGTACCGACATGCGGGTGGAGCGGGTGGTGGTGACCAACGAGCAGGTGCTTGGTAAGAAGATCCGCGATCTCGATATCAAGCAAAAATACGATGTGGTCATCTCCCGCCTCAACCGGGCCGGGGTCGAGCTGGTGCCAACCAGCCAGACCAGCCTGCAATTTGGTGACATCCTGAATCTGGTCGGGCGACTCGACGGCATCGAGGCGGTGACCAGCATAGTCGGCAACGTGCAGCAGAAACTGCAACAGGTGCAGATGTTGCCGGTCTTCATCGGCATCGGGTTGGGGGTACTGCTCGGCTCCATCCCCTTCTACCTGCCGGGTTTCCCGGCTGCACTCAAGCTGGGGTTGGCCGGCGGCCCGCTGGTGGTGGCGCTGATCCTGGCGCGAATTGGCAGCATAGGCCGTCTCTATTGGTTCATGCCGCCGAGTGCCAACCTGGCGCTGCGCGAGATCGGCATCGTCTTGTTCCTGGCCGTGGTGGGGTTCAAGTCTGGCTCGGGTTTCTTCGAGACCCTGCTGCATGGGGATGGTCTGGCCTGGATGTTTTACGGGGCAATGATCACCTTCATCCCGCTGCTGACGGTCGGCCTGTTGGCCCGCTGGTATGGTGAGATGAACTACCTGACCCTGTGTGGCATGTTGGCCGGCTCGATGACGGACCCTCCCGCCCTGGCTTTTGCCAATGGCATGCATGCGACCAGCGGTGCCAGTGCGCTCTCTTATGCCACTGTCTATCCACTGGTGATGTTCCTGCGCATCATATCGCCACAACTGCTGGCACTCCTGCTCTGGGCAGGAGCCTGACCCCTACCACCAAGGCCGCTTCATGCGGCCTTGTTTTTTGATGGGTTTCAGCATTGCCATCCGAATGAAATCTTTCGGGTTTTACGTTGCATCTCTCTTTGGAGTGAGAGATTCATTCGAAATTTATCACTGGTTGTAGGTCTTTTCCGATCGTTAAAGTAGACGCTCAAAAAACTGTCCCTGAATAAGGAACGAGGAGCGCTCAATGAGTACCACCAGGCTGCAACAGGATGTTGTCATCACCCACGTTAACGGCACTGCCTATGTCATCGCCGACGATGGCTCCCGGCAACCGGTGCAGGTGGGAGATCACTTGCCCAAGGGCAGCGTGGTGGAAAGCCAGGGCGAAGGACAGTTAGAGATGCGTGCGGCTGATGAGGCCGTCCCCGAACCATTGGCGGCGCTGCCCGGCGCAGGGGCTCCCGACGATATTGCCGCGTTGCAACAAGCCATCATGCAGGGGGTCGATCCGACTCAGGCCTTTGAGGCCTCGGCGGCAGGGGGCGCGCCCGCCGCAGGTGGTGCAGGGGGTGTTGCTGGCGCCAGTAATGGCGGTTTTGTCGTGGTCGACATGAACCTGAATCAGACCATCGCCACCGCCGGCTACGATACGACGGACGAGCAGACCGCCGCTCAAGTTCAAGCGAGTGACACAGGTTTGCAGGCGGACACCACGGCGCCGGGAGCGCCGACGGTCGAGATCCTCGACGGTGATGGCGTCATCTCAGACACCGAGCGCCAACATGGTGTCGATATCGTGATCCGCCTGCCGGGGAGTGCCCAGAGCGGCGACACCCTGAATGTGGATTGGAACGGCGATGGACAACCCGATTTCAGCAAGCTCCTGACCGAGGAGGACATCACCTCGGGTCAAGTGACCACCACGATTCCCTCTGGCAGCCTGCCGCTGACCGGGCCGGTGACCGTGGATGCCACCCTGACCGACACCTCGGGCAATCTCTCGCCCAAGGGCAGTGACAACAGCGTGGTGAATGCGGCGCCGGAGGCGATCAACGACGCCTTTACTGTGGCCGAGGATGGCTCCATCACCCTGAACGTATTGGGTAACGACCTCGACACCGAGGGCAACCCCCTCACCATCACGGCGATCAATGGCCAGACGATTGCCGAGGGGCAGAGCCTCCTCATCGAAAACGGCGCCGTGATGCTGAGCAACGGCCAGCTGATCTTCACGCCCGGAGCCAACTTCAACGGCGACATCAGCTTCCAGTACACCATCAGCGACGGCGTGAACGCCGATACGGCCACGGTGAGCGGTCGCGTGACCGGCGTGAATGATGGGGCCGTTATCGCGGGTAGTGACAGTGGTGGTGTGACCGAAGATGAGAGCTCCCCGACCCTGCTCGAGAGCGGCGCCCTGACCGTGACCGACGTAGACGGGGCTGACGAGGCTAAGTTTGTGGCCGGCAGCGGCACGCCGAGTGACGGCGCGCTGGGCCGCCTGACCATCAGCGAAACGGGCGTTTGGACCTATCAGGTTGCTAACAGCCAGGTGCAGTTCTTGGGCGAAGGGGAGACCAAGGTCGAGCGCTTCACCGTCCAGAGCGTGGACGGCACCCGCCATGTTATCACCCTGACCATCACCGGCACCGACGATCTGCCGCAGATCTCGTCCGGCAGCGGCGCGGTGACCGAGGGGGATCAGATCCCGGTGACCGGCACCCTGAGCGCCAGCGACGCCGACAACCCAGATCTCGCCTTCGTGGCCGGCTCGCAGCAGAGTGACTACGGCCGCTTCGAGGTGGACGGGCAGGGGCAGTGGCGCTTCGTGCTGGCGGACTCCGCCCGGGTCGACGCCCTGGCGGCCGGTCAGCAGCAGCTGGAGCAGTTCACCGTGCGGCTGACTGACGGCTCGACCACCACGGTCACCATCACCATCACCGGCACCGACGACGCCCCGGTCATTTCGGCCGGCAGCGGCGCGGTGACCGAGGGGGATCAGACCCCGGTGACCGGCACCCTGAGCGCCAGCGACGCCGACAACCCGGATCTCGCCTTCGTGGCCGGTGCTCAGCAGAGTGACTACGGCCGCTTCGAGGTGGACGGGCAGGGGCAGTGGCGCTTTGTGCTGGCGGACAACGCCCGGGTCGATGCCCTGGCGGCCGGTCAGCAGCAGCTGGAGCAGTTCACCGTGCGTCTGACTGACGGCTCGACCACCACGGTCACCATCACCATCACCGGCACC
>NZ_CDBY01000081.1:0-228 GCF_000820125.1 Aeromonas simiae | reverse complement strand
GAGGGGGATCAGACCCCGGTCACCGGCACCCTGAGCGCCAGCGATGCCGATAACCCGGATCTCGCCTTTGTGGCCGGCTCGCAGCAGAGTGACTACGGCCGCTTTGAGGTAGATGCGCAGGGGCAGTGGCGCTTCGTGCTGGCCGATAACGCCCGGGTCGACGCCCTGGCGGCCGGTCAGCAGCAGGTGGAGCAGTTCACCGTACGGTTGACTGACGGCTCGACTACC
>NZ_CDBY01000080.1 GCF_000820125.1 Aeromonas simiae | reverse complement strand
GGTCAAGGTCGTTTGGGCGGGGGTGGATGGGGGGGACGGCACCGCCTGGCGTAGGCAGAAAAAGAGGGACGCGTTACACTATTGCGCTTCGTCATCGCAGTCCGGAGATCCCATGAGCAAGACCTTCTCCCTCTCCAGCCAGTTTCAGCCCTCCGGTGATCAGCCCGGGGCCATCGCACGCCTTATCGACGGCATCGAGAGCGGGTTGGCGCACCAGACCCTGCTCGGGGTGACCGGCTCGGGCAAAACCTTCACCATGGCCAATGTGATCGCCCATCTCGGGCGCCCCACCATGATCTTGGCCCCCAACAAGACCCTGGCGGCGCAGCTCTACGGGGAGATGAAAGAGTTCTTCCCGGACAACGCGGTGGAGTATTTCGTCTCGTATTACGACTACTACCAGCCCGAGGCCTATGTGCCTTCGACCGATACCTTCATCGAGAAGGACGCCAGCATCAACGATCACATCGAGCAGATGCGCCTGTCGGCCACCAAGGCGCTGCTGGAGCGGCGCGATGTG
>NZ_CDBY01000079.1:1964-41862 GCF_000820125.1 Aeromonas simiae | reverse complement strand
CGGCAGATGATTTAGCTAATAAGCTAACCGAATGCGGAGCGGTAGTTCAGTCGGTTAGAATACCGGCCTGTCACGCCGGGGGTCGCGGGTTCGAGTCCCGTCCGCTCCGCCACTATTTTCGAAGGCCTTCCCAGACGGGAAGGCCTTTTTGCTTTTGCATGGGGCATTTATCGCTGAATCGCCGGACGACGGAAGAGGGTCGCTATAGCCTCTACCTTCGGATACCGCCCCTCAGCCCTGTGTTTCACCCTCTGCCATTCGCGCGGCAGTCACCCCGTCACGCAAGAGCAGCCCAGTCGAGCGACTGGGCTTTTTTCGTTTGGTTCGAGGGGTAGCGGCGCGCTTGAATGTATCAGATGCCTGGATGCGCCATCGCAATCGAAGCTCACCGTGAGGGCGGGCTTTTTTGTGCTGGGCATGTGCGGTCATTTATCTCGCAGCAGGGCTCAGATCTGCTCTGACATCATCTCAGTTGCGGTTCTCTCGACTGGGTGAGCTGACGCCACACGCAGTGCCACCAACAACTAAATGACGAGGAGGGCCAGCCCTCCTCTTCGTTTAACCCTTCTTACTCATTTCATGCCACAGGCACTGATATTCGGGCACCAGTTGAGGTTGTGCCTGATCCATCTGGCAAAGCTTGAGGGGCATAGCAGGAGCTCCGTCGGCATGAACCTGGGGGACCCAGGATACCATCACCATCAGGGCAAGCAGGATTGGTCTCATGGTCATTCTCCTTTGTGATGTGTGTCACGTTTCAGTTAACGCTCAGCAGAAGGAGGCAGCAAGGGCGGTATGCAAATTTTAGAGGTGAAAAAAGCCTCATTCCGACTTGCTACTTTAGGGGGAGTTCTTGGGTAGAGAATGATGCCTGAGGAGTGAATAACCATCTATTTCTATCTTGTGTATCCCCCCTTTCTGTAGTGCTTGAAATATGGCTGGCAGCGTTTTCATTGATCTGAAGCAATAATATTTTTATTCACCATTTCAGTACGGGATGACTATTTATCTCGTATGGCTATCAGCGGATAAGGTATGAATATTCATATTTGGTGAATGATATCTATATTAACATGATGCTTTTAACGCATCATGCTGATATGAAAGAGTTTATTTTTAAATCATATTCGTTGGCTACAGGTGAATGTGAATTTTCCTGCGTGCATGAAAGAAAGATTCCCATGAAAAAATGTATTTTTAATCATTACGGCTGTCGTGAAAAAGCTTATATTTGCTAGCCCCTTCAAAGAATAAAGGGGCGTTTTATTCATTCCAGAGTGAATGTGATCTATCTCTATTTTATGGGTGGGTATTAGTCCTAACCTTCATTTCGAAAGGCGAAGGCAGGATAGAACACAAGCCAAATACCCTACATACGATATATCCCGCCATAGCCACGAGCTTGAATAGAAGGAATCTATTCATTCACTCGCAAGGACCACTGCTAGGACGGAATATCACCATGAGTAAATTCTACGTCGGATCTGAAGTTGGCCAACTGCGCCGTGTCATGCTGCATCGTCCCAACCTCAGCTTGAAACGACTCACTCCTTCCAACTGCCAGGATCTGCTGTTTGATGACGTATTGTCCGTCGAGCGCGCCGGTCAGGAGCACGACAAGTTTGCCCAGGTGTTGCGTGACCAGGGGGTGGAAGTGTTCCTGCTCACCAATCTGCTGACCGAGACCCTGGACGTGCCGGAAGCCAAGGCGTGGCTGCTGGAAAACCAGATCTCCGATTATCGCCTCGGTCCTTCGTTCGCTAATGACGTGCGCTGCTACCTGGCCGATCTGCCGCACCGCGAAATGGCCCGCATCCTCTCCGGTGGCCTGACCTACGGCGAGATGCCCTACAGCGGCGTCAACATGGTTGCCGGTATGCATGCCCCGACCGATTTCATCATCGAGCCGCTGCCCAACCACCTCTTTACCCGTGATACCTCCTGCTGGGTGTACGGCGGTGTCTCCATCAACCCCATGGCCAAGGCCGCCCGCCGGCGCGAGACCAATAATGTGCGCGCTATCTATCGCTGGCATCCCATGTTCGCCGGTCAGGAGTTCATCAAGTACTTCGGTGACGAGCTGAAGGACTACGACAACTCCACCATCGAAGGGGGTGACGTACTGGTCATCGGCCGTGGCGCCGTACTCATCGGCATGTCCGAGCGCACCACACCGCAAGGGGTTGAGCATCTGGCTCGCGGACTGTTCCAAAGCGGCCAGGCCAAGCAGGTCATCGCGATGGAGTTGCCGAAGCATCGCAGTTGCATGCACCTCGACACCGTCATGACCCACATGGATATAGACACCTTCTCGGTCTACCCGGAAGTGATCCGCAAGGACGTCAAGTGCTGGTCCCTCACGCCGGACGGCAACACCGGTATGCGGGTCAAGGAAGAGGGCTACTTCGTCAACGCCATCGAAAAAGCGCTGGGTGTCGATCAGCTCAAGCTCATCACCACGGGCGGTGACAGCTTCGAGGCCGAGCGTGAGCAGTGGAATGACGCCAACAACGTACTGACCGTGCGTCCTGGGGTGGTGGTCGGCTACGAAGGCAATACCTACACCAACGAGAAGTACGACAAGGCCGGTATCAAGGTGCTCTCCATCTCGGGGAACGAACTGGGTCGCGGTCGCGGCGGGGCTCGCTGCATGAGTTGCCCGATGGAGCGCGACGGTATTTGAGACTGAAAAACCGGGTGCCTGCTTGCGGGCACCCAGGTAGGAACCAATAACAAGAGAGTCGAATCATGAAGAAACCGACAGTCGTTGTCGCCCTTGGTGGCAATGCCCTGCTCCGTCGCGGTGAGCCGCTCGAAGCCGACATTCAGCGCCGCAACATCGCCATCGCCGCCAAGACCATTGCCCGTATTGCCGAAGATTACAACGTGGTGCTGGTGCACGGTAATGGCCCGCAGGTCGGTCTGCTGGCATTGCAAAACAGTGCCTACACCAAGGTCTCTCCCTATCCCCTGGATGTGCTGGGTGCCGAGTCCCAGGGCATGATCGGTTACATGCTGATCCAGGAGCTCAAGAACCTGATGCCGAGCCGCAACGTCACCGCCCTGCTGACCCAGGTGCAGGTCGACCCTCAGGACCCGGCCTTCGCCAACCCGACCAAGTTTATCGGCCCCGTCTATGAAGAGGCGGAAGCCCGTGCCCTGGCCGAGGAGAAGCACTGGTCGGTTAAGGCGGATGGCAAGTTCTTCCGCCGCGTGGTCCCCTCACCGCTGCCCCAGCGCATCGTCGAAGGTGACGCCATCGAAACCCTGATTGCCCAGGGCCACCTCATCATCTGCACCGGTGGCGGTGGTATTCCGGTGACCTGGGATGGCGAGCGCCTGAACGGGATTGAGGCAGTCATCGACAAGGACATGTCTGCCGCCTACCTGGCCAAGCAGATCAAGGCTGACGCCCTGCTGATCCTGACCGATGCCGACGCCGTCTACTTAGATTGGGGCAAGCCGACTCAGCGCCCGCTGCGTATCACCACGCCAGCCGCGCTGGCCGAGGTGCCGTTCGATGCCGGCTCCATGGGGCCGAAGATCGACGCCTCCTGCGAATTTGTGAAAGCCACCGGCGGCATGGTCGGGATCGGCTCTCTGGAAGATGGTCTGGCCATCCTCAGGGGAGAAGCCGGCACCAACATCGTCGCCAAGGAAAACGTAACAGCGTAGTCACACCCTACTGCCCATTGGTCTGAACCAGATATAAGAGAGAAAACATCATGGCCTACAACCTGCGTAACCGTAACTTCCTGAAACTGCTCGACTTCACCCCGCGCGAGATCCAATACATGATCGATCTGGCGATCGATCTGAAGAAGGCCAAGTACGGTGGCTACGAGCGTAAGCACCTGGTCGGCAAGAACATCGCGCTGATCTTCGAGAAAACCTCCACCCGCACCCGCTGCGCGTTTGAAGTGGCGGCCTTTGACCAGGGGGCTCAGGTCTCCTACCTCGGCCCGAGCGGCTCCCAGATCGGTCACAAGGAGTCGATGAAGGACACCGCCCGCGTCCTCGGCCGCATGTATGACGGTATCGAGTATCGCGGCTACGGCCAGGAGATCGTTGAAGAGCTGGGGGCCCACGCCGGCGTACCGGTGTGGAACGGCCTGACCAACGAGTTCCACCCGACCCAGATCCTGGCCGACTTCATGACCATGCTGGAGCACGGCAAGGGCAAGCGCCTGGAGCAGATCAAGTTCGCCTACCTGGGGGATGCCCGCAACAACATGGGTAACTCCCTGATGGTCGGCGCCGCCAAGATGGGCATGGATATCCGCCTGGTCGCGCCCAAGGCGTTCTGGCCGGAAGAGGAACTGGTGGCACAGTGCCAACTCATCGCCGAAGAGACCGGCGCCCGTATCACCCTGACCGAGAATGTCAAAGAGGGGGTGCTAGGTGTCGACTTCCTCTACACCGATGTCTGGGTCTCCATGGGCGAAGCGAAAGAGGCCTGGGATCAACGGGTGAAGCTGATGACCCCGTATCAGGTCAACATGGATGTGGTCAACGCCACCAAGAACCCGGATGTGAAGTTCATGCACTGCCTGCCGGCGTTCCACAACGACGAGACCACCATGGGCAAGGAAGTGGCCGACAAATATGGCATGAAGGGGCTGGAAGTCACCGAGGACGTGTTTGAATCCAAACACAGCATCGTATTCGACGAGGCCGAAAACCGGATGCACACCATCAAGGCAGTGATGGTTGCTACGCTGGGCGACTAAGGTCGCCGTAGTGGTGCCGGGGGGCAACCCCCGGTTTTTCCCCATGAGCAGGCGGCATCTTACCTCTAATCCCTACCTATAAAGGCTGCCCCATGGACTACCACACAGAAGGACGCTGAATCATGACTAAATTCAAGTTCCCGTCAGCCTATACCATATTGTTCGTGTTGATCGCCCTGGTGGCCGCCCTGAGCTGGGTGGTGCCGGCCGGTAAATACGAAATGACCATGAACCAGGCCCTCGGTAAAGAAGTCCCGGTGGCCGGCACCTACAAGCAGGTCGACTCCAACCCGCAGGGGCTGGTCGACGTGCTGCTGGCCCCGGTCGATGGCCTCTACAACCACGAAACCTATGAAGCCGGTGCCATCGACGTCGCCCTGTTCATTCTGATCATCGGTGGCTTCCTCGGCATCGTCACCAAGACCGGCGCCATCGATGCCGGCATCGAGCGTGTCACCGACCGCCTGCGTGGCCGCGAGGAGTGGATGATCCCCATCCTGATGTCCTTGTTTGCCGCCGGCGGCACCATCTACGGCATGGCCGAAGAGTCGCTGCCCTTCTACACCCTGCTGGTGCCGGTGATGATGGCCGCTCGCTTCGACCCGGTCGTGGCGGCTGCCACCGTGCTGCTCGGCGCCGGGATCGGAACCCTCGGCTCTACCATCAACCCGTTTGCTACCGTGATTGCCGCCAACGCCGCCGGCATCCCCTTCACCGACGGCATCTGGCTGCGGGTCGTCATGCTGGTCATCGGCTGGGTGATCTGCGTGGGCTATGTGATGCGCTATGCCAAGATGGTGCGTCAGGACCCGAGCCGCTCCCTGGTGGCCGACAAGATGGAAGAGAACAAGGCCCACTTCCTCGGCAACAAGGGCCAGGAGATGCTCGAGTTCACCACCACCCGCAAGATAGTGCTGGCCATCTTCGCCGGTGCCTTCGCGGTGATGATTTACGGGGTGGCGGTACTCGGTTGGTGGATGGCGCAGATCTCCGGCGTGTTCCTGGCGGCGGCCATCATCGTCGGCCTCATCGCCCGCATGAGCGAAGAGCAGCTCACCTCCAACTTCATCGACGGTGCCCGTGACCTGCTCGGGGTGGCCCTCATCATCGGGATTGCCCGCGGCATCGTGGTCATCATGGACAAGGGGATGATCACCCACACCATTTTGCACGGCGCCGAAGGGATGGTGACCGGTCTCTCCACCGTGGTCTTCATCAACGTGATGTACTGGCTGGAAGTGGTGCTCTCGTTCCTGGTGCCCTCTTCCTCTGGTCTGGCGGTGCTGACCATGCCGATCATGGCACCGCTGGCCGACTTCGCCAACGTGGGTCGCGATCTGGTGGTCACCGCTTACCAGTCTGCCTCCGGCATCGTCAACCTAGTGACCCCGACCTCCGCCGTGGTCATGGGGGGGCTGGCCATCGCCCGGGTTCCCTATGTGCGCTGGCTCAAGTGGGTGGCCCCGCTGCTCGGCATCCTGACGGTGCTGATCATGCTTACCTTGAGTATCGGAGCCATGTTCTAAGCCGCGTCTTAGACAGCGACAACCGGAGCCCATGGCTCCGGTTGTTTTGTCTGGGATTGCCGCTACTGTTGCGGCCGGTGCTGAAAGGCTCATCCCCAGACCATGTGACAATGACGGTTTGAGGGGTGTCCGGCGGGGCCGTTTACGGCATGATGGGGCCTTGCTAAGGAGGCGCTATGACGATCACGACTCGCCCTGCCCGGGCGCAGGATGCCGCCGCGCTGGCACCTTATCGCTGGAGTGGCTTGGCGGCGGTGGCTTGCGGTGATGGCCGGTGCCATGGCGGGCGGGTGAGCGCCATCGACATAGCGGGGCGGCGCCCATGATCGACTACCGTGAGCGCCTGCTGCCGGTACTGCGCTCGCTCGAGCAGAACCCGGATCAGTCGCTCGATGAGCTGGCGCGGCGAGCCTGCCTCTCGCTTTACCATTTTCACCGCGTCTTTACCGCCGTGGCGGGTGAGGCGCCGGGGGAGATGTGCCGGCGGTTACGCATGCAGCGGGCGGCTTGGCAGCTCTGCTATAGCGATGCCAGCGTCACGACGATCGCGCTCACAGCCGGTTTTGCCAGTTCCCAAGCGTTTGCCAAGGCATTTCGCCGCCACTATGGCGGTACGCCGGGGGCGTTTCGTCGTGACAAGCGCAAGATTGGACACCAAGAGAGCAAGGAGGGACACGTCTGGGAGGGGCTGCTCCCTTATGCTGAAGGCCACTCATCAGCAAGGAGCAATGCCATGAAAACCGTTGAGATGGAGGCGCGCACCCTGGCCTATATCCGGGTGACCGGCCCGTATGGTGTTGGGTATGACGCCGTTTGTGGCCGGCTGCACCAGTGGGCCTCGGCGCGTGGTCTGACGGGCGGGGAGTGGATCTTTATCTACCATGACAGCCCTGAGGTGACACCGCCGGAGCAGTGCCGCACCGATATCTGCATCAGTGTCCCTGCCGACACTCAGGGGGAAGGAGAGGTGGAACTCCAGCGCATTCCCGGCGGGCGCTATGCCCAGTCGCGTTACCTCATCACCGATCGCACTCAGTACGGGCCGCGCTGGCAGGAGCATATCGGCGAGATCGTCGCGGCCGGGCTGGAGTTGGGTGATGGCCCCTGCTTTGAGCTCTACCACAGCGTGAGTCAGGATCCGCTGCGCGACGACGTGAGTTTCTGCTCCAGCGTGCGCTAGGCCTGCCCAAAAAGAGCGAGGCGCCACAGGGCGCCTCGTCTTATTTGGCGTTGGCGACCCGATCGCGGCGCGATTTCCACCACCAGCGCAGGTGTACTTGAGAGATGAGCATGCCGGCCAGCATCAGGCTACAGCCGGCCATGGCTCGGCTATCCAGGTGTTCACCGAGCAGCAGCACCCCGCCGATGGCGGCGAACACCGTTTCGAGGCTGAGGATGATGGCGGCATGGGCGGGGTGTGCCTCGCGCTGACCAAGCACCTGCAAGGTATACCCCACCCCGACCGAGACCAGACCGGCATAAAGCAGTGCCTGCCAGCCGGCCACGGCGCCCGCCATACTCGGCACCTCGATGGTGAAGGCCACGGCCAGGCTGAGCAGGCCGCACACCACAAATTGCACGGCGGCCAGCCGGATCGGCGCCACCCGGCTCGAGTAGTGATCCAGCAGCAATAGGTGGATGGCCCAGAACAGGGCCCCCACGACTTGCAGCAGGTCGCCGAGGTTCATGGTGAAATCCTCGGTGACGCTCAGCAGGTAGAGGCCGGCCAGGGCGACGGCACCGCCAATCCAGGTGTTGAGCCCGGTCTTATGGCGCAGAGCCAGCCCGAGCAGCGGCACTATGATGATGTAGAAACCGGTGATGAAGCCGGCCTTGGCCGCCGTGGTATAGAGCAGCCCCACCTGTTGCAAGGAGGCGGCGGCAAACAACACGCCGCCGGCGATGAGGCCCCCTTTGAGCAGTTCGCGTGAGGTGCCGGTCTGCTGACGGGTTCGCAGCCAGAGGATGAGGGGCAGCAGGGAGAGGGCCCCAAGCAGGAAGCGCAGGCCGTTGAAGGTGTAAGGGCCCATGTGATCCATGCCGAGGCGCTGGGCGACAAAGCCCATGCCCCAGATGGCCGCAGCCAGCAGCAGCATCAGATTCGATTGCATCGTTTCGTCCATGAAGAGAGGGCGCCCGCTGGCGCCTTGAGGCAGCTTACCCGATCTGAACAGGGGGAAGGAAGGCGTGATGTGGTGGCCCGGGCAGGCTGCTGATATGCTCAGGCTCAGTCGTATCGACAGGGACAAGGGGTTGCCGTGCAGCGC
Source organism: Aeromonas simiae (assembly GCF_000820125.1). Classification (GTDB taxonomy): domain Bacteria; phylum Pseudomonadota; class Gammaproteobacteria; order Enterobacterales; family Aeromonadaceae; genus Aeromonas; species Aeromonas simiae. Next base: position 33,339 of record NZ_CDBY01000079.1, on the reverse strand, counting down.
GAGCAGTTGGATCATTCGCAGGAACAACCGGGCTCCTGGTCACTGGTCAGCCGCATGCGCTGGGCCGTGCTGTTGCTCTTTCTGCCGGTATTGCTGCTGGGCGGCCTCTACTACCTGCATCTTGGCAGCGTGCTCGAGCAGCGGATCAAGCAAGATTTGCAGGAGGAGAACCGCAAGCTGCGCTCCGTCTATGTCGAACCCTATCTGAGCGAGCTGGAGCGTCAATTCGATCTCATCTTCGATGACCTCGATATCCGCCACTTTCAGGGCATCTCCTCCCCGCGTCTCACCCACTACGTTCACGATTGGCAGCACTTCCTGCAACTGCGCGGGGATCTGCGGGCCGTCTACCTTGGCACCGAGTCACGCCGTCTCTTCGTCACCCCCGCCTGGCAACCCGATGCGCGTTTCGATCCGCGCCAGCGCCCCTGGTACAAACTGGCCATCGCCACGCCGCAGCAGGTGGTGTGGAGCGAGCCCTATTACGACTATGCCAACGGCGAGCTGATGATGACGGTGTCCCGGGCGGTGCATGATGAAGAACGGCGGCTGCAAGGGGTGTTTGCCGCCGATCTGGTGCTGAACCATCTCTCCGGTGTGATGCAAGGGGGGGAGCCCGCCGGCAGCTACCAGCTCATCGTCGATGCGAAGGGGGCGCTGATCGCGACGCCGGATACCTCCCGCCTGCTGCATAACATGGATCATCCGGCCTGGTTGCCACGGCTAAGCGGTGAGTCGGGGGCCTTCCTCGATGAGGCGTCACACCTCTATGTCGCCTATCACCGCCTCTCTCACGCCAACTGGGTGCTGATCAGCGTCATGCCCGAATCGCGCATCCGGGCCGCCATGGCCCAAGCCCAGCAGAACCTGTTGCTGATGATCGGCCTCGCTTGCCTGCTCTATCTGGTGGTGGCCCTGCTCTGGTCACGGGATCTGCGGCGCATGGCCGACGAGTTGCGTCGTCTGGTGCAGGCCGCGCGCACCCCGAGTGGCGCAGTACCGGGTGAGCGGCTGCGCGAATTCAGCCATGTCTATGCCGAGTTGGCCGCCGTGGGCGCCGACTATCGAACGGCCCGCTTGCAGGCGGATCTGGATGCCCTGACCGGCCTCTATAACCGGCGCTATTTCGATCGGCAACTGGCCAGTCTGCTTGAGCGATCCATCCCCTTCTATCTCGGCATGGTCGATCTCGATGACTTCAAGTGCATCAATGACACCTTCGGCCACAACACGGGCGACATAGTGCTGCGCCGGGTGGCCCAGACCGGGCAGGCCCTGTTTGGCCAGCATGGCTGGTTCTGCCGCTATGGCGGCGAAGAGCTGGTGGTGATCCTGCTGGTGCAGGACTCGGTGCTGGCCCACGAGCTGCTCGACGATCTGCGCCTCGAAGTGGAGCTGCTGCACTGGCGTGAGCCAGGGCTGATGGTGACCCTGAGCGGTGGCTTGGTGCGAGTGCAGGGGGGGAGTGTCGAGAGTTGCCTCCAGCGGGTAGACGAGCTGGTTTATGCCTCCAAGCACGGCGGCAAGAACCGCATCACCAGCGAGCCGCCGCAGGCGGAGCGGGTGCAGGGGGCCCCCGCATGACGAGGCTGCGGGTGGCCAGTTTCAATGTGGCGTTCGATCGCCCCGCGCTTGGTGCGCTGGCCCGCGAGCTGGCGGGGCAGGCGGCGCCACAGGTGGCCAGAGTGGCCGAGATCATCCGGCGGGTGCGCCCCGATATCCTGTTGCTGTGTGAGTTCGACCATGACGGCGAGGGGCGCGACTATGGCGCGGTCGATGCTTTCCGGCAGCGCTTCCTGGCCGCCACCGAGGGGGGCGGAGCCCCCATCGACTACCCGCACGCCCTGCTCATCCCCACCAATACCGGGGAGCGGCTGCCCTGCGATCTCGACGGGGATGGCCGTATCACGGCGCCGCAGGATTGCCACGGCTTCGGCCAATTCCACGGCCAGTACGGCATGTTGTTGCTGTCGCGCTTCCCAATCGAGGTGGCGGCACTGCGCAGCTTCCGGCATTTGCGCTGGTGCGAGGTGCCCGGCGCCGCATTGCCGCCCTCCCTGCCCGAACCGGCGCGCAGCCTGCTGCGGCTCTCCTCCAAAAATCACATCGATGTGCCGGTGTGCATCGACGGGCGCCGGCTGCATCTGCTAGCCATGCACCCGACCCCCCCAGTGTTCCAGCCGCACAATCTGGCGCGCAACAGCGATGAGCTGCGCTTGTTTCACGACTACCTGGACGATGCCGGCTATCTGGTGGATGACGCCGGGCAAGCGGGGGGGCTGGCCGAGGGAGAGGCCTTCGTACTGCTGGGGGATTTCAACGCCGATCCCTGTGATGGGGATGGGGATCATGAGCGGATCCGTCGCCTGCTGGCGCACCCGCGCCTGCACCCCGCCAGCCGGGAAGGGGTGGCATTGCCACGCTCGGCAGGGGGGCTGGCATGGGGTGGGCGGCGCCCCGGCCACCAGGGCGATCCTGCCTGCTGGACTCACAGGCAGGGGCTGCGGCTCGACTATGTGCTGCCTTCGCGCGAGCTGACCCCGCTGGGCGCCGGTGTCTGCTGGGAGGCGGCGCACACTCCGCTCGGGCCCCTGTTTGCCACCACGCGGGGGAGCGATGCCTCCTCCGATCACCGGCTGGTGTGGGTCGACATCGCGCTGTGAGCGGCTTGGCCGACGCGAGCGAAATCCCTATACTGTGTTTATATACAGCCACTTCGGTATCTTCATCCATGCGACTCTTCATCGCCGAGAAACCCAGCCTGGGGCGTGCCATCGCCGACGTGCTGCCCAAGCCCCACAAGAAGGGGGAGGGCTACATCGAAACCGCCCAGGGAGACGTGGTGAGCTGGTGCATCGGCCACTTGCTCGAGCAGGCCGAGCCAGATGCCTACGACGCCGCCTTCAAGCAGTGGCGCATGGAGCACCTGCCGATCGTGCCCGAACGCTGGCAGCTCAATCCCAAGGTCAAGACCAAGGGGCAGTTGGCGGTGCTGCGTCGGCTCATCAAGCAGGCCGATGAAGTGGTCAATGCCGGTGACCCGGATCGGGAGGGGCAGCTGCTGGTGGACGAGGTGATCGACTACCTCGGCTACCCCAAGGGCAAGCCGGTGCGCCGCTGCCTCATCAGCGACATGAACCCGCCGGCGGTACGCCGGGCGGTGGAGCAGCTGCGCGACAACCGCGACTTCGTGCCGCTGGCGGTGTCGGCCCTGGCACGCACCCGTGCTGACTGGCTCTACGGCATCAACATGACCCGCGCCTACACCCTGGTCGGGCGCAAGGCCGGCTGCGATCAGCTGCTCTCGGTCGGCAGAGTGCAGACCCCGCTGCTCGGGCTGGTGGTGCGCCGGGATCAGGAGATTGCCGCCTTCGTGCCCAAGCCCTTCTTCGAGGTGCTGGCCCACCTGCGCAGCGCGGCGGGCGAGCCGTTCACGGCCAAGTGGCTCCCCTCCGAGGCGTGTCAGCCGTGGCAGGACGAGGAGGGGCGGGTGCTCAGCCGCAAGCTGGCCGAGAACGTGGTGACCCGCATTCAGGGCCAGAGTGGTCAGGTTGAGGCCGTCGACGAGAAGGCCAAGCAGCAGGCGCCGCCGCTTCCCTACAACCTCTCCAGCCTACAAATCGACGCCGCCAAGCGCTTTGGCATGGACGCCAAGCGGGTGCTCGACGTCTGTCAGGCCCTCTACGAGCGCCACAAGCTCATCACCTATCCGCGCTCCGACAGCCGACACCTGCCGGTGGAGCACTATGGCCGCGCCGAGCGAGTGCGCCAGGCGATCGCCAGCACGGCGCCCCAGTTGGCGGCGGCGGTGGAGCAGGCCGATGGCCGGCTGCGCAGCAAGGCGTGGAACGACAGCAAGGTGGACGCCCACCACGCCATCATCCCGACCGAGAAGGGGGGCAACCCTGGCAGCCTCTCCGGTGACGAGGCCAAGCTTTATGCCCTGGTGGCCCGCCAGTACCTGATGCAGTTCTACCCGCCGTTCGAGTACAACGACAGCAAGGTGCTGGTGCGTATTCAGGGCGGTCTGTTCGAGGCCAAGGCGCGGCGCATCCTCAAGGCGGGCTGGAAGAGCCTGCTCGGGGTGGAAGAGGACGATGACGAGGAGACGGCAGGCACCCTGCCGGCCTTGCGCGAGGGGGAGGCGGTGCAGTGCGAGCGCGGCGAACTGCTCGAAAAGATGACCCAGCCGCCCAAATCCTTCACCGACGCCACCCTGCTTGCCGCCATGACCGGTATCGGCCGCTACGTGCAGGATCCGGAGATCCGCAAGACCTTGCGCGACACCGATGGCCTCGGCACCGAGGCGACCCGGGCCGGCATCATAGAGCTGCTGTTCAAGCGCCGTTTTCTGGCCCGCCAGGGCAAGAGCATCAAGGCGACCCCGACCGGCCACGCCCTCATCAACGCCCTGCCCGAGAGTGCCAGCCGACCCGACATGACCGCCCTGTGGGAGCAGGCGCTCGGGCGCATCGGCGAGCGCCAGGAGAGCTACCAGCACTTCATGGGGCCGCTCGAGGTGCAGCTGCGCCAACTCATCGACGACGCCCGCCACAGCGATGGCGCCGGCTTTCGAGCCTTGCCCAAGAACGAAGCGCCCAAGCGCCGTTTCACCCGGCGCAAGGGGAAGGCGGGCGCGGGGGGGAAACGACCAACCGCCGCCACGTCGGCATAAGCGAAGCAGGGGGGCCTTGGCCTCCCTGCTTGCATCTGGCCTCAGCCGGTATAGACGTTCTCTTCCGGGTAGCGGATGCGGGTCTCGACCGGCCGGGCCAGCATGAAGGCGAGGGTGAGCGGGCCGAGACGGCCGCAGATCATCACCAGCACCAGGATCAGCTTGCCCGGCTCGCTCAGGGCGGTAGTGATGCCGGTCGACAGTCCCACGGTGGCGAAGGCCGAGACCACCTCGAACATGATTTTGTCGAACGGCAGCGACTCGGTCATCATCAGCAGGAACATGGCCAGAAACAGCACCATGGCGCTGACGATGATGATGGCCAGCGAGCGGGTCACCACCTGGGACGAGACACTGCGGCCGAAGGCGGTGACGTGGGGTTGCTTGGTGAGGAAGGCGCGGGTCGCCAGCACCACCACGGCGAAGGTGGTCACCTTGATCCCCCCACCGGTGGAGGAGGTGCCGGCGCCGATGAACATCAGCGCCATCAGGAACAGTAGGGCGGCCGGGGTGAAGTGGCCGATGTCGACCGTGTTGAAGCCGGCGGTGCGGGCGCTGGCCGAGTGGAAGAAGGCGGCCAGCATCTGGTGGCCGAAGGTGGCGCCCCCCAGGGTGCCCCGGTTGCCGTGCTCGAGCAGCCAGAAGATCAGGGTGCCGACCAGCAGTAGCACCGGCGTGCCGACCAGCATCAACTTGGTGTGCAGCTTGAAGCGGCGCCAGTGGCGCCGGCGCACCACGTCGACGATCACCGTAAACCCTATGCCTCCGAGGATCAGCAGCCCGGCTATGGTCAGGCTGATCAAGGCGTCGTCGCGATAGTCCATCAGGTTGTTGGCAAACAGGGAGAAGCCGGCGTTGTTGAAGGCCGACGCCGCATGGAAGAAGCTGACATAGAGGCCATGCCCCCAGCCCATCTCAGGCACCCAGCGAATGCCCATCAGGGCGGTGCCGATGAGCTGGGCGATCAGGGCAAACAGTATGATGCGCTTGACCAGCCGCACTATGTCGATGCTCCCCTCCTGGCCCAGCGCCTCCTTGGCCAGCACCTGCTGGCGCAGGCTGACCCGCTTGCTCAGCAGCGCCAGCAGCAGCACCGTCATGGTCATCTGGCCGAGCCCGCCAATCTCCATCAGCAGGATCAGGATGATCTGCCCTTGCAGGGTGAAGACGGTGCCGGTGTCGACCACGCCGAGCCCGGTCACGCTGATGGCCGAGGTGGCGGTGAACAGGGCGTCGATGAAGGTGAGCGAGCCGTTGTGGCTGGAGGGCTGCATCAGGAACAGGGTGCCGACCAGCAGGATCGAGAGGAAGCTGTTGAGGATCAGCTTGGCCTCGCTCCAGCGTGACTCGTCCTGTTGCAGGCGGAAGGCGAAACTGCTGCGCCAGCGGGTCATAGGGTATCCAGCCAGTGATCGATGGCGTGCTTGTTGCCAGCCAGGATCAGGATGTCGCCGAGCTGCATCTCCATCTTGCCGGTCAGCACGTTATGCAAGGTCTCGCCGCGCTTGATGGCGAGCAGCTGGAACTCGCTTTGTTGCAGCAGGTGCAGATCCCCCAGGGTGCGGCCATTTTGCTGCAAGCCGATGACGAACTCGGTTAGCACCATGTTGTGGCCCAGCTCGAGGTAGTCGAACAGCCGGTTGTCGAGCATGCTCTGGGCTACCCGGCGCCCCATGTCCCACTCCGGGTTGATCACCTTGTCGGCACCCACTTTTTGCAGGATCTTGGCGTGGAACTTGTCGCGTGCCTTGACCCACACCTTCTTCACGCCGGCCTCCTTGAGGATCAGGGTGATGAGGATGCTGGTCTCCAGGCTGTCGCCGATGGCGACGAAGACGATGTCATAGTCGGTCAGGCCGAGTTCGGCCACGGTGGCCTCGTCACTGGCGTCGGCGACGATGGTGTGGCTGCAGAAGGTCGCGACCTGGCGGGTCTTGGTCTCGTCGATATCGATGGCCAGCACCTGGGCATCCTGACGATCCAGCTCCTCACACAGGGCGCTGCCAAACAGACCCAGACCGATCACGGCAAATTGGCTGTTCATGGGGGATTCCTGCTCAATGGGAAGGAGATACTCTAATCCAGCCGACCACGGGGGAGAAGTGGAGGCAATTTTTCCGTGACCAATCAATTGAGGTAGACTTGGCGCCACTCTGTTGTTGGACGACGCCCATGAAACTGCTCCCCCATGCCCCTTTGAACGATCTCAACACCCTGGGTCTGGCGGCCCGCGCCGACTGGCTGGTCACGCTGGAGCAGCCCGACGAGTTCGCCGCCTTGCGCTGCGACCCGCGTTGGGCCGGGCTCCCCAGGCTGGTGCTGGGCGGGGGCAGCAATGTGCTGTTTACCTGCGACTTTGCCGGGCTGGTGCTGCTTAACCGTCTGCGCGGCATCACGGTGACCGATGAGGGGGAGAGCTGGCTGCTGCACGTGGCGGCCGGTGAGAACTGGCACCATCTGGTGTGCCACGCCCTGGAGCAAGGCATGCCGGGGCTGGAGAATCTGGCGCTGATCCCCGGCTGCGTGGGGGCCGCGCCGGTGCAGAACATCGGTGCCTACGGGGTCGAGCTGGCGCGTTTTTGTGCCTACGTGGATACCCTGCGCTGGGCCGATGGGGAGTCCGAGCGGATAGCCGCAGCCGACTGCCGCTTCGGCTATCGCGACAGCATCTTCAAGCATGAGTATCAGGAGAGTCACCTCATCACCGCAGTGGGGCTGCGCCTGCCCAAGGCGTGGCAACCGGTGCGTGGCTACGGGCCGCTGGCCGCCCTCGGTGAGCAGCCGACGCCCCAGGCCATCTTCGATACCGTGTGTGCCACCCGCATGGCCAAGCTGCCGGATCCGGCGCGGCTCGGCAACGCCGGCAGCTTCTTCAAAAACCCCGTGGTGCCGACGGCGCTGGCCGAGCGGCTACGAAGCGACTACCCCACCATGCCGAGCTACCCGGCTGGCGAAGGGCAGGTCAAGCTGGCCGCCGGCTGGCTCATCGAGCAGTGCGGGCTCAAGGGGTTTAGCATCGGCCAGGCGGCAGTGCATCAGGAGCAGGCGCTGGTGCTGGTGAACTGTGGCGGGGCAAGCGCCCACGAGCTGCTCACCCTGGCGGCCCATGTGCGCGATACGGTGGGGGCGCGCTTCGGGGTGCGGCTGGAGCATGAGGTGCGCTTCATGGGGGCCACCGGGGAAACCACGCTCGATGAGGTGATGGCATGACGTTGACACCGGTGCGCCAGGCGCTGCTTGAGATCCTGGCTGATGGTGAATTCCACTCCGGTGAGCAGCTCGGTGAGCGGCTCGGCATCAGCCGGGCGGCGGTGAGCAAGCATGTGGCCGCGCTCAAGACCCTGGGCCTCGACATCTACAGCCTGACCGGTCGCGGCCACCGCCTTGCCCTGCCGCTGGCGCTCTACGATCGGGAGTGGTTGCAGCAGCAGTTGCCGCTGGCGCCGGTTCACGTCTTCCCGGTGATCGACTCCACCAACCAGTATCTGCTGGAGCGGGTTGATAGGCTCGATTCGGGCACCCTCTGTCTGGCCGAGTGCCAGAGCGCTGGCCGTGGCCGCCGTGGCAAGTTGTGGGTCTCACCGTTCGGCTGTCAGCTCATTGTCAGCCTCTACTGGCGGCTGGAGTTGGGGATGGCCGCCGTGATGGGGCTCAGTCTGGCGATCGGGGTGGCGGTGGTCGACGCCCTGGAAGAGCTGGGTTATCACGGGGTGCAGCTCAAGTGGCCCAACGATCTCTACTATCAGGGGCGCAAGCTGGCCGGCATCCTGGTTGAGATGAGCGGGAGCGCCGGCAGTCTTTGTCACGTGGTGGTCGGTGTGGGGGTCAATCTGGCGATGCCGCAGGCCGAGGCCGACAAGATCGATCAGGCCTGGGCCGAGCTGCGCCAGGTGCGCAGCGAGCCGGTCGATCGCAACCTGCTGGCAGCCCGGGTCGCTGGGGGATTGCAGCGGGCGATGCTGCGTTTCGAGCAGGATGGGCTGGGGGCCTTCGTGGCGCGCTGGAACCAGCTCGACAGTTTCCAGGGGCGTCCAGTGCGGCTGCTGATGGGCGATCAGGAGATCCGTGGCATCGCCCGCGGGGTCGATGAACGGGGCGCCCTGCGCCTGGAAACGGAGGAGGGGATCCAGGTCTTCTTCGGTGGTGAGCTGTCGCTGCGCCCGGTATGAGCGCCACACGTAGCCGTTTATTCCATATTTTCAGCATCACCCTCGGCCCGCCATAGTGCGGGCCAGATTTTTCTAGACATTCATCATGTAATTGGCCAATTTAGACGCCTTTTTCGACAGACAGCGTCCCAAAGATAAAAAAGGAAGTGCAATGAACCCTGTGGTTATCGCGGTCAGCCTGATGCTGGTGCTCAGCCTGCTGCGAATCAATGTCGTGGTGTCACTGAGTATCGGTGCCATCGTCGGTGGCTTGGTGGGGGGGCTCTCCCTCTCCGATACGCTCTCCGCTTTTAGCGGTGGGCTGGGGGGCGGCGCCGAGATCGCCCTCTCCTATGCCATGCTGGGGGCGTTTGCCGTTGCCATCTCCCGCTCCGGCATCACCGATCTGCTGGCGCGCAAGGTGATCGACCAGCTCGGCAAGGAGGCCAGCCCTAACCGGATCATGTGGGTCAAGGCGCTGCTGCTGACCGCCGTGCTGCTGGTCTCTATCTCCTCGCAGAACCTGATCCCGGTGCACATCGCCTTCATCCCGATCCTGATCCCGCCGTTGTTGCACGTGATGGCCCAGATGCAGATCGACCGCCGCCTGGTGGCCTGTGTCATCACCTTCGGCCTGACCGCGACCTATATGCTGTTGCCGGTGGGCTTTGGTGGCATCTTCCTCAACAACATCCTGGCCAAGAACCTGATCGACAACGGCGTGCCGGTCGCGTCGGGCCAGTTGTCGCTGGCGATGGCAATCCCGGTGGCGGGCATGTTCCTCGGTCTGCTGGTGGCGGTCTTTATCACCTATCGCAAGCCGCGCCAGTATGACGTGGCTCAGATCCTAGCGGCCGAGCCGGAGAGCACCGAGCTCAACCTGAAGCACATCTGGGTGGCACTGCTGGCCATCGCGGTGGCGCTCGGCCTGCAATTGACCACCGACAGCATTGTGTTGGGGGCTCTGGCCGGTTTCGTGATTTTCACGCTGGGCGGCGTTATTCCGTTTCGCGAGAGTCAGGATGCCTTTACCCAGGGGGTGCGCATGATGTCGCTCATCGGCTTCATCATGATCTCCGCCGCCGGCTTTGCCGCCGTGATGAAGGCCACCCACGGGGTCGACACCCTGGTGCAGGCCGTCAGCGGAATGATGGAGGGGCACAAGGGGATCGCCGCCTTCATGATGCTGCTGGTGGGGCTGCTCATCACCATGGGGATTGGCTCCTCTTTCTCCACCGTGCCCATCATCGCCACCATCTATGTGCCGCTGTGCATCCACCTCGGCTTCTCGCCGCTGGCCACCATGTCTCTGGTCGGCGCCGCCGGCGCGCTGGGGGATGCGGGCTCACCGGCTTCCGACTCGACGCTGGGCCCGACCTCAGGCCTCAACGCCGACGGCCAGCATGATCACATCTGGGACAGCGTGGTGCCGACCTTCATCCACTACAACATTCCCTTGCTGGGCTTTGGTTGGGTGGCGGCCATGGTGCTGTAATCCAGGACGCGACTATCGCCTGTTTGGCAGGTGTCGAGCGCAAAAAAAGGTGGCCAATGGCCACCTTTTTTTATTCCTGATGCGAGTGCTTACTTGCGCAGCTTGACCTGCTCCACCGCGTGTTCCGGTCCCTTGGTCAGGATCAGGTTGGCGCGTTCGCGGGTCGGCAGTATGTTCTCAACCAGATTGCGGTAGTTGATGTCCTGCCAGATGTTGCTGGCGATGGCCACTGCCTCCTCTTCACGCAGCTGGGCGTAGTGGTGGAAGTAGGAGTCAGGATCGGCGAAGGCGCCGCTGCGGAACTTGAGGAAGCGCTCGATGTACCAGGTTCGCAGCAGATCGGTCTCGGCATCCACATAGATGGAGAAGTCGACGAAGTCGGAGACGAAGACCCGGTGCGGGTGCAGGGAGTCGATGCCGCTTTGCAGCACATTGAGCCCCTCCAAGATCAGGATATCCGGCTGCTCGACCACCTTCTTCTCATCCGGGACTATGTCATAGACGAGGTGGGAGTAGACGGGGGCCTCGACCCGCTCGTGACCTGCGCGGATATTGGCGACGAACTCGACCAGCTGTCGGATGTCGTATGACTCGGGGAAGCCCTTGCGATGCATCAGACCGCGCTCTTCCAGCACCTGGTTAGGGTAGAGGAAGCCATCGGTGGTGATGAGCTCAACCTTGGGATGCTCTGGCCAGCGTTCCAGCAGAGCTTGCAGGATCCGCGCCGTGGTGCTCTTGCCGCCAGCGACGCTGCCCGCGATGCTGATGACATAGGGGATGCGGCCACGGGTCTGGCCAAGAAACTGCTCCAGCACTCTGCTACGGCGCTGCTTGGCCTTGATATAGAGGTTGAGCAGGCGCGACAGGGGCAGATAGATGGTCTCGACTTCATGCAACGAAACCCGCTCATTGATGCCACGCAGTGTTTGCAGATCCTGCTCGGTCAGCGTCAAGGGTACGGCGTCGCGCAGGAGCGACCACTGCTCGCGGCTGAATTGCAGGTAGGGGTTGTGGTCTGTTGTCATGATGTCATCGATAGGTAATCGGGCAGGGCGACCTTACACCATGGGCGAGGGACGCCACAAGAAAAAGCGCGGCCAGTCAGCCTCCAAAATCGCGCAAGACAGCGGCTGGCGGGCGATTCAGGGCTACAGGTGTTGCATCCCCCCGAGGGTTACAATAAAATGCGCGACGCTTTAGATGTCGGCCGTCTTTTTTGTATGAAAAAGCGGCAGAGCAACGGGTGCAAGCACAAATGCCGTTGCGACGCTGAAGTGACCGGAGGGGTTCCCGAGTGGCCAAAGGGATCAGACTGTAAATCTGACGGCTCTGCCTTCGAAGGTTCGAATCCTTCTCCCTCCACCATTTCTCTGCGGTTTGAGTTATCTGGGTTAGAGAAGTGCGGGCATCGTATAATGGCTATTACCTCAGCCTTCCAAGCTGATGATGCGGGTTCGATTCCCGCTGCCCGCTCCAAGATGCTGATATAGCTCAGTCGGTAGAGCGCATCCTTGGTAAGGATGAGGTCGGCAGTTCGATTCTGCCTATCAGCACCACCTCTCTCTATCTCACCGATTTCATCCGCATGTAATAAACTGTTCTGTGGTTAGCTTGCCACCGCGTACTCAGCGTTAGTTTAGAGGGACGATCATGTCTAAAGAGAAATTTGAGCGTAATAAACCGCACGTTAACGTGGGTACCATCGGCCACGTTGACCACGGTAAGACCACCCTGACCGCCGCCATCACCAACGTGCTGGCCAAGCACTACGGTGGTAAGGCCTTCGCCTTCGACCAGATCGACAAGGCCCCGGAAGAGCGTGAGCGTGGTATCACCATCAACACCTCCCACGTAGAATACGACACCCCGACCCGTCACTACGCCCACGTAGATTGCCCGGGTCACGCCGACTACGTTAAGAACATGATCACCGGTGCTGCCCAGATGGACGGCGCGATCCTGGTAGTTGCAGCGACTGACGGCCCGATGCCGCAGACCCGTGAGCACATCCTGCTGGGTCGTCAGGTAGGTGTTCCGTACATCATCGTGTTCATGAACAAGTGCGACATGGTTGATGATGAAGAGCTGCTCGAGCTGGTAGAAATGGAAGTGCGTGAGCTGCTGAACGAGTACGACTTCCCGGGCGACGACCTGCCGGTAGTACGTGGTTCTGCTCTGAAGGCACTGGAAGGCGACGCCCAGTGGGAAGAGAAGATCATCGAGCTGGCAGGCCACCTGGATGCATACATCCCGGAGCCGGAGCGTGCCATCGACATGCCGTTCCTGATGCCGATCGAAGACGTATTCTCCATCGCAGGCCGTGGTACCGTAGTAACCGGTCGTGTAGAGCGTGGTATCGTGAAGGTAGGTGAAGAAGTCGAGATCGTCGGCATCAAGGACACCACCAAGACCACCTGTACCGGTGTAGAAATGTTCCGTAAGCTGCTGGACGAAGGTCGTGCAGGCGAGAACATCGGTGCGCTGCTGCGTGGCGTGAAGCGTGAAGACGTAGAGCGTGGTCAGGTACTGGCCAAGCCGGGTACCATCACTCCGCACACCAAGTTCGAATCCGAAGTGTACGTACTGTCCAAGGACGAAGGTGGCCGTCACACCCCGTTCTTCAAGGGCTACCGTCCGCAGTTCTACTTCCGTACCACCGACGTGACTGGCACCATCGAACTGCCGGAAGGCGTAGAGATGGTGATGCCGGGCGACAACATCAAGATGGTTGTTACCCTGATCTGCCCGATCGCGATGGACGACGGTCTGCGCTTCGCAATCCGTGAAGGTGGCCGTACTGTTGGCGCCGGCGTTGTTGCCAAGGTTATCGAATAATCAAGGCTTACAATGAATAATGAAAGCCCCTATAATAGGGGCTTTCTTATGCAGGGGCGTAGTTCGAATTGGTAGAACAGCGGTCTCCAAAACCGATGGTTGGGGGTTCGAGTCCCTCCGCCCCTGCCATATACCTCGCCAAGTGCGGGGCTTTTGTGTCTTTGATAACGTCAGATACAGGTAGGTTGTATGAATGTGAATCCTGAGAGCCAGGGCGGAAGCAAGGATACCCTGCTTTGGGGCCTGGTTTTCATCATCCTGGCAGCCGTAGTTGCAGGGAACTGGGCCGTAGGTGAGTACTTCAAAGAGGTACACACTCTGGTCCGTGTTCTCGGCGTAGTTGTCGCCATCGCCGTCGCCGGCGTACTTGCATTGCAGACCACCAAGGGGAAGGCCACGCTGGCTTTTGCCCGTGAATCCCGCCTGGAAGTCCGCAAGGTCGTATGGCCGACTCGCCAGGAAGCCATTCAGACAACCCTGATCGTGCTGGCAGTGACTGCTGTGATGGGCTTGCTGCTGTTCGTTCTGGACGGAGCCTTGGTCTGGCTGGTCAACTTGATTACCGGTGTGTAAGGAAAAACCATGACTGAGCAACGTGAACAACGTATGAGATGGTATGTCGTGCAGGCATTCTCTGGCTATGAAGGCCGGGTTGCCAAGTCGCTGCGCGAGTATATCAAGATGCACGGCATGGAAGATAAATTCGGTGAGGTACTGGTTCCGACCGAAGAAGTGGTCGAGATGCGTGCCGGCCAAAAGCGCAAGAGTGAGCGCAAGTTTTTCCCAGGCTATGTTCTGGTGCAGATGACCATGGACGAAACCTCCTGGCACTTGGTGCGCAGTGTTCCGCGCGTCATGGGCTTCATCGGCGGCACTTCAGACCGTCCGGCCCCGATTTCCGATAAGGAAGCCGATGCCATCCTGAACCGTCTGCAAGATGCTCATGACAAGCCGAAGCCGAAGACCCTGTTTGAGCCGGGTGAAATGGTGCGTGTGGCCGATGGCCCGTTTGCCGATTTCAACGGTGTCGTCGAGGAAGTCGACTACGAGAAGAGCCGTCTGAAGGTTTCTGTGCTGATCTTCGGTCGTTCCACCCCGGTGGAGCTGGACTTCAGTCAGGTCGAGAAGGCCTGATTAAATCCTGCACATTATGTGTTGTCAGGGGCCGCGATTATCAATATAATTCGCTGCCCCTTTTTTAGTTGGGGAGCCGTTTGCAGGAGCATGTCTCCGAGGCGTTAGAACCCATATTTGAGGTAATTTTGTAATGGCTAAGAAAGTCACAGCTTATATCAAGCTGCAGGTTGCTGCTGGTGCAGCCAACCCGTCCCCCCCTGTTGGTCCGGCACTGGGTCAGCACGGTGTGAACATCATGGAATTCTGTAAGGCGTTCAACGCTCGTACAGAGAAGCTGGAAAAGGGTTCCCCGACTCCGGTCGTGATCACCGTTTACAGCGATCGCTCCTTCACCTTCGAAACCAAGACTCCGCCCGCAGCCTTCCTGCTGAAGAAAGCGGCTGGTATCAAGTCTGGTTCTGCCAAGCCGAACAAAGACAAGGTCGGTAAAGTGACCATTGCTCAGCTGGAAGAGATCGCCAAGACCAAAGAGCCGGACATGACTGGTGCCGATCTGGCTGCCAAGGTTCGTTGCATCGCCGGTTCCGCCCGTTCCATGGGCCTGGTAGTGGAGGAATAAGACGATGGCTAAACTGTCCAAGCGCATGCGCGTTATTCGCGAGAAGGTTGACGGTACCAAAGAGTACGGTATCAGCGAAGCCGTTGCTCTGCTGAAAGAACTGGCTACCGCCAAGTTCGTTGAAAGCGTAGACGTCGCCGTAAACCTCGGCATCGACGCTCGTAAGTCCGACCAAAACGTTCGTGGCGCCACTGTGCTGCCGCACGGCACCGGTCGTGACGTTCGCGTTGCTGTGTTCACCCAGGGTGCCAACGCCGAAGCCGCCAAGGCTGCCGGTGCTGATCTGGTGGGCATGGATGATCTGGCTGACCAGGTCAAGAAGGGTGAAATGAACTTCGACGTCGTCATCGCCTCTCCGGATGCCATGCGCGTTGTTGGTCAACTGGGTCAAATCCTGGGCCCGCGTGGTCTGATGCCGAACCCGAAGGTTGGTACTGTAACCCCGAACGTTGCTGAGGCCGTCAAGAACGCCAAGGCTGGTCAGGTTCGTTATCGTAACGACAAGAACGGTATCATCCACACTACCCTGGGTAAGGTTTCCTTCACTGAAGAACAGCTGAAAGAAAACCTGGAAGCGCTGCTGGTTGCCCTGAAAAAGGCCAAGCCGTCTTCCGCCAAGGGTCAGTACATCAAGAAGGTAAGCGTCTCCACCACCATGGGTGCTGGCGTCGCGGTTGACCAGGCCTCCCTGAGCACCCAAGCCTAATTGATCTGATTTACAAGGCGCAAAATTTGAACTACAATTTTGCGCCTTGAGTTTGGTTGGGGGCTTCGACCTCCGTCCAAGACCGCAGGTGGTTGAAAAACCTTAATTTCCCTGCGTAGACGGTGCCGGAAACCCAGCGAGATAGAATTCTGTCTCTTCTGGAATCCTGCCACCGATATCGTTCCCCGTAAGGGGTGTTTTATTTCTGGGTCACGGTGGCCCAGGTTCAATCCAGGAGTTAAGCCAATGGCATTGGGACTCGAAGACAAAAAGCAGATTGTTGCTGAAGTCAACGAAGCTGCCAAAGGCGCCCTGTCCGCAGTGGTTGCCGATTCTCGCGGCGTTACTGTAGACAAGATGACCGCCCTGCGTAAGAGCGCTCGTGAAGCCGGTGTGTATATGCGCGTTGTGCGTAACACCCTGCTGCGTCGCGCTGTTGAAGGTACCGAATTCGCGTGCCTCAACGACGCTTTCAGCGGTCCGACCCTGATCGCATTCTCCAACGAACACCCGGGCGCTGCTGCTCGTCTGTTCAAGGAGTTTGCCAAGGCGAACCAAAAGTTCGAGATCAAGGCTGGCGCTTTTAACGGTGAGTTTATCGCCGCTGCACAAATCGATCGTCTGGCCACGCTGCCGACTTACGAAGAAGCAATTGCAAAGCTGATGGCTACCATGAAGGAAGCCGCCGCTGGCAAGCTGGTTCGTACCATCGCTGCTGTCCGCGATCAGAAAGAAGCTGCTTGATTCTCGCCTCTATAGGCAGTTTAAGTTAATTCAACATCAGGAATTTTTGTCATGTCTATCACTAAAGACCAAATCATCGAAGCCGTTGCTTCCATGTCCGTAATGGACGTAGTTGAGCTGATCTCCGCCATGGAAGAGAAGTTCGGTGTTTCCGCCGCTGCTGCCGTTATGGCTGGCCCGGCTGCTGCCGCTGACGCTGCTGAAGAGAAGACCGAGTTCGACGTAGTACTGACCAACGCCGGTGCCAACAAGGTTGCCGTCATCAAGGCTGTACGCGCTGCTACCGGTCTGGGCCTGAAGGAAGCTAAGGATCTGGTTGAATCCGCTCCGGCTAACCTGAAGGAAGGCATCTCCAAGGACGAAGCTGAAGCTCTGAAGAAAGAGCTGGAAGCTGCCGGTGCCTCCGTTGAGATCAAATAATCTGCATTTATGTAGATTAGCCTGATTCATTTCGGGCTAGGGCTGGTGAATTTTTATTCACCGGCCCTTTTGCGCTGTAGACTGAGAGCATTTCACACCGTTTTCGTCTCTCAGAATCGCAGCCCTGGACGACCCTGTTGTCCGGTCTACAAAAACGGTGTTGAGACAGAGCTGCCCTATTGGGCAGAGTGGGTCACTTATCAGCGAGCTGAGGAACCCTATGGTTTACTCTTATACCGAAAAAAAACGCATTCGTAAGGACTTCGGTAAGCGAGACCAGGTACTGGACACGCCTTATCTGTTGTCCATTCAGCTGGACTCCTTCAAGCAGTTCATCGAGGCTGACCCGGAAGGTGCGTACGGCCTTGAGGCTGCCTTCCGTAGCGTTTTCCCGATCACCAGTTACTCCGGTAGTGCTGAGCTTCAATATGTCAGCTATCGCCTGGGTGAGCCGGTATTTGATGTAAAAGAATGCCAAATCCGTGGAGTGACCTACTCCGCGCCGCTGCGCGTAAAACTTCGCATGGTCCTCTATGACCGTGAAGCGGCAGCCGGCACCGTCAAAGACATCAAAGAACAAGAAGTGTACATGGGCGAAATTCCGCTCATGACCGACAACGGTACCTTTGTCATCAACGGTACCGAGCGTGTGATCGTCTCCCAGCTGCACCGCAGCCCGGGTGTCTTCTTCGATCACGACAAGGGCAAGACCCACTCCTCCGGTAAGGTGCTGTATAACGCTCGCGTTATTCCCTACCGTGGTTCCTGGCTGGATTTCGAGTTCGATGCCAAGGACAACCTGTTTGTCCGTATCGACCGTCGCCGTAAGCTGCCGGCTTCCATCATCCTGCGTGCGCTGGACTTCACCACCGAAGAGATCCTGGCCACCTTCTTCGACACCATCCGTTTCGAGATCAAGGATGGCAAGCTGATGATGGATCTGGTGCCGGAGCGCCTGCGTGGCGAGACCGCTACCTTCGATATCGTTGCCAATGGCAATGTGGTCGTTGAGAAGGGTCGTCGTATCACCGCCCGTCACATCCGCCAGCTGGAAAAAGACGCCATCACCCAGATCGAGGTACCGGTTGAGTATGTTGTGGGCAAGGTTTCCGCCAAGGATTACCTGAACCCGCAGACCAGCGAGCTGGTCGTGACCGCCAACCAGGAATTGAGCCTGGAGGCGATCGCCAACCTGTCCCAAGCCGGCTTCAAGCATTTCGAGGTCCTGTTCACCAACGAACTGGATCACGGTGCTTATATGTCCGAGACCCTGCGCATCGACTCCAGCACCAACCGTCTGGAAGCCCTGGTAGAAATCTACCGCATGATGCGTCCGGGCGAGCCGCCCACTCGTGAAGCCGCCGAGCAGCTGTTCGAGAACCTGTTCTTCGCTTCCGAGCGTTATGACCTGTCCACCGTGGGTCGCATGAAGTTCAACCGTCGTCTGGGTCGTGAAGACGAGACTGGCGTCGGTGTGCTGACCAAGGACGACATCGTCGAGGTCATGCAGCGCCTCATCGACATCCGTAACGGTAACGACGAAGTGGACGATATCGACCACCTCGGTAACCGTCGTATCCGTTCCGTCGGTGAAATGGCCGAAAACCAGTTCCGCGTCGGTCTGGTCCGTGTTGAGCGTGCCGTCAAGGAGCGCCTGTCTCTGGGCGACCTGGACGCGTTGATGCCGCAGGATCTGATCAACGCCAAGCCGATCTCTGCCGCGGTCAAGGAGTTCTTTGGTTCCAGCCAGCTGTCCCAGTTTATGGACCAGAACAACCCGCTGTCCGAAGTGACCCACAAGCGCCGTATCTCTGCGCTGGGCCCGGGCGGTCTGACCCGTGAGCGTGCCGGCTTTGAAGTTCGAGACGTACACCCGACCCACTACGGTCGTCTGTGCCCGATCGAGACGCCTGAAGGTCCGAACATCGGTCTGATCAACTCGCTGTCCGTCTACTCCCGTACCAACGAGTACGGCTTCCTCGAGACCCCGTACCGCAAGGTGAACGACGGTGTGATCACCGATGAGGTTGAATACCTCTCCGCTATCGAGGAAGGCAAGTATGTGATCGCACAGGCTAACGCTGCGACCACCGAAGACGGCCGCCTGAAGGACGAGCTGATCCCCTGCCGTCATAAGGGTGAATCCACCTTCATGAACGCCGATCAGATCCAGTACATGGATGTGAGCCCGCAACAGATCGTTTCCGTTGCAGCGGCCCTGATCCCGTTCCTTGAGCACGATGACGCGAACCGCGCACTGATGGGTTCGAACATGCAACGTCAGGCCGTGCCGACCCTGCGCTCCGACAAGCCGCTGGTTGGTACCGGTATGGAGCGTGCGGTGGCCGTTGACTCCGGTGTGACCGTCGTTGCCAAGCGTGGCGGTATGGTTGACCAGGTCGACTCCTCCCGCATCGTGATCAAGGTGAACGAAGATGAGCTGATGCCTGGCGAAGCCGGTATCGACATCTACAACCTGACCAAGTACACCCGTTCCAACCAGAACACCTGTATCAACCAGCGCCCCTGCGTGATGCTGGGTGAGCCGGTGATGGCGGGCGACGTGCTGGCTGACGGCCCGTCTACCGACCTGGGCGAACTGGCGCTGGGCCAAAACCTGCGCGTCGCGTTCATGCCGTGGAACGGTTACAACTTCGAAGACTCCATCCTGCTTAACGAGCGAATCGTTCAGGAAGACCGTCTGACCACCATCCACATCCAGGAACTGGCCTGTATCTCCCGTGATACCAAGCTGGGCCCGGAAGAGATCACCGCTGACATCCCGAACGTGGGTGAGGCCGCGCTGTCCAAGCTGGACGAGTCCGGTATCGTCTACGTCGGTGCCGAGGTGAAGGGTGGCGATATCCTGGTTGGTAAGGTGACCCCGAAGGGCGAAACCCAACTGACCCCGGAAGAGAAGCTGCTGCGCGCCATCTTTGGTGAGAAGGCCTCCGATGTGAAGGACTCCTCCCTGCGCGTGCCGAACGGCGTCTACGGTACCGTGGTCGACGTGCAAGTCTTTACCCGCGATGGCGTGGAGAAGGACAAGCGTGCCAAGGAAATCGAAGAGATGCAGCTCAAGCAGGCCAAGAAGGACCTGACCGAGGAGTTCAAGATCCTCGAGAACGGTATCTTCGGTCGTGCCCGCAACCTGCTGACCTCTGCCGGTTACAGCGAAGACAAGCTCTCCAAGCTGGATCGCACCAAGTGGTTCGAGCTGGCCATCGAAGACGAAGGCAAGCAGACCGAGCTGGAGCAGATCGCCGAACAGCACGTCGAGCTGAAGGCTGACTTCGACAAGAAGTTTGAGAACAAGCGTCGCAAGATCATCCAGGGCGATGACCTGGCGCCGGGCGTGCTGAAGATCGTTAAGGTCTATCTGGCCGTTAAGCGTCGCATCCAGCCGGGTGACAAGATGGCGGGCCGTCACGGTAACAAGGGTGTGGTCTCCAAGATCAACCCGGTCGAAGACATGCCGCATGACGAGTTCGGCCGTCCGGTCGACATCGTACTGAACCCACTGGGCGTACCTTCCCGTATGAACATCGGTCAGATCCTCGAAGTTCACCTGGGCCTGGCGGCCAAGGGGATCGGCGAGAAGATCGATCGCATGGTCAAGGAGCAGCGCGAACTGCACGAGATGCGCAACTTCCTGCAACAGGTCTATGACCTGGGCGAGAAGGACAGCCAGCAGGTCGACATCGCCGAGCTCTCCGACCATGAAGTTCGTATTCTGGTTGAGAACCTGCGTAAGGGTCTGCCGGTCGCCACTCCGGTGTTCGACGGTGCCAAGGAGCGTGAAATCAAGGCGCTGCTGAAGCTGGCCGATCTGCCGGAATCCGGTCAGATCACCCTGATCGACGGTCGCACCGGCAAGCCGTTCGAGCGCAAGGTTACCGTTGGCTACATGTACATGCTGAAGCTGAACCACTTGGTAGACGACAAGATGCACGCGCGTTCTACCGGTTCCTACAGCCTGGTTACCCAGCAGCCGCTGGGTGGTAAGGCGCAGTTCGGTGGTCAGCGTTTCGGTGAGATGGAAGTGTGGGCCCTGGAGGCTTACGGTGCGGCATATACCCTGCAGGAGATGCTGACCGTCAAGTCCGACGATGTGAACGGCCGTACCAAGATGTACAAGAACATCGTGGATGGCGACCACCGCATGGAGCCGGGCATGCCCGAGTCCTTCAACGTGTTGCTGAAGGAAATCCGCTCCCTGGGTATCAACATCGAGCTGGAAGAAGAGTAAGAGCAAGCTCTTATTGTTCACAAATTGACGTGGGCGCCCCGCAAGGGGCGCCGAGGTTAGACTCCTGACAGGGGAAACACGTGAAAGACTTACTCAAGTTTTTGAAGGCTCAGACCAAGACCGAAGAGTTTGATAGCATCAAGATCGGTCTGGCCTCTCCCGACATGATCCGTTCGTGGTCGTTCGGTGAGGTCAAGAAGCCTGAGACCATCAACTACCGCACCTTCAAACCGGAGCGTGATGGTCTGTTCTGTGCCCGTATCTTCGGACCGGTGAAGGACTACGAGTGTCTGTGCGGCAAGTACAAGCGCCTCAAGCACCGTGGCGTGATCTGCGAGAAGTGCGGCGTCGAAGTGACCCAGACCAAGGTGCGCCGCGAGCGCATGGGCCACATCGAGCTGGCCAGCCCGACCGCTCACATCTGGTTCCTGAAGTCGCTGCCGTCCCGTATCGGTCTGCTGCTGGACATGACCCTGCGTGACATCGAGCGCGTGCTCTACTTCGAATCCTATGTGGTGATCGAAGCGGGCATGACCGATCTCGAGCGCAGCCAGATGCTGACCGAAGAGCAGTACCTGGACAAGCTGGAAGAGTGGGGTGATGAGTTCGACGCCAAGATGGGTGCCGAAGCCATCCTCGAGCTGCTGCGCGGCATCGATCTGGAAGGCGAAGTGCGTACCATGCGCGAAGAGCTGGATCAGACCAACTCCGAGACCAAGCGCAAGAAGACCACCAAGCGTCTGAAGCTGATGGAAGCCTTCCTGCAATCCGGCAACAAGCCGGAGTGGATGATCATGACCGTGCTGCCGGTGCTGCCGCCGGATCTGCGCCCGCTGGTGCCGCTCGACGGTGGTCGTTTCGCGACCTCCGATCTGAACGATCTGTACCGCCGCGTGATCAACCGTAACAACCGTCTGAAGCGCCTGCTCGACCTGGCTGCCCCGGACATCATCGTGCGCAACGAAAAGCGTATGCTGCAGGAATCTGTAGATGCGCTGCTGGATAACGGTCGTCGTGGCCGCGCCATCACTGGCTCCAACAAGCGCCCGCTGAAGTCCCTGGCTGACATGATCAAGGGTAAGCAAGGTCGTTTCCGTCAGAACCTGCTCGGTAAGCGCGTCGACTACTCCGGTCGTTCCGTTATCACCGTAGGTCCGACCCTACGCCTGCATCAGTGCGGTCTGCCCAAGAAGATGGCCCTCGAGCTGTTCAAGCCCTTCATCTATGGCAAGCTGGAAACCCGTGGTCTGGCGACTACCATCAAGGCTGCCAAGAAGATGGTGGAGCGCGAGGAAGCGGTCGTTTGGGACATCCTGGACGAAGTGATCCGCGAGCACCCGGTCATGCTGAACCGTGCGCCGACCCTGCACCGTCTGGGTATCCAGGCGTTCGAACCGACCCTGGTCGAAGGCAAGGCCATCCAGCTGCACCCGCTGGTGTGTGCCGCGTTTAACGCGGACTTCGATGGTGACCAGATGGCGGTACACGTTCCGCTGACCCTGGAAGCCCAGCTCGAAGCGCGCGCCCTGATGATGTCCACCAACAACATCCTGTCGCCCGCCTCCGGTGAGCCGATCATCGTGCCGTCCCAGGACGTGGTCTTGGGTCTGTACTACATGACCCGTGCCCGCATCGCCGCCAAGGGCGAAGGCATGGTGCTGTCTAGCCCGAAGGAAGCCGAGAAGGTGTACCGCGCCGGTCTGGCCGACCTGCACGCTCGCGTCAAGGTTCGCATCACCGAGTACGTGAAGAACGAAGCCGGTGAGCTGGTTGCCAAGACCGAGATGAAGAACACCACGGTCGGTCGTGCCATCCTGAGCCTGATCCTGCCGAAGGGCATGGAGTACGCGCTGATCGATCCGCCGATGGTGCTGACCGAGGCCGCTAAGGCCGATCTGGCTGCCAACCCGCAGAACTGGATCAAGTACGTCTCCAACCAGGCCATGGGCAAGAAGCAGATCTCCCGTCTGCTGAACACCTGCTATCGCAAGCAGGGCCTGAAGGACACCGTCATCTTCGCTGACCAGCTGATGTACACCGGTTTCCACTATGCAGCCCTGTCCGGTGCCTCCGTAGGCATCGACGACATGCTGATCCCGGATGCCAAGAAGGACATCATCGCCGCCGCCGAAGCCGAAGTCGCCGAGATCCAGGATCAGTTCCTGTCCGGTCTGGTGACCGCGGGCGAACGCTACAACAAGGTTATCGACATCTGGGCCAGCGCCAACGAGCGTGTCTCCAAGGCCATGATGGAGAACCTGTCCAAGGAGCGCGCCGTCAACTCCCTGGGCGAAGAGGAAGAGCAAGCCTCTTTCAACAGCATCTTTATGATGGCTGACTCCGGTGCACGGGGTTCTGCTGCCCAGATCCGTCAGCTGGCCGGTATGCGTGGCCTGATGGCGAAGCCGGACGGCTCCATCATCGAAACCCCGATCGTGGCGAACTTCCGTGAAGGTCTGAACGTACTGCAGTACTTCATCTCCACTCACGGTGCTCGTAAGGGTCTGGCGGATACCGCGCTGAAGACCGCGAACTCCGGTTACCTGACCCGTCGTCTGGTTGACGTGGCGCAGGACATGGTGGTGACCGAGAGCGACTGTGGCACCGTTGAAGGTCTGTGGATGGCTCCGCTGATCGAAGGTGGTGACGTGGTCGAGCCGCTGCGTGAGCGCGTGCTGGGTCGTGTGGTGGCGGAAGACGTCATCAAGCCGGGTACCGAGGACGAGATCCTGGTGGCTCGCAACACCCTGCTCGACGAGCATCTGTGTGACCTGCTGGAGCGCAACTCCGTCGACCGTGTGAAGGTACGTTCTGCCATCACCTGTGAGACTGACTTCGGTATCTGCGCCCACTGCTACGGCCGAGATCTGGCCCGTGGCCACCTGGTGAACGGTGGTGAAGCGGTCGGTGTTATCGCCGCCCAGTCCATCGGTGAGCCGGGTACCCAGCTGACCATGCGTACGTTCCACATCGGTGGTGCTGCATCCCGTGCCGCGGCCGAGAGCAGCATCCAGGTGAAGAACACCGGTACCATCAAGCTGCAGAACGCCAAGTTCGTTCACAACAGCGACGACAAGCTGGTTATCACCTCCCGTTCTACCGAACTGACCATCATGGACGACATGGGCCGTACCAAGGAAAGCCACAAGCTGCCCTACGGTGCCGTGTTGGAAGTGAAGGACGGCCAGGCTGTGAACGCAGGCGAGACCGTTGCTAACTGGGACCCGCACACCCACCCGATCATCACCGAAGTGGCCGGTCGTATCCACTTCGAACACATGATCGATGGCGTGACCATCACTCGTCAGACCGACGAGCTGACCGGTCTCTCCTCCATCGTCGTGCTGGACGTCAACGAGCGTCCGAGCGCCGGTAAGGAGATGCGTCCGACCGTGAAGCTGCTCGATGCAGCCGGCAACGACGTGATGATCCCGGGTACCGATGTCGCCGCCCAGTACTTCCTGCCGGGCAAGGCGATCGTCAACCTGGAAGATGGTGCCAACGTGAACGTGGGTGACGCGGTTGCGCGTATCCCGCAGGAATCCGGCGGTACCAAGGACATCACCGGTGGTCTGCCGCGCGTTGCGGATCTGTTCGAAGCGCGTCAACCGAAAGAGCCGGCCATCCTGGCCGAGATCTCCGGTACCATCTCCTTCGGTAAGGAGACCAAGGGCAAGCGTCGTCTGGTGATCACTCCGACCGAGGGCGGCGACGCCTACGAGGAGATGATTCCGAAGTGGCGTAACCTGAACGTCTTCGAAGGTGAAAAGGTCACCAAGGGTGAAGTGCTGGCCGACGGTCCGGAATCTGCACACGATATCCTGCGTCTGCGTGGTATCAGCCCGGTCGCCAACTACATCGTTAACGAAGTGCAGGACGTTTACCGTCTGCAGGGCGTTAAGATCAACGACAAGCACATCGAAGTCATCGTACGTCAGATGCTGCGTAAGGGTGAGATCATGAACTCCGGTGATTCCGAGTTCATCGATGGCGAGCAGGTGGAAATTGCCCGCGTCAACATCGCCAACCGTCGACTGGTTGCCGAAGGTAAGACGCCGGCGACGTTCCGTCACGTGCTGATGGGGATCACCAAGGCTTCTCTGAGCACCGAATCCTTCATCTCCGCGGCCTCCTTCCAGGAGACTACCCGCGTACTGACCGAAGCCGCCGTTGGTGGCAAGCGCGATGAACTGCGCGGTCTGAAGGAGAACGTGATCGTGGGTCGTCTGATCCCGGCCGGTACCGGTTTTGCGTACCACCAGGGCCGCATCACCAAGCGCGCTGCCGCAGCGCGTGACGTGGGTGTGCCGCAGGTGACCGCCGACGAGGCGCAGCAGAACCTGGCGGATCTGCTGAACGCAGCCGGTAGCTTCGACGAAGAGTAAGCTGCTGCTGATAGAAAGGGCTCCTGCGGGAGCCCTTTTTTTATCCTGCCGACTGGCGTAGTGTGTCAGGTCGGCCCGGATCAGGATGATCTGACTCAAGCTTATGAAGCAAAAAATCAAAAAAAGTTGACAAGCCTTGGCCGGCTCTGAAAACTCGACAAAGTTATGTGGTTTTACAGGGGGGACCATGACGGTCGGTATAGAGGAAGCGCTGTTGCCTGAAGAGGCAGCAATTGGATGCGCATTTACCGCAGAAGACAGGGAATTGTTGCGCTCCTATGAAGGGGTGGTATTGGGCATGGCCGAGTTGTTCGGCAAACACTGCGAAGTGGTGCTCCATTCCCTGGAAAACCTGCACGAATCAGTCATCAAGATTGCCAACGGGTTCAACACCGGGCGCACCGAAGGGGCGCCGATCACCGATCTGGCACTGCGCATGCTTAAGGACATCGAAACGACCGGGCTGGATTATACCCAGAGCTACTTTACCCGCAGTCGTACCGGTGCCCTGATGAAGTCGACCACCATCGCTATCCGTAACAAGGAGCAGCGGGTCATCGGCCTTATTTGCATCAACTTACACATCAATGCGCCGTTTCACGAGTTTGTGGCCGAGTTTTTCCCGACCCCGCAACAGGTGGAACGGCATACACCCGAGACGTTTGCCAATAGTGTCGAAGAGCTGGTTGCTCAGACGGTGGACAACACCATCGACGAGATCAACCGGGACCCGACGGTGGCCAATAACGCCAAGAATCGTTTCATCGTGACTCAGTTGTTCGAGAAGGGGATCTTCGATATCAAGGATTCCATCAACT
Organism: Aeromonas simiae; assembly: GCF_000820125.1. Lineage (GTDB taxonomy): Bacteria > Pseudomonadota > Gammaproteobacteria > Enterobacterales > Aeromonadaceae > Aeromonas > Aeromonas simiae. The sequence goes on along the minus strand of NZ_CDBY01000079.1, from coordinate 7,168 downwards.
TGGTGGCGGACAAGCTGAATATTTCCAAACACACCGTCTATCTCTACATCCGGCAGCGCAAGCAGGGTGAAGAGGAGAGCGAATAATTGCCAAACAGGGGGATAACTTAATGGCAAAACAGATCATTGCAACCGACAAGGCGCCGGCCGCCATCGGCCCCTATGTTCAGGGTACCCGGCTGGGCGACCTGATCTTCACCTCAGGCCAGATCCCGCTCGACCCGGCGACCATGGAGATCGTCAACGGGGGGATCGAGGTGCAGGCTGAGCAGGTGATGAAGAATCTGCTGGCCGTGCTGGAAGAGGCGGGCTCGGGGGCCGACAAGGTGCTCAAGACCACCTGCTTCCTGAGTGATATGAATGACTTCGTCGCGTTCAACCAGGTCTATGCCAAGTACTTCGGTGAATCCGCTCCGGCCCGCTCTTGCGTCGAAGTCGCTCGGTTGCCGAAAGATGTGAAGGTGGAAGTCGAAGCCATCGCCCACGTCTGAGCAATACCCTGTGCATGAAAGCCCCTCTGGGGCTTTTTTGTTATCCTGCATCTCCCTAGAATGGGCGTTTGCAGCAAAGAGAGTGGATCCATGAGCCTGACATTTGCCATCCTGGTCACGGCCCCCCCTTATGGCATCGAACGAGCCCATAGCGCCTACCGCTTCGCTCGCCAGGTGCTGGAGCAGGGGCATCGCATCAGCCATCTGTTCTTCTATGGGGATGGTGTGGCCAATGCCAATTTTCTCCATGCCCCGGCTAGCGATGAAGTGGACTTGGTTCAGCGCTGGCGTGAGTTGGCCGAAGGAGAAGGGCTGTGCCTTGATGTCTGTGTCGCGGCCGCGATGCGGCGCGGGGTCATCGATGCGGGCGAGGCGCAGGCTCAAGGCAAGGCGCAGCATAACCTGGCTGCACCGTTTGTGATGAGTGGCTTGGGTCAGTTGGCTGAGGCGGCCCTCGAGGCCGATCGCTTCGTGCAATTTTGAGCTGGAGTCCTTCATGAACCCGATTGCCTTCATCACCCGCCATGCTCCGCACGGTAGCGCTTATGGTCGCGAAGCCCTCGACGCAGTATTGGCGACCTCTGCACTGACCGAGGATCTCGCCCTCTTCTTTATCGGTGACGGTGTGTATCAATTGCTGGCCGGTCAGCAACCTGAGGGGGTAGGGCAGCGCCACTATGCCCCCACGTTCCGCATGCTCGAACTCTATGACATCGAGCAAGTCTATGTGTGCGCCGACTCCCTGGCCGAGCGTGGCTTGACGCGGGATGATCTACTCATTCCGGTTACTCTGTTGTCCCGCAGTGAGCTGGTTGTCTGCTGGCAACGCTTCCCGACCCACATCACATTCTGAGGCTTCCATGCTGCATTTGGTCATGAGCTCTCCTTTCACCTCTTCGGCACTGGAACAGTACCTGGCTTATCGCTCTGCCGATGATGCGCTGGTGTTGCTGCAAGATGGGGTGATTGCGGCGAGTGCGCCACAACATGCCTCTCGCTTGCAGGGGGTGGCGCTGTATGTGCTGGAGGAGGATCTCAAGGCGCGTGGCCTTGAGGCGAAGGTCGGTACCCTGATCACGATGACCGGCTTGGTTGATCTGGTGGCCCGCCTCGGCTCGCCCCACAGCTGGCCCGAGTGATCCGAAAAGAGCGCTACCCGATCATTTGCCGGGCAAGAATTGTATAAATCTTGACTCACGTCCCATGTAGACCTAGAATTTCGCGTCCCCGTGTATGCGGGGAGGATTTTTCACATGTTTATGAAGTCATTATCAGGAGCCTTTTGATGGCAACTATCAACCAGCTGGTGCGCAAGCCGCGTGTCAAGAACGTGTACAAGAGCAACGTTCCGGCACTCGAAGCCTGCCCTCAGAAGCGTGGCGTGTGCACCCGTGTATACACCACCACCCCGAAGAAGCCGAACTCCGCTCTGCGTAAAGTTTGCCGTGTGCGTCTGACCAACGGTTTCGAAGTCACCTCCTATATCGGTGGTGAAGGTCACAACCTGCAAGAGCACAGCGTTGTGCTGATCCGTGGCGGTCGTGTTAAGGACCTGCCGGGTGTGCGTTATCACACCGTTCGCGGCGCCCTCGACTGCGCTGGCGTTAAGGATCGTAAGCAAGCTCGTTCCAAGTACGGTGTGAAGCGCCCGAAAGCTTAATGGTTCTCCGTTAAGTAAGGCCAAACGTTAATACGTTATCTAGTTAAAAACTTTCTAGTTTTGGGTAACCCCTGAAGTTCACGGAGAATTTGAAATGCCAAGACGTCGTGTTGTTGGTCAGCGTAAAATCCTGCCGGATCCCAAGTTCGGATCTGAGCTGCTGGCCAAGTTCGTCAACGTAGTAATGGTTGACGGTAAGAAATCTGTTTCCGAAGCCATCGTATACGGTGCCCTGGATATCATTGCCACTAAGACTGGCAAAGAGCACCTGGCCGTATTCGAAGAGGCTCTGGACAACATCCGTCCGGCCGTCGAAGTTAAGTCTCGTCGTGTCGGCGGTGCAACCTATCAGGTGCCGGTAGAAGTGCGTCCGGTACGTCGCAATGCCCTGGCAATGCGCTGGCTGGTTGAGGCCGCTCGTAAACGTGGTGAAAAATCTATGGCTCAGCGCCTGGCAGGTGAACTGCTGGATGCAGCCGAAAACAAAGGCGCCTCCGTCAAGAAGCGTGAAGACGTGCACCGCATGGCTGAAGCGAACAAGGCTTTCGCTCACTTCCGCTGGTAATCCGCCTGCGCAGGGCCTATGGGCTCTGCGCATCTTTTGCAGACCTAAGGACTATTCCTTAGTAAGAGGATGACAATGGCTCGTACAACCCCCATTGAGCGTTACCGTAACATCGGTATCTCCGCTCACATCGACGCAGGTAAGACCACTACCACCGAGCGTGTTCTGTTTTATACCGGTGTAAACCATAAGATCGGTGAGACCCATGAAGGGACTGCCACCATGGACTGGATGGCGCAGGAGCAGGAGCGTGGTATCACCATTACTTCCGCTGCGACCACCGCTTTCTGGTCCGGCATGGGCAAGCAGTTCCAGCCGCACCGCATCAACATCATCGATACCCCGGGTCACGTGGACTTTACCATCGAGGTAGAGCGTTCCATGCGTGTTCTGGACGGTGCCGTGATGGTTTACTGTGCCGTAGGTGGTGTTCAGCCCCAGTCTGAGACCGTATGGCGTCAGGCTAACAAGTACAAAGTTCCCCGTATCGCGTTCGTCAACAAGATGGACCGTACCGGTGCTAACTTCCTGCGCTGCGTTGAGCAGATCAAGACCCGTCTGAAGGGCGTTCCGGTTCCGCTGCAACTGAACATCGGTGCAGAAGAGAACTTTAAGGGCGTCATCGACCTGGTCAAGATGAAGGCCATCAACTGGAACGAAGCCGACCAAGGCGTGAGCTTCACCTATGAAGACGTTCCTGCTGAGCTGGAAGCCAAAGCACTTGAGCTGCGTCAGAACCTGATCGAAGCTGCTGCTGAAGCCTCCGAAGAGCTGATGGAGAAGTACCTGGGCGGTGAAGACCTGACCGAGGAAGAGATCAAGGGTGCTCTGCGCCAGCGCGTGCTGAACAACGAAATCATCCTGGTTACCTGTGGCTCCGCGTTCAAGAACAAGGGCGTACAGGCCATGCTGGATGCCGTGATCGACTATCTGCCGGCCCCGACCGACGTTCCGGCCATCGATGGCCTGAAGATGGACGGTGAGACCAAAGACGAGCGTCACGCTTCCGATGACGAGCCGTTCTCTGCTCTGGCGTTCAAGATTGCCACCGACCCGTTCGTGGGCAACCTGACCTTCTTCCGCGTCTACTCCGGTGTGGTTAACTCCGGTGACTCCGTGCTGAACTCCGTTAAGGACAAGCGCGAGCGTTTTGGCCGTATCGTACAGATGCACGCCAACAAGCGTGAAGAGATCAAGGAAGTACGCGCGGGTGACATCGCGGCTGCCATCGGTCTGAAGGACGTTACCACTGGTGACACCCTGTGTGACGAGAAGGCCCCGATCATCCTCGAGCGTATGGAATTCCCGGAGCCGGTAATCTCCATCGCGGTTGAGCCGAAAACCAAGGCTGACCAAGAGAAGATGGGCCTGGCACTGGGCCGTCTGGCTCAGGAAGACCCGTCCTTCCGTGTATGGACCGACGAAGAATCCGGTCAGACCATCATCGCCGGTATGGGCGAGCTGCACCTGGACATCATCGTTGACCGTATGCGTCGCGAGTTCAAGGTTGAAGCCAACGTAGGTAAGCCGCAGGTTGCCTATCGTGAAACCATCCGCAGCAAGGCGGTGGACATCACTGGTAAGCACGCCAAGCAATCTGGTGGTCGTGGTCAGTACGGTCACGTGGTTATCGACATGTACCCGCTGGAAGAAGGCAAGGGCTACGAGTTCGTTAACGACATCAAGGGTGGCGTGATTCCGGGTGAATTCATCCCGGGCGTCGACAAGGGTATCCAAGAGCAGCTGAAGACTGGTCCGCTGGCCGGCTATCCGGTAGTAGACCTGGGTGTTCGTCTGCACTTCGGTTCTTACCACGATGTGGACTCTTCCGAACTGGCGTTTAAGATCGCTGCTTCTATGGCGTTCAAGGACGGCTTCATGAAGGCCAGCCCTGTTCTGCTCGAGCCGGTGATGAAGGTCGAAGTTGAGACCCCGGAAGACTACATGGGTGACGTGATCGGTGACCTGAACCGTCGTCGTGGCATCATCGAAGGCATGGAAGATGGCCCGTCCGGCAAGATCGTACGCGCCATGGTTCCGTTGGCTGAGATGTTCGGCTACGCTACCGACCTGCGTTCCGCTACCCAGGGTCGTGCCTCCTACTCCATGGAGTTCGGCAAGTACTCTGAAGCTCCGAACAACATTGCCCAGGCAGTGATTGACGAGCGCAAATCCAAGTAATTTCAGAATCCCCGCCTGCGACGGCAGGCGGGTTTAACCTAGAAGGACTACGTCGTGTCTAAAGAAAAATTTGAGCGTTCCAAGCCTCACGTAAACGTGGGTACCATCGGCCACGTTGACCACGGTAAGACCACCCTGACCGCCGCCATCACCAACGTGCTGGCCAAGCACTACGGTGGTAAGGCCTTCGCCTTCGACCAGATCGACAAGGCCCCGGAAGAGCGTGAGCGTGGTATCACCATCAACACCTCCCACGTAGAATACGACACCCCGACCCGTCACTACGCTCACGTAGATTGCCCGGGTCA
>NZ_CDBY01000079.1:0-1514 GCF_000820125.1 Aeromonas simiae | reverse complement strand
CTGGCAGGCCACCTGGATGCATACATCCCGGAGCCGGAGCGTGCCATCGACATGCCGTTCCTGATGCCGATCGAAGACGTATTCTCCATCGCAGGCCGTGGTACCGTAGTAACCGGTCGTGTAGAGCGTGGTATCGTGAAGGTAGGTGAAGAAGTCGAGATCGTCGGCATCAAGGACACCACCAAGACCACCTGTACCGGTGTAGAAATGTTCCGTAAGCTGCTGGACGAAGGTCGTGCAGGCGAGAACATCGGCGCACTGCTGCGTGGCGTGAAGCGTGAAGACGTAGAGCGTGGTCAGGTACTGGCCAAGCCGGGCACCATCACCCCGCACACCAAGTTCGAATCCGAAGTGTACGTACTGTCCAAGGACGAAGGTGGCCGTCACACCCCGTTCTTCAAGGGCTACCGTCCGCAGTTCTACTTCCGTACCACCGACGTGACTGGCACCATCGAACTGCCGGAAGGCGTAGAGATGGTGATGCCGGGCGACAACATCAAGATGGTTGTTACCCTGATCTGCCCGATCGCGATGGACGACGGTCTGCGCTTCGCAATCCGTGAAGGTGGCCGTACTGTTGGCGCCGGCGTTGTTGCCAAGGTTATCGCTTAATCGATATCCCTGCGTTTCAATGTCTATGAAAGGGGGTGGCTTTGGCCGCCCCTTTTGTTTTTCCGATCACGGCACTGTGCCATAATCCGGACGCATTATTTTTCAGAGGTAGTCATCGTGGCCAAGTCCGCAATATTTCTCGATCGTGATGGTGTCATCAATGAAGACACCGGCTATGTGAGCCAGGTTGACGATTTTCATTTCCTGCCCGGTACCATCGAAGCGCTGCAACTCCTGAAGAAGAAGGGCTATCTGCTGGTTGTTGTGACCAATCAGTCCGGTATTGCCCGCGGCTACTTTAGTGAAGCTGATTTCATGAATCTGACCGAGTGGATGGATTGGTCTCTGGCCGATCGCGATGTGGATCTCGATGGCATCTACTTTTGTCCCCACCACCCAGAACATGGACCTGCCTGTGATTGCCGCAAACCAGAGCCGGGTATGCTGTTGGCTGCGACCAAGGAGCTGGACATTGACCTGCCTTCCTCCTACATGGTGGGAGACAAGACCGCCGATATCCAAGCCGGTATCAAGGCCGGTGTTGGGACAAACGTGCTGGTGCGAACCGGGAAGGCGCTCACTGACCAGGGGGAGACGCTAGCGAATGCGGTTTATGATGATCTACTGGCGTTTGCCAAGAGTGTTCCTACCTTATAAAGCGTTTTTGCTGGTTTATTGAACGAACAAATGCAAAGGGCATCTTTTTCTGCTTTTTCCCCTTGCCAGCCGCGTTGAGATCCCTATAATGCGCCTCCATCGACAGGGCAACGCCGCACAGGCAGCGAGCCGGTCGAAGTGAGAAAAAGCCTTACGAAATAAGGCTTGACTCACACCGGGATGTGGGTAGAATTCCACTCCCGCAGCAGCCAAACGCTGCGTCGCTCTTTAACAAATTGAATCAA